>NZ_JBHUBS010000010.1:80751-308233 GCF_042788835.1 Streptomyces sp. NPDC056883 | reverse complement strand
TGCGACTCATCCAGTTCTACGGGGGTAGAGCCCGCCTGGCAACGACCCCTCTTACTAGTGCTCCTCGCAGCCGGGGCGCAACGACCCCCCAGAGGACAGGTGGGTATCGGTGCAGGTGGGAGCTGGTGTGAGGGGGTGGGTAAGGGCCGTCTAAGGACCACTATCCCGCTTCGTATGTGACCAAGGTCCTGTGGGGCGGGTCACCGCCGAGAGCCCCGAAACTCGCCCTCCGTGGTGGGTCATATCCCTTTCGGGGGAAGGTTTGGGGGCATTTATGACCCCCGGATCGAAGGCCACAGGCCCAGCGAGGGTTGAGATCTTGCCCCGGAGAGGAAGAGGACACCTGTGAACACAACAGGGAAGACCTCGTCCCGGCGCACCGCGCTCGCCCTGGGAGCCGGAGCGGCACTGGCCGCCTGGCTGCCGGCGGGCGGGAGCGCCTTCGCCGCGTCCGCGCCCCCCGGCGGCAGCGGCACGGTCGCGCACCGGCTGGCGGCACTGGAACGGGAGCATTCCGCCCGCCTGGGCGTCTACGCCCATGACACCGCCACCGGTCGCACGGTCCGGTACCGGGCGCAGGAGCGCTTCCCCCTCTGTTCGGTCTTCAAGACCCTCGCCGTGGCCGCCGTCCTGCGCGACCTCGACCGGGACGGGGAGTTCCTGGCCAAGCGCGTCCGCTACACCGCGCAGGAGGCCACCGCCTCCGGGCACGCCCCGATCACCGGCCGGGCGGAGAACCTCGCCCGCGGGATGACCATCGCGGAGCTGAGCGATGCCGCGATCCGCTTCAGCGACAACGCCGCCGCCAACCTGCTCCTGCGCGAGCTGGGCGGCCCGGCCGCCGTCACGCGGTTCGCCCGCTCGACCGGGGACGGGGTGACCCGCCTGGATCGGTGGGAACCGGACCTGAACACCGCCGAACCCCTGCGGGTGACCGACACCACCACCCCGTACGCGATCGGGCGGACCTACGAGCGCCTCGTCCTCGGCACCGCGCTCGAGGCGGCGGACCGGCGGCGGCTCACGGACTGGCTGCTGGGCAACACCACGGGCGGCGAGCGGCTGAGGGCCGGTCTGCCGGGGAACTGGACCGTGGCGGACAAGACCGGCGCGGGCGCGTACGGCACCAACAACGACGTGGCCGTCGCCTGGCCCCCCGGCCGGCCTCCCCTCGTCATCGCCGTCCTGACGACCAAGCCCCGATCCGACGCCGCGCCCGACAACCCCCTCATCGCACGGACCGCCGCACTCCTGGCCACGGCGCTGACCGGGAAGTGATCCGCACCTGAGCCGACGCCCGAGCCGCTCGCGGTCGGGTCTCCCCGGCCCTCAGAGCTCCGTCATGCGGAGCTCGACGGCCAGCCGGCCCGGCCGCCCCTCCTCCGCCACCAGCGGCCGCCCCACCCGGGCGGTCTCCGCGCACAGGAAGTGCCGGTGTTCCTGCGGCGCGAGGTCCGCCATTCCCCGCGCGAGTTCGGCGCCCGGGTTCCAGACCACCACGTCACTGTGGTCGTGGTGGGCGAGGGCGACGATCCTTCCGAGCACCTCGTCGCGCACCGTGGTGACGGGCGCCGGCGCCGTCTGGAACCGCTCGACGTGGTCGACGGGGGTGAGCGTGCCGTCTTCGGCCTCGTAGCGGCGCCGGGTGAGCCCGTCGGTGTGCTCGGGGCCGAGGCCCGCGAGATGTGCCCGTCCCAGGTCGCCGATCCGTACGTAGGTGTGGAGCGCGGCCGTGGCGGTGTGGTCGCCCCGGTCCTCGATCTCGATGAGGCAGCTGTCGGTCAGGGTGTACCGCGCCACGAGGACGAACTCCTCGGGCCACAGTGCGCGGGTCGCCTCCGAAGGCCGCAGCGTGCATTCCACGACGACCCGGTCCGCGTCCTCCTCCCACGCCGTCAGCTCCCAGTCGGTGGTCCGCGCGAACCCGTGCGAGGGCGAACCGGCGGGACCGGACGGGCCGAACCACGGCCAGCACAGCGGGATTCCGCCGCGCACGGCCGTTCCGCGCCGCCACAGGTCGGGGTCGGCCGACCACAGCACGCCGGGATCGTCGGGACGGGCGCCCGACGGGCGCCAGCTGACGAGCTGTCCGCCCTGGATGCTCAGACACGCCTGTCCGGCGCGCGGGTGGTCCACGACGAGGACGGGGAAGTCCGCGTACCTGCGGCGGGTGAGGGCCGGGGAGAGCTGCTCCTCGACGGGCAGGGTCCGGAACTTCTCGAAGATCTGATCCATGCCCCGACCTTGCTGCACGGCATCGAGCGGGTCAAATCATCATGGTTGGGGAGAGTTGTCCCCTTCGTGGTGCTTGCGGCCGGTGTCCTTCAATTGCCTCGCTCCTCATCCACCCCCTGTTGCACGATGGCCGCATGAGCACCTCCCCGCAGCCCCCGCACCATTCCGCCCGGCCCGGTCGGGAGGCCGCGGTCCGGCTCCTCGCCTCGCTCGCTCCGCTCGCTCACCGCGAGCGGATCCGCGCTGCCGTCGCCCAAGTGCGTGCGCTGGCCCCGGCCGAGGTGCCCGGCCTGCTCGCGGAACTCGCCGACCCCGACCGGCACGTGCCGGACACCCGGGCCACGGCCCTGATCTGCGCACGCGCCGTCCCCTCCGACCCGGCCCACGGTGAGCGGCTCGCGGACCTGCTCGTCGCCGGGCTCACCGACCCGCACGGGGCCGTACGCGCCCAGGCGCTGGCCGCGCTGCGCACCGGCCGCATCCGTCCGACCGCCGAGGTCCTGGTGACCGACCGGGTCACGGCTGCGGCCCGGGAACAGCTCGTCGCCACCCTCCACCGCATCCCGGGCTCGCTCCCCGATGCCCTGATCGACTCCGTCCGCGCGACCTGGGGCGACCGGGAGGCGGCCCGGCTGCTGCCCTCCTGCTCCCCCGCGACGGTGCGGCGTCTGCTGCCGGAGCTCCGGCACGCCCTGCACTCCTGGCTGCCGTTGGCGCGTCGGGTGCCCGAGGTCGTGTACGAGACCGTCGTACGGGAGGCCGAAGCGCAGGCACCGCCCGCCCGCGAGCTCTGGTGGCTGCTGGCGGCCCGCGACCCGCTGGCCGCGCTGGCGCAGGTCGACCCGGGCGCGACCCTGGACCTGTTCGAGCGGGTCGGCCCCGAGCGGCTCCCGGCCGGGCTGGTCCCGCACCTGCCCGCGTTCGTCGCCCACCGGCCCCGGCTCGCGGCGCGGTTGTGGGGGCAGGGCCGTCTCGTCCTCGCGGCGAGGACCCTGTCCGGCAACGGCGCGCGCCGGTTCGCCGCGGCCGTCCCCGAGGACGAACTCGTCGCGGCGGTGCGTGCGGCGGCGGTCCCCGCGCCCGTGCTCGCGGTGCTCCTGCCCGCGCTCCCGCCCGGTCGGCGCCGAGCGGTGCTGGACGCGGTCCGGGCCGAAGGGGGCTCCGCACCCGCCGCCTCCGCAGGCTCCGAGACGGCGGTGCTCCCGGCCGAGCTGATGCGCGTACTGCCCGCCCGGGACGCCGCACCCTTCGCTCTCCACGCCCTCGAGCGGGCGCGGACGCGGGGCGCCGAGCCGGTCGAGCTGCTGGCGCTGCGGGCCCTCCTTCCGTACGCGGACGAGGCCGAGGCGCTCCGGGTCGACACCCGGCGCGCGGACTCCGACGGGCGCGCGGCCGCCTGGCGGGCCCTGGTGCACGCCGCCGCGCGGGCCCGGCGCCCGGAGGTGACCACCGAAGTACTGACGGAACTGGCCCGGCTGCGCTCGGAGCAGGACCCGGTGCGCCAGACCGCCTTGGGCGCTCTGAGCGCCCTGCCCACACGGACCTTCACTGCGGCCGCGGTGCCGGCGCTGGAGCGGCTCTCCTCGGACGCGCTCGCCGCGCGGGACCTCTCGTACGGCACGCTCGCCTCCCTCACCCAGCTCGCGGGCCGCCTGCTGCACACGACCGCGGACGGGACGCACTCCGCAGCGGAGGCCTCCGGAACGGATGGCGGCGAGCTGTCGGCGCTCGCCGCGTGGGCGGTCCGAACGCTGGTCCGCGCCGACGGCCCCGACACGCCCGGTGGCGGGTTCGGCAGGTTCGTGACGCAGGCCCTGCGTACGGAGCCGCCGGCCGACGCGGCCCGGGCGCTGCTCGACGCCGTGCGTCCCGTGGTGACGGAGTCCCTCGACGCGGGCGATCCCGTCCCCGCGCTCTCCCTCGCCGAGTCCCTTGCGTCGGACCCGCGTTGGGAGCAGGCCGAGCCCTGGCTGGCGGAGGTCGTGGAGCGGATCGCGCTGACCGGCGCGCGCGGGCCGGCGGAACGCGCCTGTGTGCTGTGGCTGGCCTCGGCGGGTCCGCGTGCCGAGCGCATCCGCACCCTGCTCGCCGCGGATCCGTCCGCCGTCGTGCTGCCCCGTGTGATGGAGCTCGTGGCGCGGCAGGCCGACGACTTGTTGCCGGCATTCGCCTCCGCGCCCCTGGACTCGCCGCCCCTCGGCCGCTTCCATGACCCGGAGCGGATCGTGGGCCGGCCCCTGCGGCAGGTCCTGCCCCCGGTACGGGGGTACGCGCACCGGTGGACCGGTGCGACGTGCGCAGCCGTGGCCGACTGGCTCGCGGCCGGGCTGCGGGCCCGGGCGCATCCGGAGCGGTCCCCCGGTGACGCACTCCTGCGGGAGCTCGCGGCGGTGCCGGGCGGCGGCGGGCTGGCGGCGGTGCGGGAGGCCGCGGAATCGGAACACGTACCGACGGCCGAGGCGGCCCTCGCCGCGCTGCCCGGCGCCGACCGGCCCGGCCTGGTCCTGCCCGACCTGCTCGCGCGGGCCGACGGCGACCGGGCGCGGGTCGCCGTGTACGGGATCGGACGGGTCTGCGCGCACGTGCCGCCGGCGGAACTCGCGGAGCGGTTCCGGCCCGTGCTGGAGCGGGCCACGGGCACGAAGGTGACGAGCCGCAAGGAGATCGTCCGGCTGGCGGCGGACCGGCTGCCGGCGGCGCTGGCGGGCGAGTTGCTGGTGGCGGCCTTCTCGGCGCCGGGACAGCACCGGGACGTCCGGGCGGCGGCGGTGACACGGGCGGCGCAGCTCGTGACGCTGGGGCCGGTGGAGGCGTGTCTTCGTACGACGGCGCGGGAGGGTTCGAGGGCGGAGCGGGAGGCGCTGCTGCGCGTGGCCCCGCTCGCTCTGCCGGCGGCGGCGCGGGAGCCGTACGGGAAGCTCGTGGCCGAGGTGTGCCACCGGTTCCTCACGGAGGAGCCCGCGCGCGGCGCGTCCCCCGAGGGCGCGGGCCGGGCCCCTGACGGGGCGCCCGAGGAGGCGCCGGACGCGCGGACGGTCGCCGAGGCCTGCCGGGTGCTGCGGCGTTGGACCCTCGCGGTGCCGTCCGCCGTGGACGCGGGCCTGCTGCCGCGTCTGGCGGTCGAGCCCAGGAGCCACGAGGTCGTGTGGCGGGCCGCGGTGGAGGCGGTCGTGGACGCGGCACGGGTCGACCCGGACACGTACGGTCCGACGTTGGAAGCGGTCACGGCGGCGCTGCTGAGCCGGTACGTACGGGAGGCCGGGGCGGACGCCCGGGCGCGGGGGCGCGGCGCGCCGGCCGAACCGGCGGAACGGGACCCGCGCAACGCCCTGCACCGGATCGCGGTGCTGGCGGGGTCCCTCGAACGAACGGCCGGACAGGGCCTGCCCGAGGCCTGCCGGCCCGTCTGGCAGCGCGCGATCGCACTGATCTCGGAGCAGGACGCGAGCCTGCGGTGGGCGGTCAAGGCCCGGACGGCGCTGTGGGACCCGGCCGCGCCGTCGGCCGAGCGGGCCCGGGAGCTACGGGCGCAGGCCCGGGCGGTACGCGACCGGCCGCTGCTCGCGGCCCGTACGGCGGTGGCGATGGCCCGCCGCTCGCCCCGGGTCTCCCCGGACGAGCTGGCGCAGGCGCGCGACGCGGCGCTGGCGATCGGGGCGTCGGGGCCCCGGTGGTTCACGCGGCGCCGGAACGGCACGCACCCGCTCCGGGACGGGCTGTTCGCCGGCCTGTACGCGGTGGCCCTGACGGAGGACCACGCGAGCCGGGCGGCATCGACGGGCGGCGAACTCGGCCCGGCCCTCGGGGTGCTGCGAGACCTGCGGGCCCACCCCGACCCGGAGGTCCGCGACGCGGTGGACGAGGCCCTCACGACGTGGGAGCGCGGCTGAGGGGCTGCGCCGTGTGCCGCAGGCCGTTCGTTGCCGCCCGTCTCCCCCACGACGGAGCGGGAACGGGGGCCGGGGCCAAGGGCCCTGCCCGGGGGGACCATCGGCGGCTCGGGGGTGGGGTTCCCCCTGGCTAGGGTCGTAGGCATGACCACTCAGCGCATCCTCGACCTCGACCGCGACGCGCTCTCCGCCCTGCGCGGCCGCGATCTGACCCGGGCGGTGGCCGCCGCCGAGGGCCGGACCATGGTGGCCGAGGTCTTCGCCGAGCGCGCCGCGCTCTCCCCGCACCCCGACGGGCGCGGCGTGCACAACGCCGAACTGGTGGCGGCCTTCGGCGCCGACATCGTCATCCTCAACCTCATCGAGCGGGCCTGGGACGGGGAGCGGCTCGTCATGCCCGGACTCGGGACCTTCACGTCCTTCACCGATCTCGCCCGACTGATCGGTCGCCCCGTGGGCGTGAACCTGGAGCCCGGCGACGTCCCGGAGATCCGCCGCGCCACCTCCGAGCACGCCCGGCGCCTCATCGACATGGGCGCCGCCCTGCTGTGCATCACCGCGAACCCCGGAACGGGCGGCACCTACGACGGCATGGCGCGGGTCACCGAGGAACTGCGCAAGGGGCTCGGTGACGACGCCGCCCTGTGGTCGGGCAAGATGCACCACGCGGGCTGCCCCGAACGCGTCACCCCCGCACGCCTGACCGCCCTCGTCGACGCCGGCGCGGACGGCGTGGTCGCCCCGCTGCCGGGCACGCTGCCCGGCATGACCCGCGAGCTGGCCGCGACGGCCGTCGCCGCGGTCCAGGACGCGGGCGCGATCGTGATGGGCGCCATCGGCACCAGCCAGGAGGGCTCGCACGCGAACGTGGTGCCGCAGCTCGCCCTCAACGCCAAGGAAGCCGGCTTCGACGCCCACCACTTCGGCGACTCCTACCTCCCCGGCATGTGCGATCCCGAGGTCATGTACGCCTACTCGGTGGCCGTCCGCGGCCGCCGCCACACCTGGAACCGGATGTCCTTCGCCCCCGGCCGCTCCGCCCACGCCGAGGCCGCGCCGGGCGGCACCTGGTAGCCCTGGCCACCCCTCGCCGTCACAGCCCGGGGATCAGGACCAGCCGGAGGTGGTCGACGCCGTCGAAGTCCTCTGCCCGCACGAGGACGCCCGAGGCGTCGGACCGGTCGGATCCGTCGAACCGAAGGGTGAAGCACGGGTCCGCGACGATGAGTTGCCCGAGGGTCTCGCGGGCGACGAGGTGGAGAGGCGGCGAGATCACGGCCTCCCACCCACCCGCGCCGGTGGTGGTGGCCGTCACTTCGACCGGGATGCCCACCAGGCAGGTGGACGCGTTGGCCCACCACTCCAGCCGCGCCGTCCCCTCGCAACGATCCATCCCCCGAGCGTAGACGCGGGCCGCCGCCGGCTCCGGGGAGTGGGGCCGCGCGCGTGGGGCATCCGCAGGACATGGACAACGCATCGCACGACGCGGAGCGCGAACCCGCACCGCGAAGAGAGCCGCGGCGGCTGCCGTGGTGGGGACGGGCCGTCGGTGGGCTGGCAGTGCTCGCGGCGGTCCTGGTCCTGGCCGGCCGTTTCAGTCTTCTGCCCGACTTCGGCGACCTGTTCCGCGAGGACACCGTGGACCGCTCGGGGCCGGTCCTGCTCAAGTCGATCCAGGACATGCACCGTTACGAGGGAGCCGCCGGCAACTTCCAGGTCGTGGTGGACCTGGAGAAGGACGCAGCCTTCCTGCCGGACTCCGTCCGGGGAACGCGGACCCTCTACGTCGGAGCGGGCTCCGTGAGCGGTTACGTGGACCTGGGCGGGCTCGGCGAGCAGGCCGTCACCGTGAACGAGGAGCGCACCGAGGTCTCGCTCCGCCTGCCCCACGCCGTCCTCGGCACGGCGGCGCTGGATCTGGACCGTTCCTACGCCGTGTCCAAGCAGCGGGGCCTGCTGGACCGGCTGGGCGACCTGTTCACCGACAACCCGGCCGGCGAACAGGCCGTACAGCGCCTGGCCGTTCAGCACATCACGGAAGCGGCTCGCGACAGCGGGCTCGTGGAGCGCACCGAGAAGAACACCACGACGATGCTGGAGGGCCTGCTCCACTCCCTGGGCTTCCAGGAGGTCACCGTCGGCTACGCGTGACGCTGTCGGACGCATCTCGATTTCGATCACGGACTCGAACATCCGTGTATGACGAAACCGGGGATGCCCCGCCCCGTACGATTCCCCCCAGTGGATCTCCACAACGCTCGGGGGCGCGCAAGTGCCGCGCCGGGAATGGAGCTTGACCGTTGTTGGACGTGAACGTGCATCCGGACGTGGACGTGGACGTGGTGCGGGAGTCGGCACGGGCCGGGCGGGTCGTGCTCTTCGAGGAGTCGGCACGGGACGGCGCGCAGGCGAAGACCTTGATGAGCGCCGGCTTCCGCGTGCGGCTCGCCCGCGAGCAGGGGGCGGTGTTCGGGGCCGACGGTCCCCGGCACGTGGTCTTCGCCGCGGGGTTCCCCTCCGTGTGCGGTCAGGAATACGAGGCGACCCGGCAAGTGGCGCTGGAAGCCCAGGAGTCGGTGAGTCCGTCCGCGATCTGCCGGGGCACGGTGGAGGACGTGCGGCTGGCGCTGAGCGCGGTTCGCGGTGCGGCGCACGGGCGGATCATGGTGATCGTGGCCGCCTCGGAGGCCACGGCCCGCGCCCTGGTGCACAGTGACGCCCGCACGGCCCTGGACCGGGGCCTGGACGTGGTCAAGGAGGCCGTGGACCGTGCCGAGGGTACGGCGGTGGACGTGTGCCTGGTGGACGCGCCGCGCGCGGACCACGCCCTGGTGGCCGAGTACGCGGGCCGGATGACGGCGCAGGGTGCGGCCACGATCGTGCTGGCCGACACGGTCGGCGACCTGCTGCCCGGCCAGACCCGGGACCTCTTCCGGCGGGTCGCCGCCGACGCCGGTCGGGACACGGTCCTGGTCTCGCACCTCCACAACGACCTCGGCCTCGGCCTGGCCAACACCCTGGCCGCCCTCGAGAGCGGTGCGCGGGTCGCGGCCTGTTCCTGGCTGGGCATGGCCGAGCGCAGCGGAATGGTCGCCACCGAGCAGCTGCTCTTCCTCCTCGCGCACGACCGGGCCAAGGCCGTGTACGTCCTTGGGCCCGACTGCGAGCCGTGGTGGACGCAGCCGGACCTGACGCGGCTGCCGGGCATCGCCCGGATGGTGTCCGCGGAGACCGGAGTACCGCTCACGGTCACCACTCCGATCGTGGGCAGCGGGGTCGCCACGATCTCCACCGGAACCCCCTTCACCCACCCGCGCACCTTCCAGCCCTACGACCCCGAGCACCACCTGGGCCTCGCCCCGACCGTGGTGCTGACCCACCTCGCCAGCCGGCGCGTGCTGCGCGCGGTCGCCGAGCGCCTGGGCCACCACCTGGATCCGGACCAGACGGGCGAGGCCCTGGCCTGGGTCAAGGACCGCGCCTACCGCCTGAACCGGGCCCAGGTCCCCGACGCGGACTTCACCGCGTACCTCGAAGCCCTCACCACCGCCACGCCCACTCCCGCACCCGCACCCGCACCCGCACCCTGATCGGACTCCCCCCATGTCGGACACCCGCCTTCCGGACACCGGCGCCGCCGCCGACGCCTTGCGGGCCGGAGGGGCCGT
Source organism: Streptomyces sp. NPDC056883 (assembly GCF_042788835.1). Classification (NCBI taxonomy): domain Bacteria; kingdom Bacillati; phylum Actinomycetota; class Actinomycetes; order Kitasatosporales; family Streptomycetaceae; genus Streptomyces; species Streptomyces sp. NPDC056883. The sequence continues at coordinate 298,440 of NZ_JBHUBS010000010.1, read as the reverse complement.
CATCCTGCCCAACCCCAGCCCGCTCACCTACGTCGTCACCGCCACCACCCCCGGGGCCGTCAACGACGCGAAGGGCCGCCCGACCGGCCAGGAAGTCGCCCTCTGGGTCCACGACGACGCCGTCTGGCGCGACCTCGGCACGGAACTGGCCCTGACACCGGCCGCGCTCCGCACCGCGTTCGCGCTGCTGCGCGACGAACAGGTCACGCTCCTGGTGCCCGTACGCCCAGACGCGCGGCCGTCGCCCTGGACCGGACCCGCCCTCCGCGACGGCCACCTCCTGCTGTTCGGTGCACACTGGCGGCCGCTGTCCGCCCTGCTGACGGGCTTTCCGCACCTCTACGTCAGCAGCGCGAACCGGACCGGTCAGCTCCCGGCGGACACCGCGGCCCGGGCCACGGCGATGTTCGGGCCCGGCATCCCGGTCGTCGACGCCGACGCACTGCGCCGCCCCGGCATCCCTCACGCGGCCACCACCATGCTGCGCATCGGCTCCGGCGGAGAGCTGGCGCACGTCCGGCGGGGAGCCCAGGACCAGGCACACGGCCCCGAACCCGAGGTCTATCTGGCACGGCTGCGGGCGGCGCACGGCGGCAGGTGAGGCCGGTCAGCCCCGGCGCGCCCCTTCCAGGCGCCCGACCCGGCCCTTCTCCCCCGACGCCCAGCAGGCACCGTCCGCCGTGCAGTCGACCGTGTCGAAGGAACCCGGGTCGAACGCCCGCCAGGTGCGGCCGCCGTCCCCGGTCACGTCCGTGCCCGTCGGGCCCACCGCCAGGGCCGCGCCGGCCCCGTACGGGAACCAGGCCGCGCCCGAACGGTAGGCCGGCGGCGGGGCCGATGCCGGGCGCCAGCTCCGGCCCGCGTCCGAGGACACGGCCGCGGCCTGCGGGGAGGCCTGCCCGGTGCGGTAGTCGCCGCCGACCGCCAGGCCCCTCGTACGGTCCCTGAAGGCGAGGGCGAAGACTCCGCGCGCCGGGTCACCCGCGGGGAGGGTGGACTCGGAGGCCTGCCAGGTGAGGCCGCGGTCCGCGGAGTGCAGCACCCGCGCGACCGGGCCCCCGCCGGTGGCCAGCCAGACGTCGCGCGGTCCGGCGGACACCAGGCACTGGCCGCTCGCCGCGAAGCCCGCCTCGCCCGGCAGCGCGTCCGGCATCCCCGCATTCGGCAGCACCCGCCAGCTACGGCCACCGTCGTCCGTGGAAAGGATGCGGAACTTGCCGTCGACCGGGTCGCTCATCGCGAGCCCGTGGCGGGAGTCGAAGAAGGTGAGGCAGTCGTAGAAGGCCCGCGGGTCGGGATTCCGGAAGGTCTCCGTCCACGTGGCGCCGCCGTCCTCGGTGCGCAGCACCCTGGAGGCCTCGCCCTCGCCGATGGACAGGGCCACGGCGCGCCGCCCGTCGAAGGCCTCGATGTCCCGCAGCTCCAGCCCCTCCGCGACGGCCGCGGGCGGTGAGACGTCGCGCCAGCTGCGACCGCCGTCCGAGGTGCGCAGGACGGTCCCCTTCGAGCCGGCCACCCAGGCCGTGGACCGGCTCACCGCCGCCAGTCCCCGGAAGCGGGCGTCCTTGCCGGTCTCCTTCAGTGCCCAGCGCGCACTCCGGAGGTCCCGCGACCCGTCTGCGGCCTGCGCCGGGGCGGCCACCACCCCCAGCAGCAGAGCCGCCGCGCACATGCCAACTCCCAGAAGTCTCATGGCGCCGGAAGCTAACGCACCCCGGATTCGGCGTCCAGGGCGTGTCCCGGCCACCGCCTTCCCCTCGGATCCGGCCGCCGCCGCTGCGTCGCCGCCGCGTCGCCGCTCTAGAGCAGCCCCCGGAGCGTCCGGTACACCCGCAACTGCGCGACCTCGTAGGACAGCTCCGTGACCCCGGACTCCGGCGCCGGGTGGTACCGGCCCGCGCAGACCGAGAGGTTGACGATGAGGTAGGCGGACCAGCGGCGGCCCACTCCCCTGCCGTCGCTGAAGACCCGGTCGCCGTTGACCCACCAGACGACCGAGCTCTTCCCGAACTCGACCTTCACGTCGATCCACGCTCCGGGCCGGACCGCCGGGTCGCGGTGGTAGCGGTGGGCCTCCCGGACGTGGTTGGAGAGTTCGAGGAGGTCCGGGTTGTCGGGGTGGTACTCGAAGACGTCGATCTCCTGGCCGCCGTCGCGCCAGGTCCAGATGGCGGGCCAGGCGCCGAGCTGTTCCGGCAGCTTCACCCGGGCCTCCAGCACGTCTCCGGTGCGCACTTGGAAGCCCTCGTCACTGCCCTCGGTGGTGAGCAGCCCGCAGTCCCAGTCGCCGTCGGAGCGCGGTGTCGCCCGGAAGACCCCGCCGCGGCTGTAGGCGGGATCGTCGGTGAGGTGGTCCAGCTTGTTGTCGCCCGGGTTGACGGGGCCGCCGTCGGGATAGGCCCAGGAACGGCCGGCGATCCACTGGGTGGGCGAGGCGAAGTCGGCGGTGAAGGCGGGAGTTCGGCGTGGGCGGGGCAGGAGCCGCAACCGTTCGATCATGTCCGAGAGCATGCGGGTTATCTGCCCGCCAGGAGTCCCCGCACACCTGGATCATCACGCACTGCGATCGGTTGAACACTTTACGTTTCTACGCGACGGGGCCGGGCGGTGCCAGTACCCGGGCCCAGGCGTGCGCCGACTCCACGAGCGACTCCCCTTCTCCGTGCTGAGCGGCGAGCACCACACGGTCCGGGCGGAGCAGGACCGCGCCTCCCCGGAGCCAGTTGCCGAGCACGCCCGTGGTGTCGATCGCGTACGAGGCGTTCTCGTCGCCCGGACATGCTGCGCCGGGCGGGAGCACGGTGAGGATCCGGGCGGGCACGGCACGTGCGAGACGGTCCTCGCCGGGGGTGAGGGGGCGACAGGTGAGGAGCGCGAAGCCGTCGCCGAGCAGGTCGTCCAGGCGTGCGGGGCGTCCGTCGGGTGTACGGATCGGGGGCTGGGGCGCGAGTTCGCCCGGGCGCGGGCTCCGCGTGGGGACGGGGGTTCGCCCGGCGAGGGTTCCTCCGCGCAGGGCGGGGCTGAGGGTGGCCGGCACGGCGCGGGCCGGGATCCGGGCACGGCGGCCGATGGCGAGACCTGCCCGGCGTGCGATCCGGGCGGCGGGGTGACCGCTGGTCATGGCCCCGCCGATGAGGACCGCGGTGCGGACCAGGTGGACCGCGTGCGGGCGGCGTTCGCTCTCGTAGGTGTCGAGGAGGGCTTCGGAGCTGTGCCCGTCGAGCACCCGTGCGAGTTTCCAGGCTAGATTGTGGGCGTCGCGCAGGCCGGCGCCGAGGCCTTGGCCGATGAAGGGCGGAGTGAGGTGGGCGGCGTCGCCGAGGAGGAAGACGCGGTCGTGGCGCCAGCGGTCGGCGACCTGTGCGCGGAAGGTGTAGCGGGCCGTGCGGACCACATCGAGATGGTCCTCGGGGATCGGCCCGGTCCACGGCGCGAGGAGCCGCAGGGTGCGGGCACGGTCCGCGATGGCCGCTTCGGCTTCCTGGTCGGTGAGGCGGAACTCCCAGCGGTAGCGGTCCTCGCCGATGCGCATGTAGGAGGCGGGGCGCGCGGGGTCGCACACCTGGTGTACGCCGTCCCAGGCGGGGAGGGGGACGGGACACCGGACGTCGACCACGAACCAGTGCTGGGGCGTGCCGAGGACCTGCGGCCGGGAGCCGATGGCCCGGCGGGTCAGGCTCGTGGCGCCGTCGCATCCGAGGACGGCGGCCGCGTGCACGGTGCGTTCGGCCCCGGTGGCGAGGTCTTTGACGTGCAGGGCCGCGGGCCTGCCGGTACCGGAGGGCGGCAGGGCCAGGCCGAGGACCTCGGTGTTCCCGTGCAGGCGTATCAAGGGGTGCTGTTCGAGCAGATCGCGGAGGGTGTGTTCGAGTTCGGGCTGGTCGAACATGTTGGCCTGGGGGTACCCGTGGGCTCCCGTGGGGGCATCGCGCAGGAATCGGGCCAGGACGCGGTGCCGGGAGTCCACGAGCTGCATGCCGAGGGCCGGTCGGCTGCGGGCGGCGAAGGGCTCGGCCGCTCCGACGGCCTGGAGGATCCGTACGACCTCGTCGTCCATGTGGACGGCGCGGGGCAGGGGGTAGGGGGCCGTGTGTCGTTCGAACACCTCGCAGGGCACGCCGTATCGCGCCAGCAGGAGGGCTGCCACCAGCCCCACGGGGCCCGCTCCGATGACGGCGACCGGGTCTGCCGCACGGCGTTCGCCGGGGAGGCGGGTCATGAGTTCATGGCTTTCATCAGGGCGGTCAGCCGGGCCGGGTCGAGCTCGTTGTCCTGGCGCAAGGCGGTGAGCACCGTGCGCAGCAGGGCGGGCGAGGGGGTGGCTCCGAGGAAGTCCCGGGTGGCGGGCGGTCCCCACTGGGCGAGTCCGGAGGCGGACATGGCGGCCCAGCCGGGTTCGAGGGTGTGGTCGAAGAGGTCGCCGTCGGTGAAGTGCTCGACGAGGAAACGGTCGGGATCGCGCCAGTAGTCGAAGATCTGGCTGCCCTGGACGTGGCGGCCGATGCCCCAGGAGCGGCGGTAGCCGCGTTGGGCGAGGTAGGTGCCGCCGGCCGCGAGGGCGTCCAGGTCGGCGACCTGGTAGGCGGAGTGGACGTAGCCCGTGTCGGGGCCCAGGTGCAGGGCGAGGGTGTGGTGGTCCGCCGGCAGGCTGCCGCGGTCGCACCGGAGGAAGGCCATGGTGGGGCCGCGCTCGCGCTGTCCGTCGAGGTGGAGGAAGTCGCTGACGATGAGGCCGAGGTGGTGCAGGTACCAGTCCAGGGCGCGCCGGAAGACGGGGGTGGAGAGCACGAGGTGGCCGAGGCGTTCGACGCGGGCCGGCTCCAGGGGCGGTCGCTGGGTCGCGTTGATCCGTACGCGGCTTCCGCCCGAGTTGAGCGGCAGCGGTTGCTGGGCGGGCAGGGTCGGGTGGTCGGTGACGCCGTGGACGACCCGGACGGGGATGCCGGAGGGGTCCAGGAGGTCCACCGCGCGACCGCCTCCGTACTCGTGCAGCGCGTGCACGCGGCGGCCCGTGGCTTCGGCGAGGCGGTCGAGGTCGGAGCGGTCGGCGGCGAGGAAGGCAGGGCCCAGGAAACGGGAGGCCGGGCCCTTGCGGATGACGAGGCAGTGCGGTCCGGGCAGGGTGGCGCGCAGGTAGAGGGCTTGGGGGGTCCGGGCGGCGACGGCGAACCCGAAGTCCCGGGCGAAGGTTTCCGCCCGCTCCAGGTCGGGCTTGACGAACTCCAGCCAGGCCAGGTCGACGGCCTTGATGACGGGTTGCGGGTCCCGTCCGGGGTGTTCGTCGCGGCGGGCTCCGTCCTGGCTGTGCAGGCCTCGGTGGGGATCCGGCGGGGTGGGGGTGGGAGCAGGGCCGGGGGTGGGCGTGGTGGTCATGGGTGGCTCCAGACGGGTGGCGCTCAGCGCTCGGTGAAGGTCCAGTCGAAGGTGTACCGGCCGAGGGCAGCGGCGATCCGGTCGGCGTCGGCGATGTCGGCGGGCCTGGGGACGGTGACCGTCAGTCGTGGTCCGTCGAGGTGGCAGCGGACCCGGTCGGGCCGGCAGGGAAGGCCGATGGCGGCGAGTTCGTCGAGGGCGGTCTGCGTCAGGGTGCGCATCCGCAGCGGGACTTTGGTGGGCTTGCCCACGGCGGTGACCGGCAGGCTGTCCAGGACGATGACGTCCTTGGGTACGGCTGCCTTCTCCTGCAGGAAGGTCCTGGCGTGCGCGATCAGTGCGCCGGCTCCGGTCATGGCCTCGGGTGCTCCCGGGGCGAGGGTGACGTAGGCGATGGGGACCTCGCCGGCGTGCGGGTCGGGGCGGCCCACGGCGCTCGCGCCGGTGACGTAGGGGTGTTGCAGGAGGGCGTCCTCGATGGCGGCGGGGTCGATGTTGTGTCCGCCCCTGATGATCAGGTCCTTGGCGCGGCCGAGGAGGTGGATGAACCCGTCCTTGTCCACGCGGGCGAGGTCGCCGGTGTTGAGCCAGCCGTCGCGCACGGTCGCCTGGACGTCCAGGCGCGGACCGGTCGGGCTGTGCCCGGTGACGTAACCCGCGAACACGGTGGGGCCTTTGACCAGGAGCACGCCCGGTGCGCCGTCGGGCAGGTTCAGCCAGTTCCCCTGGGTGTCGACCAGCGCGGTCCGCACCTGCTGGTAGGGCAGGCGTTGTCCGACGGATCCGGGGCGGTGGTCGGTGCCGGTGAAGCTGCGGGCCGTGGCGCAGGTCGCCTCGGTCAGTCCGTATCCCTCGCAGAGTTCGATTCCGGTGTTGGCCGTGAAGGCCGTGCGGACCGTGTCGGGAAGGGCCGAGGCGCCGACGGCGGCGAACCGCATGGAGCTGATGTCCGCGTCCACGGCGACATGTGCGAGGACGGAGTAGACCGTGGGGACCGCGGACATCGCGGAGATCCGGTAGCGCTCGATGATCTTCCAGATCCGGCTGTAGAGGGCCGGTTCCCGGTAGCCGAGCGGGCCCGCCCACACCACGTGCTGGCCGCGGAGCATGGGGGCGATGAGGGTGACGACCAGGGCGTTGACGTGGAACAGGGGAAGGCCGGCGAACACGGTGGAGTCCTCGCCGAGGAGGGAGTTCGCCGCGATGCTCCACGCGTCGACGACCTGGTTGGTGTGGGTGTGCGCGGCCAGTTTCGGGGCGCCGGTGGTGCCTCCGGTGTGGAAGAGGGCCGCGAGGTCGCCGGCCGTGGGTGGCTGCGGATGCGCCGCGTCCGGGAGTCCGGCCGCTGCGGCGTCCAGATGGCCGACGACGGTTCCCGGCAGGGGTTCCAGGCCGGGGCCGGGGCCTTCGGCGCCGGTGGGCCTCAGTGCGTACAGGGCGGTCGCGTGCAGGTCCGCGGCCACGGTGCGGGCGGTGGCCCAGACCTCGGGATCGAGTTCGGGTCCGGCGGCGACCAGGACCCGGGCCCGTTCCAGCAGCCGGGTGATGTGCTCGGCGGGGAGGTGCGGGTTGACCGGGGCCGCGATGCCGGTGGCCTGGGCGGCCAGGAACGCGGAGGGCAGCAGGGCGGTGTTCGGGGACAGCAGGCCCACGGTGACCCCGCGGCTGACGGCGTGGGAGCGGAAGAGAGCGGCGATGCGGTCGACTTCCGCGCGCAGGCCGGCGTAGGTACGGGTCCTTCCCGATTCCCAGGCGTCGGCTCCCGGCAGGAAGGTCATGGCCGGCCGGTCGGGCCAGAGTTCGGCGGCCCGGGTCAGGACGGCGTAGGTGGAGGCGGGCAGGTGCCGGTCCGCGAGCGCCACCTGTTCGATCGCGGCGAGCGAGCTCGGGGTGGAGTAATCCGGCCACAGGAGGTCAGGGGGCGTGGTCATGCGCGTTCCTTCGCGGTCGCGGCGCGGACCGGGGTCCGCTGGGTGCCGAGGTCCAGGGATGCGTCGGGGGTGGCGATGGAGGTCGTCACCATGTCGCCGGGCTTGAGGTAGGCGGGGTTCCTCTCCTGCCGGGCGAAGAAGGCCCGCCACTTCTTCGCGGGCGGCAGCAGGGAGCCGATGAGTTCGAGGGCCTTGCCCGGGGAGCGCAGGGCGGTCCCCCCGGGCGTTCCCGTCAGCAGAACGTCTCCGGGGGCCATCGTCTGGAAGCGGGCGAGTGCGGTCAGCGCCCGGTCCGGCTTGGTGATCATGTCGGCGGGGGTGCTGTCCTGGCGGATCTCCCCGTTGACCGTGCAGAGCAGCCGCAGCCGGTCCAGGCCCGCGAGGTCCTGCTCGTCGACGAGGACGAGGCGCGGGCCGAGCGGGGTGAAGGTCGGATAGGACTTGCTCTCGTAGAACTGGGTCTTGGGCAGCTGGAGGTCGCGGGCGCTGATGTCGTTGGCCACGACCAGGGCCCCGATGTACTGCGGCAGCGAGCCGGGGGTGACGTCGCTGTTGAGGGGGAGCGGCGCTCCGAAGACCAGACCGAGTTCGACCTCGTAGTCCAGGAGCCGGACGTGCTCGGGGCGGACGATCTCCGAGGCCGGTCCGGTCACCGATCCGGAGGCCTTGCGGAAGAACGCGGTGGGGACCAGGTCGGGGTCGAATCCGGAATCGACCGCGTGCGAGCGGTAGTTCACCATCTGGGCGACCACGCGGCACGGCGTGGTGACCGGGGAGAGCAGCTCGCGCGGGCCCGGCTCCTCCCAGCCGCCCTCCGCTCGGGAGGCCCGCTCGACGGCGGGACGGTCGGCCAGGAGCTCGGCGGTGGTGGCGGCGCCGGTCTCGACCGGACGGATCCGGCCGTCGGCGCGCTGGACCCACCAGCCCTCGGGTGTCCGGACAACGGCTGTGCTCATGGGGTTCTCCTGCTCGGAATGGCCAGGGGTCCTCGGACGGACCCGGCGAGGGGCACGCGCGCGATGAGCCCTCGCACGGTGTGTACGTACGCGGCACGACGGATCGGCGTCCCCTGATGGCGGCGGATGACTCCCCCGCCTAATTGATGAAAGCATCAGTCTTGACCGATCAATCTGTCAACAGTGCTTTTCCTGCGGATGAACGGCGGTCTGCGGTTCCCCGTCCGGGCCCGCGGCGCTCCGATGACGGGCCGGGGCGAAGACCAGGCAGGCGACGGCGGCCACGGCCAGGATCACGGCGATGACGCTCATGGCGTCGGTGAAGCCGTTCATGAAGGCGTCGCGCACTCCGTCGGCGAGCTGCACTCCGCGCTCTCCGAGGCGGGAGGCGACCTGGAGCCCTCCGGCGGCGGAGTGGCGCACCGTCTCGGCGGCGTCGGCGGGGAGCCCGCGGATGCTGTCGGGGAGGGCGGAGCGGTATTGGGAGGAGAAGACCGAGCCCATGACGGCGATGCCGACGGCGGAGCCGACCTCGCGGGTGGTGTCGTTCATGGCGGAGGCCACGCCCTGGCGGTCGGGGCCGAGGGAGTCGACGATCGAGCTGGTGCCGGCGGAGCCGATCAGGCCGATGCCGAGGCCTGCGACGACGAGGGCGACGAGGAAGGCGGGGTAGCCGCTCCCGGCGTCCAGGAGGGTCAGCCAGAACATCCCGCCGGCCAGGCACAGCAGACCCACGGGCAGCACGGCCCTGTAGCCGAGCCGTCGGACGAGCCGGGGCGTGACCTGCGAGGTGGGCAGGACCACGGCGGCGACCGGGATGAGGGCGACGGCGCTCTTGAGGGGGCTGTAGCCGAGGATGAGCTGGAGGAACTGCAGGCCGACGAAGAAGAACCCGAAGACGGCCATGAACTGGGTCATGATCGCGATCGTGCCGGCGCGGAAGCCGCGCAGGAGGAACAGGCGCGGATCGAGGATCGGGTGGCGGCTGCGCAGTCCGAGGGTGACGTATCCGATCAGGGCGAGGGCGGAGACACCGAAGGCGACCAGTGCTTCGGGCCGGGTCCAGCCGCGGTCGCTGCCCTCGATGATGCCGTAGACCAGGGTTCCCACCATGACCGCGGTGGTCAGGGAACCACCCCGGTCGAAGGGCTCCGGCGCAGAACTCCTGGTCTCCGGCGCCAGGAGCAGGGCCGCCAGCGCGCAGACCAGCGAGGTGGCCGCACTGACGACGAAGATCGACTTCCAGGTCCACTGCTCCAGCAGACCGCCGGCGACCAACATGCCGATGATGGCACCGGCGGCGGCGAATCCCGACCAGGTGGCCACCCCGCGGTCCTTCTTCTCGGCCGGGAAGACGGAGGTGATCGTGGACAGGGTGCCGGGCATGATCATGGCCGCACCGATGCCCATCAGGACGCGCCAGACGATCAGGTGGGTGGTGGAGTCGGCGAAGGCGGCGAACAGGGCCGCCGCCCCGAACACCAGATTGCCGAGGATCAGCATCTTGCGGCGGCCGAACAGGTCGCCGAGCGCACCGAAGGGCAGGACGAGCGCGGCCAGGGCGACGGTGTAGCCGTCGGCTATCCAGGTCAGCGAGGAGTTCGAGGCGTCGAGGTTCACGGCGAGGTCCGGCAGGGCCAGATTGAGCGCGGAGACCGACGCGACGACGAGGACCAGCGACAGGCACATGGCGAAGAGCACGCCACGGGTGCCGGCGCGGCCCACTCGGAGGGGGGTGTCCCCGATTGCAGGCTTCATGGGATCCATCGTAACTGAGGTATTCATCAGTTACGATTTCGCCCTCATCCATGGTGGGGGGAATCGGTGGCCCACAACGCGACGAGCGGGTGGAGTCCGCTCCACCCGCTCGCCTCTCTGCATCGCGCTCGGCCCCATCCACGAGGCGGCGCCCCCGCCCTACTGCCCCAAGGCCGGCAGGGGTCGGGTCGCCAGTTCGCGGGCCTCGTCGGCGGGCACGCCGAGCATGCACAGGATCATCTCGGCCGTCTGCTCGCCCGCCGCCTCACCGAGGTCGGTGGTGGCTCCCAGCTGGACCATCCCGAGGACGGCCCCGCCGACGGCACTCAGAGCGACCTGCGCGTCCGCGACGCGGAACCGGCCGGACGCCCTGCCGACCTCCAGGTCGCGCAGGGCGCGCGGGCCGAGGCCGGTCCCGCTGTGCACGTGCTGCAGACCCCGGAAGCGCAGGATTCCCGTGATCTCCGGATGGCTCGCCGCCAGGCGCAGCGCGAGCCGGACACTGGTCGCGAAGGTCTCGGCCGGGTCGTCGATCGACCCCGTCGCGGCATCCAGCAGCTGCCCGTACTCCTCCAGCGCGTCGGCGACCGCCGCGTCGAAGAGGGCTTCCTTGGTCTCGAAGTGGTTGTAGAAGGTGCCGAACCCCACGTCCGCACGTTCGGCGATGACCTGGATGCTCACCTCGGCATTGCCCCGCTCGGCGAGGATGGCGCGGGCCGCCCCGATGAGGGCCTGCCGGGTCTGGGCCCGGCGGCGCTCGAAGCGGTTGACGGGTTGGGGAGACGGCTGCTGCATGGCTCGACTCTAGTCGATACCACAATTGATGGAAGTATCAGCAAACTCCGACCACCTCTCCCGGTACATGGCCGCAACCCATTGACTGATGACTCTCGCGTGACTGATGCTTTCATCAATTACTCACTCCGAGAGAGGACCGGCCATGCCGTCCGAGGGCACCGTGATCCAGCACGCCTACTCCCCGCTTCCCCAGCGGGTCCGCGCGGGGCTGGAGGAGGGTTTCTCCAGACTCGCCGGAGTCGATGAGCTCATCGTCGACCTGCCCCACACACCGCCCCGCGCCCTCGACGCCGACGGCGACCAGGAGCAGCTCGGGAACGTCACCGTCACCCACCGCATCGCAGAGGCTCCCGGCGACGGCGAAAGCGTGCGCTGGCACTACGTCGAGGCAGGACCCGCGGACGGCCCCGTCGTGGTGTTCCTCCACGGCGTGCCCGACTCCTGGTGGCAGTGGCACTACGCGCTCGAGGCGCTCGGCTCCGACCACCACTGCCTGGCCATCGACCTGAAGGGCTACGGCCAGTCGGAGAAGGGAACCGGCGACTTCCGCCAAGAGGGTGTCGCCATCCAGCTGGAGGCCCTCCTGGACCAGCTCCGGATCGAGCGGTTCAGCCTGATCACGCACGACCGGGGCACTCCGGTCGGAGACCATCTCGTGGCCCGGGCGGGCGACCGCGTGGTCCGGTACGGCCGGGGACAGCAGCACCTCTGGCACTTGAACCCCGAACTCCACCCCCAGCAGGCGATGTTCACCTCACCCGAGGCGCCTTCGATGCTGGCCGACGCCCGCCGGTTCGTGGCCACGGCCTACCTCCTGCTCACCGAGCGCGCAGTGAACGCCTCGGACCTCGCGCGCACCGTGCAGGAGTTCGGCCACGACGGAATCAGCACGGCGGTCCCCCGCTACTTCCACTCTTCTTCGTTCCGTCAGGAATGGATCGAGCGGCGCACGCGGCTCATCCCCCGGTGGACATGCCCGGTCCTGCTCCTGCAGGGAGCGGGCGACCCGCTACAGCCCCGCGAGTTCTACACCGACCCCGAGGTCCTCGCGCACCTTCCGGAGGGGAGCGGCGTCCACCTCTTCGACTCGGGCCACTTCTGGCCCTTCGAGGCTCCGGAGGAGACGGTCGCCGTACTCCGCGCGTTCCTCACGCAGTAGCCCCGCGCGGCGATCTTGCGCATGCGACAACCACCCCGCCCATGGCCAAGACCCACCCCCGTTACGTAAGGTCCCTTTGGGGTTATCACTTATTACCTATCGAGGGGGCAGCGGCGATGCCGGACAGCGGGATCAGTGAGCTCGTGCGGATGTGGATCAGCGGCTGGGTGGTGTCCCGCGGCAGCGCGGACCCGGTCGACGAGCCGTGGGGGTGGACGATCGACGTCGGGCAGCCCAAGCACGTCGCCCGGCACGTGCTGCCGGACCCCTCCGAGGCCGATGTGCGCAAGCTCGTCGCCGCCACGAGCGCGCCGGGGACCTGGCTGAAGCTGTTCGCCGAGGAGCAGGCGGTCCTGCCCTGGGTCGGGCCGGGCTGGCGGAGCGACATCCCGGGCTTCTTGATGACCTGTCGCCTCGTACCGGAGCACCCCGAGGTGCCGGCCGGCTACACGCTCACCCGCTGGAACCGGGGCGGCGTCAGCCGGGTGCTGGTCCGTACGCGCGAGGGGCACTTCGCGGCCCGGGGACAGATCGCCCATGCCGTCTCCCCTGCCGGCGCCCATGGCGTGGTCGACCAGGTCGAGACCGCCGCCGAGCACCGGCGCAAGGGCCTCGGCGGCCTGGTGATGCGCACGCTCCAGAACACCGCGTACGAGGCCGGTGCGCGGACCGGCATCCTGGTCGGAACGCCCGACGGCCGGGCGCTCTACTCCGCGCTGGGCTGGACCGTGCACGCCCCGATGACGAGCCTCTGGTACGAGCCCTCGGCGGACGTCAGCTGATGCCGACGGTGAACGCCGCCCGGTAGCCGGCCGCGTCCGCTGACGGGTTCAGGGTCATCGCGGCGCCCGAGTCCCGGTAGCGGCCGTCCCGGGTGTTGGGGTGGGCCGGGGCCTTGCGGCGGGCGTAGGGCTGGAGCGCGTACACGCGGAGGAGGAGTTCCTCGGGGAAGAAGAACTGCGAGGTCGTCTCGGTGTCCCGGTCGGGGCGCACCTTGAAGTGGATGTGGGGCGCCAACCCCCGGTACCAGCCCGGCACGATGGTGCGGAAGGTGCATCGCCCGGCGGCGTCCGTGAGCTGGGTGCCGCGCAGGAAGGTGTCCTTGCCGGTGGAGTAGGCGCCCGAGCTGTCCGCGTGCCAGACGTCGACCGCGGCGCCGGGGACCGGGCGGCAGCCGGCCGATGCCCGGACCACGGTCAGGTCCAGGCGGAACGGCACGCCGGCCCGGCCTTCCGTGATGTCGGACCGCACCCGGTCCAGGTCGAGGTAGTACGGGCCCTCGCCGACTTCCGTGGTCAGCACGCACGCCGGGGTGGGCGATCCCGTTGCGACCGCGGGTGCGGGCCGGGTCGGGGTCTGGGTCGCGTTCGCGGCCGGGGACGCGGGGCCCTCGGGCCGGCCTGCCGCACCCGGGGTGGTCGCCGGACCCGAACAGGCCGCCGCCAGTGCGGCGGCGCCGGCCGATCCGGCGGCCAGCAGGAGGGTGCGGCGGCTGGTCCGGGAGGTGCCGTTCTCCGTCATGCGCACCCCTTCACACGGTTCTGGGGCCGTCGTGGCGGACGGCGGCGGCCGCGCCCACCGTGCCGGACGGCAGCGGCCCGGACCAGGACCGACACGCCCCGGGCCCCCGCGATCCACCGCCCGGACCGGATCAGGTCGCCTGCTCGCCGACGAGTTCCGTCAGGGCCGCCGCCAGCGCGGCGAGGCCGGGACCGGCGGGGCCGCCGGGCTCCGACATGTACGTGTCCCGGCGGATCTCGACCATCAGCGCGCCGACCCGGTCGTCCTTGCCGTAGTACTTCAGCGGCACGTACGTGCCGGCGAAGGGACTGTCGAGCCCGGTGCCGCCGAAGCCCTCGAACGCCTTCCCGGCGGCGGCCAGGAGGGCGGGCGGGGTGTGGAAGGGATCCGTGCCCAGGCAGATCGGCGGCCGGCTGCCCTCACCGTGGAGTTCGTACGGGAGGGGCTCCGTCGGGTACGAGTGCACGTCGATGATCACCGCTCGTCCGGCGGCCTGCAGCCGGTCCTCCACGGCCCGCGTCATCGCCTCCGCGTACGGGTGGAAGTAGCGGTCGAGCAAGGGGCGGACGTCGAACCCCTCGGCGCGCAGGCGCTCCCGGTGCGTGGAGTGCGTGTACACCGCGCCCATGCCCACGGCGAGCATCTCCTCGCGCTCGTCGGGGAACCGCTCCGGGTCGACGACCAGCCGGGACAGCCCGTTGACGAACCGCCACGGCGTGACGGCGGAGGAGGCCGCGGCCGCCGCGGCGATCTCGGCGGTGTGGGAGTCGGTGATGTGGTCGAGCTCCCGGTCGAGCGCACGGTCGGACAGGCGGATTCCCCGGCGGACGGGCTCCGGTATGACCCGCGAGGAGTGCGGCACGTGCAGGATCACCGGCGACGCGGCGGCGCCGGGGAGGATCTCGAAGGGCTCGGGCCGATGGTTCACGTACAGCTCCTCTGTCGATGGCCGGCCCGTGGAGGCGAGCTGCCCGGATCCGCTGATCGAAGGACCCGTACGGCGTTTCTCCCCGGGACGGAGCGGGACACCGGTATCAAGGGCCGGTCCCTGCTCTTGGATTGGAACCCCCATGCTCTCGAACGTTCTCCGCGTGGCCGCCGGCGCCGCACTCGCCGCCGGGCTGCTCACCGGGCCCACGGGCCCGGCCTCGGCCGCCGCCGGCTGTGCGTACACGCCGGACGGGAAGGCGGCCAGGAGCGTGGGCACCCCGCCCGGGGACGTCAGCCGTCTGCGGCCGTACGCGGCCACGCTCCACACCAACCACGGCGCCGTGGTCTTCGAAGCCGACACGGCGAAGGCGCCGTGCACCACGAACTCCTTCGCGTACCTGGCCGGCCGGAAGTACTTCGACGGGACCACGTGCCACCGGCTCACCACCGCGGGCATCTTCGTCCTGCAGTGCGGGGACCCGACCGGAACCGGCTCCGGCGGGCCCGGCTACCGGTTCGCGGACGAGAACCTGACGGGCGCCGTCTATCCGGCCGGCACCGTCGCCATGGCGAACGCGGGACCGGGGACCAACGGCAGCCAGTTCTTCCTCGTGTACCAGGACACCCGGCTGCCCCCGCACTACACCCCGTTCGGAAAGATCACCCGGAACGCCCGGGTGCTGGTCGAGATCGCGAAGAAGGGGACCAGGGACGGCGGGAGCGACGGAGCGCCCCGGCAGCAGGTGACCGTCGACTCCGTTCGGATCGCCGCCCGTTAGACCGTCAGCCGACGCGGATGCCGATCACGCACGTGTCGTCGTCCGTGTCGGAACGGCTCTCGGCGAGGAGGCGGTCCAGCTGGCCGTCCAGGTCCCCGGCGGCGGAGGCCGCCACGCGCACGAGGTGGCCGAGGGACTCCTGCACCGAGGAGTCCCGGCGCTCCACCAGCCCGTCCGTGTACATCAGCAGCGTGTCGTCCGGTTCGAGCTGCACCTCCCGCTCGACGTAGGCGACATCGGGCAGGGCTCCGAGGAGCAGCCCCTCGATGAGCGGGAAGGCCTCCGCCTCCCCGCCGCGGACGAGTACGGGCGGCAGGTGGCCCGCGCGGGCCCAGCGCATCACCCTCGTGCGCGGGTCGAAGAGGCCGCAGACGGCCGTGGCCGTCACGTGTTTGGCCAGGTGGTGCGTGACCGTGTTGAGCCAGGACAGCAGCTGGGCAGGGCCCGCCCCGGTGACGGCGAGGCCGCGCAGGGCGTTGCGCAGGACGACCATGCCGGTGGCCGCCTCGATGCCGTGCCCGGCCACGTCGCCCACCGACAGCATGATCAGCCCCGAGGGCAGCACCACGGTGTCGTACCAGTCTCCGCCGACGAGCGCCTCGATCTCCGCGGGCCGGTAGCGGACGGCCACCCGCAGGCCCGGAGCCTCGATGGCCTGCGGCGTGGGGGGCATGATGGCGTGCTGGAGCTGGAGGGCCAGCCGGTTGCGTTCGGCGGACTCGGCCTCGGTGTGGGCGAGTTGGTCCCTGGTCGCGGCCAGGGCAACCTCGGTCCAGTGCTGGGCGGAGATGTCCTGGTAGGCGCCGCGCACCGCGTGCAGCCGCTGGTCCGCGTCGAGGACGGGCTCGGCGACGACCCGGATGTGGCGGGTGATGCCGTCGGATCTGCGCAGGCGCAGGTTGACCGAGGCGGGGCGGCGGTGGCGCAGGACGGCGCGCAGGAAGCGGCCGAGGGCGGCGGAGTCGTCGGGGTGCGCGTAGCCGGGGAGTTCGCTCAGCCGGACCGGGGGCGCTGTGGGCGGGAGTCCGTGGAGCGCGTAGAGCTGGGCGTTCCAGGTGGTCTCGCCGGTGACGAGGTTCTCTTCGAAGCCTCCGATCCGGCCCAGGCGCTGGGCGTGCTGGAGGAGGTTGGCCAGGCGGGCCGTCTCGTCCTGGATCCGCCAGATCAGCAGGACGGCGGAGCCGTGGCGGCTGACGCTGATGTTCGCGACCGAGGTGAGCGGGATCTGGTCGACGAGCGCGGTCAGGCTCATGCGTTCGGCGCGGAAGGGCTCGCCCGTCGCGTGCACGCGCTCGATGATGTCGAACAGCCCGCTCTCCCCGGCGGCCAGCGGGTAGGCCTCCAGCAGCAGGGCGCCGTTGACGTCGCCTCGCGGCCGTCCCACCGGGTCGACGAAGCGGCTGCCGGTGTGCCTGATCCGGAAGTCGGCGAGCCGGCCGTCGGAGTCGAGGACCGGGGTGAGGACCACGGCCGGGTCCTGAAGGCCCTCGGCGAGGTCGATGAGCTCGGCGACGTCCGGCAGGACCGCGTCGGCCGCCGCGGGGTCGCACGGGGGCGAGGCTTCCATGGTGCGGGCGCACAGCTCGGCGAGGGCCTCGACC
The DNA here is from genome assembly GCF_042788835.1 of Streptomyces sp. NPDC056883. Taxonomy (NCBI): domain Bacteria; kingdom Bacillati; phylum Actinomycetota; class Actinomycetes; order Kitasatosporales; family Streptomycetaceae; genus Streptomyces; species Streptomyces sp. NPDC056883. The sequence goes on along the minus strand of NZ_JBHUBS010000010.1, from coordinate 281,634 downwards.
TGACGCTCGATCTGGGGTGCCTGCGGCTCCAGGGGCCGCGGCCAGCAGATCTCCAGGACGCCCTGGATGCGTCCGCCCGTCCCCGTGGGCACCGCCATCCGACCGCCGTCGGGCCACTCGGCGCGGCCGATGGAGGGGAGGCCTTCCCGGTCGAGGTCGGTGAGGGTGACCAGCCGGCGCTCCCCCAGCGCGCGGCGGGCGACGGTGGAGACGCCCGGGGGTACGTGGCGCCAGCGGGCGGCTTCCCTGGGCGGGAATCCGGCGTGGCCGGCGAGGGCCAGCGAGCCGTCGGGTTCCGCGGCCCACACGGCCACCGCCACGGCTCCCAGGGGGCCCAGGGCGTTCGTCAGGAGGGACTCGGCGACCGTCTGGGTGTCGGCGGCGACGGCGAGCACTCCGCTCTCGGCTGTGCGCAGGCGCACCGCCACCGTGGCGTGCCGATCGGCCGGGCCGGCCCCGCCGGTGCCCGTACCCGTACCGTTACCTGCACCCGCCCCGGTGCGTTCGACGAACTCGGCGGCGATCTCGCTGACGCGGTCGCGGGAGGCCTGGTTGACGATGTCCGCGGCGAGTTCGAGCGGGGACATGCCGCTCTCGCGGCACAGTACGTCGAGCTGGCGGGCCGCTGCGGCCGGGGTGCAGTTCAGCTGCCCGATCAGGATGCCCTTCGCCAGTTCGACCAGGGCACGCCCGTCGGCGGCCGCCTGTGCCTCCAGCACTTCGCGGCGCAGCCGTTCCACGGTGGCGACGAGGCGCCCCAGCGGCGTCGGGGCCTGCTGCGGCACGAGGCCCGCCGCCCGGTCGGCGTCCGGCGTTCCCGGCCGGCGGGCATCGTCGTGCCGGCGCGTGTCCCCGGTCACCGGGTGAGCCGGCGGCGGATGCGGGCGATGAGGTCGTCTGCGTCCACCGGCTTGGTCACGTAGTCGCTGGCGCCCGCGGCGAGGCTCTTCTCCCGGTCCCCGGGCATCGCCTTGGCCGTGACGGCGATGATGGGCAGGCCCGCGTACTGCGGCATCCGCCGGATCTCGGCGGTGGCGGCGTAGCCGTCCAGTTCGGGCATCATCACGTCCATCAGGACGATGTCGACGCCGGGGTTGCGGACGAGGGCGTCGATGCCCTTGCGGCCGTCCTCGGCATGGAGCACCCGCATGCCGTGCAGCTCCAGGACCCCGCTGAGGGCGAAGAGGTTGCGGGCGTCGTCGTCGACGACGAGGACGGTGCGTCCGGCCAGGTCGCCTTCGCGTACGTGATCGGCGGTCCTGCGGCGGCGCACGTCCCCGTGCACCAGGGGCAGGACGTCTCCCGGCTGTTCGGCGGAGAGGTGGAGCGCGATGCGTTCGCGCAGCTCGTCCAGGCTGGAGAGCAGTTCCACGCGGTGCGATGCGGACCGCCCGCGCAGGGCCTCCTCCTGGCCGGCCCGTACCCGAGGGTTGTTGTGGGCGAGGACGGGCAGCGAGGCGAGGGCCGGGTCTCCGTCGAGGGCGTCGAGGAAGCGGAGCGCCTCGCCGTCGGGCAGGTCCAGTTCCAGGACGACGCAGTGGAAGGAGTGCGCCGCGAGGGCGGCGGCCGCCTCGCGGGATCCGGTGGCGTGGACCACGTGGATGCCGCCCCGCTCCCCCGCCCCCCGGTGGCCGGGGGCGAAGTCCCGGTCGGCGCTCTCGGCGACGAGGGAGAGCAGGCCGTGCGTCCGCTCCTCGATCACCAGCAGGCGGCGGGAGCGTCGCTGTTCCGGGAGCACGGGCTCGCCCGGACGGCCGCCCTGCGCCTTCACCTCTCGGTACGAGGCCCCCGGCGGGAGCGCCGCGGGAGCATCGGCGGAGGAGGCGTCCTCGTAGGCCGCGCGGCTGACCGGCAGGTAGAGGGTGAAGGTGCTGCCCTGGCCGGGAGTGCTCTCCGCGGTGACGGCGCCGCCGAGGAGCTGGGCGATCTCGCGGCTGATGGAGAGCCCGAGACCGGTGCCGCCGTACTTGCGGCTGGTGGTGCCGTCGGCCTGCTGGAAGGCCCCGAAGACCGACTCCAGCTGCTGTTCGGGGATGCCGATGCCCGTGTCGCGCACCCGGAAGGCCAGTATCGGACCGCGCCGGGAGAGTCCGGAGGGGATCTCGGGGGCCGCGGCCGGTTCGATGCGGAGCTCGACGCCGCCGCGCTCGGTGAACTTCACGGCGTTCGACAGGAGGTTGCGCAGGATCTGGCGCAGCCGGGAGTCGTCGGTGAGCAGGTCGTCGGGGGCGCCGGGGGCCGTGGTGACGGTGAAGTCGAGGCTCTTCTGCGTGGTCATCGGCCGGAAGGTGGCGTCGACGTACTCCAGGAGCTGGGGCAGGTGCACCCGCTCGGGGTTGATGTCCATCTTGCCGGCCTCGACCTTCGACAGGTCGAGGATGTCGTTGATCAGCTGGAGGAGGTCCGAGCCGGCGGAGTGGATGATGCCGGCGTACTCGACCTGCTTGGGGGTGAGGTTGCGCGCGGGGTTCTGGGCGAGCAGCTGGGCCAGGATCAGGAGGCTGTTGAGCGGTGTGCGCAGCTCATGGCTCATGTTGGCCAGGAACTCGGACTTGTAGGTGGAGGCCAGCGACAGCTGCTGCGCGCGGGTCTCCAGCTCCTGCCGGGCCTGCTCGATCTCCAGGTTCTTGGCTTCGATGTCGCTGTTCTGGCTGGCGAGGAGGGCCGCCTTCTCCTCCAGCTCCGCATTGGAGCGCTGGAGTTCCACCTGCTGGACCTGGAGTTCCTCCGAGCGGGCCTGGAGCTCGCCGGTCAGCCGCTGGGACTCGCCGAGGAGCTCGTCGGTGCGGGCGTTGGCCACGATCGTGTTGACGTTGGCGCCGATCGCCTCCATCAGCTGGGCCAGGAAGTCGCGGTGGACGGGGGTGAAGGCGGAGAAGGAGGCCAGTTCGATCACGCCGAGGATCTGGTCGTCGACCACGATCGGCAGGATGATCAGGCTGCCCGGGGTGGTGTGGCCGAGCCCGGAGGAGATCACGTAGCCGGCGGGGACCTGGTCGGTGGCGATGATCCGGCGGCTGCGGGCCGCCTGTCCGACGAGGGACTCCCCGAGGGCGAAGGCGGCGCCCTCCTGTGCGGCGGCGGAGCGCCCGTAGGAGCCGACGAGGGTGAGCACGGTGCCGCCGGGGCGGTCCTCGGCGAGGTAGAAGGCTCCGTACTGGGCGGCGACCAGCGGCGTCAGTTCGTCCATGACGAGTTCGGCGACGGCGGCCAGGTCCCGGTGGCCCTGCATCAGGCCGGAGATGCGGGCCAGGTTCGACTTGAGCCAGTCCTGCTCCTGGTTGGCGCGGGTGCTCTCGCGGAGCGAGCCGACCATGGAGTTGATGTTGTCCTTGAGTTCGGCGACCTCGCCCGAGGCGTCGACGGTGATGGAACGGGTCAGGTCGCCCTCGGCGACCGCGCTGGCGACCTCGGCGATGGCCCGGACCTGGCGGGTCAGGTTCCCGGCCAGCTCGTTGACGTTCTCGGTCAGCCGCTTCCAGGTGCCGGAGACCCCCTCGACCTCGGCCTGGCCGCCGAGCCGGCCCTCGCTGCCGACCTCGCGGGCGACGCGGGTGACCTCGGCGGCGAAGGCGGAGAGCTGGTCGACCATCGTGTTGATGGTGGTCTTCAGCTCCAGGATCTCCCCGCGGGCGTCCACGTCGATCTTCTTGGACAGGTCGCCGTTGGCCACGGCCGTCGTGACGAGGGCGATGTTGCGGACCTGGCCGGTGAGGTTGTTGGCCATGGAGTTGACGTTGTCGGTGAGGTCCTTCCAGGTGCCCGCCACGTTGGGCACCTGCGCCTGACCGCCGAGCCGGCCCTCCGTACCCACCTCGCGGGCCACCCGGGTCACTTCGTCGGCGAAGGCGGACAGGGTGTCGACCATCGTGTTGATGACCCCGGCCAGCGCGGCGACCTCGCCCTTCGCCTCCACCATGATCTTCTGCGAGAGGTCTCCGCGGGCGACGGCGGTGGCCACCTGGGCGATGGAGCGCACCTGGCCGGTGAGGTTGTAGGCCATGACGTTGACGTTGTCGGTGAGGTCCTTCCAGGTGCCGGAGACGCCCCGGACCGTGGCCTGACCGCCCAGGTTGCCTTCGGTGCCGACCTCGCGGGCCACGCGGGTGACCTCGTCGGCGAAGGCCGAGAGCTGGTCGACCATCGTGTTGATGGTCTCCTTCAGCTCCAGGATCTCCCCGCGCGCGTCCACGCGGATCTTCTGGGTCAGATCGCCCTGGGCCACGGCGGTGGTGACCTCGGCGATGGAGCGCACCTGGGCGGTCAGGTTGTCGGCCATGACGTTGACCGACTCCGTCAGGTCCTTCCACGTACCGGAGACGCCCTGCACGTCCGCCTGGCCGCCGAGCCGGCCCTCGGTGCCCACCTCGCGGGCCACCCGGGTCACCTCGCCAGCGAATCCGGAGAGCTGGTCGACCATCGTGTTGATGGTCTCCTTCAGCTCCAGGATCTCGCCCCGCGCGGTGACGGTGATCTTCTGCGACAGGTCGCCCTTGGCCACGGCGGTCGCGACCTGGGCGATGGAGCGCACCTGGGCGGTGAGGTTTCCCGCCATGAAGTTGACCGAATCCGTGAGGTCCAGCCAGGCGCCGCCGACTCCCGGTACGTCGGCCTGGCCTCCCAGCGTTCCCTCGGTGCCCACCTCGCGGGCCACCCTCGTCACCTCGGAGGTGAACAGGGACAGCTGGTTGACCATCCCGTTGAAGACGGTGGCGATCTCCCCGAGCAGCCCGTCCGCCGCATCGGGCAGCCGGGTACGGAAATCCCCGTCGCGTACCGCGGTCAGCCCGGCCAGCAGCCTGCGCAGCTCCGCCTCGCCGATCCCGCCCTCGCCCGGAAGCGGAGGCTCCCCGCCCGCCGAACCCGTGCCCGCCCGCTCGGCCATCCGCCCCAACCTCACACTCGAAACCGACACTCCGACGAACGGGACAAGAAGGACCCCCGGCTTCGGGGCGCACCGATGCGCCCTGCACTCCGTGGGGATCCGCCTTCGCCGCACCACCGGTCCGGTGAAGGCTAGCGCCGCCGAAGGGACGATAAGGCACGGTCGATCACACCGGGGACAGTGCATCCCGCCTGCGGGAAAGGGAAGCCGACGGGAGGCCCCCGCTCCAGTCCCGAACTGACCCACGGGCCCGGCGCTTTGGGGAGATCCCGGGTGACCCGGCGGGTTCCGGGTAGACGAACCGGCGGTACTCGCACACCACGGAGGAAACGGGGTGAAGGGGATGGCGGTCAAGGCTGTGGGCTGGGCCCGGTCGTTTCCCGTCGCGGAGGGTGTCCGGGCGGCGCGGGAGTGGACGGCGGGCCACCTGGCGTCGCTGCCGTGGAGCGGTTCGGCCGCCGACCCCGTGTACTCCGTGCTGATCTGCGTCTCCGAACTCGTCACCAACGCGCACCTGCACGCGGCCGGCACCGCGCACCTCGTGCTGACCTGGGACGGCTGCTGCCTGCACGTGAGCGTGGCGGACGCCGATCCGCGGCTGCCCCGCCACCGGGAGCCCGCCGCCGATGCGGAGGCGACGTCGGGCCGCGGGCTGGGGATCGTCAACGCCCTGGCCGATTCCCTGGACGTCCACGCGTGCCACGGCGGGAAGGCGATCACCGCGTGCTTCCGGCCCGGCGGCGGACCGGACCCGCACCACCCGCGTTCCGAGGGCCCGGACACCGGCTGAGCGGCGGGCGGGCGCCGGGAGGGGGTCACGCCCCGGCGGCGGCCTCGACGCTCTCGTGCAGGGACAGGACCGTATCGGCCCCGGTCACCGCGAACAGCCGGCGCAACTGCTCGCCGGGGGCGGCGATGCGCAGGGTCGTGAGGTGGTGCAGCCGCAGGAGCAGGTTCAGGAACGAGGAGTCCCCGAAGGTGATGGAACCGGCGTCCAGGATCACCAGCGGATGCAGGCCCGCCGCCTCGGTGAGGGCCTCCTCCAAGGGAATCAGGGTGTCCTGGTCCAGTTCACCCCGGGCCACCACCACCCAGCCGGCCCCGGCCGGGTAGCCGTCCCCGACCACGTTCTGCCCGTATCCGTCCCCTGCTCCGGTCATGTCCGCCTCCCCGGATCGTCAGCCGTACGTTCTTCCCAGGGAGTATGCCTGCTCCTCGCTCCGGCACCGCAGCCTCCCGGCCCGGCTCCCCTTGCCGTGCGCCTCCGGCTCTCAGTCGAAGGCGTCCAGGAGGTACAGCCAGGAGCCCGAATCGTCGGAGGAGCGGCGGGGCCGCACGGGGCGCGGATCCGGGTGGGTTTCCGCCGCGGCCCTGGCGCGGACGATGTCGGGTCCGCCGCACGCCGCGACCGCGAAGGTCCCGAAGACCTTGGCGAATGCGGCCGGGTCGCGGAACTCCAGCATGAAGGCCCGGCCGTCGAGGAGCGGCACCCACACCCAGCGGTCGGACGGCGTCCATGCCGACACCGGCTCGGCGTCCGCGGTCGACCGCCCCTCCAGCCACAGGTGCGCCACGTGCAGCAGGTTCACCTTCTCCATGGACAGCCGCTTGCGCCGCACCCGCAGTTCACGCGCCGTCAGCTCGATCCGCTGGTCCTTCTTCGGGTACCAGAAGACGCCGATTCCGAACGGCACCCACAGCAGGATCCCGACCATCGGCCAGATCACGGCGTGGCCCCACGACCGGAGCAGCCCGCCGTCCAGCAGGGACACGGCTCCGAAGAACAGGGCCCACTTCGCCGTCATCCGCCAGAACCCGCTGCCCTGCCGGTACAGGACCCGTTGCTTCCCCGTCTTCGCCATGGCCCCACGCTATCCACCGGCTCCCTGCTCACCCCAGGCGCCTGTCGGCAGGGCCGTCCCGGGAAAGAATCGAGCATCGAAGTGTGTAGACCCTCCCGGGCGGGGCAGAAGCGCCCCCGGCAGCCGTCAGTCAATCGGGAGGGAGCGGCCACCATGTATCGCTCGGCCACCGTTGTAGGCCCCATGCGTGCAGCAGACGCTGAAGTACCCGTGTGCGACCTCGAGTCCGCGGGAGCGCCCACGCAGGACGCGGACCTGTTCCGGGTGGAGAACGCCCGGGAGATGGCGCCCGGTGACGCCCGGGAGCTCTCGCGGCTCTTCTTCGCGAGGCTGCGCACCTTGGAGGAGGGGACGCGCGAGTACCAGTACACGCGCAACACGCTCATCGAGATGAACCTGTCCCTGGTCCAGTTCGCCGCGCGGCGCTTCCGGGCCCGGGTGCTCGGCGGCGGGCTCGACATGGAGGACATCATCCAGGTCGGGACCATCGGCCTGATCAAGGCCATCGACCGCTACGACACGGAGCGCGAGGTCGAGTTCTCCACCCTCGCCCTCCCGTACATCATCGGTGAGATCAAGCGCTATTTCCGTGACACCACGTGGGCCGTGCACGTACCGCGCCGGCTGCAGGAGCTGCGTACGGAACTCGCCAAGGCCCAGGACTCCCTGAGCGATGTCCTGGGCAGGGCGCCGACGGTCAAGGAGATCGCCCACCACCTGGAGTTGTCCGAGGACGAGGTCATCGAGGGGCTGGTGGCCGCGAACGGCTACACGAGCAGTTCCCTCGACGCCACCCCCGTGGACGGCGACGCTTCGCCCGCGGCGGGCCGGACCGCCCGGCCGGCTGCGGAGCGCCACGGCGCCGTCGATCCCGGCATGGAGCTCTTCGAGGAGTTCCACACCCTCGCCCCCCTGCTGGAGCAGCTGGACGAACGCGACCGGCTCATCCTGCGGATGCGCTTCGGGCAGGAGAAGACCCAGGCGGAGATCGGCACCGTGCTCGGTGTCTCCCAGATGCAGGTCTCCCGCATCCTGTCCCGCACGCTGGCACGGCTGCGCGACGGCATGCTCGCGGTGTAGGAAAGGACCATGAACTCCCCAACCGGCGCGGAGGCGGGAGCGGACGCCGGGGCGCCGCTCACCGCCCGGCCGTGGCAGGACCGTCCCGGCGCGCGCCTGAGCGGCAGCTGCGACCTCGACACCCGGCAGTGCCTGTCCGCCGCGCTCGGCGCCGTGACCGCGATTCCCGGCCCCGTCGTCCACCTCGACCTCTCCGCCGTGGTCTTCCTGGACACGGCCGCGGTCGCCGCCCTCGTACGGGCTGCGGCCGCCCTCAGCGGGCAGGGACGGCGCCTGCTGCTCCACGACCCGCCGTACTCGCTCCGCAAGGTCGTGGAGATGTTCCCGGACGAATGCGCCGCGCTGGAGGTCGCAGCATGATCACTGTTCCTGCGCCCGCTGGGCCCGGGGCCTTCGTCCATCCCGCCCTCTTCTACCAGGACCTCGACGCGTACGTGTCCGGTGTGGGCGGCTTCGTGCGCACCGCCGTGTCGGCCGGCGAACCGGTGCTCGTCGCGGTGCCGGGCCCGCACCTGGACGCCCTGCGCGAGAGCCTCGGCGGTAGCGCGGCCGCGGTCACCTGGACGGACATGACCGAGCTGGGGCGCAATCCCGGCCGCATCCTGGCCGGCTTGCAGGATTTCGCCGACCTGCACGTCAGCCGGGCGGTCCGGATCGTCGGAGAGCCGATCTGGCCCGGCCGCTCCCCCGCCGAGGTCCTGGAGGCCACCCGGCACGAGGCCCTCATCAACACGGCCTTCGCCGGCCGGCCCGCCACGATCCTGTGCCCGTACGACGTACGGGGGCTCGCGCCCGACGTGCTGGCCGATGCCCGGCGCACGCACCCCACCCTCATCGCGGGGGCCCTGGACCTGCCGAGTCCGGCGTACACCGACGCCGTACGGGTCTCGGCCGACTGCGACCTGCCGCTGCCCGAACCCGAGGGCGAGCCGCCCCGGTTCGCGTACGCCCACGGAGGACTGGCCGAGGTGCGCGAGTACGCCGACGCCTGGGCCCGCGGGACCGCTCTGAGCGCGGCGCGGCGCGGCGACCTGGTCCTGGCCGTCAGCGAGGCCGCGGCCAATTCCCTGTCCCACGGGGGCGGGAAGGGCACGTTGCGCCTGTGGACCACCGGCGGCGCACGGGCGGGAGTCGTCGCCGAGATCCGTGACGGCGGCCGTCTGGCCGACCCCCTGGCGGGCCGCCGCCGCCCCTCCCTCGCCTCGGCGAACGGCGGCCGCGGTCTGTGGATGATCCACCAGCTCTGCGATCTCGTCGAGGTCCGGGCCGTGGACGACGGCTTCACGCTGCGGCTCCACATGGCAACGCCCTGACACCCGAGGTCACCTACACTCGGGGGCGGGCTCGGGTGTCCCCGGGCCGCTCGGGGGCATACGAACAGTCCGGGACCCCGATCACGACCTCGTCGTGCGGTCCCGGGAGCAGCGAACGAAGCAGCGTCGGCACGGGGGTGCGAGAGCACGGTGGAGACCATCGGACCGAAGACGGGAGATCCAGTGAGCGCCGGCCTTCCCGGCGGCCTTCCCGGAGGAGGCCAACGGCGTCGCCTCGCACTGGCGGGCGTCGGGGGCGCGGTGGCCAAGGGACGCGACTTCACGCGCCGGGCCCTGCGCGACTGGGGCTGGGACGGAACGGAGACCGCCGAGGACGCCCTGCTCCTCGTGTCCGAGCTGCTGACCAACGCCTCCCTGCACGCGGACGGCTGCCGGGAGCTCGTGCTCACCGCGGGGGAAACGCTGCGCATCGAGGTCTGCGACGGTACGACGGACCTGCCCCGGCTCCACCCCGCCCCGCGGCGCGGCATGCCCGGCGGCCACGGTCTGCACATCGTGGAGCGCCTGTCCGACCGCTGGGGCACGCAGCCACATGAGCACGGCAAGGCCGTCTGGGCCGAGATCGAGGCCGCCCGGCTGGTGTCCGGCAGGCCCGCGCCGCGCTGACGGGGCCGGGCGCGTCCGGCCGGACCCCGGCGGTCCCGCGGCCGTCCTGCGGCCGTCCCGCGAGGGAGGGCGTCGATCCGGCATCCGGGGGCAGGAGCGCCTCATGACCCCTCATCAGTTCACCTCCCTGTCCCTGGCCCCGGCGATCGGCCCGTCCTGGGTGCACCTGCTCGTCATCGCCTTCGCGCTGATCGTCCTCGTGCACACCCTCGCCCGGCACCGGTAGGAACGCGTCCGTTCGGCCGTGGCCGCACCGTACGGGTGCTGCTTGCCGGGGAGTTCCCTCAGAGGGGGCGCCCCTCGGCCGTGGCGGGCACCGTCGGAGCCGGGTCCAGCAGGATGCGGGGCAGGGCGCCGGGATGCTTCTCCGCCAGCCAGGCGATCAGCTGCTCGCGTACGGCGCAGCGCACCGTCCACAGGTCGTCGGCGTCCTTGGCCGTGACGATGGCCCGCACCACGATGGTGGAGGGCGTCGTCTCCGTGACCGCGAGGTCCCAGCCGCGGCCGTCCCACTGCGGGCAGGCGTGCAGGATCTCGAGGACCTTGTCCCGCAGGAGGTCCACGGGCGCGCTGTGGTCGCAGTGGAGGAAGACCGTGCCGGTCATCTGGACTCCGCCGCGCGACCAGTTCTCGAACGGCGTGGTGGTGAAGTACGAGACGGGCATGGTGATGCGGCGTTCGTCCCAGGTCCGTACGGCGAGGAAGGTGAGGGTGATGTCCTCTACCACCCCCCACTCGCCCGCGACCACGACCGTGTCGCCTATGCGCACCATGTCGCCGAAGGCGATCTGGAAGCCGGCGAAGAGGTTGCCGAGGGTGGACTGGGCCGCCACGCCCGCCACGATGCCGATGATCCCGGCGGAGGCGAGGACGGAGGTGCCGAGCGCGCGGAAGCTCGGGAAGGTGAGCAGCATCGCGGCGCCCGCGATCACGGCAACGACCACCGTCACGACCCTCGTGATCAGCGTCACCTGGGTACGGACCCGGCGTACGCGGGCCGGGTCGCGGGTGCCGGTGGCGTAGCGGGCGTACCCCGACTCGACGGCGGCGGAGGCCACGGCCACGATCAGCCAGGCCCCGGCGCCGATCAGGGCGAGCGAGAGGATCCGGCCCGTGACGGCCGCGTTGTCCCGCAGCGGCGGCCACGCCGTGTGCCGGCAGGCGCCCTTGAACAGTGCGGCGAGCAGGACGATCTGCAGGGCGTGGCGGCAGCGGCGCAGCAGGTTCCACCAGGGCGTTTCGGGGTGACGTGCGTCGGCGCGGCGGAGCAGTCGGTCGACGGCCCAGCCGGCCGCGGCGGTGAGCAGGATCGAGGCCCCCAGGAGGGCCAGGAGGCGAAGGGCGCTGTTCATGTCTCCCCAGTGGGTGGAAGCGGCACGGACATCCCCGCGCCTGCCCCACGGCAGGGACCTGACACGGGGAGGCCTGCGGCCCGGCCGCGGCGAGCGGGTCAGTCGCCGCGCTGGAAGGCCTTCCGCCAACCGGCGCGGCTCGGCTTCGCGAGCGGCGTCGTTGCCGGCTTCGCGATCGGCGTCGGCTTCTGCTCAGGCCTCGGCTTCGGCTCCGGCGAGGGCGCGGGCGTGGGCATGCCTTGCCGGGAGCGGCGGTGCCACCAGTGCCTGCGGCGGGGGTGCACGGCCCGGCCCAGGCGGCGGCCGATCAGCAGGTAGCCGAGGAGGGCTCCGGTCGTGTTGAGGATGACGTCGTCGATGTCGAAGACGCGTCCCGTGACGAGGGCGCCCTGGATCAGCTCCACCAGCGTCATCAGGCACACCGTCACCGCGGCGACCCGCAGCAGCCCTCGGGCCGGGGGCATGAGGACGGGCAGGAGCACCCCGAACGGCAGGCCCAGCAGCAGGTTCCCGCCCAACTGACGCACCGCCTGGGCGGTCGACGCGCCGTCCAGGTAGGCGCTGATCGAGTGGCCGGGCCGGACGTTGCTGTGCACCAGGTCCACCGAGGCGGCGGAGGGTTCCAGCGTGAGCCGTGCCAGGACCACGCTGAACAGCACGGTCCCGACGAAGGCCGCCACCATGGCCAGCGCCCGAACGAACGGGTGTGCCGGACGGCGTCGTTGCCGGGCGGCCGCCACGGGCCCGGTCTCGGGGCTCTCACCGCGCCGCAGCGCGTGTCTCCATGTCATGGCGGCTCGTCTGCCCTGCGCACGGTCCGGTACGCGCCCGGCGGGAGAGCCGGGCCCGGGCGAATGAAGGTCCCGAGCCGGGGCAGGCGAGTTCGGGCGGGGCGCCGACGGCGCCGCGTACGACATCGAAAGAGAGGGACGGCCGGCACTGCCCCGCCGCCCCCTGTCTGGCGAAGGAGTTGTTTCGCGTGACTGAGCATGTGTGGAGCTACAAGTCGACCGCGGGCCACCTGACCGGCACCGATCTGATCGGCTACACGGTCGAGGCGACCGACGGCAGCATCGGCAAGGTCGACAAGCACTCCGACGAGGCCGGTGACGCCTACCTGGTCGTGGACACAGGGATCTGGATCTTCGGCAAGGAAGTGCTGCTCCCGGCGAGCACCGTGATCATCGTCGATGCGAACCGCGAGAAGATCTACGTCGACGGCACCAAGGAGCAGATCAAGAACGCTCCGGAGTTCCACCGCGAGAAGCACCTCGACGACGTCGGGTACCGCGAGGAGATCGGGACCTACTACTCCATCGGCGGCTTCGGCGGCCGCATCATCTGACCCCCGGGCACGGACCCACGCGGAGCTCTCGTCGTGGTCGGGGCGCACGGCTCTAGGCCATCCGGAGCAACGGGGGCGTGTTCCCTCCGGGCCGCCGACCATCCACCGCCCGGGCGGTGGATAGTCGGTCGGGGTGGTCGGGGCGGTCGGCCGCACGGGCTGCCGGCCCCGCGCCCAGGCGACACAGGGAGAGAGTGGATCCGATGGTGAAGAAGGCATTGCTGACGTACGCCTTGGCGGCCGGAGTACTGATCGGGCCGCTGAGCACGGCCGGCTGGGCGGCCGACGGCCTCGCTGCCGGCTACGGGCAGGGCAAGTCCGGCCCCGTGGGCGTGGTCGAAACCCGCGCACCGCTCAACGTCCGCGAGAAGCCGACCGTGTACTCGGACGTGGTGAAGAAGCTGCGTCCGAACGAGCGGGTGCTCCTGGTGTGCCAGAAGCGCGGGGGCTGGGTGGACGGAAACCCGGTGTGGTACCGCCTCCACGGCTCGAAGGGGTGGGTCTCGGCCCGCTACGTCCACAACCTCCAGCCGGTCCGCCCCTGCTGAGAGCGCGCCAAGCGGTGGCATGACGTGAAGGGAGCGGCCCCCGATGTTCGGGGGCCGCTCCCTTCACGGGTGCCGGAGCTCAACCGCGTCGTGCCCGGCGGCTCCGCCGGGCCAGCAGAGCCGCGGCCAGTACCCCGGCGGCGGTGACCCACGCGGTCCGGTGGCTCCGTACCGTGGTCGCGGCCCGTACGGCCTTGCCCCGTGCGGAGTCGAGCTTCCCGTCCTCCACGAGGCGGCCGAGCTCCTGCCGGGTCCGGACGGCCTGCCGCCGGAGCGCCTGTGCGCCGGGGAGGGTCTTCATTCCGTGCAATCCGGTCGTCGTCATCGCGGTTCCCTTCCTTCGAGTACTCCGCCTGCCCGCGGGCCGGCCGGGTGTCGTGCGCCCATGCGGCGTCCGCCTGACGGGCATGCTGCGCGGATACCCCGCAACGGGCCTGCGACACAGCCGAGTTGCTCCTGAAATGGGAGGGCGGCTACCAGGCTCCGCCCGGCGAACGCCATGCGCTCGTACGCCGGGTGGGGGCACCGTTCAGGCCCGCAGGTCGAGTTCGTAGACCTGGCCGATCAGGTCGGCGCCGAAGCTGGAGTGCGGCTCCTCCTCAACGAGCCGGAAGCCGGCGGCCAGGTAGATCCCGCGTGCGGCCGCGAGGACGTCGTTGGTCCACAGCCGGATCCGCTCGTATCCCGCCTCGCGGGCGAAGTCCACGCATTGTGCGACCAGGCGCGAGCCCAGGCGGTGGCCACGGGCGGCCGGGTCCACCAGGAGGATGCGCAGTTTGGCGGCGCCCCGATCCCCTTCCCCGCCACCCTCGTCGGCCACGCAGAACACGCTGCCGACCCTGCGGCCGTCCAGTTCGGCGATCCAGGCCGCCTCGCGGGCGGGATCGTGGCCGGCCGCGTAGTCCGCGACGATCCGCGCGACCAGGGCCTCGAAGCTGACGTCCCAGCCGAATTCCTCGGCGTACTGCTCGCCGTGGGCCATCACCACCCAGCCGAGATCGCCCGGCTCCCCCAGCGGACGGATCACCGCACGGACCTCGTTCATGGGGACCCTCCCTCTCTCTGAAATCGCGCTACTGCTGAGCCATCGAGCTACTGAAACGACTGTTTCAGTAAAGCATAATGTCCGGGTGACCCCTTCCGACCGCGCCGACTCCGCCCGCAAGCAGCAGCTCCTGGAGCTGGCCTACGCCCACGTGCTCGACCACGGGCTGGCGGACATGTCCCTGCGCCCCCTGGCCGAGGCGATCGGCAGCAGTCCGCGCGTCCTCCTCTTCCTGTTCGGCAGCAAGGACGCGCTGGTGCAGGCGCTGCTCGCGCGGGCCCGGCAGGACGAGACGGGCATGCTCGAAGCCGTGCACCGGGCCCGGCCGGAGGACGGGCTCGCACGCACGGGCGAGCTGGTGTGGAGCTGGCTCGCCGACCCCGGACACCGCAAGGTCCTCACCCTCTGGGTCGAGGGCTACTCGCGTTCGCTGGGCGGCGGCGCAGGGCCCTGGGCGGGGTTCGCGGAGCGGACGATCGCCGACTGGCTGGAGGTCTTCGCCGCGGCCCAGCCGCCGGCCCGGCGCGACACGCCCGAGGGCCTCGCCGAGCGCACCCTGCTGCTCTCGGTCCTGCGCGGGGCGCTGCTGGACCTCCTGGCCAGCCGGGACGAGCAGCGCACCACTGCGGCGGTGACCGCCCACCTCCGCACCCTGGAGTCTCCCGCGGACGACGCGTCGGCGGAGCGGGGCGGGCCCGGGGACCGGTCCGCCGGCAGGACCGACCGCGCCGCCCGGACGGTCGCGGCGCCGCCGTCGGCCGTCTACGCCGCCCTCCTCGACCGCGCGTCCCTCGAAACCTGGCTCCCGCCGGACGGGATGAGCGGGCGGATCGAGCGGTGGGACCCGCGGCCGGGCGGCGGGTTCCGGATGGTCCTCACCTACCTCGACACCCACCCGGGCACCTCCCTCGATCCTGCCGACGGCCCCGGCAAGACCTCCGGCGCGACCGACGTCGTCGACGTCCGGTTCGCCGCTCTGGTGCCCTCGGAACGCGTGGTGCAGCAGGCCGTGTTCGAGTCCGACGACCCGTCGTACGCCGGCACCATGACGATGACCTGGCACCTCGCCGCCGCCGACGGGGGCACCCAGGTGACCGTCACCGCCACCGACGTTCCGCCCGGCATCGAGCGGGCGGACCACGAGGCGGGCATCGCCTCCTCTCTGGCCCACCTGGCGTCGTACCTCGAGACGGGCCCGTGAACTGAGCGGCGAAGCCGGATGCCCCGCTACTTGCTCACCGAGGTGGGGGCCGTTTCGGTCGTGGGGCCCGCCTGGTCCCGCAGTTCGAGCTGCTGCGGCCGGAGGGCGGGAATGAGGGCGGCGACGGCCCCGGACAGCAGGGCGAAGCCGCCGCCCATGAGCAGGCCGGTGCGGAAGCCCGCCTCGGAGGTGAGGGTGAACCCGCCCGCCGTGGTGGTCATCCGGGCCAGGACGACACCGACGACGGCGGCTCCGACGGAGGTGCCCAGGGAGCGCATGAGGGCGTTGAAGCCGTTGGCGGCGCCGGTTTCCGCCAGGGGCACCGCGCTCATGATCAGAGCGGGCATGGCTCCGTAGGCGAGGGCGACGCCGCTGTTGATGACCATGACGGCGGCCATCAGCCCGACGGCCGTTCCGGAGAAGAGGAGCGCGACGCCGTAACCGGCGGCCAGGACGAGTGCTCCGCAGACGAGGGTGAGCTTCGGGCCGTGGAGGTTGGTGAGCTTGCCCCCGAGGGGGGACACGGCCATCATCATCAGCCCGCCGGGCAGCATCCACATCCCGGCCGCCAGCATGGACTGGCCCAGGCCGTAGCCGGTGGCGGCGGGGAACTGCAGCAGTTGCGGAATGACCAGCATGCTCGCGTACATGCCGAAGCCGATGGAGACGGAGGCGAGGTTGGTGAGCAGGACGCGCGGGCGGACCGTGGTGCGCAGGTCGACCAGCGGGTCGGTGGTCCGCCATTCGAACCACCCCCAGGCGGCCAGGACCACGGCGGCGGTGGCGATCAGGCCGAGGGTGGTGGCGGATCCCCAGCCCCAGTCGGCGCCCTTGGACACGAACAGCAACAGGGAGACCAGGCCGGCCGCGAGGCCCAGCGCACCGATCACGTCGAAGCGCTGCCCCTTGGCGGCGGCCGGGACCTCGGGAATGAAGGCCACGATCATGACGGCGACGCAGCCGGCGAGCGCCGCGGAACCCCAGAACAGGAAGCGCCAGCTCGTGTACTGGGCGACGGCCGCGGAGAGCGGGAGGCCGATGCCGCCGCCGATCCCCATGGAGGCGCTCACGAGGGCGATGGAGGAACTGAGCTTCTCGGCGGGGAGGATGTCGCGGAGCAGGGCGATGCCCAACGGGATCATGCCCATGCCGACGCCTTGCAGGCCCCGCCCGATGATCATCTGGACGACGCCGCCGGCCAGCGCGCACACCACCGAGCCGATGATCAGCGGTATGCAACAGGCCAGGAGCATGCGGCGCTTGCCGAGCATGTCACCGAGGCGCCCGCTGATGGGTACGCACACGCCCGCGACCAGGAGGGTGGCCGTGACGACCCAGGCGGAGTTGGAGTGGGAGGTGTGGAGGATGTTCGGCAGGTCGGCCAGCAGCGGCGTGACCAGCGTCTGCATGACGGCTGCGGCGATGCCCGCGAGTGCGAGCGTCGCGATCACCTTGCCGGTGCGGGGAACGGCGGTGGGCGGCTGTTGCATAGATGAGGTCCTAGGTGGTGTCTTGCCGGGGGTCGGCGCACCCCACAATCAGTAGTCAACTATCAGTTCGACGCGGGCGACGTGTCAACCGGATCCGATCGTCGACTATCAGTTGTATTGTCGACAGCGTGCCGACCGACAGCCCCAAACCCCTGCGCGCCGACGCCGTGCGCAACATCGAGAAGATCGTGAGAGCGGCACGCGACGTGTACGCCGAGCTCGGACCCGATGCTCCGCTCGACGAGATCGCACGGCGGGCCGGCGTCGGGATCGCCACGCTCTTCCGCCGCTTCCCCGACAAGGCCGCCCTGCTCCGGGCCGTGCTCGACCAGCAGTTCACCCAGGACGTACTGCCCGTCATCGACCGCGGACTGGCCGACGAGGACCCCCGTCGCGGCCTGACCGTCGTACTCGAAGCCGCCCTGGCCTCGGCGGCCGACGAGCACCACGTCCTGACCGCCGCCCGCAAGGCCGGCGTCCTCTCCGCCGAGGTCAGCGCCCGGTTCTTCGATGCGCTCGACCCGCTGGTGGCGCGGGGGCAGCAGGCCGGTGTGATCCGCGGCGACCTGGTGCCCGACGACCTGAAGAGGATCATGAGCATGCTGGTCAGCGTGCTGTGGACCATGGACCCGGCCGAGGAGGGCTGGCGCCGCTACGTGGCCCTGGTCATGGACGGACTGAGCCCGGCTGCGGCCGGCCCGCTCCCCCATCCGGCTCCCCCGCTGCTGCGCCGGCCGCAGGAGTGATCTCCTTCGGGCCGTAGAAGCCCGGGACTTCCTCCCAACACGGGCCCTCGCACGGCCGGTTGGACGCTAGCGTGATCGACATGACGGCCGAAGACGACCCGCCGCACCGCGACGTGCTCACGGGCGGCATGGCGAACGTGGGCGCGGTCTTCCGTCGCGGGGCGCTGGTGGATCGCCCGGCGCCGCGCACCGCGCGCGCCCTCCACGCCCACCTCCTCGCACTGGGACATCACGGCTTCGACGCGGCACCGACCCCCGTCCACCTCACCGAGGACGGCCGCGAGCAGCTGACCTTTCTTCCCGGCGACGTCGCCCTGCCGCCGTTCCCGCCTTGGGCCATGACCCCGACCGCACTGACCTCGGTGGGCAGGCTGTTGCGGCGCCTCCACGAGGCCGGCGCGGACATTCCCGTCGACGTCCATGCCGCATGGCCGCAAGATCTGGCCGATCCGGAGGGAGGGACGCTGCTCTGTCACAACGACGTCTGCCCGGAGAACGTCGTCTTCCGTGACGGCCGTGCCGCCGGACTGATCGATTTCGACATGGCTGCCCCGGGGCGCCCCCTCTGGGACGTCGCCATGACCGCCCGCTACTGGGTCCCCATGCTCGACCCCGTATCGGCGAGCGCCCTTCACCCTGCCGGACTGGATGCCCCCACTCGGCTGCGGATCCTTGCCGACGGCTACGGCCTCTCGCTGCGGGAACGCGCCGAACTGCCGGACACCATCGAGCAGGCCACCGCGGTATGCCGGGCCTTCGTCGCCCGCCGCGTGGCCGACGGCGACACCACCTATCTGCAGGCATTGACCGAGCGCGGGGGCTGGGAGCGCTGGGACCGCATCCAGGATTGGCTGGTACGTCACCGCGCGCCGTTCACCGCCGCCCTCCTGAAGGGTTCACCGGGCCGACGGGGGTGAGGGCGGCCGCCGGCGCGGATCAGCTCTTGCGGCGTGCGGCCCAGACGGTGCGCTCGGTCCGCACGGCGAGATCCTCGCGGCGCAGGATGCTCTCGGGGCCGTCGGTGTCGAGCAGCCGGTCGAGTGCGGCGAGGTCCTCGGGCGGGAGGATCTCGGCGATGCTGCCGCGCAGGCGCTGCAGGCTGCCGAGGGCGTACGCGCCGACCGCTTCGCTGCGGGCGGCCTCGATGTTCACGTCGATCACGCGGTCGCCGTCGAGGGTGAATCCGGCCGCGGTGAGCTTCGGCCCCCAGTCGGCGCCCCGGTGGGGTACGTGCTCGGCGTGGTAGCTCTCGCTCGCGGTGTGGCAGCGCTCTTCCAGTCCCGGTCGGCCTTCGGGGGCGTCCTCGGGCAGGAAGCGGGGGAAGCCCGCCAGCTCGACGACGGCGAACAGGCCGCCGGGGGCGAGTAGTTCGCGGACCGTGCGCAGGGCCTGGTCCGGGTCGGCCATGTGGTGCATCGAGGCCGAGGCCCACACCAGGTCGGGCGCGCCGAGGTCGGGCCACTCGGTTTCGTCGAGGTCGGCCTGCACGGTGCGGACGCGGTCCTCGACGCCGCGGGCGCACGCCTTCTCCCTCAGGCGCTGCAGGTGTCCGGCCGAGGAGTCGACGGCCGTGACGTGCGCGTCGGGGAACCGGTCGAGCAGGGCGAAGGTGCCGGCTCCCGTGCCGCAGCCCAGATCCACGATGTGGCGAGGGGGCTCGGTCAGGGGCAGCCAGGTGGTGATGTCGGTGATGTGCTCGGCGAGGACCTCCGCGTCCAGGTCGAGGATCTCCGCCTGCCCCTCGAGGTCCTGGCGGGTGTGGCCGTGATCGCCGCCGTGGCCGTGATCGCTGCCGTGCCCGGCATGGCCGTGGGGGGCATGCCCCTGGCTGCCGTGGCCGTGCCCATCGTGGCCGTGCCCATCGCGGCCATGTCCGTCGTGGGTGTGCCCGTCGTGGGCGGCGCCGTGCTGGGGTGCGTGCTGTGCGTGGGTCATGGTTCCACCGTAGGACGCTCATGCTCTTGCCGCATCAAACCTTGCCAGTTAGGCAAGAAGATGGCCTCAGGGCCCCCAGGACGCGCAAGACCCCCGGGCCGGGGACCCCACGCCCCTACCCCTGAGCAGGGCCTTCGCCGCCCCCGTCGCCTCCCGTGTCACCGACGCCGCTGTCCCGCTGGTGGCCGCGGCGGGCGTCCCGGTCGAAGATCCCCAGGATCTCGCACGGTCCCCCCTCGGCGCCGATCGCGTGCGGCATCATCGTGGGGAACTCCGCGGACTGATTGGCCTCGATGCGGAAGCGACGGTTCCCCAGCAGGAGGATCGCGGTTCCGGACAGGACCACGAGCCATTCGCGCCCGGGGTGCGCGCGCATGCGGGAGGGGTTGTCCGGCGGCGGCTCGGTCATGCGCTGGCGAATGACCGTCATGCCCGGCTCACCCTTGATCGGCCAGCGCATCTGCCCGCGGGCGGCGTCGATCATCGGGCTGGTGACGACGTCGTCGGTCGCGGTCTCCACGAGCTGGTCCAAGGTGGTGTCGAGCGCGCGGGCGAGCGTGACGAGACTGTCCAGAGCCAGGCGGCGCTGACCGTTCTCGATGCGGCTGAGCGTGGACTGACTGAGCCGCGCGCGCACGGCCAGTTCCTCCAGGGACCAGCCCTGCGCCACCCGCAGCGCGCGGATGCGTTTGCGTACGAGGCTGTCCAGGTCGCCGTCTTCTTGCGTCATAGGCAACATTGTATGCCCGTGCTGCAAGTCGCGGTTAGCGTCGTGTGCAGACGGCCCCGGACCATCGGGCCGGTACGAAGGAACACCCGGGAAGGAAACCGACGACATGACCGCGATGACTACCGCATACGCGACCGACGCACTGCCGGACGGGACCGTCGACGCCGTGGTGATCGGCGGCGGCGCCGCCGGTCTGAACGGCGCGCTGATGCTCGCCCGCTCCCGCCGCTCGGTCGTCGTGATCGACAGCGGCACCCCCCGCAACGCGCCCGCCGAGGGCGTGCACGGCCTCTTCGCCCTGGACGGCACCCCGCCGGCGGAACTGTACGGGCGGGGCCGAGAGGACGTACGCCGCTACGGCGGCCTCGTCGTCTCCGGAGAGGTCTCCGCCGCCGAGCACGCCGCTCCCTCCGCCGACGGCGACCTGCGCTTCACCGTCACCCTGGCCGACGGCCGCGCCC
The DNA here is from genome assembly GCF_042788835.1 of Streptomyces sp. NPDC056883. Taxonomy (NCBI): domain Bacteria; kingdom Bacillati; phylum Actinomycetota; class Actinomycetes; order Kitasatosporales; family Streptomycetaceae; genus Streptomyces; species Streptomyces sp. NPDC056883. Next base: position 261,014 of record NZ_JBHUBS010000010.1, on the reverse strand, counting down.
TGACCGCGCGCCGTCTGCTGGTGGCCACCGGTCTGCGCGATGTGCTGCCCGAGCTGCCCGGACTGGCCGCGCACTGGGGCCACAGCGTGGTGCACTGCCCGTACTGTCACGGCTGGGAGGTGCGCGACGAGCCGATCGGCGTCCTCGCCACCGGCCCCGCATCGCTCCACCACGCCCTGCTGTTCCGTCAGCTCACCGACGACCTCGTCTACTTCGCACACGGCACCGAGCTCGACGAAGAGACCCGTACGCGGTTCTCCGCACGCGGCATCCGGGTCGTCGACGGCCCGGTCGCCGAGGTCGTGGGGGATCTCGACGGCGGCATCGGCGGTGTCCGCCTCGCGGACGGCCGGGTCGTCGCCCGCCGCGTCCTCGCGGTGGCGACCACGCTCGTGGCCCGGACCGAGGGCCTGACGGGCCTGGGCCTGCCGGTGGAGGACCTGCCAGGCGGCGGCCGCCGCTTCGTCTCCGGCGCGGCCGGCGCCACCGACGTGCCGGGGGTGTGGGTGGCCGGCAACGTCACCGACCCGATCGCCCAGGTCGGGGCCTCGGCCGCGGCCGGGGCGCTGGCGGGCGCCCACATCAACGCCCTCCTCGCCGTCGCCGACACCGACGCGGCGGTCGCCTCGGCCGCCGCCACCGCCTGACGCGTAGCGGGCTCCCGCACCTCCCTCCCCCGTCCCTCCCCCACCGGCGGCGCCGGACCCGGTCCGGCGCCGCCTTCCGCATGCCCTTTTCCGAGAGGAAGCCATGAGTACGCACCAGCCCACAGGGGCGGCATCCCCCGACGCACCCGGACCCGGACCCGTGACCGTCCACGGCGACGACGGCCCGGACCCGCGTCGGCTGCGCATCATTCTGATCACCGTGTGCATCGCGTTGATGGCCGTCATCGCCTCGGTTTCCGGACTGAACGTCGCTCAGCCCGACCTCGCCGTCGAGTTCGGCGCCTCGCAGAGCACCGTCCTGTGGATCATCAACCTCTACACCCTCACCCTGGCCGCGCTCCTGCTCCCGCTGGGAGCGCTCGGGGACCGGCTGGGGCGCAAGCCCACGCTGCTCGCCGGCCTGGCCGTCTTCGGCATCGCGAGCGCCCTCGCGGGTCTCGCCCCGTCGGCCGAGGTCATGCTCGCCGCCCGCCTCCTCAGCGGTGTGGGCGCCGCGATGATCATGCCCATCACCCTCGCCGTGATCACCTCCACCTTCCCCGAGGAGCAGCGCGGCCGGGCCATCGGCGTGTGGACCGGGGTCGCCGGAGGCGGCGGCATCCTCGGCATGTTCCTCTCCGCGGCGCTCGTCGACGTGGCGAACTGGCGCTACCTCTTCGTGCTGCCCGTCGCGCTGGTCGTCGTGGCCCTCGTCATGGCGCTGCGCGCGATCCCCGACTCCCGCGAGGCCCCGAGGCACTCCTTCGACACCGTCGGCGCGCTGACCTCCGTCGTCGCCGTGTCCGGCCTCATCTTCGCCCTCCAGGAAGGGCCGGAGCGCGGCTGGTCCGATCCCGCCACCCTGACCGGCCTCGTGGCCGGGCTCCTCGCCGCCGTGGCCTTCGTGGTCCGGGAACTGCGGCTGCGGGATGCAGCGCTGCTCGACGTACGGCTGTTCCGCGAGCGCGGACCGGCCGGCGGCTCCCTCACCCTGCTCACGGTCTTCGGCGTGCAGGCGGGGATCTTCGTGGTGCTCTTCCCCTTCCTGCAGGCCGTTCTGGGCTGGTCGGGCATCAGGTCCACGCTGGCGCTCATGCCCATGGCCGTGGCCATGATGGCGGCCTCCGGCCTGGCTCCCCGGCTGACCCCGCGCATCGGTGCGCGCGCGACCATGGCGACCGGCATCCTGCTGGCGGGCGCCGGTCTCGCCCTCATGGCGGGCATCGTCTCCGTCGACGGCGGCTACCCGTCCGTCCTTCCGGGCATGCTCGCCATGGGCATCGGCATGGGTCTGGCGATGACGCCCTCCACCGAGGCCATCACCGGCTCCCTGCCGCGCGAACGCCAGGGCGTCGCCTCCGCGCTCAACGACGTCACCCGCGAGTTCGGCACCGCACTGGGTGTGGCCCTGCTCGGAGCGCTGCTGTCGGCCGGCTACCGGGGCGCCGTCGACGGGCGGCTCCACGACATTCCGCAGGGCGCCGCCGACGCCGCGAGGGAGGGCGTCGCCAACGCCGTCGCGGCCGCGGGCGGAGCGGGCCCCCGGGCGCAGGCCCTCGTCGACGCCGCCCGGCAGTCCTTCGTCGAGGGCTGGCAGCAGGCCATGTGGGCGGGGGTGGCCGTCATGGGCGTCCTGTTCCTCTACGTCCTCGCCCGCGGCCCGAAGAACCCGGTCCCGGCGCCCGCCCGGGAGTCGGAGGCGGACCCCGAGGTTCTCTCCGTGAGGTGACGGGCAGACATATGCGGCTATGTCATCATCCCTTGCATGAGTGAAGTCGAGATCCTCCCGCTGCAACTGCCCCACCTCGATGCCGTTCTCAACCTCGGCTACCGGTCCTTCGACGTGAAGGCGATGCCCTACACCTCCTGGTCCCTGTCCTCGGTGGCCGCGCACTGGGACGCCCAGCCGGACGCCTGCTGGATCGCCCGCGACGAGGAGGGGCTGCTCGGGTTCGTCCTCGGGTCGCTGTCCTACGACGAGCGGGAGGACTGGGGCTACCTGGAGTGGATCGCGCTGGAGGAACGTGCCCGGGGCCGGGGCGTCGCGAGCTCCCTGGTCGAGCACTGCTGCGCCGCGCTCTTCGCGGCGGGGGCGTCCCGGATCATCACCGACGTGGAGAGCGGCAACGCGGCCTCCGCCGCGATGATGCGGCGCAACGGGTTCGCCGAGAAGGTCACGGTCACCCTCTTCGTCCGCCCGAACCCGCGGGAACACACCGCCCCGGCCTCGCACTCCTCCCAGGATCCGGCCCGCTCCCGGCTCCGCCGCGCCGCCCGGGCGAGCGGCGGCGCCCCGGCCGCCTAGGGGGTGTCCGCGAAGTCCCGCCTGCCCGGCGGCGCCCGGCGCGTGCGCGCGCCCCGACGTGCGCCTGCGCGCCTCTGCGCGCCCCCGCAGCAGGGATGACCCCGGACCGGAGCCGCCCCGAACATGAACTGCCCCACCATCCGGGGCAACTCGGCCATCACGGGGGGGGGGGGAACCATGGGACGACGCTGGCTGGTGACGGGATGCTCCTCGGGGCTCGGGCACGCACTGGCCACCGCGGCGGCCCGGGCCGGGGACGAACTGGCCGTCACCGCCCGCAAGACCGCCGACCTGGAGGATCTGGCCGCGGCCTGGCCCGGCCGCATCGTCCCGGTCCCGCTCGAACTGCGGGACGGAGCTTCCTGCGAGGAGGCCGTCCGCACGGCGGTGGAGCGCCTGGGCGGCATCGACATCCTCGTCAACAACGCCGCCGTGGGGCTGTTCGGTGCGGTCGAGGAGGTCTCGGACGCCGAACTCCGCGACCAGCTGGAGACCCTGGTCGTCGGTCCCTGGCGGCTCGCCCGGCTCGTCCTGCCGCTGATGCGGGCCCAGGGGCACGGCCACATCCTCAACGTCTCCTCCGTGGTGGGCCGGATGGCCTTCCCCGGCTTGGCGGCCTACACCGCCGGGAAGCACGCCCTCGAGGGCATGAGCCGGACCCTCGCCATGGAGGCGGCTCCCCACAACATCCGCGTCACCGTCATCGAACCGGGCATGTTCGCGACGCGCTACGGCACCTCCATGACCGAAGCCGCCCATCGGGTGCCCGCCTACGACGTCACCAACCGCGAGATGCTCGAAGGGGCCCGGGGCCTCGCGGACAGCCCCGAGACCGGACGCCCCGAGTACTTCGCCGCGCGGGTCCTGGACATCGTCGGCGCCGAGGGCCCCACGCCGCTGCGGATCCCCGTCGGCGACGACGCCTTCGGCTACATCGACGCCTCGGACGAGGCGGACCGCGCCGATCACACCGCGGCACGCCTTCTCGTACAGGGCCCGGCCGAGGGCTGACGGCCGGGGCGCACAGGCCGTCGCCCGCCTCCGGAGGGTCGGATGCAGGCCAGAATCGTCTGAAATTCGATCATCTCATCGGAAACCGAGGCGATGGCAGATTCGTTCGAGGATGTGCCAGCACCCTCAAGGAGCCCTGACCGAGCGGAAATTCAGGGCTCCACCCAAGGAGTCATAGCGTGCGCTTCCTCTTCACGGGCCCCGCCTCGGTGGGCCATCTGTTCCCGATGGTGCCGACCGCCCAGGCCCTTCAGGCCGCCGGGCACCAGGTGCTGTTCGCGGTCTCGGCCCCGTACGACCAGATGCGACAGGCCGGCCTGCCCACCGTCGAGATCGGTGACGGCTCGACGCTGCTGGACGCCTTCAAGCGGGCCCAGAACGGCTCGGACCTCCAGTTCGTCACGGACGGCAACAGCCCCGACGACACCGAGCGGCTCGCCTCGGCCGGCTTCGCCGAACACGGCCGGGTCACCATCGACGACCTCCTGGCCCTGGCCGGCTCCTGGCGGCCGGACGTCATCGTCCACGCCGCCTTCCAGGCCGCCGCGCCCCTGGTCTCCGCGGCTCTCGGCATACCCGCCGTGGTCCACAACTTCGGCGTGATGTCCGGCTTCGGCATGGTCGGCCGGCTCGGCGGCCTGCTGGCGGACGAGTACGCGGCCCGCGGGGTCGACGGTCCGGCCACCCACACCGTCCTCGACGTCATCCCCGCCTCCCTGGGCGGGGACGGCACCGGCTGGCGCGTCCGCTACGTGCCGCACAACGGCGGCGGCTCCGTTCCGCGCGATCTCGTGGCCCGCGGTGACCGGCCCCGGATCGCCATCACCCTGGGGACCGTGGTGACCGCGTTCGCGGGCGTCAACCCGGTGGCCCGGGTCGTCTCCGAGGCCGCTTCCGTCGACGCCGATTTCCTGCTCGCGGTCGCCGACACCGATCTGGGACCGCTGGGCACGCTTCCGGACAATGTGCGGGTGCTGCCCTGGGTGCCCCTGGCGCAGCTGCTCGACACGGCGGACGCGATCGTGCACCACGGCGGATCCGGCACCATGCTCACCGCCGCCGCTCTGGGCGTCCCGCAGCTGATCCTCCCGCAGGGCGCCGACCACTTCATCAACGCCGACGCCGCCACCGGCCTGGGCTTCGCCCTCCGTGCGACCAGCGCCGACGTGGACGCCGCCCTGCTCGGCCGCCTGCTCACCGACGAGGCCGTCCGCAAGGGGGCCGCCGCCACGCGGTCCGAGATCGACGCGCTCCCTTCGCCCGCCGACCTCGTCGCCTCCTTCGAGGCCATCGGATAGCGCGGGAGCGCCGCGCCGGCGGGCAGCCGGTTCATTCTCCGGTCAGGAGGCGCAGCTTCGGTGTGGCCGCGGCCATCGCGAGGCCGGCTGCCAGCGCCAGGCCGCCCAGGGCGATGTAGAGGGCGGCGCCGGTCAGGTGGGTGGCGACCTGGCTGCCGATGGCGTCGCCCGCCGCGGCGGCCAGGAAGAAGAGGCCCACGAGCTGGGACCCGGTGCCGGCCGGGGCCGGCTTGTGGCTGATCGACAGTCCGGTCGGGGCGAGGAACAGTTCGCCCAGGCTCAGCAGGACGTAGAGGCCGACCAGCCAGAGCAGCGAGACGTGGGCGCTGCCGGTGGCGCGGCCCGCGGCCAGGGCGAGCAGAAGGAAGGACAGTCCGCCGAGGACGAGTCCGGTGGAGAACTTCGCCGGGGAGGAGAGCCGCACCTTGCGCCACACGAACGCGAGGACCCCGGCGAAGGCGATGGTCATGACGGGGTTCAGGGCCGCCTGCCAGGTGACCGGGATCCCCTCCATGTCCACGTGGTCCGCGGCGAACAGCTGCACGTTGGACGCGGCCAGGTCGAAGATGCAGAAGAAGGCGACGGCCGCCGCGAACAGCCGCGCGTAGGCGCGGATGCCCGCCCGTCCCCGCTCGTCGAGGTCCGGGCGGCGCAGCAGGGAGACGAGGTAGCCGACCGGTACGACGACGGCCAGGACCGCGAACGCGGTGAGTGCGTGCGGCAGGGCTGTAGGCCGCGTCCCGTTCCTGGTCGGTGCCCTGCGCGTACAGCTTTCCGACCAGGGCGGTCATATTGGGCTTCTGCAGGCCGGTGCCGACCGCGATGAGGACGAGGCCGGCGTAGACGCCGGCCGCTCCGGCCTCGAAGGCGAGCGCGAGGTGTCCGGCCAGGATGGCCACCCCGCCGATGAGGGCGGTTTACGGGCGCCGAGCAGCCGGTCGGCGATCCAGCCGCCCGGCAGGGCGGTGAAGTAGCAGGCGGACAGGTAGGCGCCGACGAGGGCGACCGCCGTGGTCTTCGACATGCCGAGGCCGTGGGCGGTGTCGATCAGGAAGAGCGCCAGTACCGCACGCATTCCACGATCACCGACCCGGGTCCAAAGTCCCGGGCCGGCTCCCGAAGGGCCTGCCCGGCCCGGCCCCGGCCTGAGCCAGGACCGGGCCGGGTGTCAGGCCTTCATCTCGTACGCCCCCGCCAGGGCCTCCACACGGGCCCACACGCGCGCCGAGCGGTCCGCGTCCACGGCCGGGCGGCGGACCGCGTCCAGGGCCCAGGCCTGCTGGGCCGCGGTGGCGGAGTCCTTGCCGTGCAGTTCGACGGCGTGCGCGGAGAAGTCCCGTACGAGGACTCCGAACAGTTCGTCGAGCACGTCCTCGTCCAGACCGGTCAGGCGGGCCTGCTCCAGGACGAGCTGGCCGTGCACGACCAGGGCGAAGAGCTGGCCGATCGCCAGGAGAAGGTCGAGGTCGCGGCTCTGCTGCTCGTCGGGGGCGGCGGTCTCGACGAACGTGCAGAGGGCGTCGGCCTGTGCACGGAATCGCGCGACGTTGGGCACGGCGGCGTACGCGTCGTAGGCCGGGCGCCAGTCGTGGAACCGTACGGATCCCAGGCCGCGGGCCGGGCCCTGGCGGAAGAGGAACGCGTCGTCGGCCGCGTCGAGGCGGGTCGGGACGGGGGCGTAGTCGGCCGGTTCCAGCAGGTGGTTGCGCATGAACTTGAGGATGAGCGCCAGGTTGACGTGGACCGTGCCCTCCAGCTTGGGCAGGCCGCGGATCTCGACGGCCGCCTGGGCGAAGTAGGTGTCCTTCTCGAAGCCCTTGGCCGCGATGACGTCCCACATCAGGTCGATGACCTTCTCGCCCTCCGTGGTCACCTTCATCTTGGTCATCGGGTTGAAGAGGAGGTAGCGGCGGTCGTCGGGGCCCGCGGAGCGGAAGTAGTCGACGGCGCGGTCGCTGAACAGCTTCATCCCCACGAGGCGGACGTACGCGTCGGTCAGCTCGCGGCGCACGTGCGGGAAGGCGGTGACGGGGCGGCCGTAGAGGATGCGGCCCTGTGCGTGGGTGACGGCCTCGTACATCGCGTGCTCGCAGATGCCGATGGAGGCGGTGCAGAGGTTGAACTTGCCGACGTTGACCGTGTTGAGGGCGGCGTCGAAGGCGGCGCGGCCGGTGTGCAGGACGTCCTCGGCGCCGACCGGGTAGTCCGTGAGGCGGAACTCGCTGACGTACTTGGAGGAGTCGACCACGTTCTTCACCACGTCGTACGCGGGGTGGCGGCTGTCCGCGGCGAAGAAGACGTAGCCGTCCGGGCCCTCGATGTCGGTGCGGCGGCCGAAGACGGAGACGAGTCCGGCGGCGTTGCCGTTGCCGATGTAGTACTTCGAGCCGGTGGCCCGGAAGCCGCCCTCGACGGAGGCGTCCGGCTCCAGCAGCATGTCGGTGTTGTAGATGTCCGCGCCGTGGGTCTTCTCGGACAGGCCGAACGCGAACACCTCACCCGAGTCGAGGAGTTGGGCGGCCCGATCACGGGCGGCGGCGTTGTCGCTCTGCCAGACGGGGCCGAGACCGAGGATGGTGACCTGCCACGCGTACCAGTAGTCGAGCCCGTAGAAGCCGAGGATCTCGTTGAGGGCGGCGATGCGCGCGGTGTCCCAGCGCTTGTCGGGCCCGTCCTGGCCGGCGGCCGGCTCCGGGGTCAGGAAGGTCGCGAAGAGGCCCTCCTTCGCGGAGAACGCGAGGAAGTCCCCCAGCCAGGCGCGGGTGCGGTAGTCCTCGATCAGCCGGCGCTTGCCGCGCTCCTCGAACCAGTCGACGGTCGCGCGCAGCAGGCGGCGGGTCTCGGGGTCGAAGTGCGCGGGGTCGTAGGTGCGCGGGTTGAACAGCAGCTGGTCGCTCATGGGCGTTCGCCTTCCGGTCGGAGGATGAGGGGTGACGAAGGAGAAGGAGGGGGGAGGGAGGGGGCTCGGCGGCGCCGGGTCAGGGGGACGCCAGGCGGTGGAGGGTGGCCAGTACGTCCTCCAGCCAGGCGAGCTGCATGCGCTCGTAGGCGATGCCGCCGCGGAGCACGACGTGCTGGAGTTCCCGCCCGGCGTCGGCGGGGTCGGTGGGGTCCGGAGCCGGAGCCTGCGGTCCGGTGAAGTCGCGGAGCTCGCCCGCCAGGTAGTGCGTGAGCCGGTCGGCATGCGTCCGGTGGTGCCGCTCGACCTCGCGGATCAGGGCGGCCGGATCGTCGAAGGCCGCGCCGCGGATCTTCACGGCGAGCTCGTGGCGGACCGTGTCGGCCTGGATCGGCTCGTGGAGCCAGGCCGAGAGGGCGGCGCGGCCCGCCGCGGTCACGGAGTACTCCTTCTTGTCCGGCCGGGTCCGCTGCGGCACTTCGCGGACGTCGAGCCGTCCGTCGCCCTCCATGCGGCTCAGCACGCGGTAGATCTGCTGGTGGGTCGCGGTCCAGAAGTAGCCGATGGACCGGTCGAACCGGCGCGCCAGCTCATATCCGGACCCCGGCTGCTCCAGCAGGGAGACGAGGATCGCGTGCTCAAGTGCCATGCCCTGATCTTTCTATGCAACTCGTTGCATAGACAAGCGCCGCCACGAGGGTGAGACACGGCTCACCCGCGCGCTCGGTTAGGGTCGGCGGGACAGCGCATCGCACCGCGAACCGACGCACCACCATGAGGAGCAACCGTGAGCCAGCCGGCGTCCACCGCCCTGCAGCAGGAGATCGCCCGGGAGCTCCTGGTCGCCGAAAGCTTCGACGCCCAGCGGGAGATCGAGCGCCGGGTGGCGTTCCTCACCGAGCGGCTCACGTCCACGGGCCTGCGGTCCCTGGTGCTCGGGATCAGCGGCGGGGTGGACTCCACCACGGCCGGCCGGCTCTGCCAGCTCGCCGTGGAGCGGGCCCGGGCGGCCGGTCACGAGGCGACCTTCTACGCCATGCGGCTGCCCTACGGGGTCCAGGCCGACGAGCGGGACGCGCAGCTCGCCCTCGGTTTCATCAACGCCGACCGGGTGCTGACCGTGGACGTGAAGCCGGCGAGCGACGCCGCGCTGGCCGCCTCCCTGGCCGGCGGGACCGTCTTCCGGGACGCCCACCACCAGGACTTCGTCCAGGGCAACATCAAGGCCCGCCAGCGCATGATCGCCCAGTACGCGGTGGCCGGCGCGCACGACGGCCTGGTCGTCGGAACCGACCACGCGGCCGAGGCGGTCTCCGGCTTCTTCACGAAGTTCGGCGACGGCGCGGCCGACCTGGTGCCGCTGACCGGGCTGACCAAGCGCCGGGTGCGGGCCTGCGCCGACGCCCTGGGCGCACCGGCCGAGCTGGTCTGGAAGACGCCGACGGCGGACCTGGAGACCCTCGACCCGGGCAAGGCCGACGAGGACGCGCTGGGTGTCACGTACGACGAGATCGACGACTTCCTGGAGGGCAAGCCCGTCGGGGAGCGCGCCTTCGACACGATCGTCCGCCGCTACCGCCTGACCGAGCACAAGCGGCAGCTGCCGATCGCGCCGTAGCTCCCGTCCGCTTCGGTGGCGGCGGGCGTGAAGTCCGCCTCCTCCGGGTACTGGTCGGTCACGGCGAGCACCACCTTGCCCGGCAGCGCCCCGGCGCTGCCGTTCACACCCGAGGAGTCCCCGTGGCCGTCCTCAGCACGATCCTCGTCATCCTCGGCGCCTGGTGCGCCGTCAGCGTGGCCACTGCCGCCCTGTACGCGGCCCTGCGCCGCCTCCACGTCCGCCGACAGCGGGCGGCGGCGGCCCCGGCGGACGCCGTGCGTACGGTACGGAGCTCCGTGCCGGGCGCACGTTCGGGTCGGTCCGGCCGCCCGGTCAGCCCCGGCCGGGCCCACCGGCACCGCCGTCTCCCCCGCCTGCACCGGCACCACCGCCCCGCTCACCCGTCCGGCCGTTCCGGCTGGGGCCGCCGGGTCCCACCACCGGATCTCCAGGCGGGCTGAACATCACGATCCGTGTTTGGCTGACTGCATGACGTCCGCCAGCGGAACCCCATCCGGCCCGATGCCCGACGCCGCAGCCCGGCCCGCCGGCGACGGCGCGCCGTCGGCTCCGCCCGACCCCCGGCGCTGGTGGGCGCTCGCCGTCATCGGACTGGCCCAGCTGATGGTCGTCCTCGACGCCACGATCGTGAACATCGCGCTCCCCTCCGCCCAGCGCGATCTGGGGATGTCGGACGGCAACCGGCAGTGGGTGATCACCGCCTACGCGCTGGCCTTCGGCGGACTACTCCTGCTCGGCGGGCGCATCGCGGACCTCATCGGCCGCAGGCGGGCCTTCGTCATCGGCCTGAGCGGTTTCGCCGTCGCCTCCGCCCTGGGCGGCGCGGCGAGCGGACCGGGCATGCTCTTCGCGGCCCGGGCGCTGCAGGGCGTCTTCGCGGCGCTCCTCGCGCCGTGCGCCCTGTCGCTGCTGGCCACCACCTTCGACACCCCCAGGGAACGCGCCAAGGCCTTCGGCGTGTTCGCCGCGATCGCGAGCGGCGGCGGGGCCGTGGGCCTGATCGCCGGAGGTCTGCTCACCGAGTACCTGAACTGGCGCTGGTGCCTCTACGTCAACGTGGCCATCGCCGCGGTAGCGATCATCGGCGCCTTCGCCGTCCTGCGCGCCACGGGGCGTACGGGCGCGAAGCTCGACGTCCCGGGAGCGGTCCTCGGGTGCGGCGGACTCCTGGCCGTCGTCTACGGGCTGAGCGCGGCCGAGCCGCGCGGCTGGTCCGACGGCCTGGTCATCGGCCTCCTCATCGGCGGGGCCGCCCTGCTCGCCGCGTTCGCCTGGTGGCAGCTGCGGGCGAGCGACCCCATGCTCCCTCCGCACATCATCAGGGACCGGACGCGGGCAGGCTGCCTCGCCACCATGATGCTGGCCACCATCACCCTGCTCCCCGTCCTCCTGTTCCTGAGCTACTACTTCCAGCTCGCCCTCGGCTACTCCCCCATCAAGACCGGGCTGGCCTTCCTCCCCCTGACCCTGGCGATCATCACCGGTGCGACCCAGGTCTCCGCCCGCTTCCTCGACCGGCTCGCCCCCCGCGCGCTGATCGTCCCCGGGCTGCTCCTGGCCACCGTGGCCCTGGTCCTCCTCTCGCGGCTGACGGTCGATTCCTCGTACGCGACCCACGTGCTCCCCGCCATGCTGGTCCTCGGGTTCGGCATGGGCCTGGTCTTCATGCCCGTGATGTCGACGGCCACCCAAGGCGTGGCACGGAAGGACTCCGGGGTCACTTCGGCCACGGTCAACACGGCCCAGCAGGTGGGCGGGGCGATCGGAACGGCGCTCCTCAACACCATCGCGAGCACGGCCGCGACCGCCTACCTCGGCTCGCACCTCGCCGGACCGGCACAGGCGGCCCACGGCGCCTCCGCAGCCGCGACGCAGCGGCTGATCGAGGCCCAGGGCGTGGTGCACGGCTTCGGCGTCGCGCTCTGGTGGGCGGCCGGCATCATGCTCCTGGGCGCGGCCGCGGCCGCCGTCCTGGTCACCGCGCCGGCGCCCGCGCCCCGTCGCGAGGCGCCTGGCGCGGCGGTCGCGGCCCCGACGCGCTGACGGGGCCGGCGCGGCTTACGTGCCCTTCGGGGCCGGCCGCGCCGCCGGCGGGAGCAGGGTCGTGGCGATGCCCGCGAGCACCGCCGCGAGGCCCGCCTCGAACCCGGCGTCCTGATCGCGGAACATCTCCGGGCCCGCCTCGGCCGTGAGCGGGTAGCCGGCGAGCCGTTCGGCGCGGGCCTCCAGGTCGTAGCCCTCGCCGTCGGAGCCGGGCAGCGGGCCCATCGACTGCTCCTCGATCACGTACCCGATGGTGTAGCTGTACGCGGTGAACCAGGCCCGGGCGGCCCCCGCGGCCGTGAAGCCGCCCGCGACGAGCGTCCGCAGATGGGCCTCCATCGGAGCGGCGTAGCTCATGTCGGTGAAGTGCGTACCGCTGTAGACCTTGGCCCCGTCCCGGTAGCGCAGCAGGTGTCCCCGCAGCCCCCGCATGGCGGCTTCCAGGGCCTGGGACCAGTCGTCGGGCGGCCGGGCCGCGTCCAGGTCCGCCGTCATCCGGCGGAACATCTCGGTGGCCATTTCGTCGAGCAGCGCCTGTTTGTCCTTGAAGTGCCAGTACAGGGCGGGTGCCTTGACGTCCAGCTCCTTGGCGATGGCCCGCAGGGTCAGCCCCTCCAGGCCCACGTCTCCGAGCAGCCGCAGGGCGGTGGAGGCCACCGTCGCGCGGTCGAGCCGGGCCCGTTCGGGTTTCGCTTCTCGTTCTTCTCTCGCCACCTTGACAACTTAACAGCGTTAAGCACATTCTCGTACCCATGACCGCACTTAACAGCGTTAAGGAAAGCGGGGCTCCCGACGTGCTCGTCGTCGGTGCGGGCCCCACCGGACTGGCCCTGGCCCTGGACCTCACCCGCCGCGGCGTCCACGCCCTGGTCGTCGAGCGGGCCGACACCCTGTTCCCCGGCTCGCGGGGCAAGGGCCTTCAGCCGCGCACCCTGGAGGTCTTCGACGACCTCGGCGTGGGGGACGCGGTCCACGAGGCGAGCGCCCACGCGCCCATCGGGCAGATCTGGCAGGACGGCCGGCCCGTGGGCGAGCACGACATGCTCGGCGACAGCGGCGTCGGCGGCCCCACGGACACCGAGCCGCATCCGCGCGCCCGGCTCCTGCCCCAGTGGCGCACCCAGGAGATCCTGTTCGAGCGCCTCACCGGGCTGGGCGGCCGGGTCCGCTTCGGCACCGCGCTGACCGGCTTCGAGCAGGACGCCGACGGGGTCGGTGCGTACCTCTCGGACGGCAGTACGCTGCGCGCCGCCTACCTGGTCGCCGCCGACGGCGGCCGCTCGACCGTCCGCAAGGCCCTGGACATCGGCATGATTGGTGAGACCGTGGATCCCGCTCCGATGGTGGTGGCCGACATCCGGCTGCGCCCCGGGGCACTCGACCGCGACCACTGGCACCTGTTCCCGGGCCCGGACGGCGGTTTCGCCGCGCTGTGCCCGCTGCCCGGCACCGACGAGCACCAGTTCGTCGCGCGGACGGACGATCTCGACATCCCCGCCGCGGTCGCCGCCCTGACCCACCTGAGCGCGCAGGACGTCACCGAGGTCCGGTGGGCCTCCGACTTCAGGCCGCGCGCCGCCCTGGCCGACCGCTTCCGCGCCGGCCGGGTGCTGCTCGCGGGCGACGCGGCACACGTGCACTCCCCCGCCGGCGGCCAGGGCCTCAACACCAGCGTGCAGGACGCCTACAACCTCGGCTGGAAGCTCGGACAGGTACTGCGCCACGGCGCGGACCCCGCCCTCCTGGACACCTACGAGGAGGAGCGCCGGCCCGTCGCCGCGCACGTACTGGGCCTGTCCACACGGATCCACCGCGGCCAGGAGGAGCGCGGCGGCACCACCCGCCAGCTCGGCCTGGGCTACCGGGGCGGCCCCCTCTCCCGGGGAGCCGCGGGCGCCCTGGAAGCCGGGGACCGCGCCCCCGACGGCCCGCTGCCGGACGGCCGCAGGCTCTTCGACCTGTTCCGGGGACCGCACTTCACCTTGCTCGCCGTCGGCACCGATGCCGAACTGCCGCCCGTGAGCACGGAGTTCCTGCACGTCCACCGGATCGGACCGTACGAGCCGTACGGCGAGGGGCTCTTCCTGGTCCGGCCCGACGGGTACGTGGGCTGGGCGGGCGAGGACGCGACCGGACTGCCCCGCTACCTCGCCCGCCTGACCCGCCCCGGCTCCCCGACGGCGGGGAGCTGAGGCGGATCCCCTGTCAGCGCAGGGTGGGGATCACATCGTTCGTCTCGTCGACTTCCACGGGCCCGGTGGTGCGCCGGCCGAGCGCCTCCGGGGGCGTCTCGTCCGCGCAGACGGTGCCCCGTGCGGGCAGGGCCAGGGTGGCCAGGTAGTCGTTGACGAGCGCGCTGACGCACGCGCTCCGGTTGTAGGCGGTGTGCCCCTCGCCGGAGAAGGTCAGGAGCCGGCCGGCGTCCAGCGTGCCGGCCAGGGCCACGGCGTCCCGGTACGGGGTGTCCGGGTCCCCGGTCGTGCCGAGGACCAGGATCGGGGCGGAACCGGCCGCCCGGTAGGAGCCCTCGTAGCGGCTGGGGCGTTCCGCCTGCCACTGCGCGCAGGCGGGCGCATGGTTGTGGTCGTAGGTGGGCGGTCCCAGGCCGATGGGCGGCCCGAGCAGGGGCGACGAGGCGGCCTCGGCACCGACCAGGGCGCTCAGGAGGAGCTTGCCGGTCGGGTAGACGCGGTCGGCGCACTCGACGGCCAGGTTGACGTTGAGGAAGTCGAAGGACGCGGGTGAGGGCGGCGACAGCAGGAAGGAGGTCTTGTGGGCCTGGGCCAAGGCCAGGGCCTCACCCAGGTAGGGCCAGATCTCCTTGCCCGAGTTGATGTTGAACATCAGGCGGTAGGCGAGGGTGTAGCCGGTGGCCGGGCGTCCGCTCGCGGTGATGACGGGATCGGCGTCGAGGTCCCGCTTGAGCTGTTCGAAGGCCTGGCGGGGTGCGCCCTCGCCGAATCCGCAGGCGGTGGCGTTCTGTGCGCACCAGTCGAGGAACCGGCCGACCGCCGAGTCCAGGGCGGTGAACTGCGCGGCGTCGTAGGCGTAGGGCACGTCGGCGTAGCGGCGCGGATCGTAGGCCCCGTCCAGGACCATGGCGCGCACGCGCCGGGGGAACTGCGCGGCGTACACGGTGCCGACGTAGCTGCCGAAGGAACGGCCGTAGAAGGTCAGCGTCTCCTCACCGAGGGCCTGCCGCAGCAGGTCGAGGTCCTTGGCGTTCGACGCGGTGCCGACGAACGGCACGAGGCCGCCCGCGCGTTCGCGGCAGGCGGCGGCGAACTCCTGGCCCTGCCGGACGGCGGTCTGCAGCGCGCCCGGTCCCGGGACGCCGCGCGCGGCGTCGACCGCGGCCGAGTACTCCGCGTCGTTCCAGCACTCCACCTGGCCGCTGCGTGCCACGCCCCGCATGTCGTACCCGACGACGTCGAAGCCGTCGCGGAGGGCGGCGGGGAGTGCGGCGTAGCTGTTGCGGGCGAAGTTCACGCCCGAGTTGCCGGGGCCGCCGGGGTGCAGCACCAGCACGCCGGTGCGGTGGGCCGGGTCGGCGGCGAGCCGACGGGTGACGGCCAGCGGGATCGTGGCTCCGGTGGGCCGGCGGTAGTCGAGGGGCACCTGGGCGGTCGCGCACTCGAAGCCGTCGCCCTGTCCGTCGGAGCAGGGCCCCCAGGACAGGACGGGTACGGGCGGGGCGGGCACGGCGGTGGCCGTGGCGGCCCCCGGCCCGGCTCCGAGCAGCGCGGTGACGGCGATCAGGACGAGGGCTATCCCCCACACCACTCGCTTGCGCGCATCATCGGCTAAACGGGTCTGCATGCGGTGAACTCCCTTGGTGGCAGGTCGACGGCAGGGGCGCGCACGGGTCCGGGGGGAAGGGTGTGGGCGCCCGCGCTCGGCTGAGCGGCAGGTTCAGGTTCCCATCCGTGGGGCGGGCGGGATAGACGGCGTCGTCGACGGGATGCGGAACGCACGGCCCCGGCCAGCGGGTTCGGCCCGGGCGGCGCCCCGGCCTGCTGGGCCGACCGGATGACCGCGGGCCGGTACGCCGGTTCACCGGAGGCGTGAGGACGGTGCGGGAGAGCGGCGCGGGAGGGCGGCTCGCGAGAGTGGGGCGCCGGACGTTGTCAGGCCGCGCCGGTTCCGGTGTTCCACACCGGGCGGAGCCGTTCGGCGGCGGCGCTCGCCTGGGCGAGGCCCGCCCGGTACGCCGGCACCCACCGCGCCAGGTCCTGCAGGTCCGGTCCGAACGCCCGCACGGCGTCCGGATCGGGTCCCAGGGTCACCACGGTCCGCTCCCCGGCGGACTCCGGCCGCTCTTCGAGCGGCTCGCCGGGGAACAGGTGCGCCATGGGCGCTACGACGACCAGCGTGCGCGCCCCGGCCGCGAGGTCGGCGTTCGTCCCGGCGCGGAGGGCGCCGTCCATGTACCGCCGCCCTCCGATGGCGACGGGCGGTTCGGCTCCGGGGAAGGCGCTGCTCGCGGCCACGGCCTGCACCAGCGGCACGCCGCTCGTACGGTCCCACACCACGGGCTCACCGGTGGCCGCATCCACCGCGGTGATCAGCAACCGGCGGTCCGGCCAGCCGCCGGCGCCGATCAGCGCGGCCCGGCTCGCGAGCAGCGCCCGCTCGGCGTCGGGGCCGGATGCCGAGTCGGCGTGGTCCAGGGCGATCCGGCCGACTCGGCGCCGGGCCTCTCCCGGTTCCAGGCCGGCTTCCCCGAGCACGGCGAACACCGCACCCAGCCGGGCCGCGTCCGCCGCTCCTGCGCCGGCGGCCGGACCGGTCCGGGCTCCGGGGGCGGCGAGCCGCCCGGGGTCCTGGCCGGTGGCCAGCAGTGCGCCGACGATCGCACCGGCCGACGTACCGACGACGAGGCCGGCTCCGCCGAGATCGACCCCGGAGCGGCGCAGTCCACCGGCCAGGCCCGCCATCCAGGCCGTGCCGACCGGGCCGCCCGGTCCCAGTACGAGCACCCGCTCCGCGGTGGCTCCGGTTTCAGGGTCCACGGGGTCCGCCCCTCGTCTCGTGCCGGGCATGCGGTGCATGCCGTTGCCGTCGGGTGACGATCGACGGGGCCGACGGTATGACCTCGACCCGACTTGAGGTCAAGC
Organism: Streptomyces sp. NPDC056883; assembly: GCF_042788835.1. Classification (NCBI taxonomy): domain Bacteria; kingdom Bacillati; phylum Actinomycetota; class Actinomycetes; order Kitasatosporales; family Streptomycetaceae; genus Streptomyces; species Streptomyces sp. NPDC056883. The sequence goes on along the minus strand of NZ_JBHUBS010000010.1, from coordinate 244,073 downwards.
GGTCCGGCCACCCCCTGCGAGGAGCAGCCGCGCGGCCGTCGGCGCCTCGGGCGCGCCCTTCCCCTGCGCGTCTCACGACCGGCGCCCGCCGTGTGGATCCGCTCACACGGGAGCCGCTCCCCTTCGCGCGGCCGCCCCGGACGGTTCGCCCCCGGCCGCCGACTCCTCGTCAGGTGTGGGGACCGAGCCTCCTACGGCGCCCACCTGGGCCTCGGCCGCTCGCACCAGGAGCGCGGAGCGCCTCCAACCGCCCGGACCGATGGGCATGTGACGCGATTTCACCCGCGACCTATCCGGACAAACCACATCGATTCGTATGATCAATCCGAGATACCCCATACCCCCCGATATTCGACCCGACGGTGTGTCAGGCGCACGCGCGCGAGGCATAATCGGGCCCGGTCGTCTCCGGAAAGCGGTGGGGCCAACGGGGCACGGACCCGCCCCGCAGCCCAGTTCCGCACCCGACCGACCGAGCCCCGAGGCGTTGCAGATGTCCCTGGCCAGCCGCACCCGCATCGCGGGCCTGCTCGCCTCGCTCACCGTCGGCGCCGTCGGCGTGACGACCTGGGCCTACGGGTACGGGACGACGCCGGAGTCGGTGGCCCCCGAAGCGGCGCGCCGCCCGAGCGTGACCGAGGGCGCGGTCCTCCAGGTCGTCGCGCACCCCGACGACGACCTCTATTTCATGAATCCCGACCTGAGCCGCTCCATATCGACGGGCATCAAGGTCACCACCGTCTATCTCACCTCCGGTGAGTCCGACGGCCGCAACGAGGCCCACAGCCCCCATCTGCAGGACCCCGCGGGCCCCGCCGACCACGCCGCGTACGCGGAGGCCCGGCAGAACGGCATACGGGCCGCCTACGCGCAGATGGCCACCGGCGACCGCACCAGCGCCTGGCAGCGCCGCTCCATACCCACCGTCGGCGGCGGGAGCGCCGAGGTGGACGTCCTCGTGGCGCGGCCCGAGGTCAATCTGGTGTGGATGCAGCTGCGCGAGGCCCGCACCATCTCCGGGGACAGCCCGGACAGCCTGCGCGGACTGTGGGACGGCCGGGTCCCGGCCCTGGAGGCCCAGCTCAGCTCGGGGACGCCGGTCAAGCCCGGGTTCTCGTACGACAAGGACCAGGTCGTGGAGGCCATCGCGGGGGTCCTCGCCCTGTACCGGCCGACCACCATACGGACCCAGGACCCGACCCCCGGCCGGGTGGGCGGCGGCGGCGTCTTCTTCGACCACCAGGACCACATATACGGCGCCCGCTTCGTGCAGGCCGCCGCCGAGCGCTACGCGAAATCCACGGACCGGCCGCACTTCTCGGTCCAGAACTACGTGAGCTACCCGAACAGCTCCCTGCCCCCGGTGCTGGACCCGCAGGCCGCCGAGGAGAAGCTCGGCTACCTCAAGACCTACGCCTGGTCCGACCACGAGAACTGGTGCGGCAGCCCCGCCGGGTGCGGCGACCGCAAGACGGCGACCCGACCCGCCGGCTCCGGCTGGAACCGGACCATCCGCTACGGCCGGGGCGAAGTCACCTCCTGGATGACCGAGGGCGTGTCCGGCCGGCTGTGGGCCTTCGGCGTGCTGGACGGTCGGATGGCCTACTGGTCGCGCGGCGGCCCCAACGCCCCTTGGCAGGGGCCCCGGTTCCTCGCCGGGACCGGGATGGACACGGGAGCGACGGCGGTCCGGCTCCCCGACGGCAGGGTCGCGGTCTTCGGCACCCGCACCACGCTGGGCACCACGCCCCAGGAGTACGGACGCGAGCTCGTGTACTCCGTCCAGGCGGCGCCCGACGGCGCCTTCGGCCCGTTGCTGTCGCTGGGCACCCCGGACACGGAGGACCTGTCCGGCACCTCGGCGATCAGCACACCGGCCGTGGCTGTGGACCGTACCGGCCGGATGACCGTCTACGTACGCGATTCCCAGCGCACCCTGCGCGCCGGCACGCAGGCGGTGCCCGACGGCCCCTTCGGAGCGTGGGAGTCCCTGGGCGGCTCCGGCCTGCGGGGCGACCCGGTCACCGCGACGGACGCGGCCGGCCGCCGCCACGTGTACGCGGCCACGGCCCAGAGCGTGCTGGCCTGGGTCCAAGAGACCCCGGACGCCCCGTTCGGCGCCCCCGTCCCCACCGGGCTGCCGACGACCACCGGGCCGCTCTCGGCGAGCGCCAAGGGCGACGGCGTCGCCCTGTACTTCCGCCACCCCGGCACGGGTACCGTCGCCACGAGCCTGGCCACCGCGGGCGGGCCCGTACCGGAGTTCTCCCCGGTCACCGAGGTGGGCGGCGAGGGAGGCTACGGCTCCGTCGGCGCCGCGGGAGGCCTGCTCGCGGGCCGCGCGGGCGCGGGCACGGTCGGCGTGGCGAACACGGACGGCGGACCGTCCTGGTACGAGTCCCAGATGCACTACACGGGCGCCCCGGCGGCCCTGACCGCGCAGGACGGCACGGCCGTCGCCGCCGTTCTCGGCCTGGACGCCGCTCTGCACGTCACGACCGCTCCCCCCGGCGGCTCCGAACCCCTCGGCAGCCGTCCGGCCTCCTCCCCCTGGTACCCGGCCGTCCCGCCGGCGGCGGGCGGACCGGGCTACCGCGCGAGTTCCGGGTGGCAGCGCTGAGCGGTGCGGGCGACGATGGCGGCGGATCGCGCCGGGTCCCGGCCGGGGCCGGCATCCGACACCGTCCCACCCCACTCGACCTGCGATCGGGGCTCCCATGACGACCGCATCCACCGCGGCTGAGCACGGATGACCGGTCTCGGCGCCGCCACGGCGCACCGCCACGGGCGGGCCGGGCGGGCCCGGGAGCTCCTGCGCACCGAAGGGCCGGCCGCCGCCCGGATCGTCGTCACCGTGGCCGTGGCCTGGCAGGCCGCGCTGTGGCTGGGCGCCGACCAGCCGCCGGTGTTCGCGGCGATGGTCCCGCTGGTGGCCCTGCGCGGCGATCCGATGACGGCCCTGGGCACCTCGCTGCAGCGGATCCTGGGGGTCGTGGCGGGCGTGCTGATCGCGATCGCCGTCCTGAACCTGTGGCAGCCCTCCCCCCTCACCCTGGCCCTGGTGGTCGCCCTGGGCCTGGGCGTCGGCATGGTCCTGCGGGCCGGCGGCACGAGCAACATCCAGGTCGCGCTGTCCTCGCTGCTGGTCTTCGCCAACACCTCGCCCGACGCCTACGCACTGGACCGCATCTGGGAGACCGCGGCGGGTGCGGCGGTCACCATCCTCCTCGCCCCGCTGCTGTGGCCGCCCGACCCCCAGCGCGTCCTGGCGGCCGTCGCCGGCGACTGCGCCGCGCGCCTGAGCCGCTCCCTCACCGGTACCGCGGCGGTGCTGGGCGGCGGTCCGGCCGCCGCCCGCGACAATCTCGCCCGGGTGCACGCCCACGTCGAAGCGGTGCACGCGGGCGCCGCGCGCGCCCGTGAGGCCGAACGTGCCCTGCGGTTCAACCCCTTGCGCCGCGGTCAGCGCGGCACCGTACGCCTGCGGGCCGAGCGCATCGCCACCGCCGACGGGCTCGCCGTGCACGTGGCGACCCTGGCCGGCGAGGTGGACGCGTTCACCTGCCGCGACGAGCTCGCTCCCGAGCTCGCGCGGGCCCGGCTCCGGGTTCCCGAACTGGCCTCGCTCACCGCGCGGGCCGTCGAGGACGCCTTGTCGGGAAACGATCCCGCGGCCGCCGTGGCCGCCGCCCGCGACGGGCTGGCCGCCTACGCCCGCACGGATCCCCGGCCCGTCGCCGTGGCGCTGCGCCGGCCCTTGCACCGGGTCCTCGACGCAGTGGAGCCCCGCCCACAGGATCCCAAAGGCTGACTTATGAGTGGACAGTCATAGCGAATTTCCCCTTATGATCGCTCCATGAAGACGATCGGGTTGATCGGCGGTATGAGCTGGGAGTCGACGGCGGAGTACTACCGGATCCTCAACGAGCGGACCCGCGAACGCCTCGGCGGACTCCACTCCGCCCGCTGCGTGCTCTACTCCGTGGACTTCGCGGAGATCGAGCGGTTGCAGGTCCAGGGCCGCTGGGAGGAAGCCGGCGAGGTACTGGCCGATGCCGCCCGGTCGCTGGAGGCGGCGGGCGCCGAGCTCCTGCTGATCTGCACCAACACCATGCACAAGGTCGCGGACCCGGTCGAGGCCGCAGTCTCCGTCCCGCTCCTGCACCTCGCGGACACCACGGCCGCCGCCGTCCGCGGCGCCGGACTGCGCCGGGTGGGGCTCCTGGGCACCGCGTTCACGATGGAACAGGACTTCTACCGCGGCCGCCTGGCCGCGGGCGGGCTCGACGTGCTCGTCCCCGGTCCCGAGGGACGTGCGCTCGTGCACCGGGTGATCTACGAGGAGCTCTGTCTCGGCGTCGTCCGCGAGGAATCGCGCGCCGCGTACCGCGGGGTCGTCGAGGACCTCGTCGCCCGGGGCGCCGAGGGAGTCGTCCTGGGATGCACGGAGATCGAGCTCCTCATCGGTCCAGCGGACAGCCCCGTACCGCTCTTCCCCACCGCCCGGCTGCACGCCGAGGCGGCGGTCGACGCGGCCCTGGCTCCCTAGGGCCTGTCGGCCCTAGGCCCGTCAGGCGGGAACGAAGACGTCCTCGCGCGCGTCGTCGAGGATGAAGCCGTTGTCGAAGCGCACCCGGACGGTCACCCGGAGCGGCTCCGCACGGTAGGCGTCCCACGCGGGCTCCAGGCCCGCGACCTTCTCCTCCAGCTGCTTCTTGCTCTCCGCCGGCATGCCCGAGCCGTAGGCGTCGAGGAGCGACTTGAGCCTCTCGTACTCGCGGGACTCCTCGGTCTGCCGGTCGTGCTCGACCACCCGCACCACGGTGCCCTCGGTGCCCGCCGCCAGCGACAGCGAACCGGCAACGGCCCCCGCCGAACCCGAAGGGTCCTCCGTCATCGCGACCCAGTCGGTCAGCCGGGTGTCGGCCGCCAGCCTCACCCGCCGGCCCTCGTTCAGCGTCATCGCTTCTTCAACTCTCCGCTCGGTACGTGCCGTGCCATTATCCGTCCCGCTCCGCGCGGCCCTGCCGGCCGGCAGGCATTGTACGAATGATCTTGGGCGGGCAGCATGACCTCTCGACGGGGCACCGCGGTCGACGGAGGCGCGCGGCGACCGGACGTGGAAGGGACGCACCGATGATCCGGCTGACGGAGAGCCCCATGACCTGGGTGGCGACCGGGGACAGCATCACCCAGGCCGTGCTGCACACCCACGGAGCCCGCGGCTGGGTCGAGCACGTGCACGAGCGGATCCGGTGGCAGCTGAACCGGCCCACCGACATCGTGGTCAACACCGGGGTCTCCGGATGGGGTGCGGCCGACGTCCTCGCGGTCCACGACCACCTCGTCGGCCGGTTCGACCCCGACGTGCTGTCCGTGTCCCTCGGCACCAACGACTGCATCGACGGCGAGGAGGGACTCCCCGAGTTCCACGAGGCGATGCGCAGGATCATCGCGGGAGTTGCTCCGCGGACGCAGGTCGTCCTGCACACCCCGGTGCTGGTCGGCCTGGCGGGCCGGGAGCGGCGCGCGGCGCTCCCCGCGTACTGCCGGGCCGTACGGGAGATCGCGAAGGACACCGGCGCGCTGCTCGTCGACCACGAGGCCCACTGGCTGGAGCACCACGGCACGTCGGACCCGATCTCCTGGCTGGACGACGCCGCCCACCCCAACGCGGTCGGTCACCTGCGGATGGCGAACCACACCCTGCGCACGCTGGGGCTGGGAGAGCTCGACCCCCTCTAGGCGGGTGCGGGATCGGGAGCGGCGATGCGGTAGCCCACGCCGGGGGTCGTCGTGATGATCTGGGGGCCGCCCAGCTTGCGGCGCAGGCGGCCCACGGTGACCGCGACCGTATTGGTGAACGGGTCGGCGTTCTCGTCCCACACCTGCTCGAGCAGGTCCTCGGCGCTCAGGAAGCCCGGACTGGCCCGGAGCAGGGCCTCCAGGACGGCGAACTCCTTGACGGAGAGTTCGAGGCGGGTGCCGTCCCGCAGGGCGGTGCGGTGCACCGGGTCGAGTTCGATTCCGGCGGCGCGCAGGGTGCGGGGCCGGGCCGCGGGCCTGCGGCGGGCCAGGGAGCGGATGCGCAAGATCAGTTCCGGGAAGTGGAAGGGTTTGGCGAGGTAGTCGTCGGCGCCCAGGGTGAGGCCGCTGACCCGGTCGCCGGGCGCTCCGGCCGCGGTCAGCATCAGCACCATCGCGCGGTCCTCCCGCTCCGTGATCATCCGGCAGAGTGTGTCGCCGTGGATGCCGGGCAGGTCCCGGTCGAGGACCACCACGTCGTACGCGTTGACGTCGAGCTTGGCGGCGGCGGCCAGCCCGTCGTACGCGAGGTCGACGGCCATGCCCTGGTCGCGCAGTCCTTCGGCGACGACCTCCGCGAGCGAGCGCGCGTCCTCGACGACCAGGATCCTCACGGCGTCCCCCCGATCAGGTGGTCCGGGCCGACCGGGCCGTCCGGGCCGTCCGGGGCCTCCGCCGACGGCATCGCGGCCGTCACCTTCAGACCGCCTTCCGGCCGGACGCGGAGGTCGAGACGGCCGCCGTGCGCGGAGACGATGGCGGCGACGATGGACAGCCCCAGACCGGAACTCTCCTGCGATCCGGTCCGGTCGGTGCCGAGCCGCTCGAACGGCTGCGTCAGCCGGTCCACCTCTCCCTGGTCGAGGACGCTCCCGCCGGTTTCCACGACGAGGCGGGCCCAGGAGACGTCGTCCGCTCCCGTGCCGTACGTGCCGGCGCCGTCCTCGGTGGCGATCCGGATCCAGCCGCCCCGCCGGTTGTGCACGATGGCGTTGTCGATCAGGTTCTGCACCAGCCGGGACAGCAGCGCCGGGCTGCCCCGCGTCCACGCCTGCGGAGTCAGCCCGTCCTCGACGGTCAGGTCCTGCTCCGCGACGGCGGCGGCCCTGGCGGCCAGCGCCTCTCCCGCCAGCTCGGCGAGCGAGACGGGAACCCGGTCGGGGAGGACTCCGTGCTGGGCCCGGGCGAGCACGAGGAATCCTTCCAGCAGGCGGTCCACCCGGTCGAGTTCGGTACGCACCCGGCCGGCCAGCGCGACGGTCTGCGCCGCGGGCTGCGGTTTGGCCACGGCCACGTCGAGCGAGGCCCGGATCGTCGTCAGCGGGGTGCGCAGTTCGTGCGAGGCGTTGGCCACGAAGCGGCGTTGCGCGGCGAACGAGGCCTCCAGGCGCGCCAGGAGGCCGTCCACCGTGTCCGCGAGCTCCTTGACCTCGTCGTCGGGCCCGGCCACGGCGAGCCGCTGGTCCAGGGTGTCGGCGGAGATCCGCCGCGTGGCCGCGGTGATCAGGCGCAGCGGGCGCAGGACGTGCCCGGCGAGGATCCGGCCGAGCAGGAGCGAGACGGCGGCCATCACGACGATCGCGATCAGCGACCCGAACAGGAGCTGCCTGGACTGCTGGGCGTGTACGTCCGCGAGCTGCCGTTCGAGATCGAGTACGTGCTGTGCGACGCCCGTGGCCGGCCCGCCGGGCGGCTGCTGCCCGGGAACGGACAGGGCCAGGTCCGAGCGGGAGAACAGGTAGATCAGGGCGATCAGCCCGATCCCGGACAGCAGGAACACCGTGGCGTAGAGAATCGTGAACCGCCGTCCGACGGTCCTGCTCCGCAGTCTGGCCATGACTTCTCTCCCCGTCCCGTCCGATGGCGTCCAGCATGCCCCGCGGCACCTAACAGCGTCATGACAGCGACGGTTCGGACCGCGTTACGGGCCGCTGCGTAGAACCGGAGCATGCTCACACACAACGAACTCCTCCGGCGCGAGTGGACCCGCTTCCTGCGTCCGGCCCGGCTCATCGCCCTGGTCACGGCAGCCCTGATGGTCCTCGCCCTGGGGCTGCTCTATGCGTTCGGCAACCACGCGTCCTGCTCGGGCCCGTGCCCGGTCGACCCCACCGGTCCGGACGGCAGCGCGGTCAGCGACCAGTTCGCCTTCATGCACCGGGATCTGCCGCGCGAGGGCGGCATCACGGTCCGGATGACGTCGATGACGGGCACCATCACCTATCCGCCGCCCCACCACGACCAGATCGTCCCGGGCCTGGTGCCGTGGGCGAAGGCCGGGATCATCATCAAGGACGGAGTCCGCCAGGGGTCCTCGTACGCGGCCTTGATGGTCACGGGCGACCACGGCGTGCGGATGCAGTACGACTACGGCCGGGACATCGCCGGGAGCTCCGTCAACGGCGGCTCCGTCTCGGAGAAGGCGCCGGTGTGGCTGCGGCTGACCCGGGCGGGCGACACCGTCACGGGCTACGAGTCCTCCGACGGCGAGCGGTGGGTCGAGGTGGCCGCGGTGAAGCTCGCCGGGCTGTCCGACACCGCGCAGGTCGGGATGTTCGCCACCTCCCCCGGCGACCTGACGCTGCGTCCGGTCGGCCGCCTCGGCGGGGTCACGGAACAGGTGCGCTTCACCCAGGCCGCCGGCTCCTTCGACCACATCGGCCTGGAGGGCGCCGCCGCCGGCGGGAGCTGGCAGTCCGGGACGGTCGGCGAGATGAACTCCACCGACTGGGAGAAGTTCCACCAGGCCTCGGGGGCGGTGGAGAAGGACGGCACGGTCACCGTCACCGGCGCGGGTGACATCGCGCCCGCGGCGACCTCGGGCGGCCGCCCCGTGGAGGGGATGCTGAGCGGCCTGAGCCTCGCCCTGCTCATCGTGCTCGTGGTGGCCGTGCGGTTCGCCCGCGGCGGGTCCGGCAGCCGGCAGCCGGGGGACGGCGCGCCGCTCACCCGGGCGGTGTTCGGGGCGCGGGCCGTCGTCGTGGGAGCCGTGACCTTCGTGACCGGGCTGCTCGCCGTGGGCATCGCGATTCCGGTCGGCGTCGCGGTCCTGAAGTCCAACGGGGTTCCCGTCGTGGGGCTGTCCGCCCTCACCGGAGCGCGGGTGGTCGTCGGCGTCTCCGCGGCGCTCGCCCTCACGGCCGTGCTCGCCCTGGCCCTCGGCGCGGTGCTCCGGCGCCGCCTGCTCGCGGTGCTCGTGGCCGTCTCGGCGGTCGTGGTCCCGTACGCCGTGAGCACCGTCCCCCTGCTGAGCGACGAACTCGCGCAGTGGCTGCTCCGGGTGACTCCGGCGGCCGGTTTCGCCGTCCAGCAGACCCTGGTGGAGTATCCGCAGGTCACCGCCCACTACGCGCCCTCCGCCGGGTACTTCCCGCTGCCCTGGTGGGCCGGGGTGGGGGTGCTGTGCGCCTACACGGCGGCCGCCGTGGCCGTGGCCCTGCGCCGCCTGCCGCAGAGCGGCGACCGGGCGGGCGCCCCCGCAGACTCACCAGGGGACGAGTTAGCCGAGAACCCCGTGAAGGGGGTGCGGGGGTGGCGGCGGGGGAGCGGTGGGCTCCCGCCCCGCCGTCGTGACTGCGGCCGCCCCTGCCCCTGCCTACCGGCGGACGGTCCAGCCGACGGTGGAGCGGAGCGTGCGGGCGATCTCCGGGTCGCGGACCGAGGGGGTCCGGTCCTCTGCGGTGATCGACAGGGTGTGGGTGCGGAGGTCGGGGAGCCGCAGCTCCGCGACCGTCACCTCGGTCCGGCCCGCCAGTCGCTTGACCTCCCGGCCGTCGAGGTACCAGCGCACCGCGAGCTGGCGGCCGTCACTGCCGGTGAGGCGGGGTACGGCCGCCTTCGCGGTGTGCCGCGTCCGCAGGGTGCGGTCCGTCGGGGTGAGCGGGGTGACGGTCCTCGCGTGCTGGTGGAAGCCGGCGATCATCGCCTCGACCCCGGGCAGGTTGAAGGGTTTGCCCAGGACCCGCATCAACGAGTTGTCGGTGGGCCGGTAGAGCCCGGTGACGAAGTATCCGCCGCCCTCGTAGGCGCCGACGGTGCCACCGTCCGGCGAGGGCTCGCCCAGCCAGCGGTGCCACTTGGCCCGCCGGGCGGCCATCCGGTCGGCCGGCAGCGTGGAGGTGTTGGACTCGGCGGGCTCGGGCCCGGTGTACTTCTCGTAGTCCGGGACACCGGGGTAGAAGTACTCGTCGGCGAGCTTGCCGAGCGAGTGGCCCGTCTCGTGGATGGCGACCTGGCCGGACTTGGCGTTGTCCGACGAGGCGGTGGAGATGCCCTCGTAGCCGAGTGTGGCGCTGGGCTCGTTGTAGCCGGCGCCGCCGTACTTGGCGCTGTTGGCCAGGACGATGACCAGGTCGGCCTCGGGCGCCTTGGCCACGTAGGAGTCCACCTTGGGCTGGTCTATGCACAGGAGCCGCTCGATCTCCTCGCACCAGAAGTACGCGCCGAGGGCCGTATCGCGGACGGTCGTCCGGTCGGGGTCGCCGGAGACGCCCGACTCCCGGGAGACGGCGTCGACCGTCCAGACGTTGAAGAGGTTGCGGTACGTGGCGTACGGCTCCACGGCCGTCAGTTCGGCCCATTTCGCCCGGGCGTCGGTGTGGAACTTCGCCAGCTCGGCCGCCGTGTAGCCGTCGCCGACGACGACCACGTCCAGCCGGTCGGCGGTGGGGCCGTTGTCGACGAGCTTGACCACCTCGCCGTCCGCCGCGCGGTCCGCTTCGGAGAGCCGGGCGGCCGTCCCGGCCGGCCGGTCGCCCCGTGCGGGCACGCGGGTGTGGCCCGATCCGGCGTCATCACCCTGCTCCGGACCCGGAATCTCCACCACCAGCCGGGGCGCGACCGGGGCGTCGGCCGCGCGGACGGGACCGGCGGCCAGCAGCGCGGCGGTCGCGCAGGCCGCCGCGACGGCTGCCCGCAGGACCGCCCGCGGGGCGGCCGGGCGTCTGACGTGGTGCATGAAGTCCTCCTGTGCTGGCGGGAGTTAAGCCACGATGTAAGTGCAGTGAATCGGTTGCTTAAATTAGGCGGCGCACGACGGGTGCGCAATGCCCTGCCGCCCCTGAATACTGGGCAGTTCGAGCAACCAGGGGGATCCCATGGACGAACCGGCCGAGATCGGCCGCAGGGTTCAGCGCATGCGCACCGAACTCGGCCTGACACAGCGCAAGTTGGCGGAGCCCGCCTACACCCCGGCCTACGTCTCCACGCTGGAGGCGGGCAAGGTGCGCCCCTCGGAGGCCGCACTGCGCTACCTGGCCGGGCGGCTGGGCACCTCCTACGAGGAGCTGGCCACCGGACGCCCCGCCGGACTGGCCACCGAACTACGCCTGGCCCTCACCGACGCGCAGCAGATCCTGGCCTCCGGCGCCGCGGGCGAGGCCGCCGTCCACTACCGGCGACTGCTCGCCGAAGCGGAGGACCTCGGGCTGACGGACGAACGGGTCGGGGCGCTGCTCGGACTCGGCGACTGCGCCCTGGAGACGGGTGAACTCCCCTCCGCCATCGGCTACTTCGAGGCGGCCGAGCGACTCCTGGCCGACGAGCCGCTCCCCCGCCGCGCCCGCCCGATCCGCGGCCGCGCCGTGGCGCACCTGCTCGCCGGGGAACTGCGCTACGCCTGCTACCTGCTCGAATCCACCATCGACGAGCTCGGGGCGAGCGGGCTGGCCGACCCGGAGGCGCTGGTCCTGCTCTACGCCGCGGTGATCGGGCCGTACATCGACATGGGCGCCCACGCCCGGGCCGCCCACGCCGCCGAACTCGCCCTGGCACTGGCCCCCCGGGTCACCGACCCGGCCCTGGTGGCGGGCATGCACCGGCAGGTCGCGCGGACGTTCCTGACGGAGGGGCGCGTGGCCGATGCCGACGCCTCCCTGGCCAAGGCCCAGGCGATCTACGGGCAGCTACAGCTGCGGACCGATCTGGCGCACTGCCACTGGATGCGCGGCTACGTCCACGCCCAGAACGGGGACCTGGCCTCCGCCGAGCGGGAACTGCGCACGGCCCGGGACATGCTCTCGGCCGGGCGGGCGGCCCTGTACACCGCGCAGGTGGAGGTCGAGCTGGCCGACGTACTGCGCCGGCTCGGCCGGTACGAGGAGGCCGCCGGGCTGCTCTCGGCGCTGCTGGACCTCGGCGACAGCCACGGCGCGGTCCACGCGGGCGGGGCGCACCGGCTCCTCGGCCTCATGGCGGAGGAGCGCGGCGCGTACGACTCCGCCGAGGAGCACTACGTGCAGGCCCTGGCGCTGCTGGAGCGCAGCGGAGCGACGGGCGACCTCGCGGACCTGTGCCGGCTCCTGGGTGATCTGCTGCGCCGGGCCGGCCGCACCGAGGCGGCCCTGGACGCCTACCGCACGGGTCTGGGCCACCGTGCGGCTCCGGGCACGACCACCCTGGGCCCGGCCCCCGCGGCGCCGGCATTCCCGCACCACCCGAACCACCCGCACCCATCCGCCCCACCCACACCATCCGGCGGCGCGGTGGCGGGCTAGAGGTCGATCCAATAGCGCCGCTTGGGACCGACCAGGGTCTCGCGGACGTCCTCCAGCACGCCGCCGTTGCCCTCGATCGTGCGGATCGAGGCCCGGTTCCCGGGGTCGCAGGTGAGCAGCACCCGGTCGATCCCCAGCAGCCGGGCCTCGTGCTTGACCTCGCCCAGGGCCCAGGTGGCCAGGCCGCGGCGGCGGGCCGAGGGGCGCACGCCGTAGCCGATGTGGCCTCCCGCATCGAGCAGGAATCCGTTCAGGTAGTGCCGCAGGTCGATGGCGCCCAGGTAGGCGTCACCCTCGGCGATCCACCAGTACGTGGCGTGGACGCGTCCGGGTTCGAGCGGCACCGTGCGGTCCCCGTAGCTCCGCAGCCGCTGCGTCCAGGCGGCGAAGCCCTCCGGGCTGTCCACGTCGTCGTCGGAGGCGAGCCCCGCGCCGTCCATGTGGGCGTCGGGCCCCCATTCCGCCTGCGCGGCGAGCCAGGAGGCGTGCAGACGGGGGGTGGGTGTGATCAGCTCGGGCATGTCCGGACGATAACAGTCCGCCGGAACCGCCCCCGCGGGGACGGGCACGCACGGGCCCTCCGGCACCCCTCCGGCATGCCGGACGGCCGCCCAGGGCCAAGACTGGAGGGGCGGGGCGGTGCACCCTCCGGGTGCGGACCCCGGCGGGAGAGGGGCGCGCATGAGTGCGGACGCGGGACGGGTCGCCGTCCTCGGTGACTGCCCGCTGCTGCGCCACGGCGTGGCCCGCGTCCTCGAAACGGCCGGTGGTCCGGCCTTCGCGCTCGGCGCGGGATCGGTCGACGAAGTGACCGCCGCACTGGAGCGCGGGGAGGCGCTGGCCGGGGACGTCCTGCTCGTCGACCTCCGGCTGTCGCCCGGATGCCTGGCGGAGGTGGTGGCACGGCTGTCGGGACTCGGCTTCGCCGTCCTGGTGCTCTCCTCCGGCCCCCCGGACGACGCCCGGGCGGCGCTGCGCGCCGGAGCCCGCGGCTGTGTGAGCAGGCGGGCCGGCGAGCGCGAGCTGCTGGCCGCGATCCGGCTGGTCGCCGAAGGCTGCTCCTACGTCTCCGCCGACCTCGCCGTAGGGGCGGTACCGGACGCGGCACCCCCCTGCCACGTGACGGACCGCGAGCGGCAGGTCCTGGAGCTGGTCGCCCACGGGGAGACCGACCACGGCATCGCCGTGCGGCTGGGCATCAGCGAGCACACCGTGCACTCCCACCTTGACCGGCTCCGCGACAAGATCGGTTCACGGCGCCGGGCCGACCTGACCCGCTTCGCCCTCACCCACGACCTCATCACCGCGTCCTCCTGAGCCGGGGTAACCCTGCCCCGTCCGGCGTGGGCCCTTCTGCCCTGTGGCCGTCCCGGGATCCACCGGACACTGAAGGCGACAGCCCTCGTGGTCCCGGATCCGGGAGGCGCTTTGCGATGAGCGGCATCTTCGGCGACACCCTCACCTTCGCCCAGGAGGAGGGCGGTGACGTGCGGCTCGTCGCCTTCGGCGACGACAAGTACGCACGGTACGAGACGCTCGACGGCTACTCGGTCGTCTACGACGACGCCCGGGGCCTCTACTGCTTCGCCGAGGCGGACAGCGGCGGCGCCGAACGCCGGTTCCTCTCCAGCGGTACGCCGATCTCCCGGCCGGCGCCCGACGGGCTGCCCCGGCACCTGCGGGAAGGGCAGATCCACCGGCGCGACGTGGTGAAGGAGCGGCTGATGGAGACGGTCCCGGAGGAGGACCGGGCCACCACCGACCCGGACACCCTCCTGACCTTCGGCCCCAACCAGGGCCTGCTCCCCGGCTTCGTCCTCAGCGAGGGCGACGTCCAGGGCCTGACGATCCTCGTCGACTTCCCGGACAAGCCCACCGAGGTCACCGTCGACGAGGTCTCCGCCCTGCTGAACAGCCCGAACTTCACGGCGAACGGCAACAGCTGCTCGGTCAAGGAGTTCTTCCGCACCATGTCGACGGGCCGGCTCCGTTTCACCAACACCGTGGTCGGCCCGCTCCGTCTGAGCCTGCCCCGCCTCGCCTACGGGCTCAAGGCGAACCGGGGCCGGCTCGTGCCGGAGGCGCTGCAGGCGGCCGTCGACGCCGGTGTGGACTTCAGCCGGTTCGACTCGCTCGGCCGGGGCGTCGTCGATTCCCTCTGCATCATGTACGCGGGCCGGACCGAGTTCAGGGAGGACCTCTGGCCGCACAACTCCCGTTTCCCCGCGCAGATCGGCAGCGTGCGGACGGACCTGTATACGGTCACGAGCATCGGCGACACGGCCTCCGACCTGAGGATCGGCACCTTCTGCCACGAGAGCGGCCACCTGCTGTGCCGCTGGCCCGACCTCTACGACTACGGGACGGCCGAGCGCGAGGGCGACGACTTCACCAGCGCGGGACTGGGCACGTACTGCGCGATGGCCGCGGGCAACAACCTGGGCGACGGGTTCGTCCCGTCCGCGGTCTGCGTCTACCTGCGGCGCCTCGTGAACTGGACGCACGACGTCGACCTCTCCCTGCCCGGCGTCCACGAGGCCCGGCAGGGCGCGTACGACGAGGCATTGATCTACCAGAACCCGCAGCGGCGCGACATCGAGTACTACCTCGTCGAGAACCGCACCCGCACCGGCTTCGACTCCCGCCTCACCTCCAGCGGGCTCGCCGTCTACCACTGCGACATCAAGGGATCGAACGAGTTCCAGAACGGCACGCCGGTGGGCCACTACCAGTGCGCGCTCCTCCAGGCGGACGGTCACATGGACCTGGAGACCAACCTCAACCAGGGCGACGGCTCGGACCTGTTCGGGCCCACGCTCGGCACCGCCGTCTCGCACAGCAGCCGCCCCGCGTCCCTGTGGTGGGACGGCACCGAGTCCGGGCTGACCATCTCGGGCATCTCCGCGCCGGGCCCGGTCCTCACCTTCCGGACGGGCGAGCAGGGTGTGGCGGGGACGCTGGTCACGGGCGACTCGGCGCCCGGCGCCGTGATCCCCGAGGACGACGCCGGCGGTCTGACCGACGTGATCACCCTCCAGGGCCAGGGCACGGTCCGGGACCTGACGGTGACGCTCGACATCGAGCACCCCCGCATCGGCGATCTGCGCGTGGTCCTCATGGCGCCGAGCGGGCGCCGGGCCGTGATCCACAACCGCACGGGCGGGGACGCCAAGAACCTGCGGGTGACCCTGGATTCACAGCCGCCCTCCCTCCTCGCCCCGCTGATCGGCGACGCCGTGCCGGGGAGCTGGAAGCTCAAGATCGCCGACTCGGTCGCCTCGAACGCCGGGGTGCTGCACGAGTGGTCCCTCACCGTCCGGACGGGCACCTGAGGAAAGACGGGCAGTTTTTAAGCAATGGGCATCGATTATATTTAATACATGACCGAAATGCCCCGTGATGTGGATGCCCAGCGGGTCCACCACGCCCTGGCCGTACCCTCGCGTGGTCGTCTGATGTCCCTGCTGCGGGAGGCGGACGGCCTGCTGGGCGTGGATGACATGGCTGCCGCCACGGGGCTTTCGGTCGCCACCGTCCGCCATCACCTGGCCGCCCTGTCCGGGGCGGGCCTGGTCACGGCCACCGCCTCGGCCGGGCCGGGCCGGGGCCGCCCTCGACTGCGGTACGCGGCCACCCGGCCCGATCCCCGGGAGGAGGAGGCGGGCAGCCCCTTCCGGGAGCTCGCCCAGGCCCTGGCCGAGGCGGTCGGAGGCGGCCCCGGCGCGTCGCGCGAGGCCGGCCTCGGCTGGGGGCGCCGACTGACCGGGGGCGGGCCCGCGGCGGAGCGGGTGTTCGCCGCGGCCGCCCGGATGGGCTTCGCCCCCCGGGACGGAGCGGGGCCCGACCCCGGCACCCGTCGGGTCCTGCTCGACGCGTGCCCGTACCGGGAGCTGGCCCGGTCCCGGCCCGAGGTCGTGTGCGCCGTCCATCAGGGCGTCCTGGACGGCCTCCTGGAGTCCAGCGGGACCACGGTGCGGCTCCTGCCCTTCATCGGCCCGGACCTGTGCGCGGCCGACCTGCGCCCGGCCTGACCCGCATCGCCGGCCGTACGGAGCCTCGGCCGGCCACAGGGCCGACGGCGGGGGTCAGGCGTTGGCGCGGTTGCGGCGCCGGTACTCCTCCGTCGGGACGCCGCCGACGCCCCAGTCCTCCAGGGCGACCTCCTCGATGAGGACGAACGTGGTGGCCGGGTCCTTGTCGAGGACCTTGACCAGCAGGTCGGTCACTCCTGCGATGATCTCGGCCTTCTGCGAAGCGGTGGCGCCTTCACGGGTGATCTTGACGTTGACGTACGGCACGGGGATTCCTCTTCTGGTGACGGTGGCGGTGGCGCGGTGTGGCGGTGACGCTGACGCTGACGGGCAACGGCGGATGCCCGGCGAAGGGAGGGGCCGGTCTCAGATGCGGCGGCCGGTGACGTGGCCGCCGTCCACCCGCAGGGCGTGGCCGGTCACGAACCCGGCGCTCGCGAGGTAGAGCACGGCGTCGGAGATCTCGGCGACCTCGCCGACCCGGTCCTGCAGGGCGAGGCCGGCGTAGGAGTCCACGTCGGCGCCCGCGTGCAGGGGGGTGCGGATGATGCCCGGCGCGACCAGGTTGACGCTGATCCCGTCGGCGGCGAGCTCCGCCGCGAGGCTCGTCGTCAGCGCGTGCACACCGGCCTTGCTGACCACGGGGGCGGTGGCCGGGAAGCCCGCCAGCGCGTGGTCCACCAGCACGGTGCCGATGTTGACGATGCTGCCGCCCCGGCCCTGGGCCCGCAGGGCCCGTACGACCGCCTGCGTGGTGAGGTAGGTGCCCTTGAGGTTCCCCGTCAGATAGCCGTCGAGCTCGTCCTCCGTCACGTCGGTGAAGGGCTTCGGCTCGAAGGTGCCGGCGTTGTTGACCAGGACGTCGATCCGCCCGAAGCGCTCCAGTGCCGTACGGACGAGCGCATCGCCGGTCTCCCGGGCCGCGGTGCCGCCCGCGACGCAGGCGGTGCGCTCCGGATGCCCGAGACCTGCGGCGGCCTTGGCGAGACGGTCGGGGTCGCGGCCGTTGAGGACGACGTTCGCGCCGGCCGCCAGGAAGGCGCGGGCGATGTCGAGGCCCATCCCGCTGGAGGAGCCGGTGACGATGACGGTCGTGGTGCCGGTGACGCCGGCCGTGGTGGTGCTGGTGACGCTCATGGAAGGTGTTCCTTTCGTGGGCGGCGACCGGGAAGTTCCGGTGGCCGACACCAAAAACCTAGGAGCCCTCGATCCATAACACCACGACGGAATATGGAGCATGTGATAATCCAGCGTTATGGATGTGGACTTGCGCGACCTGGAACTCCTCGAGGCCACGGCCGAGGCCGGCTCGCTGACCGCCGCCGCCGAGCTCCTCTACGTCAGCCAGCCGGCGCTGAGCCAGCGGCTCACCCGGCTCGAGGCCCGTCTCGGCATGCCGCTCTTCGACCGGAAGGGCCGCCGCCTGATCCCGAACGCCGCCGGCCGTCGACTCCTGGTCGCCGCCCGCCACGTCCTCGGCGAACTCGAATCGGCCTCGCGCGACCTGCGGGAGCTCCGCGACGGCCGGGACCGGCGCGTGCGGTTCGCCGCGCAGTGCAGCACCACCTTCCCGTGGCTGCCTCCGGTCCTGCGCGCCTTCCGGGCGCGCGAGCCGGACATCGAGGTCCGGATCGAGACCGTCGCGGACGACGCCCCGATCCCGGCCCTGCTCGCCGACCTGGTCGACGTGGCCCTGGTGACCAAGCCGGACCTGCAGATGGACCGGGTGTCCCTGACCAGGCTGTTCGAAGACGAGATGGTGGCGGTGGTGCCCGCCGGGCACCCGTGGGCGTCCCGCGCACACGTGACCGCCCGCGACTTCGACGGCCAGGACCTGGTCCTCTACGACTTCTACGACCAGAAGCGCATCCCGTCGATGCCGCTGCCGATCCCCGCCGGGGCGCGGCCCGCCCGCATCACCACGATGCCGGTGGTGACCGACCTGGTGATCGAGATGGTGGCGGGCGGTCAGGGCCTGACCGTCCTGCCCAACTGGGTGGCCTCCCCCTACACGGCCTCGCACGATCTGGCCCTGGTCCGCATGGGTGCGAAGCCGCTGACCCGTACGTGGTTCGTCGCCACCCGGACCGGCGCCCGCCCGCCCCACCTGGAGGCGTTCGTCGAGGAACTCGTCGGCCGCCTCGAAGCTCCGCGCGTGGACTGAGGGGATCGATCGATCGGCCGGCCGGGACGCCGGGTCGGCAGTCAGGCCGGCGGTGCGGCGGCCCGGTCCCGGAGGGAACGGCGCATCAGGAGCCCGTAGACGGAGGCCGACACGATGATCCCGGCGGGCAAGGAGAGGTCCACGCCGCCCAGGGCCCGGGCGACGGGGCCCGTGTACAGGGTGTCCACGCAGAGGACGGAGGCCGCGATGCCCGCCGTCAGGGCCAGTGCGCCCGCCCAGTTGACGCCCCCGGTGTACCAGAAGGGGCTGCCCGGGGTTTCGTCGGTGAGCGCGGGGCCGTCGTAGCGGCCGCCGCGCAGCAGGATGTCGGTGGCGTAGACCGCCGTACTGGGCCCGAGCACGACGACGGTCAGCTGGAGGAGGTTGGCGACCGTGTCGAGGAAGTCGGAGACGAGGAGCGCGTACAAGGTCACCGCGACCCCGAGCGCTCCGTCGACGAGGACTCCGAGGGAGCGGCGGACCCGGACGCCGGCGGCCTGGAGGGCGAGGCCGGAACTGTAGGCGGTCATGGCGTTGTTGGCGATCGTGCCGAGCACGATCGCCGCCAGGAACACGGGTGAGAACCAGGAGGGCAGGATGCCCTCCAGCCCGGCCTGCGGTTCGGCCATGTCCACGACGGTCGCGGCGAGGGCGCCCAGTGAGGTGAGGAGGACGCCGGGCAGGAATCCGCCGAGCGCGGTCCAGCCCGCGACGGCCATCGGGGAGGTCGTTCGCGGCAGGTAGCGGGAGAAGTCCGCGCTGTTGGTGTACGAGAGCGGTCCCGAGGCGATGAGCGTGAGACCGGCCGCGAGAGCGGCCCACAGGGCTCCACCGGCCAGTGGTTCCGCGGGCTGGTGGCCGAGGTCGGCGCGGGTGCACACGTAGAGGGCGACGACGGCGAACGTGACCGTGAGGGCGATCGCGATCGGGGGGTAGAGCTTCACCATGGTGGCGTGTCCGTAGACGCCGATGGCCAGGGTGAGGGCGGCGATGACCACCACGACGGCGACCTTGACACCGCTGTCGGTGTCGATGCCCGCCTTCTCCACGAGGACGAAGGCGGCGACCGCGGCGGCGGCCAGGTTGAGGGCGATGTAGCAGATGCAGAGCAGCCAGCCGTTGACGGCGATGTTCACCCGGTTGCCGCGGATGCCGTACATCGCCCGCGCGACCACCTCGCTCGGCGTGCCCGAGGCCGGTCCCGAGACGGCGAGCAGGCCGATCGGGGCCCAGAACAGGCTGCCCGCCACGATGACCGCGACGGCCTGACCCAGGCTCAGGCCCATGAGGATCAGGGCGCCGCCGACCACCATGCTCAGGTAGTTCACGTTCGCCGCCGCCCAGACGGGGAACAGCTCGCGGGCCCGTCCGTGGCGTTCCCGGTCGGGAACGTGGTCGATGCCGTGGGCCTCGATGCGGCCGGGCCGGTCCGAATCCGTGCCCGTATCACTGGATGCCATGGAGCCCTCCGTCTGCGGTCGTACCCACCTGCGATCTTCACGCACCAGGGGCGGGGCGGCGTACGACGACATCAGCGCACTCGGGCGCCGTGTCCTACGGAGGCCGCACGCAAGGCAGTTGTCGACGGCAGGTACGGTTTCGGCATGGACGATTACGCAACGAATTCGACATCCGACGCTGCGATCCTGTCAGAATTGATCAAAGACACCACACGGGTGCACCTGCTGAAGCTGGGCGGCGCAGGACTGTCCCCGGACTCGGTCGCCCAGGACTGCGGTCGTGCCGCCGACGAGGTGCAGGCCCTCTTCCCGCACCGGGACGACCTGCTGACCGCGCTGGTCATCGATGCCTACGACACGTCCGGCGCGGCCATGGAGCAGGCCGACGAGGCCGCCGCCCGCGCCGGCGCACCGGCGGGTGCGCGGCTCCTCGCGGTCACGCGTGCGCTGCGGAAGTGGTCCTTCGACCACCCCGCCGAGTTCACGCTGATCTACGGATCGCCCGTACCCGGTTACCACGCCCCGCAGGACACCGTCCTGCCCGCCTCCCGCACGCCCGGCGTCCTCGCCCGCATCGTGGGCGCGGCCCTGGAGGGCGGCGAACTCACCCCGCCCCGGCGGACGGTGCCCGGGCCGCCGCTGCTGCTGCCGGCTGCCGTGGAGGCCTTCGGCGGCTTGCCCCCGGCACCGTACTCGGACGTCATCGAGCGCGGCATCGTGCTCTGGAGCAGCCTGATCGGACTCCTGGTGTTCCAGGTCTTCAGCCGTACCCACGACAGCGTCCGGGACGAGGCCGCGTTCTTCGACTACGCCGTCGCCGTGGCGGCCGAAAGCATCGGGCTCGTGGTCCCCCTGGACGGGGACGCGCGGGACGCCCGCTGAGGACCGCAGGGATGTGACGGGGGCCTTGGCGGCGGGGCTCGACTGCGGTCTTTGGCCAGGGCTTTGGCCAGGGCTTTCGCGGGCGGGTTACCGTATCCCTTCATTCGAGGGGGAACAGCAATGTCGCATCACACTGGGTGGGGTCACCACCCGGGTCAGCCCGTACCGCCGCAGTGGGGAGGTGGCTGGATGCCGCCTCCCGCACCACAGCCCGGCGTCATACCGCTGCGGCCGCTCGACACGGGCGAGGTGCTGAGCGGGGCCTTCGGGGCCTTCCGGCGGTACTGGAAGCCCCTGATCGGCGTCATGGCCGTCGTACAGGGGATCGGGATCCTGCTCGTTGCCGCCACCCTCGCCGTCACCTTCGCGGTCGCCTACGACCGGTTCTCCGCCGTCTTCGATCTCGCCCCGGGGGAAGACCCCCGGGGCTCGGACGTGGCGGCCTTCTTCCTGTCCTTCGTACCGGCGGGCGTGGTGCTGCTCATCACGATGACGGTGGGCGCCGCGATGTTCAGCGCCCTGTGCCCCGCGCTGATCCAGGAAGCGGTGCTCGGCCGCACCGTGACCTTCGGCTCGCTCTGGCGCCGCAGTTGCTCGCGGCTGCCGTCGGTGCTGGGCACCGTACTGCTCACCGCACTGAGCGCGGGCGGGCCGATGCTCGTGCTGTACGCGATCTGCATCCCGCTGATCGTCACGTCCACGGACCCGGACGGCTCCGGCCCGCCGGTCGCCTTCGGCCTGCTCCTCCTGGGCTTGCTCCTGAGCGTGCCCTTCTCGATCTGGCTCATGGTCCGGTTCAGCCTCGCGCCCGCAGCGGCGGTGTGCGAAGGGCTGGGCGCCGTCGCGGCCCTGCGGCGTTCTTCGCACCTGGTCCGCGACGGCTGGTGGAGGGTGTTCGGCATTTCGCTGCTCGGATACGTCGTGGCGATGGCCGTGGGGTACGCCATCCAGATGCCGTTCGGCTTCGTCGGCATGTTCGGACTCTTCCCGACCCTGCCGGGGGAGGGCGATCCCACACCGGAGCTCAGCACCCTGGTCTTCGGATTCGTGATCTATGCCGCGGCCATGCTGCTCGGCGGCGTCATCAGCGCGCTGTTCCAGTTCAGCTTCCCGCAGCTGGTCATCGCCCTGCTCTACGTCGACCAGCGGATGCGCAAGGAGGAGCTCGCGTCGGCGCTCACCGCCACCGCGTTCCCGGCGCCGGCGGCGGCGCCGTAGGCCCCGGCAGGCTCGCGCCTACAATGCTCGAATGATCTTCATTGTGGTCAAATTCCCCGTCAAGTCCGAGTACGTCGACCAGTGGCCCGAGCTGGTCTCGGAGTTCACGCAGGCCACCCGCGGCGAGGCGGGCAACCTGTGGTTCGAGTGGTCCCGCAGCCTGGAGGAGCCGGACACCTACGTACTGGTCGAGGCGTTCCAGGACGGCGCCGCCGAAGCGCACGTCACCTCCGCGCACTTCCGGAAGGCCCTGGAGACCATGCGCCCCCTGGTCACCCGGACGCCGGAGATCGTCAGCACCACCATCGAGGGCGCGACCGGCTGGAGCCGGATGGGCGAGCTCCAGGTCGACTGACGCCCGACCTGCGCCGCTTCACGCCCGACCCCTCCCCCGGGCCGCTCCCGGCATCGCGTGCCACGGAGCGGCCCGGGAGGAGTGTGCGTGCAACACGTTCAGCAGCCGCACCCGGTTCAGCCTTTGGGGCGATACCCCGATGGCCCATCGGCCGTAACGTTTCTCCCTCCCCACCCCCTGAGCTGCGGCGATACCGCCGAACCGCACGTCCCGCGCATCCGTTCTCCTGCGCCTCCGCGCCCGCCGTGATCTTGACCCGCCCTACAGTCGTGCCGCTCCCCCGAGATCCCTCCTGAGAGACGTGCGTGACCTCCCTCCTGCCTTGCTCAGAAGACCAGTTGACGTCCCCGGCCACCCGTTCCGCCCCGCCCGCGGCGGTGCTGGAGGGAATCGCCGGATACGTTCCGCCCCGGGTGGTCGCCAATGCCGGACTCCCCTCGGCCTGGGGCGTCGACGACGCCTGGGTGCACCGCCGCACCGGGATCCGCGAGCGGCGCCGGGCCGGCCCCGGCGTCTCGACCGGCGAGCTCGCCCTCGAAGCCGGGCGGCGCGCCCTGGCCGTGGCAGGCGGCGCTCCGGTGGACACCGTGCTCGTGGCCACCTCCACCCCGGACCGGCCCATGCCGGCCATGGCCCCGCAGCTGGCCACCCGTCTGGGCCTGGGCGGCGCCGCGGCCTGGGACGTGAACGCGGCCTGCAGCGGCTTCCTGTACGGGCTCGCCACCGCCGCCGGCGCCCTGCTGTCCGGCTGTGCGGACCGGGTCCTGCTCGTGGCGGCCGACCTCTACTCGACCCTCCTGGATCCCGAGGACCACGCGGCCGGCATCGTCTTCGGCGACGGTGCGGGTGCCGTCGTACTCCGCCGGGGCCGCTCCGGGGAACCGGGGAGCATCCTCGCCTTCGACCTCGGCAGCGACGGCTCGGGCGACGAGCTGATCGAGGTGCGCGGCGGCGGAGCCCGGGAGCGGTCGGCCCCGGGCGCCTACGGCCCCGGCGACCGGCACTTCCGCATGCAGGGGCGCGAGGTGTTCCAGCACGCGGTGACCCGGATGACCCAGTCCTCGCAGACCGTACTGAAGCACGCTGGCTGGTCACCCGAGGACGTGGACCGGTTCTGCGCCCACCAGGCCAACGCCCGCATCGTGAAGGCCGTCGGGGAGCGCCTGCCCGTCCCCGGTCCGCGCCGGGTGACCAACATCGAGCGGGTCGGCAACACCGGCGCCGCGTCCATCCCGCTCGCCCTGGCCGACGCCGCCTCGCGCGGCGAACTGCACGCCGGGGAAAGGGTGTTGCTCACCGCCTTCGGCGCCGGGCTCACGTGGGGGTCGGCGGCCGTGCTCTGGCCGAGGCTCGACCGTGCCGTGCCCGGCATCGAACCGGCGCCCTGAGCACCACCTCTTCGTCACGCCACCGGTTCACGCCACCGGTTCACGCTGCCGGGCTCCCCCACCAGGCCCCGGCTCCCCGCCCAGGCTCACGCTCCGACTCCCTGCTGCCGCCTGGCCGCTCCACCCTGCCCGCTCGCCGTCGCCACCCGTCCCGGAAGGACACCACGCCATGCCCCCGGTCCAGACCGTCCTGACCACCGTGCTCACCGAGAAGTTCGAAGTCTCCCCCGAGAGCGTCCTGCCCGACGCCACCCTGGAAAGCCTCGACCTGGACTCGCTCGCCCTCGCCGAACTGGCCCTCGCCCTCCAGGAGGAGCTCGGCGTGGAGGTCGAGGAGCACGAGGCCGCCAAGCGCACCACCATCGGCGAGCTCGCGGCCGTACTCCGCTCCAAGCGGACCGAGCAGGACGCCCTGTGACGGGCTCCGCGCACCCCCGCGCCGTTGCCGTCACCGGCCTGGGGCTGATCACCCCGGCCGGGATCGGCCGCGAGGACACCTGGGCCGGAGTGCTCCGGGGCCGTGCGACGGCGGACACCGATCCCGAGCTCAAGGACTGCCCGGTCGACTTCTCCTGCCGGATCCCCGCCATGACCGCCGAACAGGGAAGCATCGGCGGCCGCAAGGCCTGGCGGATGGGCCGCTTCACGCAGCTGGCGGTGCTGGCGGCCCGGGAGGCCGTCGCCGACGCGGGGCTCGACCCCGCCTCCTGGGACGGGGCGCGCGTCGCCGTGGTGATCGGCTCGGGACTGGGCGGGGCCGCCCATCTGGAGACCCAGACCCTGCGCCACCACCAGGGGGGACCCGACCTGGTCTCGCCCTCGCTCATTCCGATGCTCATCCCCAACATGGCCGCGGGCGAGGTGTCGGCGGACCTGGGCACCCACGGCCCCTCCCTGGCCACCGAGACGGCCTGTTCCTCCGGGGCCACCGCCCTGGCCGTCGCCCGGGACCTGCTGCTTTCCGGCGCCTGCGACATCGCGATCGCCGGCGGCTCGGAGGCCGCCGTGACCCCGGTGGTCACCACCGGGTTCGCCCGGATGGGAGCCCTGTCCGGGCGAGTGGACCGGCCGGACCTGGCCTCCAGGCCGTTCGCGGCGGACCGGGACGGCTTCGTCATCGCCGAGGGAGCCGCAGTGCTCGTACTGGAGCGGCCGGCGGACGCGGCGGCCCGCGGGCGGCGCGGGTACGCGCACCTCGCCGGGGCCGGCCTCACCTCGGACGCACACCATCCGACGGCGCCCTCCCCCGGCGGGGAGTTCGCCGAGGCGGCCCTGCGGGCGGCGCTCGCCGAAGCCGGACTGTCCCCGGCCGACGTCGACCACGTCAACGCCCACGGAACCTCCACCCCCCTCAACGACCGCACCGAGGCCGCGCTCATCGCACGCGTCCTGCCGCACGGCCCCAGCGTGACCGCCCCGAAGGGGGTGCTCGGCCACACGCTCGGTGCCGCCGGCGCAGTGGAGGCAGCGCTCACCGCACTCGCCGTCCGGGACTCCAGGGTGCCGCCGATCGCCAACCTGGCGGCGGGCGGCTCCGGTTGCGCCTCCGGCTCTCCCTACGACATCGACTGCGTGACCGGCACGGTGCGCGAGCAGCGGGTCACCGCCGCCGTCAGCCACTCCTTCGGCTTCGGCGGGCACAACGTGGTGCTCCTGCTCACCGCGCCCTGACCGCCGCCGTCCCCCACCAGCAGAAGGCCCCGCACTCTTGGCCGTTCACAGTGCCATCATCCACGTACCGAAGGAGCGTCAGAGCCTCTCCGCTGTCGAGGACCGCTTCCGGGCGGGCAGCCCCGGCACCCCGATGTCCCGGGGTGTGCTCCAGCACATGCACGGTCTGGCCCCCGCCCATGTGGTGGCGGCCAAACTGGGCCTGAGCAGCGCGGGGACCTGTCGGAGCGAGCACGTGGAGCCGCCGACAGGCGGAGCCTTCACGGAAGCGCGGCCAGAGCCCGATAGTTGGCCCATGTCCGCAGGGGACAGGGGGCGACCCACGTGGAGGGCTGCAGCCCACTCGACGAGCAGTTCCTCGAGCTGGCGGACGGTGCCGGCTTGGGCGGGGCTGCCTGAAGCGACGGGGGTCCCGTGCTCGTCGTCACCTTGCGGCCCGGTCGTCGCTGGTGTCTCAGCGGTTTAGGCGTCGCCTGTCTTGTCGTTGATCTGGAAGGTGATTACGTCGACCCCGTCGGTTCCCGCCAGATCCGGGTAGTGGCCCTTGAGGCCTTCCCGGAGTTCGGTTGCGGTCGCCAGCCCCTCGGCTTGGGCGTCCTGGTTGGTGAGGTCGCTGACCAGGCAGTGCCTGATGTCGGTCACGTTTGCCGGCAGGATGACTTCGGGGTCGCTCTCGAAGACCAGTCGCGCCGGACCGAGCTGGGCCGGGTCCCGGAAGCGGGTTGTCTTGGTCTTGGCGCCGGAGCGGACGTCTTCAAGGTAGCGGGGGTTGAACCGGATGATCTGAGGGCCGACCGTCTCGGGGTCTTGGTAGAGCGATGGGTCGAGACCGTTCATGCCTTCTGGGGTCCATCGCTGAGTCAGCGGCATCAGGTCGGCGGCGAGGACGGACCTGGGCCCCGCGGGCGTGGGCACGATGACGCGCATGGTGGGGTAGTAGTCCACGAAGACCTGTCGGTCACGCCCGCACGGGCCGATGACCCCCCGCCCGTGGTTTCCCACGGCAACGATGCAGCGCATCTGGCGGGCGCCCTGGGCTCGTGCGGCTCCCAGAGCCACGAGTTCGGCGCAGGGGCCGCCGGTGAAGTGGTAGAGGTTCACGCCGGCGAACATCCGGTAGTCGGCGGCCATGACCGCGGCGCCCATCGTGTGGATCCCGTCTTCGTCGGGCCCAGCGTCGGTATGCGCGTCTATGGTGCGGCGTGCCAGCTCTACGAGCTCGCGCTCGTCATCATCGAGAGCTCGCGCAGATGGCGGTACGTACACGTTTTCAACCTTCTCTCAAGTCAGCGGTCGCCGAAGATCATTCCACGCCACGCAGGTGGGCTCCACGGGATTTCGGCTGCCTGGACCGAGCCCCTGTGGCGGTCCCGCGGACAGGGATGGAACACTCTGGCTAAGGCTCTTCGTGGTCACGGACGACGATCCCGGGCCGCGGCTCTGCCGTGGTTGTGGTGGCCTATTCATGTCGACGGTGAAGGCGACGGCAGTGTTCCGGGGCGCCCGCAGCAGCGCGGGATGTGAGATCCCAGCAACTGCAGACCTTGATCCGGCGCCCCCGGCTGGTGGGCGGCTGTGCTCGGATCCGTCGGGCCGATTCTGAGCATCGAAGTTGTCGGTCCGGGCCAACTATCGGGTTCTGGCCGCGCTTCCGTGAAGGCTCCGCCTGCCGGCGGCTCCACGTGCTCGCTCCGACAGGTCCCCGCGCCGCTCAGGCCCAGCGCGGCGTCTGCCGAGCCTGGACGAGGGTCGTCCCTTGGCCGGAGGCGCCACGGAAGAGCGGTCAGAACCAGGTGGACCGGAATCCCGCCGCGCCGTTCCCACTCGGAGGGACCTGGGCCTGGGAAGGCGAGCCCCTAGCCGCGGACCACAATGAGCGCGTCACCAACGTCTACTGCAACGGCTCCATCGTCCTGGGCACGGACGATGAGCTCTCCTACTGGGTACTCGTCGTAAACGGGCCTCAACGGGGCAAGGTCTGGCTGGTCAGCGACGTGGGCGCCTACCAATATCCGGGGCCGGAAGCCTTCGGTTTCCTGGAGTGGGTGCAGCGTTGGCAAGTTGGCGACGGCTGGTGGGACTAACCGCAATCGTCGTTGTCAGTGGTGCCGTGCATGATCGGCGCGTCACGTCTTCGCGGAGGTAGAAGAGGGCCATGCCGATCACAAATTAGCAGGTAGCGGGACACGCGTTCCTGCGACTGATGTACGACGACTCATATTTTCCAGATCGTGTAGTCGACCAAGGGAGGGCGATCCTGCTGCGGCTGTGCGAACGAATTGAGTCCGAGAACCCGTCATGCCTGGGGACCTTGTATGCGCTCACCCAGGCTGCGACGGAGGAGTTCAACCTGTTGGACCGTGAGTTCGCGGCGGCCGGAAGCGGGATCGAGACGGCTGCACGTGAGTGGATCTGTGACGAGTTCTGTTTCGTCGCGTCGGCATACGGGTTCACAGATGCGGTTTCGGAGGTGCTGACCGCTGGCCGGGACTGGTGAACGATGGCGGGGCCGCGCCCTCGACATCGTGCGGGCCCTCATCCGCGACCAAATCCGATGGCCAGTCCAGCCGCCGCGGCCGGGTCTGACCGCCGCCACACGAACCCGGTCGGCCTGGTGAAGGTAGGTTGATCATCAGTTGGCCAGAGGCCCTGGGGAGGAGCTGCTGTGACAGAGATCAAGGTCCCGGGACCTGAGCCCTACTGGCAGCCGGCCACACAACCGCCCTACTACACCGGCAAGAACCCCGCCTACCAGTACAGCGTCTGGGAGCACTCCGTCCCGCTCTTCCAGATGATCGGAGGGCTGGAGCTGCCGGTTCAGCCCGTGGCCCAGCGGCTGCGTCTACACGTGGAGCGGTCGTGGGACGGGCTGGACGAGCTCGACGTCGTTCTGTTCCGACTGAAGGGATTCAGCTTCGCGATCAGCAAGCACGACGGCATTCAGCCCGCCATCTCGTGTGTCTGGCTCACCCAACCGCACGAGCAAGCCGACAAGGCCCTGGACACCCTGCTGGCAGTAGTTGGGATCGGGGAGGACGCCGTCGCATTCCGCGGGGACGCTCACGATTACCGAGCAGGGCGGATGGCGGCATCACAGGACCCCGGCTCTCCTGACGAAGTCCCTAGCGTCCTCGTGCCGACCTCTGTGTGGGCAAGGTTCCGCCGTGCCATCGGCATGACAGCAACCACCCAGTAGGCATCCTCGACCCTTGACAACGGTCATTGGGAATCAGTCACACGATCCGGGCCGGGGACGGGGTGATCTGCATGCTGTCCACCGCCAAGCGGCAGCCGGAGCTCTTCGGCTCGGCGGACGGCGTCGTGGCCTGCGCCGCCGAGCTGAGTTCCTGGGGCGCACCCTGGCGCGGGTCGAGCTCCAGGTCATGCTGGAAACGGTCCTGCGCGAGATGCCCGGTCTGCGGCCGGCCGTGCCCGAGGAGCGGCTCGTGTTCCAACGGGACACCATCGTCTACGGATTGCGGGAGCTCCCCGTCACCTGGTGACCTGCGCGGACGAGTTCGGGTGCACCTTGATATTTCCCGCGTCCGCGGAGAACCGAACGGGCCCGCCCGGCGTGATACCCCACACCACACGCATTGGCATGCACACGAACGCGGGGGAACACGGGTGGCATTCACGAGGAAGGCCCGATCTGCGGCGCTCGCCGCAGCGGTGACGGGGACGCTGATCGCGGGGACGGTGTCGGTCGGCGTCGCGCCGGCGCTGGCCGCAGGCACCACCGCACAGCAGGGCAAGGGGAGTCCGGCCGAGGGCCGGGCGAAGAAGGAATCGAAGCCGTCGGCGACGGTGACCCTGATCACCGGCGACCGGGTCGTCGTCAAGGGCGACGGCAGCGTCGAGCAGCTGATCCGCGGCGCGGGCCGTGAGGGGACCGCCTTCTCGGTGCGCCGCGAGGGCGCGCACACGTACGTCATTCCGCAGGACGCCCTGCGGCTGGTCGCCGACGGGGTGCTCGACCGCCGGCTGTTCGACGTCGCCGGGCTGATCAGGGACGGGTACGACGACGCGCACCGCACCACTCTGCCCCTGATCGCCGGCTACCGGCGCGACGCCTCGGGGGCCAAGACCTTCGGGGCCGCCGGCGACACGCTCGCGGCGGTCGCCCGTGACCGTCGCGAGCTGCCCGCGGTGGCGGGCGAGGCGTTCCACGCGCAGAAGGCCGACGCCGCGGCGCTGTGGACGGCGGTCACCGGCCGCAAGGACGCCCGGACGCTGGGCTCCGCGCCCGTTCCGCCCGTCGCCCACCTGTGGCTGGACGGCAAGGTGAGCGCGACCCTGGACAAGAGCGTGCCGCAGATAGGCGCGCCCACCATGTGGAAGGCGGGCTTCACCGGCAAGGGCATCAAGGTGGCGGTCCTGGACACGGGGGTCGACGAGACCCACCCGGACCTCAAGGGCGTCGAAACCCTGCAGAAGAACTTCAGCAGTTCGCCCGACTCCAAGGACCGGTACGGGCACGGTACGCACGTGGCCTCCACGATCGCCGGGTCGGGCGCACGGTCGGGCGGCCTGTACAAGGGCGTGGCACCCGATGTGCAGCTCCTGGACGGCAAGGTCCTGGCCGACGACGGCTGGGGCTCCGACTCCGAGATCATCAGCGGTATGCAGTGGGCCGTGGACCAGGGCGCGACCGTGGTCAACATGAGCCTGGGCTCTCCCGACGAGCCCGGCGTCGACCCCAAGGAGGAGGCGGTCGCCCAACTGTCCGGCAAGGCGCTGTTCGTGGTGGCCGCCGGGAACGAGGGCGACAAGGCCCGCACGCTGCGATCGCCCGGCAGCGCCACGGCGGCGCTCACCGTCGGCGCGGTGGACAAGCAGGACCAGCTCGCGGAGTTCTCCAGCCGCGGTCCGACCGCCGATGGACTGGCCAAGCCGGACATCACCGCCCCGGGCGTCGAGATCACCGCCGCCGCGACCACGCAGGGCACCGATCCCGGGCCCCCCGAGGGCTACGTCGGCATGTCGGGCACCTCGATGGCCACCCCGCACGTCGCGGGCGCCGCGGCCCTGGTCAAGCAGCAGCACCCGAGCTGGAGCGCTGCCGCGATCAAGGCCCTGCTGACTGCCTCCGCCACTCCCAACCCGAAGAACAACGCCTACCAGCAGGGCGCGGGCCGCGTCGACCTGGTCCGGGCCGGCAAGGCCGTCGTCACGGCCGATCCCGGTTCCCTCGCCTTCGGTACGCAGCTGTGGCCGCACGCCGACGACAAGCCGGTGTCCAAGTCCCTCACGTACCGCAACCACGGGACCAAGCCGGTCACGCTGAAGCTGAGCACGGTCGGCACCGACCCGTCGGGCCGTCCGGCCCCGGCCGGGATGTTCACCGTGAAGGACGCGCAGCTCACCGTCCCCGCCGGGGGCACCGCGTCGACCACCGTCACCGCCGACACCCGCAAGGGCACGGTCGACGGCGCCTTCGGCGGAACCGTGCTGGCCTCCGGGGACGGGCAGCAGGTGCGCACCGGTCTCGTGGTCGAGCGCGAGGTGGAGTCCTACGACGTCACGCTGAAGCACCTGGACGTCAAGGGTGGGAACCCGGCGACGTACTACACCACGGTCACCAAGCTCGGCACCGGCATGGAGGGCCGCTTCGAGGTCCCGTACGACCCGAGCGGCACGGTCGTCCAGCGGCTGCCCAAGGGCGACTACCTGCTGGAGGGCGTCCTCTGGGGCCCGGACTCCACCCTGGGCTTCTTCGTCCAGCCCATGCTGAAGCTCACCGGGAAGACCACGGTCACCTTCGATTCCCGCAAGGCCAAGCCGTTCGCCGTCACCCCGCCGGACCCCACCGCGAAGCTGGTGAGCGCCTTCGCCGGGTTCTACGACGACGCCGCGATGGTGTCCGACATGTGGGCCACGGACGGGTTCACGAAGATCCTCACCCAGCACCTGGGCCCGGCCGCGCCCACGCTGCGCGCGCAGTACAACGGCTTGTGGAAGACGCCGGGGGCGGCGGGCAAGAACGTCGACCACCGGCTGGCCTTCAACCGTTCGGGCACCTGGTTCACCGGGCTCGACCGCAAGCTCACCAAGGCCGACGTCGCCGAGGTCAAGCTCGGCTTCGGCGCCTCGGTCACCGGAGCGAAGGGGCTGATCCACGCGACGCCGACGGACTCCAGCGGCTACACCTCCGGCGTGCAGGACCCCTCCGAGCAGAGCCTGCCGCTGGCGAGCACCCAGTACGTCAGCACCGAAGGCGGGGTGCGCTGGTCCTGGGTCGCCTCGCAGATCAACCCCCAGGGCGAGGCGAGCATGATCTACTCGCATGACGTCGGGTCGTACCAGCCGGGCCGGCGGTACACGCTGAACTTCAACACCGGCGTGGTCGGCCCCAACCTGGCGGCCGGGAGGGAGCAGGCCGCGACGCGGACCGGTGACTACGTGGACTTCAACGTCGGGCTCTTCAACGACGGCGGCGGCCACCCGGGCTCGTCCGTCACCACCGGCGGCTTCACCCGGCTGGAGTCCGGCGGCCGGGTCATCGCCGAGACCGACCCGAACGGCTGGCTGAGCGCCGAGGTGCCGGCCGGCAAGGCGACGTACCGGCTGACCAAGGAGGCGACCCGGTCCCCCAAGGACACCTCGACCAGCACGAAGGTGAACGCGATCTGGACGTTCACCTCGGCCCGTCCGTCCTCGGACCAGGCCGTGGCGCTGCCGCTGTCCACGGTGCGGCTCGCGCCGAATCTGAGCCTCAGCGGAACGGCGCCCGCGGGCGGCGCGCTGAAGGTGCCGCTGCGGCTGGCCGGCGCGGCCGCCGGGGAAGGACAGGTCGCCGCGCTGGCGGTCAGGGTCTCCTTCGACGGGGGCGCCACCTGGCGGCTCCTCCCTGTGGCGACGGACGCGGACGGGGCGCGTTCGGTGACCGTGCAGCACCCGGCGGCGGCCAAGGCCGTGTCGTTCCGGGTGGACCTGAAGGACAAGGCCGGCAACACCGTGCGGGAGACGATCACGAACGCCTACCTGCTCGCTCCCTGAGCCTGCCGTACACCGCTCCGGGCCGGCCCCGCATCGCGCGGGTGCCGGGCCGGACCGGTTCCGGGCCGTGTGCGGCGCGAGCCCCGGGCGTCGTTTGACCCGGGGGCGTGCCGCTCGCTTTGATTGCTCCGGTCGACACGAGTAGATTCGTACGCTTGTTCGTGGAACCGTGTGCACGAGAGAGCGAGGGCTGCGCCGATCATGCCGATCACGCCGATCAGGAGGACCGGACGGTCGCTGGGACGGCAGTTCGGATGGCTCTGGGCGGCGTACGCGGTCAGCACGCTCGGCACCTGGCTCGCGTTCGACGCCTTCGCCCTGATCGCGATCCTCGCCCTGCACGCCGGGCCGGCCGAGGTGTCCGCGCTGGCGGCCGCGGGACCGGCCGTCGCCGCGGTGGTGGCGCTGCCGCTCGGCCCCTGGGTGGAGTTCCGCCGCAAGCGGCCGGTGATGATCACCATGGACCTGATCCGGTTCGCGGCGCTGATGAGCGTGCCCGCGGCGTACGCGCTCGGAATGCTCGGCCTCACCCAGCTCCTGGTCGTCGCGGTCGTCGTCGGCGCCGCGGACATCGCCTTCACGGCGGCCGGCGGCGCCTGTGTGAAGGCGCTCGTCCGGCCGGAGGACCTGATCGTCGCGAACGGCCGCTTCGAATCCACCACCTGGACCGCCACGATGCTCGGCCCCCCGCTCGGCGGCGTCGCGATCGCCGCGTTCGGGCCGGTGATGACGGTGGTGGGCAACGCGGTGAGCTACCTGCTCTCGGCGGTGGGGATCCGTGCGATCGGCGGCGAGGAGCCGCACCCCGCCGCATCGGCCCCGCCCGCGGGAGCTCCGGCGCGGCTGCGCTTCCGCGACCTGTTCGAAGGCTGGCGGTACATCCTGGCCGACTCCGAGCTGCGCCCGCTGTTCGCGAACACGATCCTGGTCAACGGCCTGATCATGGCGACCGCACCGCTGCTCGCCGTCCTCATGCTCGGCCCGCTCGGGTTCTCGCCCTGGCAGTACGGGCTCGCCTTCGCCGTGCCCTGCGCCGGCGGCCTGCTCGGCTCGCGGCTGGCCCCGCGGCTCGTCGAGCGGTTCGGGCAGCACCGGGTCATGATCACCGCCGGGTGGCTGCGGGCGTGCTGGCTGCCCTGGTTGGCCTTCGTCCACTCCGGGCCCGGCGGGCTCGTACTCGTCATGGCCGTCGAGTTCGGGCTGATCACCTGCATGGGCGTGTTCAACCCGGTGTTCGCCACCCTCCGGCTCACCCGGACCCCGCCCGATCGGGTCGCCCGCGTCCTGTCCGCGTGGTCGGTGACCAGCAAGGCGTCCATCGCCGCACTGACCGCCCTGTGGGGCCTGCTGGCCGCCTTCACCGGCCCCCGCACGGCCCTCGCGGCCGCCGGTCTGCTGGCGATGGCCACCCCGCTGCTGCTCCCCCGGCGCGACCGCACGTCACTGGAGAAGCAGCGCGAGCCGCTGGGCTGAGGCCGGGCCCCCGGGCGATCCGCTCCGGTGGCCGGCGGGCCACCGGCGTCAGGGCGTGGTGGAGGTGCCCGGTTCGGGCAGCCAGTCGCGGGCCGGGTCGTACTCCAGCCAGCGGGTGCGCCCGGCCTCCGCGGCGAAGGCTTCGAGCAGGGGGTCCAGCGAGGGGTGCCCGGCGCCTTCGCGGCTCCCGCCGTCTGTGCGCCCGCCGTCTCCCCCGCCGTCTCGCCCGCCGTCTCCACGCCACAGGAGCGACCAGGCGTAGAGGGGTGTGGGGTCCACCAGCGGAACGGACCTGATGCCCGGGATCCGCGGGAGCGGCACGTCGGCCGGCATCAGCGCGAAGCGGCGTACGTCCCCGGACAGGCCGGCCAGGAAGTGCTCCGCTCCCAGGTTCGGGCCCTCGGCGTGCTCGCGGACGCCGAACCGCTCGGCGAAGCGGTGCAGGAAGTCGAGCCGGTCGAGGGCTCCGGGGGTCCACAGCACGCTCTGCGCCAGTTGGCCCGGCCGGAGTGCGGCCTCTCCCGCGAGGGGATGGTCCGCGCCGAGGACCGCGTCCACCGGCTCCAGCCGCACCAGTCGGTGCGTCAGCCCTTCGGGCAGGGGCGGGTGGACCCGGCCGAACGCCGCGTCGACGTCCCCGTGGAGCAGGGCT
Source organism: Streptomyces sp. NPDC056883 (assembly GCF_042788835.1). Taxonomy (NCBI): domain Bacteria; kingdom Bacillati; phylum Actinomycetota; class Actinomycetes; order Kitasatosporales; family Streptomycetaceae; genus Streptomyces; species Streptomyces sp. NPDC056883. Next base: position 209,481 of record NZ_JBHUBS010000010.1, on the reverse strand, counting down.
GCGGCCACCGCGGGCAGATCGCGTCCGTGCCCGAGCTCCATGGCCGGTTCGGGAGCGTGCGCGGCCACCTGGGCCAGGGTCCGCATCGGTGCGTAGAGGTGGCCCCATACGTCGACCCGTAGCGGCCGCCGTTCGTCCCGTACGGCGGCCACGGCCCGTTCCGCGGCGGCCAGGGCCCGCCGGGCCGGGTCCAGGAAGCGGCGGCCGACCTCGGTGAGCCGTACGCCGTGGCCGCCCCGGTGGAACAGCTCGGCGCCGAGCCCGGACTCCAGGCGGGCGATCCGCTTCGACAGGGCCTGCTGGGAGATCGACAGGGCCTCGGCCGCGCGTCCGAAGTGCAGCTCCTGGGCGGTCAGTACGAAGGCACGCACCTGTGCGAGGTCCAGATCCACGCCCCTCACCTTAGGCGACAACCTTTGGTTGTCGACCGGTCCCGGGGGTTGTTGGACGGTTCGCGGGCGCTGCCGCTTCCATGATCCACATGAAGAGACTGATTCCCACCGGCGATCCGGCGCAGCCGGTTGAGTTCGCCGACGTTGCCCAGCCCGTCCCGGCCGCGGACGAGGCCCTGGTCCGGGTGGAGGCGTTCGCGCCGAACCGCGGTGAGACCTTTCTGCTGGAGGACCCTCGGCCGGGGCTGCTCCCCGGGAAGGACGTCGCGGGGCTCGTGGTGCAGGCCGCCACCGACGGGTCCGGGCCGCCGATCGGCACCCGCGTCGTGGGCCATCCGCCGCAGGGCGGCTGGGCGGAGTACGTCGCCGTGCCCACGCATTCCCTGGCCGTGCTCCCCGACGGCATCGACGCCGTCCGGGCCGCGGCCCTGCCGCTGGCCGGGATCACGGCCCTCCGGCTGCTGCGCACGGCCGGCAGCGTGGCGGGCCGGCGCGTCCTGCTCACCGGCGCGGCGGGCGGAGTGGGCCACTACGTGAGCGAACTCGCCGCCGCCTCCGGTGCGGACGTCACCGCCGTGACCGCCACCGCCGCGCGCGGCGAGAGGCTCCTCGAACGGGGCGCGACCGCCGTCGTCCGCGAGGTGACGGAAGCCCGGGGGCCGTTCGACCTGGTGCTGGAGTCCACCGGCGGTACCGCCCTGCCGCGGGCGCTGGCCACACTGACCGCCGGCGGCACGCTGATCTGGTTCGGCCAAGCGAGCCGGACACCGGTCACGCTGAACTTCTTCGACTTCTTCGCGGGGCCGGAAGGCGCCTCGATCCGGCACTTCCACTACGCCGGCGCCCCGTACGGCGAGGATCTCGCGACGCTGGTCCGCCTGGTGGACCGCGGGCGGCTGCATCCGGAGATCGGCCGCGTCGACGACTGGGAACGGACGCCCCGGACCCTCGTGGACCTGCGCGAGCGCCGGATCCGCGGCAAGGCCGTCCTCACGACGGGAGCGGCACGATGAGCACGGAGTCCGCCGGCCTCGCGTCCGCCTTCGCCGCCGCCCAGCTCACCCGGGCCACCGGTGCCGGGCTCGATCCGCACGCGTACCTGCGCGCCACGGACGGGGTCGCCTCCCTCGGAGCATGGAGCGAGGCGCTGATCCGTACCGCCCGGCAGTACGTCGCGCGCGCAGCAGGGCAGGCGGCCGCGGCTGCATCACCGGTGTCGGCGGTCTCTGCGGTCTCTGCCCTCTCTTCCGTCTCCGCGGGCGAGTACGAGCAGGCGGCGGCGCGGTGGTTCCACTTCGCCACCCTGTCTCCGCAGACGGCCGACGCCACGCACCACGCGTACGCGGCCGCGGAGGCGGACGCCGCCATGGGCCGCGCCCTGGCCCTGCTGGAGCCCGGCGCCCGCCGGCTGGAGGGCCCCGCCTTCAGCGGCTGGCTGCGCGGCCCCGCCGACGCACCGTCCACGGTGATCGTCGTCCCCGGACTCGACTCCGGCAAGGAGGAGTTCCACCGGGTCACCGCGGCCTTGCTGCGCAGGGGTTCGGCCGTGTTCACCATGGACGGCCCGGGGCAGGGCGCGCTCGCGGCCTCCACGACCCTCCGCGCCGACTACGACCGGGTGATCGGCCAGGTCATCGACGCCCTCGCCGTCGACCGCGTCGGCCTGATCGGCCTCAGCCTGGGCGGCTACTACGTCGCACGGAGCGCGGCCCTCGAACCCCGCGTGGCAGCCGCGGCGGTGGTGAGCGGCCCCCACCGCCTCGACTGGGATGCCCTGCCACCGCCCCTGCAGGACCTGTTCACCCAGCGCGCCGGAGGAGCCGACGCGGCACGCGAGTTCACCGCCGAGGTCGACCTGTCGGCCCTGGCGCCGCGCATCGCATGCCCCCTCCTGGTGGTCGACGGCGGCGAGGACCGCGTCCCCGGCGTCACCAACGGCTCGGAACTGGCCCGCCGAGCACCGAACGCCACCCACCTCCTGATCCCCCCGGGCGACCACCTCCTCGGCAACGCCCAACCCGACTGGCTCCCCACCACCACGGACTGGCTCACCACAACCCTCACACGCGCGGTATGAACCGAGCTTCGGCGCCGCACTTCTCCAGATGCTCGCCAACCGGAATCTGACCTGGAGCGCCTCGGTCCGGGTCATGCACACACTGTCGGGTCTGTGCGTGAGTGCCTCCACGATCGGCCAGGTCGGACACGGCACGGTGGAGGTGACGCGCGATCTGCTGGCTGACTTCGCCGTCGTGCTGGGCATTCCCCTGGGGGACTTGGCCGCGATGGCCGGCCCTGTCGGGGAGAGCAACGCCCGACTGGGCTACCGCGACCCACGTCACCATGGAGCCGGACACGACAGGGCCGTCCTCATCGCCGAGCTTCGGCGACTGAGCGCGGATCAGATCCGGGCGGTCGGGGTGGAGGCGGGAGCCCGGTTGTCGTGACCGGAGCGCACACGCCGCACCGGCCTGCGACGGGGGTTTCTTGGGCCGCGGTCAGTTTTCCGTGTTCAGGCGGTCCAGTTCGGTCGTGATCGCCTTGCGCAGGGGGGCGTGCCGGGGAGCGAGGGCGAACTGTGCGTCGGACCAGCGGTCGCCGGGGTGGAGCCAGACCGGGCTGCCCACCACGTCGGGCGGCTCCCGGTCGAAGAACTGCACGTCGCCGATCACCGCGAACCCCGCCGCCAAGCGCCGCAGCACCGTCGGGTTCTCGCCGCGCAGCGCGCTCCCGATCCGGTCCGTCCGCCAGTCGTCTGCCATGGGCAGAGCGTAGTGGTGTCACGGTGCCCGCTGTCAGGGGCGATGGCCGCCTGCAGGATGCCGGGCCGCCCGCCCGGCCGGGGCGTGGGGGCTCCGGCCGGGTGGGTGGCGTGTGGGGTCAGGAGATGGTGAGGAAGCGGGCCGGGCTCGGTACTCCCTGGGCGTCGAGGGCGAAAAGCATGTAGTTGCCCGGTAGGACCACGCCGGGGTCGGCGGGGATGGAGACCTTGTGGGTGCCGGTTCCCGTGGGGGTGGACGTGAGGGGAACCCGTCGCTGGTCGTTGTCGGTGGAGTGGGTCGCGGCCGCCGCACGCATCAGGACGAAGGATGCCGCCGGGGTGGAGGTGGCGGTGGTGAGCGTCAGGGAGGTGCCCGGGGACGTTCGGGTGGGGACGTTCCCCGTGATCTCGGGGCGGGGTTTCGGGGATCCGTCCGGGTTGAGCAGGTACGGCGGTGTGAAGACGGCTCCGTCGGCGTGGTTGGTGGCGCAGTCGCCGCACAGGCCTCCGCCGCCGGAGAAGACCCGGCCGTCGGGCAACAGGTTGGCCACGCTGTGGTAGTTGCGCGGAACGGCCATCGTGGCGAGCGGGGTGAAGGCGCCCGTCGCGGGGTCCCACAGTTCGGGGGTCAGGACCGAGGTCGCGTCGCTGAAGGGGACCGGGTAGCTCTGCCCGCCGAAGACGATCACCTTGCCGTCGGGCAGGACCACGCTGTTGGCGAAGGCCCTGGCGTACGCCATGTCTCCGGTACGGGCGGTTGCAACCTGGCTGCCGGCGATGCTCACGGTGTAGGCGCGGTTCGTGGCGGGGGTGTTCTGGTAGGCGGGCGAGCCGCCCAGGGTGAGCAGTTTGCCGATGTCGTAGGCGACGGCGTTGCCCGTCATGGCGTCGGCGCTGTCGGCCCGGGTGCCGGCAGGGGTGATGCTGCCCGTGCCGGTGGTCGAGATCCAGTTCATCTGCTTGCTCGGGCCCAGTTGCAGCACCTTGCCGCCCGAAGTGGCGTGCAGCCACATGTGGTTGTCGGCGCGGTACGGCCCGGCCGGGTCGGCCGTGGAGGCCTGGAGGGCGGGGACTCCCGGGAGCCCGCGCCAGGTTCGGGTGACCGGCGACCAGGCCTCGGCGGCCTTGTCGCCCGCGGGGCCGCTCCAGGATCCGCCCAGGACGAAGGCCTCGCCGGTGGAGAGGAGCGTCATGGCCTGGTAGCCGCGGGGGATGTTCATGGCAGCGGTGGCGGACCAGGTGTCGGTGGCGGGGTCGTAGATGCTGGCCTTCTCCGCGTTGCTGCCCCCGGTGACGAGCACGCGGCCGTCGGCCAGCATGGCTATGCCGGGGCAGAACATGTCGTGCCCGGTGTTGTCGATGCGGCGCTGGGTGACCTTGCCGGTCTTCAGGTCGAGGATCGCGGTCTGGGTGTAGCCGTTGCTGCCGCCGAAGCGGTCCACCGCGTACGCGGACCAGGCCAGCAGTTTGTCCCCGGGGAGCACGGCCGTGGCCACGGGGACCAGGGGGAAGCCGGTGATCCGGCCCCAGGATCCGTGGACGGCGGGGGCGGCCGGCCCGCTCAGGCGGATCTCGGCGGCGGAGGTCCACGGACCGCGGGCGCCGGCCTCGGTGGTCACGGTCAGCCGCACGAACCGGGCGTTCGCGGTACGGGTGAAGGTGGCGGTCTTGACGGTGTCGTCGTCGCGCCAGGTGCCCGCGGCCACCGGTGCGCCGAAGGCGGCTCCGTCGGTGCTGGTGGTGACGGTGTACGCGCCCGCCCGGCCGTTGATGCCGTTCGTGCGGGGGTGGTAGACGAGTGCGGAGACCGCGGCCGTGCGGTGCATGTCGATGGTGATGCTGTGCGGGAGGGGTGCCGGGGTACCCGACCAACGGCTGTGCCAGATGGTGCCGGTGTCACCGTCCAGGACCTGCGAGGCACGGCCGTTCTCCCGGACCGTCTCCTCGTCGCTCGCCACGGCCGTCCATCCGGTCCGGGCCAGGTCGACGGTGGCCTCCGGGGTCCCGGGGTCGCCGAGCAGGTTGATCTCGGCGGCGGAGGTCCACGGGCCGCGTGCGCCGGCCTCGGTGAGGGCCGTCAGCCGGACGAACCGGGCCCCCTGCGGGGCGAACCCGAGCGTCTTGGCGCTCCCGTCGTCCGCGAGCGTGCCCCCGGCGACCGGGGCCGGCCAGCTCACCCCGTCGGCGCTGAGGCTGAGGGTGTACTCACCGACGCGCCCGTTGGCCCCGTTGGTGCGCGGGGTGTAGACGAGCGCGGAGACGACCGCCGTACGGTGCATGTCGATGGTGATGCTGTGCGGGAGGGGGGCCGGGGTACTCGACCAACGGCTGTGCCAGATGGTGGCGGTGTCACCGTCGAGGACCTGGGACGCACGGCCGTTCTCGCGGACCGTCTCCTCGTCACTGGCCACGGCCGTCCATCCGGTCCGGTCGAGGACGGGGGCCGTCGGCTCCATGGCGTTGGCCGGTGCGATGCCGTGGTGCGGCGACTGCTTCGCCGCCTGATCGCCGAAGGGCGCGGGGGACGGCACGGACGCGGATCGGGGATCCGGGCCACGGCCGGCCGCGGCCTGGCTCGCGACCCCGAGCCACGGCGTGAAGCCGATCAGCAGCGCGCCGAGGCCGAAGGCGATGAGCAGACGGGATCGGCGTAGTGCGCGGGGTAGGGCGAGGAAGGGCCTGGGCTGCAATCTGACCTCCATGGGGCGAACCGGCATGCCCCATGGAAGATAGGTCAGCAGGGCGGCAACTCGCCTAAATGAGAGGAGAGTTGACGCAAAACCGCAGCCCTCCTAGACCGGCACGGTGTCGCCGGCGGCGAACGGGCCGCCGTGACCGGGGACGATCAGGTCCGCCGCGGCGAGCACTCGCAGCCGGGAGGCGCGCAGCACCTCGCGGTCCGGGGCCACCGGGTCGTCGGCGGGGCCCTGCGCGTGCCACCACAGGTCGCCCGCGAAGGCCACCACACCCGAGTCGGTCCCGGCCAGCAGGGTGATGTCCTCGTGGCTGTGTCCCGGCGTACGGATCAGGCGCAGGGAGGGGGTGAGTTCGTAGCCCTCGGCGTCCCGGTTCGTCCACTGGTCGCCCTGGTACTCCACCTTGTGGTCGTGCACCCGGGCCCCGCCGAACAGGCCCACGTTCATGGTGTTGTCCGGGTGGTGGTGGCTGAGCACCACGTCGGTGATGTCCTCGGGGCCCAGGCCCAGTTCCGCGAGCGGACCGAGGATGTCCGCGTGGCTCGCCACCATGCCCGGGTCGAAGATGAAGTGCCGGCCGGCGTCGGATACGTAGGAGACGGTGGCGGCGACCCCGGGGCCGGTGGAGCCGACGTAGCCGGTGGTCAGGATCTTGTAGACGGCGCTGCGGCCGAGCGGTGCGTCGGTGGCGGTCGCGGTGGCGGTGCCGGTCGTGGTGTCGGTGGCGGTCGTGGTGTCGGTCGCGAAGTCCGTCGTCGTGTTCGTCATGTCCGTAATCCTGCCGCGGCGGCCGGGGGCGTACGAGTGGCACGCCTGCCAGTGATCGCAGGATTCGTGCCACAGGTGGCAGACTGCCCCCGTGCCCCCTTTCACGACCGTCGCCGCGTACGTCCCGCCCGGTGTCGGCATGCTCGCCGTCGGGATCGTCTCCGAGGTCTTCGGCCCGCACGGGCAGGGCCTGCCCGGCTTCGACTTCGCCCTGTGCGCCGAGCGGCCCGGGCCGGTCCCCACCGACATCGGCGTGCCGCTCGCGATCGAGCACGGGCTCGACCGGCTGGCCGCCGCCGATCTGGTCATCGCCCTTCCGGGGGCGGGTTTCCGTACACCGCCGGGTCCCGCGGTGCTCGAGGCGCTGGTCTCCGCGTACGGGGGCGGCTCCGTGCTCGCGGCCCACTGCGTCGGCACGTTCGCGCTCGCCGAGGCCGGGCTGCTCGACGGGCTACGGGCCACCACGCACTGGCGGTTCGCCGAGCTGCTGGCCCACCGCCATCCGGACGTCGCCGTAGAAGCGGACGCCCTGTACATCGACGAGGGCAGGATCGTCACGGGCGCCGGAGCCGCCGCCGGCTTCGACCTGTGCCTGCACCTGTTGCGCCGGGAGCACGGGGCCGCGATGGCCAACGGCGTCGCCCGGGACATGGTGCTGCCCTCGCACCGCGACGGCGGGCAGGCCCAGTACCTGGCCGCACCCGTCCCCGAGGACTGCCGGGACGAGCGGCTCTCCGAGGTGCTCGCCTGGGCCCGCGACCACCTCCACGAGCCGCTTCCCGTCACGGAGCTGGCCCGCCGCGCCATGATGAGCAAGCGCTCCTTCGCCCGCCGGTTCACCGCCGCGACGGGCACCACCCCGCACGCCTGGCTACGGAACCTGCGGCTGAGCAGTGCGGAGGAGCTCCTGGAGAGCACGGACCTGCCCGTCGAGGAGATCGCCCGCCGGGTCGGCTACGGCAGCGCGGCGGTACTGCGCGAACAGTTCGTGCGGCGCAGGGGAGTTCCGCCCCGCTCCTACCGCCGCTCCTTCACCAGCACGCCATAGACCCTGCCGCCGCACCCCTCCCGCCGCTACGGCCCTGTCCTATGATCGTTCCCGTGACCTCCGCACTGATCCTCATCGACCTGATGCCCCGCATCATCGGCATGCCGGTCGCCCCTCACTCCGGTGAAGAGGTACTGGCCCGCTGCCTCCGGCTGGCCGAGGCCTTCAGGGCGAACGGGCGCCCGGTGGTGCTCGTCCGGGTGGACCGGCCCGGCGTCGCCGAGCAGCCGCCGGGCAGCGGCTTCGCCGACGGTCTGGTGCGGCCGGGCGACGTGCTGATCGTCAAGCACACCGTCGGGGCCTTCCACGACACCGGCCTGGACGACCGGTTGCGCGGCTTGGGCGTGGACACGCTGGTGCTCGGCGGGCTGGTCACCACGATGGGGGTCGAGTCCACGGCGCGGGCCGCGAGCGACCTCGGCTACGAGCTGGAGTTCGTGGCCGACGCCATGTCCGGCTTCGCCGCCGACGAGCACGCGTTCGCGGTGGAGCGGATCTTCCCCAGGTTCGGCGACGTGCACAACACGGCGGATTACATCTGATCACGATGAAGGACCGGACCGCCCGAAGCACTGTACGAAGTCTCCTGTGAACGATGTGAACGAACAGACCGGGCCCGCGACCGTTCGCGTGTTCATCGCCCTCGCCCCGCCCGACGACGCGAAGGACGAACTCGCGCGCGAGCTGGGCCCCGCGTACGCCGCGTACCCGCACATGCGGTGGAACCGCATCGAGGACTGGCACATCACCCTGGCCTTCCTCGGCGAGCTGCCGGTCGGGTCGGTCCCGCTCCTGCGGCCGCCGCTCGCGGAGCTCGCGGCGGCGCGCGGTCCCGTACACCTGGCCCTGCGCGGGGGCGGCCACTTCGGTGAGCGGGTGCTCTGGAGCGGGATCGACGGGGATCTAGACGGGCTGCACGGGCTCGCCGCCGATGTCCGCACCGTGGTCAAGGAGTGCGGCATCCCCTTCGAAGACCGGCCGCTCCGACCCCATCTGACGCTGGCCCGCGCCCGCCGGAACGACGTCTCCTCGGCGGTGGAGGCCGCCGCCGGACTCGCCGGGTTCGCCGGCCGCTACTGGCGGACGGAGCGGCTGCACCTGGTCGGCAGCAACATCGGCCGCGGCCCGGGCCCGATCCACTACCGCGACATCGAGGCGTGGAACCTCGGCGGCCGGGAGGAGTCCGGGGCGGACCACTGGGAGGACTGAACCCCAACGCCCCTCCCCCGCTGCACCGTTCGACGACGCGCGGACGACTGCCGTGCGACCGGCGGGCGACCTCCGCTCGCGACCGCAAAGTAAACCCTTGACGCAAAGCCGCTTAGCGCTAAGCTACTTCCTAGCAATCTAATCGGGGGAGAGATCGACGTGATCAAGGGCATGCGCGAGGAACGGGTGGCGGGCGAACGGTCGCTGCTCCTCGGAGTGGGAATCAGCGCGATCGGGATCGGGATGTACATCCCCTTCTCGCTCGTCTTCTTCCACCACGTCACCGGCCTCTCCTTCGCCCTCGTCGGCATCGTGCTGACGGTGACCGGCCTGGCCGGGCTCGCGGTCATGCCGCTCGCCGGATCGGCCGTCGACCGCTTCGGGGCCAGGAAGGTCAACCTGCTGCTCTACGCGGTACGGGCCCTGGGCTTCGCCCTCTACCCGCTCGCCGGGTCGCTCCCCGCCTTCGCCGCCGTCGCGCTGATCACGGCCCTCGCCGACCGCTCCTTCCCCATCGTGCAGCAGTCGCTCATCGGGGAAGTGGCCCGGGGCGGCGCCCGCGACCGCCTCCAGGCCTCCATCCGGGCCCTGCAGAACGCGGGCATGGGCGCCGGCGCCCTGGTCGTCTCCGGGGTCCTGGCCCTGTGGGGCACGGAGGGGTTCACCTACACCGCCTGGGGCAACGCGGTCGCCTTCGCGCTCGCCGGACTGCTCGTCAGCCGTGTGAAGCCGGTACGGCACCACGCGAACGGCGAGCCCGGTACGGCCGGCGGCGCACCCGCCTCGGCCAAGCGTCCGCCCGCGGGCTACCGGATGGTGCTCGCCGACCGGCCCTTCCTCGGCCTGACCGCCGCCAACTTCCTGACCGCGCTCGGATACTCGGCCCTGTCCGTCCTCTTCCCGCTCTACATCAGCACCTGGCTGCACGGACCCGATTCCCTGACCGGTGCGGCCTTCACCGTCAACACCGCCCTCTGCGCCGGCATCGGCGTCCTGATCGCCGGCCGGGTCCGCCGTTCCGGAGCCCGGCGCACCCGCTCCGCGGCCCTCGGGGCCCTGCTCTTCGCCGCAGCCTTCGTCGGGCAGATCGTGCTCGGCACGGTCCGGCCCGGACAGACGGCGACGCTGGTCGCCCTGCTGGTCATCGTGGTGGTCTACACCGTCGGCGAACTGGTCCACAGCCCCTCGGGCGGCGCCCTGTCGGTCTCCGCCGCGCCCGAGGCCGTCCGCGGCCGCTACCTCGCCACGTACCAGCTGTCGTACTCCCTGGCCACCGCGCTGGCCCCGTCCCTCTTCACGGGACTGCTCGCGCTCGACGGCCGCCTGCCCTGGGCGTTCCTGACCGTCGCCGCGCTGGGCGCCGCACTCGCCCTGACCCGGCTGGAGCGCCACCTCCCGGCGGAGGCGGTGCACGCCGCCCAGCCGTCCGCGACTCCCTCCCCGGCTCCCTCCCCGGCTCCGGGCACTGGCACTGGCACTGGCACTGAAGCATCCGCCCGAGAACCGGCCACCACGGCCACCGCCTGAGGGACGCGCTCCCCCGCCGAGAGCCCCGCAGCCCGCCCGGTCACGGCCTCCTGTCCGAAGCCGCGATCAGGCGGGCTGCCACAGTTCGATCCGGTTGCCCTCGGGATCGGTGACCCAGCCGAACCGGCCGACCCCGTCCATGTCCTGGGTCTCCTGGGCCACGTCCGCACCCTTGGCACGCAGTTGCGCGAGCATCGCGTCCAGGTCCCGGACGCGGAAGTTGAGCATGGTCTGCTGGGCGGGAGAACCGAAGTAGTCGGTCCCGGACTCGAACGGCGCGAACACCGTCGGCCCGGCTCCCTGACGCCACAGACCGTGCTCGTCCGAGTCCAACCCCAGGCAGTCCCGGTACCAGGCGCCCAGGGCCGCCGGATCTGCGGCCCGCATGAAATACCCACCGATTCCCAGCACACGTTCCATACCGCGATCCTGCCAGGACGCCGTCAGAATCCCTTGCCGAGCACGCCCGGGACCGGAGGGTTCGTCCCGGGACCGGCCGTCAGCGTCGCGTGGAAGCGGTAGCGGTCGGCGCGGTAGACGACGCGGTTGTACTCGCAGGGGCGGCCGAGCTGGTCGTAGCTGAGCTGCTCGATGTGGAGTACGGGAGCCCCCTCGTCCAGGTCGAGCAGGGGAGCCTCGTCGGGCGGGACGAGGGAGGAGTGGACGGTGTAGCGCGCACGGGTGGGAACGATGCCGCGTGCGGCGAGCTCGGTGTACAGCGAGGCGGTGGTGTAGTCGGCCTCGCCGAGGCCCGGGGCGCGCTCGGCCGGGACGAGGGTGACGGAGTGGCACATGACCGCGTCGTCGAAGAGCCGCACCCGGTCCAGCTCGAAGATCTCCGCCCCGGGCAGCACACGGAGGGTCTCCGCCTCCTCGAACTCCGCAGGGCGCAGCCCGGCGGCGAGCACGCGCGCGGTCGGGGTGAACCCGAGCCTGCGGCCGTACTCCTTGAGCCCGCCGATCAGTTCCGAGGTGTGCTCGAAGGCCGGGACCGCGGCGCCGCCGGCCGCGACGTGCCAGCCCGCCCGTTCCGCCGACCCGACCCGGCCCTCTTCCTGGAGCGCGTGCAGCGCCTTGCGGAGCGTGACCCGGCTGACGCCGAGGCGCTCGCAGAGGTGGCGCTCGGAGGGGAGGCGCGTGCCGGGGGCGAGGACCCCTGCGGCGAGGGCGGCGGCGATCGCGTCGCGCGCCTGCACGTGGACGGGCCTCGACCCGTCCCGGAGGACGGGTCGCAGGTCGAGGGACTGATTCACCCCTCCAGTATTCACGCCACCAGACCGTGTCCGTACCAGGAATGGACCAAAAGGACGAGCCGGCACACGGGCCCGACCAGTCCACGGACCTGGGACTACGGGACCTTCGGCCGAGTCCCGACCCTCCCGTCTGGTCTAGTTTTGGTCTATATCTGGTCCACATCCCTGAGGAGGGCCGTGAGTGACCACGTGCGCCGGATCAGTCTGGCGACGGGCAAGCTGACCGCCGCTTCCCGGCAGCACCACATCGTCGGGACGGTGTGCCGTGAGGGCTACGTCTCCCTCGAACGGCTCGTCCGCGAACTGGACGTCAGCGCGATGACCATCCACCGCGACCTCCGGCTCCTGGCCTCGCGGGGCGAGGTGCGCCGGGTCCGCGGCGGCGCGGTCGCCCCCTGGATGACCACGGCCTCGTGACCGCACGAGAACGCCGCCCGCGGTCCCCACGGGGACCACGGGCGGCGCGTCACGTCCTGCTGCCGGCAGCGACTAGTCGGTGCCGAACTCCATCGCGGCACGGTCCAGCAGCTCGTCGTCGCCGGAGACCTCGCCGCGCGAGGCGATGGCCTCGGCGCCGCCCTCGGGCATGGCGCCGATCAGGCCGGAGCCGGGCGCCTCGACCGCGCCGATCAGGGCGGGGTGCGTGGTGCCTACGATGCCGAGGCCCGCGTACTGCTCGAGCTTCGCGCGGGAGTCGGCGATGTCGAGGTTGCGCATGGTGAGCTGGCCGATGCGGTCCACCGGGCCGAACGCCGAGTCCTCGGTGCGCTCCATGGAGAGCTTGTCCGGGTGGTAGCTGAACGCCGGGCCCGTGGTGTTCATGATCGAGTAGTCCTCGCCGCGGCGCAGGCGCAGCGTCACCTCACCGGTGATCGCCGTACCGACCCAGCGCTGCAGGGACTCGCGGATCATCAGCGCCTGCGGGTCCAGCCAGCGGCCCTCGTACATGAGGCGGCCGAGGCGGCGGCCCTCGTTGTGGTACTGGGCGACCGTGTCCTCGTTGTGGATCGCGTTGACGAGGCGCTCGTACGCGGCGTGCAGCAGGGCCAGGCCCGGAGCCTCGTAGATGCCGCGGCTCTTCGCCTCGATGATCCGGTTCTCGATCTGGTCCGACATGCCCAGGCCGTGGCGGCCGCCGATGGCGTTCGCCTCCATGACCAGGTCGACGGCGGAGGCGAACTCCTTGCCGTTGATCGTGACCGGGCGGCCCTGCTCGAAGCCGATGGTCACGTCCTCGGTGGCGATCTCGACCGAGGGGTCCCAGAAGCGGACGCCCATGATCGGGTCCACGGTCTCCACACCGGTGTCGAGGTGCTCGAGGGTCTTCGCCTCGTGGGTGGCGCCCCAGATGTTGGCGTCGGTGGAGTAGGCCTTCTCGGTGCTGTCGCGGTAAGGCAGCTCGTGGGCGAGCAGCCACTCCGACATCTCCTTGCGGCCGCCGAGCTCGGTGACGAAGTCCGCGTCGAGCCAGGGCTTGTAGATGCGCAGGTGCGGGTTGGCGAGCAGGCCGTAGCGGTAGAACCGCTCGATGTCATTGCCCTTGAAGGTCGACCCGTCGCCCCAGATCTGGACGTTGTCCTCCAGCATCGCGCGGACCAGCAGGGTGCCGGTCACGGCGCGGCCGAGGGGCGTCGTGTTGAAGTAGGCGCGGCCGCCCGAGCGGATGTGGAACGCGCCGCAGGCGAGAGCCGCCAGGCCCTCCTCCACGAGCGCCGCACGGCAGTCGACCAGGCGCGCGATCTCGGCGCCGTACGCCGTGGCCCGCGCGGGCACCGACGCGATGTCGGGCTCGTCGTACTGGCCGATGTCGGCGGTGTAGGTGCAGGGGACGGCACCCTTGTCGCGCATCCAGGCGACGGCGACGGAGGTGTCGAGGCCTCCGGAGAAGGCGATACCGACGCGCTCGCCGGTGGGCAGGGAGGTGAGAACCTTTGACATGGGATGAGTATGCGCGATGATGCATGATCATGCAAAATGACGGGCCGTCGAAGCTCCCGGCACCGGGCGTGCGTGCCGTCATTGTGACGCGCGGCCGCGCGGGCGGCGAGTCCGGCGGAGCCCTGTGGGGCGGCCCCGCCGGACCGCGGCGCGAGGTGGTTCAGCGTGGTTCAGCGTGATTCAGCCGGCCGACGGGGCGAACGGGCCCCCGGCGGCGAAGGCGTGGCGGGCGAAGTTCTCGGCGATGCGCACGTGGCCCGCGGAGTCGGGGTGCAGGTCGTCCGGCAGCGGCAGCTCGGCGTGGTCCGAAGCACCGTAGAGGTCGCGGCCGTCGAGGTAGTGCAGGTGCGGGTCCTCGGCCGCCCGCTGCGCGACGATGGCGGCGAGCGCATCGCGGATGACGTTGAGCGTCAGGCGCCCGGCGGCCCGTTCGGCCGGGTCTCCCAGCGCCTTGAACCGCAGGGTCCCGGTGCTGAAGTCGGTGGTGAGGGGGCCGGGGGTGTCCTCCTGGATCGGGCACAGGATGGGCGACACGACGAGGAGCGGCGTCTTCGGATGGCCCTCTCGGAGGGTATCGAGGAAGCCGTGGACCGCGGGGACGAAGGCGCGCAGCCGCATCACGTCCAGATTGACGATGTTGATGCCGACCTTGACGCTGATCAGGTCGGCGGGGGTGTCGCGCATGGCGCGGGCCGTGAAGGGGTCCAGCAGGGCGCTCCCGGAGAACCCCATGTTGCGCAGGTCCACCGCACCCTGCGCCGCGGCCAGGGCCGGCCACGTGCCGGTGGGGCGCTCGGCGTTGGAGCCGTGGCTGATCGAGCTGCCGTGGTGCAGCCACACCCTGCGGCCGCTGTCCGGCGCCGGGGTGACGGGGGCGTCGGTGCGCAGCGCGATCAGCTCGGTCATCTCGGTGTGCGGCAGCCAGATCTCGACGTCCTTGTCCCGCGCGGGCAGCTCCGCGAAGCGGGCGGTGCCGGGCGGCCCCTCTGCGAGTTCGACCGCCTGGGTGGCCAGGTCGAGGGTGCGGACCCTGCCGCCGGGCACGGTGGCCCGGGCCGTGAGCACGCCGTCGATCACGAGGTCGTACGCGCCGTCCGGCGAGACCGGGAAGCCCCGGTAGGCCCGCTTCGTGGGCAGGGCGTCCAGCTCGATGACGGTGGCGCGGGTACGGAAGGCGAGGCGCACGCCGGACGGACGGGCCTCGGCCGTGGCCAGCTGGTCGTCGGGGATCTGCGGGCGGGCCCGGGCGGGCAGCCGGTGGGGCAGCAGCCCGTGCTCGGTGCGTTCCACGTCGGCCGCGCCGCGCAGGAGGTCTTCGGTGATCGGCGTGGTGATCCGGTCGTGGTCGGTGGTCATCGCCTCAGCCTCATGGTGATCGGGGTCATGGGTGTGCTCGGTTTACGGGGTTGCAAGCGTTACGGGGGCGCGGGCGTTTCGGGGGCGCGGGCTTACGAGGTCGCGGGCTCACGGGGTCGCGGGCTCACGGGGTCGCGGGCTTACGAGGTCGCGGGCTTACGAGGTCGCGGGCTTACGAGGTCGCGGGCTTACGAGGTCGCGGGCTGGCGCAGCATCGCGTCGAGCGAGTCCACGATCCAGTCCCAGGACTCCTGCGGGTCCACGGCGGTGTGGCTGAAGCCGCCGGCCAGCTCCAGGCTGACGTAGCCGTGGAAGACGCTGCCGAGCATCCGGACCGCGTGCGTCTGGTCGGGTTCCGTCAGGTCGTAGCCGCGCAGGATCGCCCGCGTCATCTGGGCGTGCCGGACGCCCGCGCTGGCGGCCGCCGTCTCGGGGTCGAGCCGGAGCCGGGCGGCGTCGTAGCGGCCGGGGTGCTGCCGGGCGTAGTCCCGGTAGGCGGCCGCGAAGGCGGCGAGGGCGTCCTTGCCGGCCCGCCCGGCCAGGGCTGCCGCGACCCGGTCGGCCAGTTCTTCCAGGGCGAAGAGGGCGATCCGGGTCTTCAGGTCCTGGGAGTTCTTCAGGTGCGAGTAGAGGCTCGCGACCTTGACGTCGAACCGCCGGGCGAGCGCCGAGACGGTCACCTGCTCGAAGCCGACCTCATCGGCGAGCTCCGCCCCCGCCCGGGTCAGCCGCTCGGCGGTCAGTCCTGCTCGAACCATCATGTGCCTCCTAGCTGGCGATAGCCATTATGCATTTGCCTAAAACCTTTAGGCAAATTAGCCTGCCGCTCATGAAGCCGTTGACCGAGCAAGAGATCCGTGCCGCCTTCGTGAACTGCACCAAGGGCGAGGCCAAGCGCCTGTCCGTCCCCCGCGACCTGGCCGACCGCCCCTGGGCCGACCTGGACTTCCTGGGCTGGTGGGACCCCAAGGCCCCCGAGCGCGCCTACCTCGTCACCGAGCGGGACGGCCGCCCGGTCGCCCTCGCGCTGCGCTCCTCCGGCGTCACCTCCTCCCAGGCGCGGCGCAGCATGTGCTCGCTGTGTCTGACCACCCACACCGGGGGCGTCTCGCTGATGGTCGCGCCGAAGGCGGGCAAGGCCGGGCAGCAGGGCAACACGGTGGGCGCGTACATCTGCGGGGACCTCGCCTGCTCGCTCTACGTTCGGGGCAAGAAGGACGCGGGCCCGGACGCACGGCTCCACGAGTCGCTCACCCTGGAGGAGAAGATCCAGCGGACGGTCGCGAACCTCGCCGGGTTCATCGCCAATGTCACCGCCTCCGCGAACGTCACGGCGACGGCCTGACGCACCCCTCCCCTACTCCGTACGAGCCCTCTTCGGTGCCCGTTCGGCCCCATGGGCCGAGTTCATGATCATCGGGCTGCCCGGAAATCGTTTTGATGCTGCCATCCGGCCGAAGGCGATCTGGGAGGGCTGCGTGGCACGCATGCTGTCATCGACACACCGTGGAGGACTCCGGCGACGGGGCAGGACGTGGAGCGTGGCCGGGGCGGTGGTCGGGGTGGTCTTCGTCGTCGCCGCCGCGCCGCAGGCGGCGTCGCGGTCCGGTGACGGGCAGCAGGCCGGCGGTGCACCGGCAGGCTCCGTCGAGCTGCTGGTCGGCCGGGTGCTGGACGACGGGGGCCGGCGGTGCTCGATGGACGCCTTCCGGGCCGGCCTGTGCGGCGGACTAGAGGAGCAGCTGGTCCGGGCCACCGCCAGCGGAGCCGGTTCCGTGGTCCGCGATCCCTCGTCCCGCGGCGCGGCCCGGGCGGCGGCGCACACGGTCGTGCTGCCCACCGACGCGGCCGGCCCCCTGGAAATCGCTCTTGCCGGACCGGGCCTGCTCACCTACGTCACCGTCCACGACGGCCACGGCCGCTACGTCGGCGGCGCCCTGGGAGCCCACGGGCACCACTGGAGCAACACCGAGCCGTTGCGGGCCGGTGAGACCTACACCGTCCGGGTCGGCGCCCAGGACGCGGCGGGCACCCCGGTCGGCGTGACCATGGCGTTCCGGACGGCGGCAACGGAGACGGCGACGGACGACCGGCTCACCGCCGAGTTCGGGCCCCGGCCCGGCACGTACGGGGCCGGACAGATCGTGACGGCCTCCCTGAGCCACCCCGTCCCGGCCGCCGACCCGGCGGCGCGGGCCCGGCTGGAGCGGGCCCTGCAGGTCACCTCGGAACCGGCGGTGGAGGGGGCCTGGCACTGGGTCGACGACTCGACCCTGCACTACCGGCCCCGCACCTACTGGCCCGCCCACGCCGTGGTGCACGTGGTCAGCGGTCTCGACGGGGTCGAGGTCGGCGAACGGCAGTACGGCGGTCCCTCGGAGTCCCTGCGGTTCACCATCGGGGACCGGATCGAGGCGGTCACCGACGCCGCCGCGCACGAGATGACCGTACGGCGCAACGGCCGGACCGTCCGGACCATCCCGGTGACCACCGGCAAGGCGGGCTTCCTGACGCGCACCGGCATCAAGGTCGTGCTCGGCAAGGAGCGCAAGGTGCGCATGCGCGGGGACACGGTGGGCATCAAGCGCGGTACGAGCGAGTTCTACGACCTGCCCGTCTTCTACGCGACCCGCGTGACGTGGAGCGGGGAGTACGTGCACGCCGCGCCCTGGTCGGTCGACGCGCAGGGCGAGGAGAACGTCAGCCACGGCTGCACCGGCATGAGCACCGCCGACGCGGCCTGGTTCTTCGACACGGTGCGGGAAGGGGACGTGGTGTCGGTGGTGAACAGCGGCGGTGAGCCGATGGCCCCCTTCGCCAACGGGTTCGGGGACTGGAACCTCGGCTGGGACGCCTGGCTGGCCGGCAGCGCGCTGGGCGCGGCCACCGACGCCCCGCTCGCGCCCACCTCCGCACTCGCATCGGCGCACGGACCGTCCCGACTGGTCCCGCTCACCTGAACCGTCCCGGCTTCCCGGCGGGGGCAGGCGCGGGGCAGGCGCGGAGGCGGGGGCGGGCACGGCGGCTCCGATAGCATCCGCTCCGTGCCCGCCTCCTCCACGTTCCCCTCCCCCGCCTCCCCCTCCCCCGCCGCGACCGGGATCGACGTCGTCCTGCTGACGATGAACGACCGCCCCGAAGAGGAGGCCGCAGCCGTCCGCACGCTCCTCGCGCAGGAGGGCGTCGAGCTCCGCGTCGTCATCGTCGGCAACGGCTGCCACCCCTCGCTCTCGGTGGACGGGGCCACGGTCGTCCCCCTCCCGGAGAACCTCGGCATCCCCGAGGGCCGCAACCGCGGAGCGCTCGCCCTGCGGGACACGGGCAGCGAGTTCCTCTTCTTCCTCGACAACGACGCCTCCTTCCCCCGGCCCGACGTCCTGTCCCGGCTGGTGGCCGAAGCCCGCCGGCGCCCGGAGGCCGCGTACGTCCAGCCGCGGCTGACCGGGCCCGACGACACCACGACGCCGCGGCGTTGGGTGCCCCGGCTGCGTACCGGCGATCCGGGGCGGCCCGGCACCATCGCCACCATGACCGAGGGCGTGGTCATGGTCCGCCGGGACGCCTTCGACGCGGCCGGGGGCTGGCCCGACTTCTTCCTGTACCACGAAGGCATCGACCTCGCGTACCGGCTCTGGGAGCAGGGCGGCACCGGCTGGTACGCGGCGGAGGTCCGGATGCACCACCCGGTCACCAGCCCCACCCGGCACGTGCTCTTCCACCGGCTGGCAGCCCGCAACCGGGTCTGGCTCGCCTACCGCAACCTCCCGACGCCCCTCATCCCCGCGTACCTCGGCATCTGGACGGCGGTCACGGCGCTGCGCGGGCTGCGCGGCGGCGGACTCCGGGACTCGCTCCAGGGCCTGCGCGAAGGATGGGCGACCCGGCACGACCAGCTGCGCCGGCCGCTCCGCTGGCGCACCGTGGCCCGCCTCACGGCCGCGGGCCGGCCGCCGGTGCTCTGACCGGCCCGGCGGGGAACCGGCTCGCCGGGGTGGCTTAGGGGCCGGTGCGGTGGGCTGCGGCGTGTGCCGTGAGGGCGGCCGCGAGGTGGCGGGCTCCCGTGGGGTCGGTGGCGTCGTGGCCGGTGAGCAGCCGGATGCGGCCCAGGCGGTAGGTCAGGGTGTTGCGGTGGACGGTGAGGGCTTCTGCGGCCTCGGCGCGCCGGTAGCCGGCCGCGATGAACTCCCGCAGCGTGGCGATCAGATGGGGCTGGTCGTCCAGGGGCGCCAGGACGCGGGCCAGGGCGTCGCGGGCGGGGCCGGGCTGCACGAGCTGGTACTCGACGGCGAGGTCGGCCAGCCGGTAGAGCCCCGGCGGGCGCCCCAAGTCCTCGGCCAGGGAGAGCACTTCCGAGGCCTCGGCCTGGGCCCGCGGGATCGATCCGTGGTCCTCGGCGACGGCTGCCGCCGCCGTGCACCGCAGTTCGGCCGCGGTGTCGAGCCGGGCGAGCAGCCGCCGGGTCGCACCGTCCGGGCCGGGCGGTGCGAGCGGGGCGAGCGGGACCAGGAGGACGCCGCCTTCGCCCTTGAAGGTGGCCAGCACCTCCGGGTTGCCGTCCAGTTCGGAGCGCAGGGCGCGCAGGATCCGGTTCGTCGCGCCGCCGGGCGCCTCGGGCAGGCGCAGGACGACCACCTCGTACCGCTCGGCGAGGGTGCGGCCGTACCGTTCGGCCGCGCGGCGCGCCGGGCGGCCGGCGAGCAGGACTCCGGCGAGGTTGCGGCCGTGTTCGCGCTGCTCCCAGTCGAGGTCGGCCTGTTCGCGCAGGTAGGCCTCGGCGACCTTGGGCATGACCTCTCCGAGGAACGCCAGCAGGCCCGTGACCAGGGCGTACGGATCGGCCACGGGGTCCGGGCCGGCCGCGGCGAGCTCCCAGGCCCGGCGGGCGCCGAGCGGGTAGACCCGTAGCACCGCCTCCAGGGGGACCCCGTCCCGGGCCCGCTCGGCGCCCCAGGCGACGGGGGCGGCCAACTCGGCTTCGGTGGGCGCCCGTCCTTCGGCGACGGTGGTGAAGAACAGGTTCAGCACGGCTTCGGTGTTCGCGACGAGGTCTCCGCCGAGGACGCTGTCGGGCAGCAGCCGGTAGGCGGGGATGTCGGCGGTCAGCCTCGCGACGGTCTCGGCCGCCATCTCCGGTATCCGGGGCAGCAGCGCGGCGGCGAGCTCCTGGGCGGCCGCACCCTCCCCGCCGGCTTCCCCGCCCGCCGCCCCGCCCGGTGCCGTGCCCGCCGTCCCGCCCGCATCGCCCATCCCCGCATTGTCGCCGTGCACAAACGCGGGAGGAAGCATTCTGCGCGTACCGCCAGGGGACACGGGCGGCGCACCGGAGCATTCTGTGCAGTCCGACCAGTGCTGACTTCTCGTCAGCCCCCGTCAGACCCCCGTCAGGAGATGTCGTATGGCTCGCCGTACCCGTGCGTCGCGCACCCGCACCCTGCTCGCCAGGGCCGCCCTCCCGCTGGCCCTCCTGCTCGGCGCCGCCTTTCCGGCGAACGCCGCCTCCGAGAGCGTCACGGGAGGCGGGGTCAACGACTTCTCCTGCCGGCCGAGCGCCGCGCACCCCGAGCCCGTGGTGCTCCTCCACGGCACCTTCGCCACCTGGTACGAGGACCTCAACTTCCTCCAGCTCGACCTCGCCGCCCGCGGCTACTGCACCTTCGCCCTGACCTACGGCGCCTACGACGGCTTCCCGCTGGTCGGCGGCCTCAAGCCGGTGGCCGTCTCGAACCTGGAGATCAAGGAGTACGTGGAGAAGGTGCGCGGCGCGACCGGCGCGGACAAGGTCTCCGTCGTCGGCCACTCCGAGGGCGGGCTCCAGGCCCTCTACCTCGCCAAGATGCAGGGCATCCAGCCCCACATCAAGGCGGTCGTGGCCATCGCTCCCCCGACCCACGGCACGAACGCCGCCGGGCTGCTGGACCTGGGCGACAAGCTGATCGGCCGGGCGACCATGGAGAAGATCGTGACCACCATCGGCATCCCCGTGCTCGCCGACGAGGTCCCCGGCGGTCCCGCGATCCTGGCGCTGAACGACGGTCCGGTGGCCCAGCCCGGGATCGCGTACACCGTCATCACCTCCCGCTACGACGAGCTGGTGACCCCGACCGAGACGGCGTTCGTCCGCGAGCCCGGGGTCAAGAACCAGTACGTGCAGGACTTCTGCCCCTTCGACCCGGTGGGCCACATCGGCGAGGCCTACGACCTCAACGTCTGGCACATGGTCCGCAACGCCCTGGACCCGCGCCGGGCCACCCCGATCCTGGTGTGCGCGGTCGGCTCGCCCGGCTAGGACGTGCCTTAGGGAAGCGGACCGCCCCGGGCCGTGAGCCACAGGGAGTACCACTCCTCGTGGCCGAGGTCCGGGGCGCGCAGCGCGGCGTCGCGGCAGGCCCGGATGCGCTCGGGGCGGCCGGTGCCGATCACGGGGGCGATCCGGGCCGGGTGGCGTTGCAGCCACCACAGCAGGATCGCCTCCGGCGTCGTGTCCTTCGCCTTGGCCAGGGCGCGCAGGTGCTCGGCGGTCGCGTGCTCCCCGACGCTCGACTCCCGTCCGGTGAAGCGCCCTTGGGCCAGGGCCCCGTAGGCCTGGAGGCGGACCGCGTTCGCCGTGCAGTACTCGACGGTGCCGGCCGGGAAGCCGACGGCCGCCGCGGCCGGGGTGTTCACGAGGACCCCGTCCTCGAGCCAGTCCCGCCGGTGCAGGCTCATCTCCAGCTGGTTGGCGACGAGCGGGAGGTCGAGGTGGCGTTGCAGCTGGGCGCACTGGGCGGCGTTCATGTTGGACACGCCGAACTGCCGCACGAGGCCCTGGCGGTGCAGCGAGGAGAGCGCCTCGGCGATGTCCGCCGGGTCGGCCAGGGGGTCGGGCCGGTGCAGGAGCAGGACGTCGATCACGTCGGTGCGCAGCCGTGTGAGGCTCTCCTCGACACGGCGGAGGATGCTCGCGCCCCGCAGGTCGTAGATGCCGGGGCGGTCGCCTTCGGCGAGCCGGATCCCGCACTTGGTCTGCAGGGTGATGCGTTCGCGCAGGCCGGGGGTGCGGGCGAGGACCTCGCCGAAGACGCCTTCCGCCTTTCCGTGCCGGTAGATGTCCGCGTGGTCGAACATCGTGATCCCGCTGTCGAGGGCGGCCTCGATCACCGCCTCCGCCTCGTCGATGTCCTCGGCCCGGTACGGGCCGGGCTCCCAGCTCCCGCCGAGAGCCATGCAGCCGTAGATCAGCCGGGTGTCGCCTGTCACTGGTGCCGTGATCGCCATGCGGTCACCCTACGAGGCGGACGCCTTCCACAGCACCCGCTTGCCGTCCAGGATCACCAGCTCTCCGGAGGGGCGCAGCAACAGGCGTGCGCCGGGGTGGCCGCCGGTCCCGCTGGACCAGACCGTGGCGCCGTCGGCGTCGCGCACGAGCAGTTCGCCGTCCGGGGTGAGCACGGCGTCGTGGCCGACGCCACCCGTGTACGTGTGCCAGGTGCGCTTGCCCGCGGTGTCGAGGAGGGCCAGGTCGCCCGTGGCGTCGAGGGTCAGCCGGGCCTTGCCCGCGTCGAGGACGTCGCCGGGGCGCAGGACGGAACCGGTGTGGAACTCGATGGAGGCGTCGAGTTCCCCCTTGGCCAGGCCGCGCAGGACGGGGAGCGAGGGGCTGAAGGCGTAGACCGAGCCCTCGGTGCGCACGAACCGGCCGAAGTAGAGGGTGTTGGCCCGGCTGCCGGTGCCGTCCGCCGAGGGGGTTTCGAAGGCGATGGGCGAGTCGGGGCCGATCACCGGGTCGCAGCCGGTGCGCGGGGTGCGGCCGGCCGGGAACTCGGGGTCGTTGACCCACTTGCGCATCACCAGCTCGAACTGCCCCACCAGGTCCGACTGGTGGCAGACGAAGACCAGCCCGCGCGGGGCCTGCGGACCGTGCTCCTCGCCCAGTTCGGGCTTGTAGACGGGGCCGTACGGGATTCCGCGCCGCATCAGGCGCCGCGCGTCGAGCTCCGACTGGGTCACGGGGGGACGGCCGGGGGTGAGGACGAGGCCGCCGCGCGGGTTCCCCTTGCGGATGTGCGCGAACAGCGGCATCCGCCAGCCCTGCGGGTCCTGGCTGTAGTCGAGTCCGATGTCGGGGTGCTTGCCCGGTACGGGCAGTTCCTCCGCCGCGGGGCACAGGGCGACCGGCATGCCGCCCGGCCAGCGGCCCATCAGGCGGGCTCCGAGCCATTCCCGGCCGGCGTCGGCGGGAGCGGCGCCGGCGCGCTGGAGTTCGGCGAGCCGCAGGGCGACTTGGGTCCACCAGCCGGGCACGTCCTGCGCGAGGCGGCGTACCACCTGGAAGGCGCCGCCGGTGGCCCAGGCGGGCAGGCCCGTGGGGCGCTTGTTCACCCGCTCGGGGCCCACGACGAACTCGCCGGCGGGGATCAGCCGGGTTCCGGGCTTGCCCAGCACGCTGGCGGGGTCGGCCGGATCGGGCTCGTCGAAGCCCCGTACGCCGGGCTGGCTGATGCAGTCGAGGAAGCCGAAGTGCTCGTGCCCGCGCAGCGCGCCGGGAAGGGTGGCTCCGTCCTGGCGGAACAGGACCGTCCCGCCGGCCGCGGCCGTGCCCGCGTGGTGTTCGGCGACGGCGACGGCGAGGCGTTCGGGCTGGTCGGCGGCGAGCGTGAGGACGGCGTGCACCGCGCGGTCCGGTTCCTCGGCGCCGAACAACCAGGACTGCGGGGCGCTGGTGCCGGTGTCACCGAGCTGCTGCGCGCGGGCGGCGGAACCCTGGGTGAAGGCCTCGGCGCTGGAGCCGGGCGGAGCGGCGGGGAAGGGTTCCTTGCCCGCGAACAGGCGCAGCCCCGGATGGGTCAGGCCGATCCCGGTCCACAAGGTGGCCATGGAGGCGGGGTCGATGCCTCCGCTGCGCCGGCGGGCCCTGCTGAAGGCCTGGTTGAAGCGGCCCACTTCCTCGGTGGTGGAGATCGAGGGCAGCAGCCCGGTCAGCCAGCGCCTGGCCTTGTCGGCGTCGCCGAAGTGGAGGAACAGGAAGCAGGCGTGGTCCTTGCGGAACCCGGCGAGGATGTCGCCCTGCGCGTTGCGGTCGGTGCGCAGCGGGAGGGCTTCGGGGGCGGTGTCCCGCCGCGCGGGCTCCGCGGCCGGGGCCGCCGCCTGGCGGGCCGGGGCCTCGGCGGCCCGGGCCGTGGGCGCGAGGCCCGCGGTGAGACCGGCGGCGGCGAGGGCCGCCGCCTGCACGACGGTCCTGCGGGCGGGTCCGGTGTGGGGGCAGCCCGGGGGCGGCGACGGGGCGAGGGCCATCGGCTTGCTCCAAGTGGCGAAGGGGCGGGGGGAGGAAGAGACACAGGTCCGGAGGGGGGAACGACGGAAGGCGGCCGGGGTCAGCGCGCCGGCGCCGCGGGCGCTCCGGAGTCGAGCTTGATCCACTGGGCGACGCTGGGCACTCCCGCGGCGTCGAGGAGGAAGAGCATGTAGTAGCCGGGCGGAGCGGCGGCCGCGCTCGGCGGAGCCTGCAGGGTGAGGGTGTCGCCCGCGCGCCGCTTGATCCGCAGGTCCACGTGGCGCTGGCTGGTGTTGACCGCGTGCGTGGCGGTGGTGGGCGCCAGCAGTACGGCCCGCTGGACCCGGTCGGGCGTGCTCGTGGTGACCTCGAAGCGGGTGTCGTGGCCGACGGGGCCGGCGGGCACCTTGCCGAGGGCGGGCCTG
The DNA here is from genome assembly GCF_042788835.1 of Streptomyces sp. NPDC056883. Classification (NCBI taxonomy): domain Bacteria; kingdom Bacillati; phylum Actinomycetota; class Actinomycetes; order Kitasatosporales; family Streptomycetaceae; genus Streptomyces; species Streptomyces sp. NPDC056883. Next base: position 184,858 of record NZ_JBHUBS010000010.1, on the reverse strand, counting down.
GGTCCCTGGTGGAGGTAGGAGGGATCGTAGATCTCGATGGTGCCGTTCATCCCGTCGGTGATGTCGGCGTCGTTGGCGAGCTGCTGGAGCTCGTCGCCGGTGACCACGACCCGGCCGTCGGGCAGCACCACGGCATTGGAGTGGTAGCCGCGGGGAAGCCGCTGGGCGGGGCCGAGCTTCCAGTTCCCCTGCCCGTCGCGCATCTCGAACTGGCGGTACTTCAGGTCGGCGTTGGGGTTCAGGACTCCGTTCCCGTAGTCGCGGATGTCGTATCCGCCGCCCGCCGTCAGCAGCGTTCCGTTCGGCATCAGCAGGGTGTTGTCCTGGGTGCGGCCGAAGGCCCGGGGCTTGTCGACGGTCCAGCGGCCCCCGGACAGCGTGTAGGTGTTCGGGTCGGTGCGGTCCCCGCCGATGACCAGGGCCGCCTTGGGGCCCTCGTACCCGCCGGGCAGCGGCACGGCTCCCCCGTACAGCCGCATGCTGCCGTCGGGGCGGGGCGGCAGGTCGGTGCGGGACTCCTTGACGGGGTCGAAGGCCCACTGTTCGTCGTGGACCCGGCCGAGCCCGTAGACCAGGCCGTCGCGGAGCGAGAAGAGATGGGGGTAGTCGCGGGTGAAGGGGGCCTTGGCCTTGAACGGGCCGACCGGGACGTCGCGCGGGACGTCCGTCTTCTCCCGGGGCACGGGGTGCGAGAGGGCGGGGAAGCGCTCCACGAGCGGGGTCGGGGTGCCCCAGCCCAGCTCGGACTGGCCGGACATGATGAGCTGGCGGCCGTCCGCGGCGGTCACCACGGAGGGGTACCAGCGCCCGGTGGCCATGTCCTGGTTGCGGCTCCAGGTCTCCGTCCACGGGTCGAAGACCAGCGAGAGCTTGGCGCCGCTGCCTCCGTTGGAGCCGAGGTTGCCGCCGAAGACCCCGAGCATGCCGTTGGGCAGGAAGGAGTGGCCGGAGCAGAAGAACGGTGCGGGGCGCGGCGAGTCGGTCCCGTCGGGCATGTCGACCACCGGCGGGGTGACCTTGGTGAACGCATCCGCGCCGGTGCCCTTGGCCGGGTCCCAGAGGAAGGCGCGGCCGGCGTTCGTGGCGCCGATGATGTTGGTGGGGGCGGGTTCCTTGGTGGGGTTGGTCTCGATCCGTTCGAAGGAGAAGAGCAGCACCTTGCCGGTGGGCAGGAGTGCGATGTGGGCGGCGAAGTCCGGGGAGTCGAAGTACTCCTTGAACACGCCGTACTTCTCCGGCGCCAGACCGGCGTTGGCCTCGGCCTGGGATGCGGTGAGGGCCTTCAGACGGGCGCGGCGGGTGGTGTCGGGGTAGTCGGCGGCGTCCCTCAGCGCGAGGCGGGTCCGGGCGTGCTCCTCGGCGTGCTCCTCGCCGAGGACCAGCCGCTCGTCCGCGCCGATCTCGCGGCGCACCCGCTCGGGGGCGACGTACGGAGCCGGGCGCGCGGCATCCAGATCGTACGGCGCTTCGTGCGCGGCCGCGGGGCCCGCGGGGAGCAGGCCTAGGAGGGTGCCTGCGACCAGCGCGCGGGCGGCTCCGGGACGGGACATGGGGAACCCTTACGTGGGGAGAAGGGGGAAGCGGGGTGGTGTCTCAGATGCCGCGGGCCGTCACGAAGGCCATCCGGCGCAGGGGCTCGTGGAAGGCGGCCCGCCCCGGCCGTGCGCCACCCGGACCCGGCGCTGTGCGAGCAGCCGCGCGGCGCCCGTCGCGATGAGGGCGGCGCGGAGGACGGAGGGGACGGCGGCGACAGCCATGGGGCCGGGGACTCCTCAGTGCGGGGGCCGACGGGCAGCGCGTGCTGCCGGTGATCAACACACTCGGTGATCAACGCCGTGCGCGCGCGCCGGGGCCACCGATGGGGTGACGGGTCCCTGGCGGACCGTCACCCGGACGCACCAGGACCGGGGCTGTCGGCCCGTCGGAGCGGGGCGGAGGGCCCGTTCGGAGCGGGGCGGAGGGCCAGTCGGAGCGGGGGCCGAGGGACCGTGGACTCGGGGCCGACGGGCCGTCGGAGCGGGGGCCGAGGGACCGTCGGAGCGGGGCGGAGGGGCCGTCGGAGCGGGTGCCGAGGGCCAGCCGGCTCGGGGTCGAGGGGCCGTCGACTCGGGGGCCGAGGGACCGTCGGAGCGGGGCGGAGGGGCCGTCGGAGCGGGGGCCGAGGGCCAGCCGGCTCGGGGCCGAGGGGCCGTCGACTCGGGGCCGACGGGCCGTCGGAGCGGCAGGGGGCGGCCCGGCGGGGCAAGCCCTGGGCGGGAGCGGTCAGCCCTCTGCCGTGAGCGTGCGCCGGTAGGTCAGCCCGGGGCAGCCGTCCAGGACGGTCTCCCCCACCGCCGTGAACCCGGTCCGCCGGAGCACCGCCGCCGATGCCGGGTTGTCCAGGGCCGCGGACGCGGTGAGGACGCCGAGCCCGTACTCCGTGGCGGCGATCCGGCAGACCTCCCGGACGGCCGCGGTGGCCGCACCGCGGCCCGCCGCCCGTTCGCCGATCCGGTAGCCGAGGTCGGCGGCGCCGTCCGCCAGGTCCACCAGGTTGACGCGTCCGATCAGCTCCCCGGCACCGTCCAGCACCACGTGGAAGCGGCACGCGCCCGTGTCCTGTTCCGCGAGCAGGGCGCGGTGCCGCGCGGCGAACTCCGCGAAGTACGCGTCCCCGCGGTCGGGTACGGAGCGGGCGAAGTACGCCCGGTTGGCCCGCTCGAAGGCCAGCAGGGCGTCTCCGTGATCGGCCCGCAGGCGTTCGAGTCGCAGCATGCCGGGCAGGATATACGGGCTGCTCGGACGGGCGCCCCGAGTTTTCGGGGGCCTCCCGGGGGCATCGCGGGGGCATCGCGGCGGGGCTGCGGAGGCCGAAATCTTCTTCTCCCGTCCGGGAGTTGTGCGAGCGTGGGGGGGCGACCGGTCCTGTCCGGGGGGACGAGGACGACAACCGAGCAAGGGGTGGGGAATGAAGGCAGGAACAGTCACCACAAGCATCGCGGCTGCCGTGATCGTCACGGCGGCCCTGAGCGGCTGTACGGCCGGGGCCTCCGTGGGAAAGAAGGCGGCGGACTCGGCGGAGACGCTGGTCGCCAGGCTCACGAAGGTCTCCGACGAGGCTTCCAAGGCGGGCTCGGCCGAGGTCGAGATGAGCGTGACGATGCCCGACACGGGCGGCAAGCCGGTCCAGGTGAACGGCACCTACTCCTGGGGCAACGGCCTGGCGATGGAAGCCGAGATGCCGGCCGCGGACCTGCAGATGCAGGACCTGGTCGCCGACGGCACGATCACGTACCGGCTCGTCCAGGGGGCGTACTACTACGGCATCGACCCGGCACCGAGCGGACCCTTCGCGGGCAAGACCTGGCTGAAGCTCGAGGCCTCGGCCGTGCTCGGCGAGCAGGGCGCCGCCGGGATGAGCGCGGGCAACAACGACCCGACGGCCGGGCTGAAGTCGCTCAAGTGGGCCAGCAACGTCACCGAGGTCGGCCGGGAGGACGTCAACGGGAAGAGCTCCGTCCACTACCGGGCCACGGTTCCGGTGGACAAGATGGGCGACTCCAAGGCGGTCTTCGGCGCAGTGGGCGGGGGCGGTGCGACCGAGCTCGTCTCGGACATCTGGGTCGACGACAAGGGCATGCCCTCGCGGCTGAACCAGGTCTTCGGGAACGTCACCGTCGCCATCGACTTCCTGTCCTTCGGCGTGGCCAAGGACATCGCGATCCCCCCGGCCGCCGAGACGGCCGACATCACCGAGGCCGTCAAGAAGGGCGGCGCGGCGCAGGGCTGACGCGCGCCGGGGCCGGGCCCGCGGTGCGTACCGGGCTGTTCGGTTCCTACACTGGCCCTGCCCCGGCACGCACCGCCCCCACGCCACCCCGCAGGTACGAAGGACTCCCCCATGGAAGCCGAGACGGCGAACGCCACCGACGCCTACGGCATCCCGGTCATCCCCGCTTCCTCCGACGCCGTCCGGCGCAAGCGCCGGGCGATCGTGGACGCGGCAGCCGCGGAGTTCCTCGCCGAGGGGTACGCGGCCGCCTCCATGGACGCGATCACCAGCCGCTCGGGGGTCTCCAAGGCGACGCTCTACAAGCATTTCGGCACCAAGGAGCGGCTGTTCCTCGCCGCCATCGGCGGCATCCTGCGCGAGACCTGCGCGGGCCTCGAACCGGACGGCTCCGCCCTCGTGGAGGCCGCCGATCTGCGCGCCGCCCTGGTCGCCGTCACCGGCGACTGGGCCACGGTCCTGCTGCGCCCCGACATCATGGCGCTGCGCCGTCTGGTGATCGGGGAGATCGGCCGCTTCCCCCAGCTGGGCCGGCTCTGGTACCGGGTCACGTACGACATGTTCAACGGGCCCCTCGTCGAGGCCCTCGCCGAACTCGGCCGGCGCGGAAGGCTCCACGTCGCCGACCCCGAGCTCGCCGTCCGGCAGCTCGTGGCCGCCACCGTCGGCGTCCCGCAACTGGTGCACACCTTCGCCCCCGGCACCGAGACCGACCCGGCGGAGCTGACCCGCGTCGTCACCTCGGGGGTCGACCTCTTCCTGGCCCGCTACGCCGCTCCCCAGGGGACGTCGACAGGGTGAAGTTCCCCGGAATTTCGCCCCGCTGACGGATGCCGCGCCACGCTCGGTCACCGCACACGTACAGACTGCTTCCGAGCGCGCGGGAGTTGGCCCGCCGGCGGATCGGGGGCGGCCCTGATGGAAGAGTTCGGCAGGCGCCGGTTCCTGGCCCGGGCCGCGGGAGCCGCCGGGGCCTTCGGCGTCAAAGCGCTCACCGGCACCGCGGCGGCCGCGACCCGCGCGGCCGAGGACGCCGCGAGCGCGGCCGGGTACGTGGACGTACAGCTGCTGCACATCACCGACCTGCACGGCTACCTCTCCGCCGCCCCGGCCCGGGATTCCGTCATCACCGGCGCGGGCGGCCGTACGTACGCGGTCGGCGGGGTCGCCTACATGGCCACCCATTTGGCCCGGTTGCGGGCCGGGCGGGCCAACTCCTTCTTCTTCGCGCCGGGCGACCTGTTCTCCGGCTGGGACTACCCCGCCTTCACCCTCGCCGACGAGCCGACCATCGAGGCCCTGAACCGGCTCGGCCTGGACTTCGCGACCGCCGGGAACCACGAGTTCGACCGCACGCCCGGCTTCCTGCGCCGGCACATGGAGGAAGGCATCCCCTACGACGGGGCGGGAGTGACCAACACCTTCCCGGACTCGAGCGGCGCCCCCTTCCACGGCGCCGACTTCCGCTACTACAGCGCCAACGCCGTGTCCGCCGCGAGCGGGGAGACGGTGCTCCCCCCGTACAACATCGAGTACGTGGACGCACCGGGCGGGCGGCGGCTGCCCATCGGGTTCATCCACCTGACGGTCGTCGGCACCGAGACCTTCGGGAACTCCTTCCAGCCCGGCCTGACCACCCTGGACCAGCTCGCCTCCGCCAACCTCTGCGCCGCCCGGCTCAAGGCACTCGGGGTGGGCGCCATCGTGCTGAGCATGCACGACGGGGCGGTGGCGGGCAGCGACTTCGATTCCGGCAGCGAACCCAGCGGTCCGGCCTACGAGCTGGCGCTGCGCGTGTCCCCGGACATCGACGCGATCGTGACCGGCCACTGGCACTGCGCCTTCAACATGATGCTCCCGGGTCCCGACGGACGGCCGAGGCCCTTCGTCGAGGCCGGCTGCCACGGGCAGATCATCGGTGAGATCACCCTGCGGCTCGACGCGGACACCGGTACGGTCGTGCGCGCGCTCACCAGCTCCGTCAACCATCCCAACACCCGTGACGTGGACCCCGATCCGGTGCTCAAGGAGGTCGTCGACCACTGGACCGGCTACGCGCAGCGGCACGGGGCCGGCGTCATCGGGCGCCAGCGGGCCTCCTTCCGCCGCCGGCTCTCCCCGGCCGGGGAGTCCACCATGGGAAACCTCGTCGCCGACTGGGCGCTGTGGGCGGCCCGTCAGGCGCCCGACTCCTTCGACACCAGCCCCCGGCCGGCGCGCTCCGGCGCGGACCTGGCGCTCATCGCGGTCGCCCCGCGCGTGGGCCGCAGCGTGATCAACACCGACCTGCTCGCCGGTCCCGCCCTGGACGATCCGGTCAGCTTCGACCGGGCCTGGCGGGCCGTCGGCTACGGGTGCCCGCTGGTCAGCGCCGAGGTGAGCGGGCGCCGCCTCCACGACGCCCTGGAGCAGCAGTGGGCGCTGGACGCTTCCGGCGTGCTCACGTACGCCCCGCTCGCGGTGTCGGACAACGTCCGGTACTCCTTCGACGCGGCGGCGCCCGTCGGGGACCGGGTGGCGCCGGGCGACGTGCTCGTCGACGGTGTTCCGCTGCGGCCGGAGGCCTCGTACCGGGTCGTGACCACCTCGTACACGCTCACCGGGCAGGACGGCTTCCCGGCCCTCGGTGACTACCGGGAGCCGGCCCGCCACCGGCGGGACACGGACGCCTTCCCGGCGTACGTCGCGGCCCTCGGCACCCTGGAGGCCGTCTCCACGGGCCGGGTCTCGGTGAAGCCCTCCCCGCTCCTCGACCCCCCGGGCCGCGAAGGCCTGCTGGTGATCCCGGCCGATCCGGTACCGGGAGTGCCCGCGCCCGTCGCGGCGGAGGAGGAGGCCGCACGGGACGCCGGGCGCCGGCCGGTCTGCTGAGCGGGCTCCGTCGGCGCCGCAGGCTCCGTCAGGGGCCGAGCGGGAGCGTGGCGACCAGGCGGGCCCCCTTCGGGGAATCCCGGACGGCGAGGGTGCCCCCGAGGCGCAGGGCGATGTCGCGGGCGATGGCCAGGCCCAGGCCGGTGCCGCCCTCGTCGCGGGCGCGGGCGTCGTCGAGCCGGGTGAAGCGTTCGAAGACCCGCTCGCGGTCGGCGGGCGCGATGCCCGCGCCGTCGTCGGTCACTTCGAGGACGGCCTCGCCCCGGGACGCGTCCGCGCGCAGGACGACGGTGACGTGCTGCTCGGCATGCCGGCCGGCGTTGTCCAGCAGGTTGGTGACGAGCCGCGACAGCCAGATCGTGCTGCCGCGGACCGCGATCCCGGGGGCGATGTCCGCCCGGACGGGGACCCGCTCGCCCTTGCGCGTACGGGCCGCTGCGCGGACCACCTCGGTGAGGTCGACGGCGGCGGCCGGCGGCGGCTCGGAGGTGTCGAGGCGGGCCAGCAGGAGCAGGTCGGCCGCCAGATCCTGGAGCCGTACGGTGTCCTCCAGCGCGCCGCTGACCAGCTCGCCCCACAGCTCGGGGTCCGGGTGGGCCTGCGCGACCTCCAACTGGGTGCGGAGCACCGTGATCGGGCTGCGCAGTTCGTGCGAGGCGTCCGCGATGAAGCGGCGCTGGCGGATGCCGGCGGCCTCCAGCCGGTCCAGGGTGGCGTTCATGGTGACGGCGAGCCGGGCCACCTCGTCGCGGGTGGCCGGAACGGGCACCCGGCGGTGCAGTTCGCGGTCGCCGATCTCGGCGACCTCCGCGCGGATGGCCTCGACGGGGCGCAGGGCCCAGCCGGTGACCCGCCAGGTGATCAGGGCCACGACCAGGACGAGCAGCGGGACCACGACGGCCAGCACCGCCACGATGGTCTCGTCGGCGGTGTCCGCGTCCCGCAGCGAGGTCCCCGCGTAGACGGTGACCAGGCCGTTCACGGTGACGGTGGTGACCTGCACGACGCGCTGGCGGTGTTCCTGGCGGACCCGGCCGCCCTTCCAGGTGCCGCGGACCGTGCCGGGTGCGACGGGCGGTTCGGGGACGAGGGCGGGGCGGCCCCGGAGGTTGGGGCTGGCCGCGATGACGCGGCCCTGCGCGTCGACGACCTGGACGAAGTCCGTGCCGTGGCCCGGGGGCGGTACGGGCTCCAGCCGGCCGGTGGCCGCCAGCGCGGCCACCTTGACGGCCTGCCGTTCGGCATCGGCCTGGGCGCTCATGGTCAGGTTGGTCTCCAGGGCCCCGAGCAGGGCGAAGGAGGCGAGGCCCAGGGCCAGGGCCACCACGGCGGACGCTCCGAGGGTGGCCTGGGCCCGGACGGACCGCGGACGGAGCCGGGACACGGCCCTGCGCAGCCGGTACGCGCGGGACCGGCCGGGCTCAGCCGGCTCAGCCACCGTCGGCCGCCAGTCGGTATCCGGCGCCCCGGACGGTCTCCACCGCGACCCGGCCGAAGGGCGTGTCTATCTTCCGGCGCAGGGCGCTGACGTGGACCTCCACGACGTTGAGGTCCCCTTCGTAGGCGGTGTCCCAGACGTGGTCGAGGATGTCCCGTTTGGGTACGACCTCGCCGGCCCGGCGCGCCAGGTGCAGCAGCACGGCGAACTCGCGCGCGGTCAGCCGGGCTTCGACGCCGCCGCGCGTGCAGCGCTGCCGGGCCGGGTCGACGTGCAGGTCGCCGAACTCCATGACCTGCGGGCTGCGGCGGCCGGTGCGCCGGATCAGGGCCCGCAGGCGGGCCACGAGGACCACGTAGGAGAAGGGCTTGGAGAGGAAGTCGTCGGCCCCGGTGTCCAGTGCCTCGGCCTCGTCGTACTCGCCGTCCTTGGCGGTGAGCATGAGGATGCCGGACTCGCAGCCGGCCGCGCGCAGCCGGGCGCAGACGCGGTAGCCGTTGAGGCCGGGCAGCATGATGTCGAGCACGATGGCGTCGTAGTCGTGTTCGCCGGCCATCCACAGGCCTTGCGGGCCGTCGTGTGCCGTGTCCACGGTGAAGCCCTCGGCCCGCAGACCCCGTTGCAGGGCGGCAGCCAGCCGCCGCTCGTCCTCGACCACCAGTACGCGCATGGGGCAAGGTTCTCAGGTCGCGCCGCCGGCTTGCTGAAGGGTTCTTCAGCTCGCTTCAGCGGGGCTTCAGCATCCTGCTCGCAGGATCGGCCGAGCCGGGCACGCCGCCCGGAGAACGCGAGGAGCTTTCAGATGACTCAGTCCAGTCCGCAGCCGCCCGAGTTCCCCCCGGCCGTTGTTCCCGGGGAGGGCGGCGGCGAGGGCGAGGGCAACGGCGACCCGGCCGGCAAGGCGGCGGGGCGCGGCGCCCGGATGGCCCGCTTCACCCGGTTCGCCCGTGAGGGCCGGGGACGCTGGGTGGCGCTCGGGCTCGTGGTGGTGGCGTCCGCCGGAGTGGGGGCGGTGGGGGCCGCGGCGGTGGCCGTGACGGACCACGAGCACGATGTCCGCCGCACGCGCGCGGAGCGGCTGTGGGACCGGTTCGACGTCGAGCGGGAGGGCGGCGGCGAGATGACGGCTCCGCTGCCCGCGCGCCCCGGGAAGCCCGGCGAGCCGGGTAAGCCCGGCCTGCGGGGTCACAAGGGCGAGCGGGGAGTCGTCCCGCCGGACGGACCGGGGAGGCCCGGGACGACCGAGGGCGGGGAGGGGTTCGTCGTGGACGGGCCCGGCCGGGCCCCCGTACCGCTGCCCGCGCTGCCGGCGGCCCAGGCCCTGGAGAAGGCGGAGGCCGCCGTGCCCGGCGGGAAGGCCGAGGCCCTGCGCGTGATCGCCCAGGAGGGCGGCGGGAGCGCCTGGCGCGTGGTGGTCCTCGGCTCCGACGGGGTCCGGCACGCCGTGACCCTGGCCGGCGCCGACGGCGCGGTCACGAGCAACACGGTCGCGGGGAAGGGCGCAGGGGCGGCCCGCTGAGCGGGTGCGGGCCCCGCCCGCCCGGTGTCCCGTACCGCGGCGACGGCGGTACGGGGCACGGGACCGGCCGGCCGGACGGCCGGACGGCCAGCCGGGCATTCGGACGGACGGCCAGCCGGACGGAAGGACGTCGGTGAGCCTCCGTCAGGAGGAAAGGCCCAGCAGCCGGGTCGCCGTCTCCCGCATCTCGATCTTGCGGATCTTGCCCGTCACCGTCATGGGGAACTCCTCCACGACGTGCACGTAGCGCGGGATCTTGAAGTGGGCCAGCCGGCCGTCGCAGTACGCGCGCACGGCCTCCGCGGTCAGCGGCTCGGCGCCCTCGCGCATCCGCACCCACGCCATGAGCTCCTCCCCGTACTTCGGGTCGGGCACGCCGATGACCTGGACGTCCATGACGTCGGGGTGGGCGTGCAGGAACTCCTCGATCTCGCGCGGGTACAGGTTCTCTCCGCCTCGGATCACCATGTCCTTGATCCGGCCGGTGATGCTCAGGTACCCGTCCCCGTCCATGACGGCGAGGTCTCCGGTGTGCATCCAGCGGGCCGCGTCGACGGCCTCGGCGGTGCGCTCGGGCTGGTCCCAGTAGCCGAGCATGACGGAGTAGCCCCGGGTGCACAGTTCGCCCGGTTCGCCGCGCGGGACGGTCCGGCCGGTGGCCGGGTCGACGACCTTGACCTCCAGGTGCGGTCCGACCCGGCCCACGGTCGAGACGCGGCGCTCCACGGAGTCGTCCACGCGGGTCTGGGTGGAGACCGGCGAGGTCTCCGTCATGCCGTAGCAGATGGACACCTCCCGCATGCCCATCCGGTCGATGACCTCCTTCATCACCTCGACCGGGCAGGGCGAGCCCGCCATGATGCCCGTGCGCAGGCTGGAGAGGTCGTAGGTCTCGAAGTCCGGGTGGGCCAGCTCGGCGATGAACATGGTGGGGACCCCGTAGAGCGAGGTGCAGGCCTCCGCCTGGACGGCGGCCAGGGTGGCGCCCGGGTCGAAGGCGGGTGCGGGGATGACCATGGCCGCGCCGTGGCTGGTGCAGGCGAGGTTCCCCATGACCATGCCGAAGCAGTGGTAGAAGGGCACCGGGATGCAGACCCGGTCCTGCTCGGTGTAGTGACACAGCTCGCCCACGAAGTAGGCGTTGTTGAGGATGTTGTGGTGCGAGAGGGTCGCCCCCTTGGGGAAGCCGGTGGTCCCCGAGGTGTACTGGATGTTGACCGGGTCGTCGGGGCTCAGCGCGGCCTGGGCGCGCAGCAGTTCCGTCCGGTCGGCGCGGCGGCCGCGTTCCGGGAGGGAGTTCCACAGCGGACCGTCGAGCAGGGCGGTGAACTCCAGGTCCGGGCAGCGCGGCCCGACCTCCTCGATCATGGCCGCGTAGTCGGAGGTCTTGAACCGGTCGGCCGCCACCAGCAGCCGGATCCCGGACTGGCGCAGGACGTACTCCAGCTCGTGGGAGCGGTAGGCCGGGTTCACGGTGACGAGGATCGCGCCGATCCTGGCGGTGGCGTACTGCACCATCGTCCACTCGGGGCGGTTGGGGGCCCAGATGCCGACCCGGTCCCCCTTGACGATCCCGAGGTCCAGCAGACCGAGCGCGAGATCGTCCACGTCCGCGGCGAACTCCGCGTACGTCCACCGGCGCCCGGAGGCCATGTCGACGAGGGCGTCGCGGCCGGGGAACCTGCGGACGGTGCGGTCCAGGTTCTCGCCGATGGTGTCGCCCAGCAGCGGCACCTCGTCGGCCCCGGAGGCGTAACTCGGCTCGACGGACGACGCGGACGAGGAATACGCGGACGGCACTGACGGCACGGACGGCACATGGACCCCCTGGGCTCGGTGGCGGGCGCCGGGGCCCCGTTGCTCCGACGCGCCCCCTCATGATCCACGCGGTTCGCGGCCGGGACCAGCCCCCGACGGCGCGATCCGGCGGCCCCGATTGGCCGGGCCCGCGGGCAGGGCGTTCCATCGAAGGGTGAGCCCATCCAAGGCGCCGCCGCCCGGGCCACCGGTCGGGCGGATCGACGTGCACGCCCACCTCTGGACCCCCGCCTATCTGGACCGGCTGGAGCGGCTGGGCCGGACCGACACGGGCACCCAGCGCGGGATCGGCGCGGACGCCGCACCGGCCGACCTCGACCACCGGTTCGCCCTCATGGACCGGACGGGGATCTCCGTACAGGTGCTCTCCGTGCCCCCTCAGTCGCCGCACCTGCCCCGGGAGGCCGACGCGGTGGAGCTGGCCCGCGCGGTGAACGAGTCCTACGCCGAGCTGGTCGCCCGCTGGCCCGGGCGCTTCCGGGCCTTCGCCGCGCTGCCCCTGCCGCACGTGGACGCCGCGCTGCGCGAGCTCGCGTACGCCCTCGACGAGCTCGGCATGGCGGGGGCGGCCGTCACCACGACCGTGTGCGGCCTGACCCTGGCCGATCCGCTCTTCCGCCCGCTGTACGAGGAACTCGACCGGCGCGGAGCGGTCCTGTACGTCCACCCGGCGGGCGAGGGCGCCGGCAGCCCGCTGATCACCGGGCACCGCATGACCTGGATGGTCGGGGCGCCGGTCGAGGACACGGTGGCCGTCATGCACCTCGTCCTGGCGGGCCTGCCGCGGCGCTACCCCCGGATGCGGATCCTGGCCTCCCACCTCGGCGGCGCCCTGCCGATGCTGCTGCGCCGCCTCGACGACCACCTGGCCTTCGAGTCCCCGGAGACGCCCGAGCTCCCCTCGGTGGCGGCCCGCAGGCTCTGGTACGACACCGTCGCGCACTGCCACGGGCCCGCGCTGGTCGCGGCGGCGGCCTCCTTCGGCGCGGACCGGCTGGTCCTCGGCACGGACTTCCCCTACGAGGACGGGGAGGTGTTCGTGCGGGCGGTCTCCTACGTCTCCGAGTCGGGGCTGCCCCCGGGGGACGCCGCCGCGATCCTCGACACGAACGCGGCGGCGTTGCTCGGCGGGTCGTGAACCCGGCTGCCGTTGAACCGGGCCACCGGCCCGGAGGTTCCCTACGCCCGCGCCGGGAGGGCGAGCAGCAGCAGCGGGCTGGTCGTCGGCTGCGCCGATCCCCCGGCGGGCTCCAGCGTCAGACCGACCGCCGTCGCCTTACCCAGGCCGCCGTCCAGCACGGCCGACCCGTCCCCGGTGATGAAGCCGGCCGGGCGCATCGTGCCGCCGTCGGCCAGCCAGAGCTGGTACGTGCGCCCCTCCCCGGCGGCCGGCAGCCGGTCGGCGAGGAACACGGCCCGGTCCCGGGCGGCGGAGGTGATCACCGTCGCGGCGGCTCCGCCGCTGGTGCGGCCGTGGACGGTACGGGCGTCCGGGGCGGTGACCACGGCCCGCAGCTCCTGGCTGCGCGCCTCGGCCTGCCGGGCCTCCTGCCGGGCCCGGTCCGCCTGCCCGCTCTCGTGGAGCGCGGCGCCGCCGAAGAGGGCCGCCCCGACGAGGGACGCGGCGACGACGAAGGCCCCGGCCTTGCGCGGGAGCCGGTCGAGGAAGCCGGCCGCCCGGCGGACGCCGACCCTCGGGGGCAGCTGGCGGACCGTCTCGATGCGGGCGAGCACGTCCGCCTTCAGCTGCGGCGGGGGCACGAGGGCCACGGCGGCGGCCAGCCGGCCGGCCGTGGCGGAGAACTCCGCGACGTCCCCGGAGCATGGCGCACAACGGGCCAAGTGCCGGGAGAAGGCCTCCTGTTCACCCGGTCCGAGCGCGTCCAGTACGTAGGCCGCGGTGAGGGTGTGCAGTTCTTCGTCGTGCTTCACGTGGTCACCCCCATGCAGTCGCGCAGGCGGATCAGTCCGTCGCGCATCCGGGTCTTGATCGTGGGAAGAGGAGTCTGGAGGGTCTCGGCGACCTCACGGTAGGTCAGCCCCTGGTAATAGGCGAGGGTGACGGCCTGGCGCTGGAGCTCGGTCAGCCGGCGCAGGCAGCGTTTGACCTGGTCGCGTTCCAGCCGGGTCTCCACCTGCTCGCTCACCTCGTCGAAGGGCCGTTCCTGGCCGCGTACGCCCACGTCGTGCTCGCGGGTTGCCGAGGCCTGGGCGGAGCGGACCCGGTCGACCGCCCGGCGGTGGGCGATCGTGGCCACCCAGGCCATGACGCTCCCCTGCTCGGGGCGGTAGCGGGCGGCCTGGCGCCATACGTCGATCATCACCTCCTGCGCGACCTCCTCCGACTGTGCGCGGTCGCGCACCACCTTGACCGCGATGCCGAAGACGGTTCCGGCCACGGCGTCGTACAGGGCGGAGAAGGCGTCCTGGTCGCCCTGTGCGACGCGCGCCATCAGCTCCGCGAGTTCGGCCGCGGCCGATCCGGGGCCGGTGCCGGTGCCGGTGCCTGCGCCGGGGCCGCCGTCCGGGCCCGGTCCGGGGAAGCGCAGCTTCTCGGGGTTCACCTGAGCGGTCCCCGGGTACGGCCGGGCCCGGGCGGGCACGGCGGTGCCGCGAGTGGTTCTCGCCGGTCCATCCATCGCATGAACGATCCTTCGTGGCAGGCACACCTGTTCCCCGTCCGCCGGGGTCGCGGTGCGCGCCGGGTCCTTGCTGTCTCACCTTGTCTTCGGAGCCGGTCCGCGTGCGGATTGGCCGACATACACGCGAAAGGGAATCCGTTCGGGGGAACCGGCCCTCCTGGACCAAACCGCGCCGGGGGTCCGGGCCGAAGGAGGGTCGCGGGCCCGGTCCAGGGGCCGCCGCGCGGCGGGTCACGGGGCTGATGGGCCCCGGAGTCCGCCGCCGCACAGCCAGCAAGGAGATCTGTCGTGTCGCGTGTCCTCAAGAGTGCCGCACTCGCCCTCGCCTCGGGCGCCCTTCTCGTAGGCGGAGCCTCGGTGGCCTCGGCCGACGCGGGAGCCCAGGGCCTCGCCGCCTACTCCCCCGGGGTCGGCTCGGGCAACCTGATCCAGATCCCCGTCCACATCCCGGTCAACGTCTGCGGCAACTCGGTCAGTGTGATCGGGCTGCTCAACCCCGCATTCGGCAACACCTGCGTCAACGCCTGACCCAGGGCCCGGGCCGCAGTCTCCGGCCCACAGTCTCCGGCCCGCCGCCGGCAACGGGGCGGCGGCGGGCCGGTGGTCCTCCGGATCGGCGGGGAGTGGGTCGCCACTCCTGAGCGCCGCCGGGCCCGGAGGACCCGCGCGGGCGGCGGCTGTCGGCGCCGCCGCCCGCGTGCGGGGGGGGCAACACGGGCATTCAGCCCTGGCCCCCCTCCCCCGCGCAAAGGTCAACACACCAACGGATGTTCACGTGATCGGATGACCGACCCATCCGGGAGGGATCCCGTGCCGAATGAGGGTCGTGAGCATCAACCGAAGGACAGTCGAGCACGGCGCCCTCGCCGCGGCGAGCGGTCTGCTGGCGGGATACGCGGCCCTGGCCGCCGCCGAGCTGACCGCCTCCCTGGTCCGGCCGCAGGCGGGACCGGTCACGGTGATCGGCGGCGCGGCCATCGACCGTACTCCGGCGGCGCTCAAGGATTTCGCCATCCGTACCTTCGGCGAGAACGACAAGCTGGTCCTCCGGCTCGGCATCCTCGCCACCGTCGCTCTCCTGGCGGCCCTGCTCGGGGTGTTCGCCCTGCGCCACCGCCGTACGGGGGCGGCCGGGGTACTCGCCTTCGGCGTCCTCGGTGCGGCGGCCGCCCTCGGCCGGCCCGACGCGGCCGGAGCGGGGGACGCACTGCCCTCGCTGGTGGGGGCGGTGGCCGGGGCGCTGGTGCTGTACCTGCTGGTGGGCAAGGTGGGCGGCGGCGCCGCCCGGCCCGCCGGAGCCGGAGCCGGAGCCGACGCCGACGACACCGCCACCGACACCAACCCGCCCGCCGCATGGAACCGGCGGGGCTTCCTCCTCGCGGCAGCCGTCACCGCGCTCGCCTCCACCGGTGCCGGCGCCCTCGGCCGGGCCCTGACCGGCCGGCGCGGCCAGGGCGCCACCGCCTCCCGCGCCGCCGTGCGCCTGCCCGCTCCCGCTTCGCCCGCCGCGCCGGTCCCGGCGGGGGCGGCCCTGCGGATCCCCGGGGTCAGCGCCTTCACCACACCGAACAAGGAGTTCTACCGTGTCGACACCGCCCTCGTGGTCCCCAAGGTCGACGCCGACACCTGGCGGCTGCGCATCCACGGCAAGGGCGTCTCCCGCCCGCGCTCCTACTCCTTCGCCGAACTCCTGCAACGCCCGCTGATCGAGCGGGACATCACCCTCACGTGCGTGTCGAACGAGGTGGGCGGCCCCTACGCCGGCTCCGCGCGCTGGCTCGGCGTACGCCTGTCGGACCTGTTGCGGGAGGCGGGTGTTCAGGCACCCTCGCGCGGCGGACGGGCCGACCAGCTGATCGCGCGCTCGGTGGACGCGATGACGCTGGGCACCCCCGTCGAGGAGGTCATGGACGGCCGGGACGCGATGCTGGCCGTCGGCATGAACGGCGAACCGCTCCCCTTCGAGCACGGCTTCCCGGTCCGGATGGTCGTACCCGGTCTCTACGGCTACGTCTCCGCCTGCAAGTGGATCCGGGAGATCGAGCTCACCACCTTCGACTCCTACGACCCCTACTGGGTCAAGCGCGGCTGGGCCCGCCGGGCGCCGATCAAGACGCAGGCCCGGATCGACACCCCCAAGCCCTTCGCCCGGATCCCGGCCGGGACCGTGACGGTCGCCGGGGTGGCGTGGGCCCAGCACCGCGGCATCGAGCGGGTCGAGGTCCAGGTCGACGACGGGCCGTGGCAGGAGGCCTCGCTCGCGGCGCAGGCCACCACCGACACCTGGCGCCAGTGGTCCTTCGACTGGAAGGCCTCCTCGGGCGGCCACCGTCTGACCGTCCGCGCCACGGACGGCCGGGGCGAGGTCCAGACCGAGCTGCGGACCCGCACCATCCCGGACGGCGCGAGCGGCCGGCACGGCGTCTTCGTCACGGTCGGCTGACCGAAGCGACCCCGGTTCCGCACCACTTCACACACTTCCCCCTTTCCCCTTTCCCCTCTCCCTTCCCCATTCCGCATTCCTGATGCACCAACCCCTTCCCTGGAGAACACCATGAACACCCTTCGTTTCCGCCGTACCGCCCTCGCCGTCGCCACGGCAGCCGTACTGCCCTTCGCGCTGGCCGCCTGCTCCGACTCCGACTCCGGCAAGGACTCGGCCTCCGGTGCCAACGCCGCGGCGAGCGCCGACACCTCCTCCCCGGCCGCGGACGCCTCGGCGCCGATGACCGCGGACGGGCCCTTCGGCGCCGCGTGCGCCGGTGTCCCGAAGGAGGGCGCGGGCAGCTTCGACGGCATGGCCAAGGACCCGGTCGCGACCGCCGCGTCCAACAACCCGGCACTGTCCACCCTGGTGGCGGCCGTCAAGCAGGCCGGGCTCGTCGACACGCTCAACAACGCCAAGGACATCACGGTGTTCGCGCCGACCAACGACGCCTTCGCCAAGATCCCGAAGGCCGACCTCGACAAGGTCCTCGCCGACAAGGCCACCCTCACCAAGATCCTCACGTACCACGTGGTCGGCGAGAAGCTGACGCCGAAGCAGTTGGAGAACGGCTCCTTCACCACGCTGGAGACCGGAAAGGTGACCACCGCCGGCTCGGGCGAGTCCTACAAGGTCAACGGCACGTCCAACGTGGTCTGCGGCAACGTCCCGACCGCGAACGCCACCGTCTACATCGTGGACACGGTCCTGATGCCGAAGTAACCGTGGCTCCGGACCGGTGACCCGCACGGGCGCCGGTCGTTGTAGAAGCGGTCAGCGAAGTGGCCCCCGGAGTCCCGGACCCGTCTTCAGGGTCCGGGACTCCATGCTGCGTTTACCGGCCCATCACTTGGTCGGCACATGGGGCGGCGGATTGGACAAGTGGTCGATGTTACTAACACCATGGCCCCGCAAGTTCGCGGCTGCGCAGGGGGGCAAACCGCTCGTTTCCAGTCCCTCCGCACGGACCGCTCGTCCCCGCCACACCCCTGGAGAGACTCCGCCATGAGCTTCGGCGACCCGAACAACCCCTACGGCCAGCAGCAGCCCCCGCAGGGTCAGCCCGGCTACGGCTACCCGCAGCAGGCACCGCAGGGCGTCCCCCCGCAGTACGGGTACCCGCAGCAGCCCGTCGGCGGCGTCCCCCCGCAGCAGCCGTACGGTGCCTACCCGCCGGCCGGCATGCCGCCCATGCCGGGCGCCGGAATGCCGCCGCTGGCGCACTGGGGCCTGCGCCTCGGCGCGACCCTCCTCGACGGTCTGATCATCGCCGGACCGATGTACGCCCTCGGTTTCATCGACCTCGCCATGAGCGACGACGCGGGCGCCTCCGGCCCGGGCGTCTTCTTCCTGATCGGCTGGCTGTACGCCGTCGGCATGGGCATCTTCCAGCTCTACAAGGAAGGCTCCACCGGCCAGTCGATCGGCAAGAAGGTCGTCGGGATCAGCGTGCGCCGCGAGGCCGACGGCAACGTCCTCGGCTTCGGCATGGCCTTCGTCCGCAAGCTGGCGCACTTCCTCGACAGCATCGCCTGCTACCTCGGTTACCTGTGGCCGCTGTGGGACGCCAAGAAGCAGACCTTCGCCGACAAGGTGTGCAGCACCGTCGTCATCGTGGTTCCCAAGGGCTGACACGCCCTGACGTCGGGGCCCGTCCGGATTCCGGGCGGGCCCCGACGCGTTCACGCTACGGCTTGGGGAGCGTGCAGCCGGGGCGGTTCAGGTCGATCGTGTTGCCGGGGCCCACGCAGGGGACGACGATGTAGGTCTGCTGCGCGTAGTTGATGCCCTGCCGGACCGTCACGGCTCCGCTCTCGGAGACCTCGCACGGGTTGTTCACGGTGCAGGACCCGCCGTCCTCGTTGCCCGTGTTGTTGACGGCGACCACCTTGCCCGTCGCCGTGTCGATCACCGGGGAGCCGGAGGTGCCGCCGATGGTGTTGCAGGACGAGGTGTAGCGCAGGGAGTCCTTCCAGGTCCACTCGCCCTCCTTGAGGCGGTAGGCGAACCCGTCGACGTTGCAGCTGTAGGTGCGCTTCCAGTACCCGGACACCACCTTGATCGCGGTCCCCTGCACCGGGTGGGCGTCGTTCAGGGTGAGCGCGCTGATGCCGTACTGGCTGCTGATCTGCGCGTAGGTCTTGGTCAGCTGGTAGATCGAAATGTCCGTGTCGGTCATCGTGGCGTACGAGATCTTGCTCGCGCGCAGCGTCGCGACCTTGGATCCCGAGGCGTTCAGCAGCGAGAAGGAGCGGCTGGACGCCTTGTCCTTGACGACCTGTCCGGCCGCCGGCATGCCGGACTCCAGACAGTGGCCGTTGGACAGGACGAGCGCGGGGTCGGACGGCAGCGAGTTCGGCACGCGGACGACGGAGCCGGAGCAGTTGCTGAGCGCGACCGTACCGGCGAAGTTGACCGCGACGGCGGGTGCGACCGTGTCCCGGGGTGCCTGGGCCACGGCCGGCGAGGCCGCCGCTCCGGTGAGGAGCAGGGCGAACGCGGCGCCGGCGAGAGGCTTGTTCATGTGGGGGTTCCCCTCTGGGTGACAATGCGACCGAAGATCCTTCGGTTGTCATGCGCATTGTTAGGACCCGGGGTCCAACTCACAAGAGGGCCTTGGTAGTTCAGGCTTCGATGGAACGGCCGTAATCGGACTTGCGGCGCCGCCCCCTCGGCTGCCGTGAGAGCGCTCTCAGCGATCCCGGCGGTACGGGTTACCCTGCTGTCCGACAGGGCCGGGGCCCCTAGGGCCCGGGCCGCCGACCCCGGACACGCACGAGGAGCGCCCGTGACCGAACAGGTTCCCGCCGGCCGGCCCACCCTGGAAGCGGTGGCGGCGCGCGCCGGGGTGTCCAGGGCCACCGCGTCCAGGGTCGTCAACGGCGGCGACGGCGTCCGTGCGCACTTGGCGGAGAGGGTCCGCGCAGCCGTCCTGGACCTCGGCTACGTGCCCAACCATGCGGCCCGCACGCTGGTCACCCGGCGCACCGGCGCGGTCGCCGTGATCATCGCCGAGCCGGAGATCCGGATCTTCTCCGACCCCTTCTTCTCCCGGCAGATCCGCGGCATCAGCAAGGAACTGACCGCGCACGACACGCAGTTGGTGCTGCTCCTGGTCGAGCACCGCGGGGACTACGACCGGATCGAGCGGTACCTGGCGGGCGGTCACGTCGACGGCGCGCTCGCGTTCTCGCTGCACACCGACGACCCGCTGCCCGCGATCACGCGCCGCATCGGCATGCCCACCGTCTACGGAGGGCGGCCCGGCTGGACCGGGCAGGCCGACGGAGCCGCGCCCTACGGTCCGCTGTCGTACGTCGACGCCGACAACCGCGGGGGCGCGCGCGAGGCCGTACGGTACCTGCTGTCCCGGGGGCGGCGGCAGATCGCGCACATCGCCGGGCCGCTGGACCAGACGTCGGCGACCGACCGGCTCGACGGGTACCGGGACGTGCTGCTCGACGCGGATCCGGCGCTGATCGCCGAGGGGGACTTCACCCCGGCGGGCGGAGCTCGGGCGATGGCCGAACTGCTGGAGCGCTGCCCGGATCTCGACGCGGTGTTCGCCGCGAACGACCTGATGGCGACGGGCGCCCTGGGCGTGCTGCACGAGCGGGGCCGGTCCGTGCCGGGGGACGTGGCGCTGGTCGGCTTCGACGATGCCGAACTGGTGGCGGAGAGCGCCGATCCGCCGCTGACGACCGTGCGCCAGGACATCGAGGGCATGGGGCGCCTGATGGTCCGGCTGCTGCTGCGGTCCCTGGACCCGGCGCAGGGATCGCACCGGGTGCCGGGATCCGTGATCACCCCGACCTCGCTGGTGCTGCGCGGCTCGGCCTGAGGGGCGGTGGCATGGTGGCGGGCCCCGCACCCGGGTGGGTGCGGGGCCCGAGGCCTGCCGGTGGCGCGGGTCGCTCCGTACGGCTAGCCCGTACGGGAGGCGCCCGGGCGCTCCCAGCGGTAGAACTCCTGGGCCATGGCGTCCTTGGGGCTGCGCCAGGTCTCCGGGTTGTGCGGGCTGACGTAGGCGGTGAGCCGGTCGCTGAGATCCCGGAACTCCGGGTGGCCGGTCACTTCGGCGATGGCCGGGCCGGGGGGCCGGTCCGATTCGATGAAGTGCATGTACACGTCGCCGAACTGGAAGAGGCTGCGGCGGGTGACCCCGACGAGGTGCGGCAGCTCGCCCGCGTCCGAGGCCGCGAAGAGCTCGGCGATGTCGGGGGCGGACTGCGGCGCCATGCGGGCCACGATGAGAGCGCGGTGCATCCGGTGTGCTGCCTTTCGTCTCAGACGCGACTGGCCGCGGGCGTGCGGCTCTCGCGTTCGCGCTGTTCGATCTTGTCCCGGATCAGTTGCAGCTGGACCTTGGAGTTGCGGTTGATGTTGTCGGTCATCCAGGCGTCGTCGACGGGTGCCTGCGGCTTCATCGCGAAGTCCTGGGTCCACACCATCCGGGTGCCGCCGGGGACTTCGAAGTACTGCCAGTGGATGTCCATGTGCTCGAACGGGCCGGTCTCGACGCGGCGGGCGCGCACGGTGCGGGTGACGGGGTCGGGGGTGCGTTCGGAGACCCAGCTCCACACGGTGCCGTTCTCGTCGGGGTGCATGGTCAGGCGGAAGCGGGTGGTGGGCCCGTCCTCCTCCAGGACCTCCAGCGAGGCGTACTCGCTGAACAGCCCGGGCCAGCTGGGGAGATCGTTGGTCATCTCCCAGACGGTCTCCATGGGCGCCTTGACGACGATTTCGTTCTCGGTGTGTCCTGTCATCTCAAGCTCCGGTCATCAGGCTGGTGTTGACGAGGTCGAGGAACTCTTTGGG
Source organism: Streptomyces sp. NPDC056883 (assembly GCF_042788835.1). Taxonomy (NCBI): domain Bacteria; kingdom Bacillati; phylum Actinomycetota; class Actinomycetes; order Kitasatosporales; family Streptomycetaceae; genus Streptomyces; species Streptomyces sp. NPDC056883. The sequence goes on along the minus strand of NZ_JBHUBS010000010.1, from coordinate 163,498 downwards.
GGTCTTGCAGCGGTCCGCGTCGGTGGGCAGGGCCCGGCCGCGCTGGTTCTCCAGCAGCCCGACGATGCCGAGCAGGCCCAGCGAGTCGAGGCCGTAGTCGTCGAACAGGGAGTCCGGGCGGTTCTTCATGTCGGCCGGGTCCACGGTGATGCCGGCCCCGGACTTCATCAGGGCGGCCAGCTCCTCGACGGTCAGTCGTTCGGACATGAGCGGCTCCTTCTGTCTCTAGGAGGGGATTTTGATGACGAGCGCGGCGTTGGAGCCCATGAGGCCCCGGCTCAGTACGAGCGCGGTGCGCAGCTGCGCCGGGCGGGCGCTGCCGGTCACCACCTCGAGGTCGTGGCACACGTCGAACACGTTCGGCGTGGGCGGGACGATGCCGTGCTCCAGGGCGAGGACCGCGGCGGCGGTGTCCAGGGCGGGGGCCGCGCAATAGGCCCGGCCCGTCCCGGTCTTGGGCGCCGTGACCGGCACCTTGCGCCCGTGTGCTCCGAGGGCGGAGACGATCGCGGCCGCCTCGGCCCGGTCGGCTTCCGGGGTGCCGAGCGCGTCGGCGAAGACCACGTCGACCTCCTCGGGGGCGCAGCCCGCGTCCCGCAGGGCGCCCTTGATCGCGTGGGCCAGGCCCTCGGCGGAGGCGTCGGCCCGATCAGGGTGGTGCGGGCCGGTGAAGGTCGCCGCGTGCCCGGCCAGGAGGGCCCGGACGGAGGCGCCGCGGCGCAGGGCCGTCTGCTCCTCCTCCACGAGGAACATCGCGCCGCCCTCGGCGGGGACGAAGCCGCAGGCCTTCTCGGTGAAGGGCCGGTAGGCCCGCTCGGGGTCCTCGTGGGTGCTCAGGGCCTCGTAGCCGAGCTGGCAGACGATGGAGTACGGGGCCAGGGGCGCCTCGGTGGCTCCGACCAGCATGGCCTTGCTGCCCTGGTGGATGGCCCGGGCGGCGTGCGCGAAGGCGTCGAGGCCGCCCGCCTCGTCGGCGGCGACGACCCCGCAGGGGCCCTTGAGGCCCCGGCGGATGGAGATCTGCCCGGTGCTGGCCGCGTAGAACCAGGCGATCGACTGGTACGGGCCGACGTAGCGCGGTCCCTGACCCCACAGGTGCTGCAGCTCGCGCTGGCCGAACTCGCCGCCGCCCGATCCGGCTGCGGTGACCACGCCGACCGAGAAGGGGTCGTCCTCGTAGTCGGCCCGGCCGAGCCGGCCGTCCTCCAGGGCGAGGTCGGCCGCGGCGAGGGCGTGGTGGGTGTAGCGGTCGGTCTGGACGAGGTAGCGTTCCTCGACCATGGAGGCCGCGTCGAAGCCCCGTACCTCGCCGGCCACGCGCAGCGGGAGGTGTTCGCAGCCCTCCCGGGTGACGCGGCCCAAGACCGAGGCGCCCGACTCGGTCGCCTTCCAGAAGGCCTCGGCGCCGATGCCGTTGGGCGCGACGACTCCGATGCCCGTGATGACCGTACGGACGCTCACGAGACCACCTCCTCCTTGGGGCGGGTCATGACGACCGCGGACTGGAAGCCGCCGAAGCCGCTGCCGACGGAGAGCACGTTGCGCAGTGTGCGTTCGCGGGCGACGCGCGGCACGTAGTCCAGGTCGCATTCGGGGTCGGGGGTCTCGTAGTTGGCCGTGGGAGGGACGACCTGGTGGGTCATCGCCAGGACGCAGGCGGCCAGTTCGATCGCCCCGATGGCGCCGAGCGAGTGCCCCACCATGGACTTGATGGAGGTCATCGGCGTCTTGTAGGCGTGGTCTCCCAGGACCTTCTTGACCGCCGCGGTCTCGTGGCGGTCGTTCTGCTTGGTCCCGGAGCCGTGCGCGTTGACGTAGTCGATGTCGCGGGCGTCGGTGCGGGCCTGGGCGAGGGCGGTTTCGATGGCGCGGGCCATCTCCAGGCCCTCGGTGGTCAGCCCCGTCATGTGGTGGGCGTTGCCGAAGGTGGCGTAGCCGCCGATCTCGCAGTAGACGGTCGCACCGCGCGCGCGGGCGTGTTCCAGCTCCTCGAGGACGAGGACGGCGCCGCCTTCGCCGAGGACGAAGCCGTCACGGTCGGCGTCGAAGGGCCGGGAGGCGTGGGCGGGGTCGTCGTTGTTGGGCGAGGTGGCCTTGATGGCGTCGAAGCAGGCCACGGTGATCGGCGACACGGGTGAGTCGGAGGCGCCTGCGATGCAGACGTCCATCTTGCCCTCGGCGATGGAGTGGAAGGCGTAGCCGATGGCGTCGAGCCCGGAGGTGCAGCCGGTGGAGACGGTCTGGACCGGCCCTCGGGCTCCCGTCTTCTCCGCGACGGCGGAGGCCAGGGTGGCCGGGGTGAAGGCGCGGTGCAGATGCGCCGAGGCGAGCCGGTGGTCCACGTCCCACCAGTCGCCCGACTGGCTGACGGCCACGTAGTCGTGCTCCAGGCGGGTGGTGCCGCCCACGGCGGTGCCGAGGGAGACTCCGGTGCGCCAGGCTTCGTCCGTGGTGAGGTCGAGTCCGGCGTCGCGCACCGCCTCGGCTGCGGCGACCAGCGCGAACTGGATGTACCGGTCCGCGCGGGCCGCCTCGTCGGCGCCGAGGCCGTGTGCGGCGGGGTCGAAGTCGACCTCCGCGGCTATCCGGGAGCGGAAGCCGGTCGGGTCGAAGAGGGTGATGCCACGGGTCGCCGTACGCCCGTTGGAGAGGAGCTCCCAGAAGGCGGAGGCGCCGATCCCACCGGGGGCGACGACGCCGACCCCGGTGACGGCCACGCGTCGGCGGGTCACGAGACCGCTCCCGCGCGGTCCGGGGGCCGCTCCCAGGCGGAGCCCTCCGGGTGGACGGCCTCCTCCGTGTCCACGTGCCCGAGCTTCGGGTCGGGGGCGAGCGGTCCGAGGTGGAAGACCATGCGGGCCTCGGTGCCGCCGACGTTGCGGAAGCGGTGGCGCACGTTCATCGGGACCAGGAGCCCCTGGTCGGTGAGGAGCGGGTGGGCCTCGCCGTCGAGGTCGACCTCCAGCTCGCCGGCGACCACGTACACGAACTCCTCGGAGTACGGGTGGTAGTGCTCGGCGATGTGCTCGCCCGGCGCCATGACGGCCAGGCCCATGAAGCCGCTGGTGCAGCCCACCGAGGTGGGTGTGAGGACGGCCCTCAGGTCGCCGCCGCGCCGCGTGTTGGGCTGCGTCTCGCTGAGGTCCACGATGTGCGGTGGGCGTTGTCTGGTCATGACGGGGGTTCCTCCTGGCGGTGGGGATCCTGGACGGGGCTGATGGGTGGGGGGTCCAGGGATGAGGCGTCCGGAGACGGGGCGTCCGGAGAGGAGTGGTCCGGGGGGGTGCGGGCCGGTGGGGAATGCCGCTGCGCGTCAGCGTTCGGCGGGGGCCCTGCGGTCGGTGATCAGGCTCATGGTGTGGCGGACCGCGGAGGCGGCTCCGTCGGAGCCGTCCGGGCTGCTGACGGGCCCTGCCATCAGGCGGGCGAGGACGGCCGCCTTGCGCGGGCCCCGGATGCCGAAGGCGGTTTCCAGCCCGGCGCCGTGCGGGCTGCGCACGTCGATGAGGCGTACGACGATGTCGTCGCGCTGGAAGATGCTGCTGCTCACGGTCGGGGCGTCGGACCGGTGGGCGGCTTCCTCGTCCTGCCGGGCGAGGAACCGGGCCAGCGCCGGTCCGCAGCCGGGCTTGGCCGGGTAGAACAGCGCGTGGCGCCGTACGTCGGAGCGGTCGACTTCGCCGGCTTCGCGCGCGGCGACGTGGTGGACGGCGGGGAGTGCGGCCCGCATGAAGAACATCCGGGCGGACTCGGGGTCGCCGAGGTCGCGGTCCTGTTCCAGGTAGGGGTTGATGGCCTCTTCGACGGCCCGTACCTCGGGCTGTTCGGAGACGTGCCGCAGGGCTGACATCAGGTCGCCGCGGACTTCCACGGTACGGACGACCCGGTTGCCGTGCATGAAGAGCGAGGTCCGCAGGAGCCGGGTGTGTCCGTCCACCTTCGCCTCCGGGGAGGCGTAGCTGGAGAGGAGTGCGGCCACCTGCTTCTCGCTGCCGGGCTTGACCGTGAAGGTCAGGGCGTGGCGCACGACGCCGGCGCCGAGCCGGGGCGATTCCTGCAGCCGGGCGCCCGTGGGCCGCTGCGCGTCCTGGTAGCCGCGGCCGGTCTCGCGCAGGACGGTGTACTTGAGCGGGCGCATGGCGCGGGCGCAGGCGCCGAGCGGGCGCACCTGCTCGGCGTGGTGCTCGCTGTTGACCCAGGCGAGGTACTGCGGGGCGCTCTCCCACTCGCTGGTGATGAGCCACTGCGAGGGGTTCTCGAAGGACTGGCAGAGCTGGTCGCTGATGTGGCCCGGTTCCGACGCGATGTCGTGGCGCAGTTGCTCGTACGCCTCGAAGAACCGCTGCTGGGCTCCTTCGTGGAGGTCCATCAGCAGGACCACCCGGAGCATGGATCCGTCGAAGGCGGACTGTGACACCCGTTCGGACAGGGTGGTCGTCATCTGCTCACTCCTTCGTGAGGGCCCTGGGGGAGGGCGGGGATGTGCATCGCGTACGGACCCCTCGTCCGTCATCGGCGGTGACCGCCCCGGACCGGCGGCCGTCGCGGGGACGGCAGGCCGGCGTGTCTTCGGGGGAACCGCTGTCGCTCATCGTCATCCGGGTGGGGACGTACCGCTACATCTCCGGATCAAGCGGGTGACAACCGGCGTATCTCCTGGGCTTGGGCGGCGATCGGGGGCATAAAAGAGTGCACTCCCCCCACACAGAATTCAGGAGCTCGCAGCTGATGGAAGACACGGCAGATGTTCGCGTACCGGTTCTCGTCGTGGGCGGCTCCCTCGTGGGTCTGTCCACCTCGCTGTTCCTGAGCCGCCACGGCATCAGGCACCTGGTAGTGGAGAAGCACGCCGGCACCTCGGACCACCCGCGTGGGCGCGGTATCAACGCCCGGACCATGGAGTTGTTCCGGGTGGCCGGGGCGGAGGGCGCCATCCGGCAGGCGGCGTCCGCGCTGGAGAACAACATGGGCATCCTGCAGACGGAGTCCCTGCTCGGCGGCGACCACAAGTGGCTGGTCAAGGCCATCGACCCGTCCGGAGCGCTCAGCAAGTTCAGTCCGACCGGCTGGTGCGTGTGCAGCCAGAACAACATCGAGCCGATCCTCGCCGCGCAGAGCCGCGCCCAGGGCGCCGACGTGCGGTTCTCGACCGAGCTGATGAGCTTCGACCAGGACGAGACCGGGGTGAACGCGCTGGTCAAGGACCGGGAGACCGGTGAGCACATCACCGTGCGCGCCGACTTCCTGATCGCGGCGGACGGCCCGCGCAGCCCCGTGCGCGAGCAGTTGCGCATCTCCCAGACGGGCAGCGGCGAGCTGTTCCACAACGTCAGCGTCACCTTCCGCTCGCGCCGGCTCGTCGAGGTGCTGGGCGATCTGCGGTTCATCGTCTGCTACCTGATGAAGCCGGGTGCGGACGGGGCGCTGCTGCCGGTGGACAACGACACCCAGTGGGTGTTCCACCTCCCCTGGCACCCGGACCAGGGGGAGACCCTGGAGGACTTCACCGAGGAGCGGTGCAGGGAGCAGATCCGGGCCGCGATCGGCGTGCCGGACCTGGACGTGGAGATCGGCGGAAAGGCCCCCTGGCACGCGGCGGAACGGATCGCCGAGCAGTACTCCGCCGGTCGGGTGTTCCTGGCCGGCGACGCGGCCCACGAGATGTCCCCCACCGGGGCGTTCGGCTCCAACACCGGCATCCAGGACGCGCACAACCTGGCGTGGAAGATCGCGGCGGTCCTGAACGGATCGGCGGGCGCGGGATTGCTGGAGACCTACGGGGCCGAGCGGCACCCGGTGGCCGTGGCGACCGCCCAGCGCGCCTCGGCCCGATCGGCGGAGCACAGCCACCCCGGGTACGCGCCGCCGCCCACGATGGGCGGCGGACCGGGCAGCGGGGTCCTGACGACGGCGATGGCCTACGCGTACCCGAGCGGCGCCTTCGTCGGGGGGTCTCCGGACCGGCCCGTCATCCCGGAGGGGATGCGCATGACGGGCGAGCCCGGTGCGCGGGCCCCGCACATGTGGCTGACGCGGGCGGACGGCGAGCGGGTCTCCACGGTGGACCTGTACGAGCGCGCCTTCGTGCTGCTCTGCGGTGCGGGCTCGCCGTGGCGGGCGGCCGCGGACCGGGTGGCCGAGCGGCTGTCGGTGAAGCTGGACGCTTATGCCATCGGGTCGGCGAGTGCTTCGGGCACCGATCTGGTGCAGGAGGAGGGCTCCGACTGGAGCGAGGTGCACGCCATGTCCGAGGCGGGCGCGGTGCTGGTGCGGCCCGACGGATTCGTCGCGTGGCGCTCGCAGGGTCCGGTGGGCGACCCCGAGGCCGCGCTGTCGGAGGCCCTGTCTACGGTGCTGCACCGGGCCTGACCGGCCCGTACGCCGATTGGTCCCCCTGCCGCCGGCCCGTGAGCGGGCCGGGGGCAGGGGCGTTCATGGGGGCTGCGGACCCGTGCCAGTCCGCGTCAGCCGCAGGCCCAGCAGCCCGCCCAACAGCCGGAGCCGTGGTGTGCGGGGCGCCTGCGGCGGGCGGCCCCGGCGGGGGCCGTTCCCGCTCCGGGGGCCGGTTCCGCTCCGGCGGAGTTGCGGCGGGCGAAGCAGGCGACGACCACCGCGATCGCGGCGAGTTCCTCGGGGGCTGCCACGCCCTTCTCCACGCGGATCAGGCTGGCCATCGGGGGCGTCTGGGCTATCGGAGCGTCCTTCAGCATCGGCTCGGCCTCTCGCACAGGCGGATAGCAGGACCCCCCTCGCGGAATCCGAGGACTCCGGACGCTGCCGACGCTAGCGGGGCGCGACACGCCCGGCACGCCGGGCACTTGCGCGAAACCCCAGGTCGCAGCCGCGCCGACCGGGTGACGCCGGGGTCGCGGAGGTCGCGCGCCGATTGGGCCGTCGGAGTGGCGGGCCCCGGAAATCCCGGTGCGGGAGGCTCGGAGTCCGGCCTAGGCTGACGGGATGAGCACCCGCACCTTCCGCATCACCGTCCGGGGGTCCTTCGACGGCCTCACCGAGGAGCAGCGCGCCGCGCTCCTCGCGGACGCGGCCCGGCACGACATGCTGACGGCCGAGTTCACTCCCGAGGGGCACCTCACGTACGACGTGGCGGCCCGGCCCTTCTTCACCTTCCGCTTCCTGGCCGAGGGCGAGGCCGAGGAGGACATCCTGGACGCGACCGCCCACGCCGAGCTCGCCGCGGAGACCTGGCTGACGGAGCACGGGTACGGCTTCAAGCGGCTCAGCTCGCAGGCCCAGGACCTCACGCTGGCCCCCCTGAGCAAGCGGCAGCGGCAGGCGGCCGCGCGGGGCGACTCCTGAGCAGGAGCCCCGCACGGCCGCCCGTGGGAAACGCGCCGAGCCGGCTCAGCGGGCCGGGCACTTCTTCCAGGAGAAGTGGTACACGCTGTTGATGCTGCCGTCGGTGGAGTCGAGCGCCATGTAGCTGGTCGTCGACGGGTCCGAGGTGCCGACTTCGGCGCGCAGTTCGGTGTTGATGTTGAAGTTGCGCAGTTCGCCGCAGGGGGCGAAGACCAGGGCCTCGATGCCCGTGGTGTCGGTGGCCTGCCAGTTGTCGTCGAGCCTGCCCTGGAACTTGTGGGTGCGGTAGTCGGTCTGCTTCATGCCCTGGAAGTAGTAGCTGGCCTTCTGGGTGCCGATCGCGCCCTGCTGGAGGCTGCCGAATCCCCGGTAGTCGACCTGGGCGACGGCGTAGGTGTATCCCTGCGGGACGTGGACGAGCAGGGAGAGCAGACAGTTCTTGCGGCCGTCGGTCGGGGCGCTGTTGCCGCCCGCCATGGCCAGGTATTCGCTGTAGGTGACGGTGAAGGCCGAGTTGTCCTCGGCCACGGCGACGGTGGCGCTGCCCGGACGGCAGCCCGAGCCGTTGACCGTGGCGACGTCGACGGTCACCCGGTCTTCCGGCGCGGCGGGGGCCGCCGGGCCGCCCGCCGCCCCGGCGGCGGAGGCGGGCAGGAGGGCGAGGAGGCCGCCGGTCGCGAGGACGGCGCCGAGCGCGGTGCGCAGTGTTCTGATCACCCGGCCATGGAAGCGGTCCGTACCCCGCCGATCGGTGAACGGGTGCGCGGTCTCACTCCGATGGCCGGGCACTTTCACCGGAGAAACGTTCGGGCAGCCCCTCGGGGAGGGCCGATCGGCTCATCGGCGGGGTGCCGAGCACGTGGGGTGCCCCGATTCCTCCCGGTATTTCCTATGATGAGCGCCCTACGGAACCGCCCGCGCCGAGGAGCCCCCATGCGCCGCCTGCACCGGTCCGCCCTGCTCTCCGCGACCGCGGTCGTCTGCGCCCTGGTCCTCGCGGCCGCGGCGCCCGCCGCCGGAGCGCCGGGACACGGAACGGACGGCGGTACCGATCCGGCCGAAGCCGCCGTGATCGGCGTCGGCCACGCGCGCGCCCACGCCGAGCTGCGCCGGGCGACCAAGGGCGCCGTGGAGTACCCGCAGTCCCGGCGGAACGCGAGCCTGGCCTCGCTCGCCGCCTCGCAGCGCGATGCCAACTCCGTCTTCCGGGCGGCGGTTTCGGGTCGGTTCACCGAGTACTTCCCCTCCCCCGACTTCGGCGTGCACGTCGCCCAGCTGCCCACCGGCAAGGTGCTGCTCTTCTCCTTCTCGCGGGTGGAGACCGACCCCACCAAGGAGACCGGGCCCACGGACCGGATCGGACCGTCGAACGCGGGCCGCGCCTATCTGTGGGATCCGGCGAAGGGGACCGGTGGGCGGGCGTTCAAGAAGGTCACCCCGCCCGTCGTGCTGATGCCCGACGGGACGCACGCCCCGCGCCCGGCCCCGTTCTTCTGTGCCGGGCACTCCTTCCTGCCCAACGGCATGCTGGGGGTGTTCGGCGGCAACACGGGAGGCAAGGGCGGCAGCGGAGCGAAGCTGTCCTTCGTCTTCGACCCGTGGACCGAGGGCTGGTACCGCAACCGCGATATGGCGGTGGGCCGTTGGTACCCGTCGGTGGTGACCGGCGCGGACGGCCGCCAGATCATCATGTCGGGCCAGTCGGAGCGCGGGACGGGGACGCCCACCCCGGTGGTGGAGCGGTTCCCCGCGCTGGGGCAGCCGGTGCCCTGGCGCCCGTACGACATCCCGCTGGACTTCTCGGTGCAGCGGATGCGCTCCGACGCGCCCTTCCGCAACGACTACCCGCACCTGTTCTCGCTGCGCGACGGCATGATCTACGGCCTGGGGCGCGACGCCGACCAGCAGTGGCTCTTCGACCCGCGCGCGGAGACCCGTACGGACCTGCCCAGACGGCCCGCCGACTTCCGGGGCTACGGCTCCGCCGTGCCGCTGCCGGCGGGGTTCCGCGGGCCCGACTCGGTACTGGTGCTGGGCGGGGATCCGCTGGACCCGAACACCTACCGGCTGTCGGGCGGCGCCTGGACCACGCAGGAGCCGCGCGCCTTCGGCCGGACCCAGGACGACACGCTGATCCTGCCGGACGGCACGCTGCTGACGGTCAACGGGGCCAAGGACACGAGGGATTACGGGTTCGGGCCGTTCAACCCGAAGGCCGACCTGAAGTTCCGCCAGACCGAGCTGCGGGGTGCGGACGGCCGGTGGAGGCTGGGGCCGGCCCAGCGGCTGCCGCGGGGCTATCACTCCAATGCCCTGGTGCTGCCGGACGGCCGGGTCATGGTCACCGGGGACGAGCTCCAGCAGATCGCCAACGACCCGGACATCAAGGACGGCATGGACGGCTCGATCGAGATCTACGAGCCCGCCTACCTGCACCGGGGAGCCCGGCCCGTACTGGACCGGGTCCCGGCGGGCGAGATCGCCCATGACGCGGAGTTCTCCGTGGAGAGCTCGACGGCCTCTGGTGTGCGGCGGGCCGTGCTGCTGGCGCCGACCACCGTCACCCACGCGGTGAACACCAGCCAGCGCCATCTGGAGCTGCGGATGACCGGCGTCCGCGGCCGCACGATCGGGCTGCGGGCGCCGGCCACCTCGGCCGACGCCCCGCCCGGGTACTACATGCTGTTCCTCCTCGACGCGAAGGGTGTCCCCGGCACGGCGAAGTGGGTCAAGCTCGGCAAGCGGTGAACCCGCCCGCCGTCAGCCCCCGTTGATCAGGAACTGCGATCCCGGTTCGATCAGGATGTTGCCCTGGGCGGATCCGGTGATGGTGACGTTGGACAGGGTGGCGTTGCCGCGTGCTCCGCCCATGGCCAGGATGCCGGACCCGTTGTTGGACTTGTCGATGGTCACGTTCGTGATCTTGACGTCGGCCATCACCCCGCCGCCGGTCTTGAACTGGATCCCGTCGTAGGTGGAGTCGTGGATGTCGGTGTCGCGGATGACGACCCCCGGGATGGGCAGGTTCGACGGGAACAGGGTGATCGCGCCGAACTCCTGGTCCTCGTTCCAGAACGCGCCGCCGGTGCGGAAGAGACCGTTGCCCGCGATCAGGGTCTGCCCGGAGAAGGGCAGCGGGTCGTGGTCGGTCGCCAGCATGATGCCGGGGTAGTTCATCGTGTCGTAGATCAGGTTGTTCTCGATGGTGTTGCCGTAACCGCCGTAGATCGCCACGCCGTTGGCGCGCCAGGGCAGCTGGATGGTGTTGTTGCGGAAGTGGTTGTCGTGGCCGATGTCGACGGACTGGTCCTTCACGTACTTGCTGGACCACACCGCGAGGGCGTCGTCACCGGTCGTGCGGAAGGAGGAGTTGAAGACGGTGGAGTTGCGCGTGCCGTTGGCGAAGTTGATGCCGTCGGCGTAGGTGTCGCGGATCCGCATGCCGTTGAACTCGATGCCGTCACCGGGTCCCCACAGGGCCGGGATGTTGTCGTAGTCGCGGCCGACCCAGACACCGACGTTGGCGTGCTCGATCCACACGTTGGTGATCTTCGTGTTCTTGCCGAAGCGGCCGTTGAGGCCCACGCCGCCCTCGGCGTTGCCGTCGCCGCCGCGGATCCGGCCCGAGCCGAAGATCGCGATGTCGGAGATCTGCGTGTTGTCGTCGATCTCGAAGCCGAAGTTGCCCTCGTGCGGGTGGTTGATGCCGCCCGCGTTCTGCGGCTCGGTCAGCGTGTAGAGCTGGGAGTGCCACATGCCCGCGCCGCGGATGGAGACGTTGCTGATGCCCACCTGGTTGAACTGGCCCCGGTTCAGCGGGTCGTCGGTGAGGATCTTCTGCTCCTGGCGCCACTGGCCCTGCGGGATCCAGACGCAGGCGATCTGCCCGTTCTGGTCCGCCGTCACGGCCTTCTGGATGGCGAGCGTGTCGTCGATCCCGTCGTTCGGGATCGCACCGTAGTCGGTGATCGAGGTGCACTCGGCGGGCTTGGGCGCCGCGGGGGCCACCTGCTCCAGGTCGATCAGGTCGATGACGTAGTACGAGGCCGTGTCGCCCGCGTCGCGCTGGAGCCGGAAGGTCGTACCGGGCGGGTAGCTCTGCGCGAGCAGGGCGTGGGACTCGTCGAAGAGCCTGCGGGCGTCGCCGCCGGGGGTGTTGGTCAGACCCTCGGGGCTGTCGGTGCTGCCGTAGAGCCAGCTGTGCTTCGAGGAGAGGTTCAGCTTCTGGGCGAAGCTGCCGTTGACGTACAGGCTGATCGTGGCGTCGGCGCCGCCGCCGTTCGCGGCGTCGGGGATCGAGTTGCGCACGACGATGGAGTTGGCCTGGTTGGTGGAGGTGAACTGTACGTACTGGCCGGCGGAGGAGAGGCGTACGGACTCGCGGCCCGAGGACTCGGTGGCGAAGTTGGTGTGCCCGAAGGTGCGCTTGGCGTCGCTCTGCAGCAGGGTGCCGGTGTAGCTGCCGGCCTCCGCCTCGTACTCGGTGTACGGGAGCGCCGCACCGCGGCCGACGACCACGGCCCGGGAGACGCTGTTGTTGGTCTCGTTGGTCTCGGCGACGAGACCGGTCCCGTCGGCGGTGGCGGTGAGGGTGGCTCCGCCGCTGACCGCCGTCCAGGTGCCGTTGATCGGCACGTTGACGGTTTCACCGGCGGCGATCGCCGGGGTGGGGCCGTTCAGGGTGGTGGCGCCGGCGACTAGCCGGGTGACGGTGCCCGCGCTCACCGCGGCGGTGCCCCGGTTGCGCACGGCCACGGTGAAGGAGACCGGGGCGCCCACGGCCGGGTTGGCCGGGTTGCTGGTGATGGAGAGGGCCTCCAGGTCGGGGCCCGGTGCCTGGCCGACGACGAGCTTCGCGGCGGCCGTGCGGCTGTTGTTGGTGTCGTTCTGCTCGGGGACGGTTCCGGCCGGGTCGACGACGGCGGAGACGGTGTAGCTGCCCTGCGGGCGCTTGCCGACGGAGACGGGGACGGTGGCCGAGGCTCCGGCGGCGAGGGCGCCGACCGGGGCGCTGCCGGCGACCGCACCTTCGAGGCTGACGTTGACGGTGGTGGCCGGGGAGGCGACCGTACCGGCGTTGCGGACGGTCGCGTTGACCGTGACGGCGTCGCTCTCGGAGGGGGCGGCCGGGGACCAGGCGAGGTCCGTGACCGTCAGGTCCGGGTTCGGAGCGGCGGCGCCGATGACCTGGAACTCGGCGGCCTGACCGCCGCCGGCCCCGGTGTTGCCGGAGAACTTCAGCTGGACGTCGGCGAGGCGGCCGGTGACGGGGACCGTCACGGTGTTCTGGTTGCCGCCCGGGCTGAAGGCGTAGTCGGCTCGGGCCTTCAGGGTGGTGAACCCGCTCGCCGACTGTTCCCGGCCCAGGACCTCGAAGCTCTGGGTGCGGTTGCCCCAGGCGGGGTCGGGGTTGAGCTTGAGGACCACTCCGGTGACGTCGGCGTTGGAGCCGAGCTTCACGGTCAGCGTGGACTGCTGGCCGCCGGCCTCCCAGTAGCTGGCGACGCTGTCGTCGTTGGCGTTGGCCGCGACGAACGACTGGGTGGTGGAGGAGGCCTCGATGGGCTTGCCCTTGGCGAGGTTCACGCCGACGGGGGGCGTACCCGGGTCCCCGGGATCGCCGGGGTCACCGCTGCCGTTGGCGGAGTACACCTCCAGCTCGGATATCTGCGCGGCCTGCCAGCCGGTGTTGGAACTGACGCTGACCCGCACGTAGCGGACCGTCGCCGCGGTGAACCCGATGGTCACCGTGTTGGACTGGGCGGGGTTGAACGCCCGCCCCGCCGAGGCGGACAGGGTGGTGAAGGTGTTCCCGTCGGTGCTGCCCTGCACGGTCAGCGTCTCGGTGCGCGCCTCCCAGGGGGCGGGCAGCTTCAGCACCACCTGGTCGACGGCCACGCTGCTGCCGAGGTCCACCTGCACCCAGGTCGGGAAGGTGCCCGAGGGCCCCTCCCAGTACGAGCCCTGGTTGCCGTCGGTGACTCCCGGGGCCCCGTACCCGCCGAGGGATCCGCTCGCACTGACCGACTTGCCCAGGGCGATGTTGGGTCCGCCCGCGGCGGCCGCGAAGGTGACGGGGAGAAGCCCGACCGACACCAGCCCCGCGACCACCGAGCCGGCCACCATCAGCCGACCGCTTTGCTTCCATCTCATGCTGTCCTCTGTTCCATGAGGGGCCCCGGCCCGACGCAGCCGCGCCTGCCGCAAACTTGCGTAGCGTTATTAATTTTTTGAGTGATCTGGTCGCAGTTATGCGGCCATGGCGCCACAGGTTTCTAGCAGATGACGACTTTGTCAACGCTTCGCGCACAGAGGGGAGTTCGGAGGGGGTCTCGGAGGGGCGTAGGCGCGTGTGACGACGAGCTGCGTCGTGAGCAGCAACTCCGGCGCAGGGTCCGGGCCGAAGGGGCCGCGTACCGCCAGGCGGCGCCGCCAAGGGCCTAACGGGTTGCGGCCTCTTTGCGTTCGCGTCGCCCGGGGCCGTCCGGATCTGCCTCTGTCCTGTCGATGCGTTTCATGGAGCCGCCGGGACGGGCCGCCCCCTCTCCACCACGGCCGTCAATCTCGAGCCGTGCTTCGTCGCCGACGCACCCCGGTGCCACGACCTTGCCTGGGACGACGGAGAAGAAGATCTCGATCTGGTTCGTCCAGGAGGCGTGGTAGGCCGGCGCGCCGCCGCGCTGACATTCGTGGTTGACGCGCATCGCCCGAGCCTGCCCGGGTGCCAGGGTCGGGTGGCAGCGGCAGCGGGCCTGAACGGAGGTCCTCTCGTCCGCGGAGATCACGTACTCGTCCTCGCCCAACGGGGCACCGTCGACGGTACGGGCATACAGGTCCATCGCATGTGCGGCCTTGGTGCGGAAGTCCGGGTCGCGGATGAGGATCCAGGACCGGTACTGCCAGGGCTTGAGCGCGTCCTCGCGCAGCCAGCGGCGCACCGTGGACGCGGAGACGGTATCGGTGATCCCGCGTGCGGCCAGTTCGGCGACCTGCGCGGGGGTGAACCGTGCGGGGCTTCAGCCGCTTACGCTCGGCAGCGGTCGGAGATACCGGACTGGCGGCGACCATGGGCAATGGGGGGAAGGTCCGCCTTCGGAGTCGGCCAGTCAGCCCCGCAGGTCAGCCAAGTCCGCCGAGTTCCTGTGCGGCGCCCGGGATCTCAGGACCTGGTCACAACCGCAGGCCAGGGAAGCGATCCGCAACCGGATGCGAGCCACGGGCTCCTCCGACTTCACCTCCCGAAAGCTGCTCAGCCCGGTCGCCCTTGCCGACGAGGAAGCCCGCGCGCACCTGCAGATGGTGCAGAGCAAGGGCACTTCCGTTCGGATCAGCAGCTCGCCGATGCCGCACGAGACCATCCTCATCGACCGGCGAGTGATGATCCTCGCCGGCCGGCACACCCCCACCGGCCGCGAATACACCGTCACGACGTCACGGACCCTGGTCGACGGCGTCCACTCGCTGTTCCAGGCGATCTGGGACACCGCCACCGATCTCAACGCCTACCTGCGTGGCAACGGCCCACACCTCGACACCGACGGACGCGTGATCCTCCAATCACTCGCATCCGGAATCACCGACGCATCGGCGGCCAAACAACTCGGCATCTCGCTACGCACCTACCGGCGACGCGTGGCCGACCTGATGGCCAAACTCGAGGCCGACTCCCGATTCCAGGCCGGTCTCCGTGCAGGCGAGTTGGGGATACCTCGCTGAACAGTGGCGATCGCCCCCTCTTCCTTCAGCGGCCCACGCACCTCTGCCGCAATCGACCACCGTGTCAACCCTCGAAGGATTTACGAGTTCGACCACTAAGAACTGCCAACAGAGTGATCAACTGCCGAACGAGACCCTGACGTTTGCCGCATCATGTCAACGTCGACGGTGAGGGGTGTTCGTGGGTAGGTGGGAGATCAGGCCGACCCGAATCTTCACTGGGCGGAGGAAGTGGCCCTTCTACGTCTTCACCCGATTCACGGATCCGGTCGCACTGAAGGCTCTCCACGATCATCTTCATGAGGAACATGGAGCTCTGTGGTGGCCGGATCGGTCCTGGGAAGGCATGGTTGCCGACCACTGCGCCCGGCATGATCGCGAAGGATGGGGCACGCATTCTCACAGCCATATCCCGGAGACCAGCTGGGAGTGAGAGCGACAGTCGGCCTCCCGCTGTCAGCCTGCCTGGCCGGGCAGTGAGGCAAGGCGTCGCCAGCAGATCAGTGCACACCCCAGGCTCAAGAAGGCCTCGTGGATGTCGTCGCGGATCTCCCAGCGGATCCGTAGACGGCGGAACCAGTGCAGGTGGGCAAACGCGCGCTCGACGACCCAGCGGTCGGTTCCCAGCCCGGAGCCGTGGTCAGTCCCCGGCGGGCGATCAGCGGCTTGACTCCGAGATTCCAGACCAGGCGACGGTATTTGTCGTGGTCGTAGCCGCGGTCGGCGAGGACGACGTCAGAGCGACGCCGGGGCCGGCCTCTCTTCCCGCGCACAGATGGCACCGCTTGAAGCAGTGGGATGAGTTGGGTGACATCGTTGCGGTTGCCGCCGGTCAGGGTGGCCGTGAGCGGGATACCGGTGGCGTCGGTGATCAGATGGTGCTTGCTGCCCGTCCTGCCCCGATCAACCGGGCTTCCTCCCGTCTTGGGTCCCCCCTTTAGGGCCCGGATGTGGGAACCGTCTACCGCTGCCCGGGAGAAGCCCAGGGCATTCGCACGGCGAAGCTTGGCGAGGAGAGCTTCGTGCAGCCGCGGCCACACATCGGCCTCGGTGTCCACTCCGCCAAGCGGCGCCAGCAGGTGATGCCAGAGCCGAAGCCGAGTTCCTGCGGCAGGTGTTCCCAGGGGATGCCGGTCTGCAGCACGAACAGGATGCCCTGAAACACCAGCCGGTCCGGATGCCGCTTGCGCCCCGGATGACGGACCCGGCGCTCAACCTTGGGCATCATTTCGTTAGGAGTTCTAATCCCGGGCGAGGCGGACGACCGCCGCGCGGCCGGTGCTCCGTAGCCCGATCTCCGCCGGGCCCGTGATCAGGGCGGCGTCGTACGGGCCCAGTTCCGCGGAGCCCGGCAGCTCGGCCGTGCCCTCCAGGGCCACGATCAGCAGGGTCTCGCCGGGCCGGACGGCGAGCGCGAGGTCACCCCGTACGACGGCGGTGTCGGCGGTGACCGTTCCCCGGCGGTACATCACGTTGAAGTTCACCACCGGCCCGGCCAGCAGCCGGCAGCCGGTCGGCTCGTCTCCGGGGAAGCGCTGGGGGACGTACCGCCGGTCCACGAGGCGTCGTGCGCCGCCGATCTCCAGGTCCATGCCGGCGCCCTCCGCGAGGGTGAGCGTGCGGTCGACGCCGGGGAACACGGAGAAGGCGCCGTCCGCGGTGACCTCAGCGAGGCTGACCCGCCAGCCGAAGTCGTCCATCCCGGAGCCCTCGGGTCCGGCGGCGATCTCGCGGGTCACTCCCCCGCCGTTCTTCCACCGGGCGGCCGGGCGGTCGGCCGCCCGCAGGATCCGGATCGGTTCTTCGCTGGTCATGGCACCCTTCCGGGCCCGGGAGATCCTTTCCGGGCCCGGTCGAGCCTATCCGGGCGCCTCGGTCCCACGACTGTGCGGGGACGTCCGGCGCGGGAACGGGCGAAGCCGCCCCCGGGTCCCGCCGTGTGTCCGGCAGGACCCTGGGGCGGCTCCGTGAGAACGTCGCTCCGGTGGTGCGGTGCGGACCGGTCAGGCGTCGGCCTTCGCGGCGGACGCCGTGGCAGCGGCCGGCTCGGTTGCCGCAGGCGCGGTCCCGGTCGAGGCGGCCACCGGCGCGCCGGCGCCCGTGGCGGCCGTCCGCGGCCCGTGGGTCCCGCGCAGGCCGATTCCGCTGATGACCGCGACCAGGCCGAAGGCCACCGCGCCGATGGCGAAGGTGAGGGTGAAGCCGGATTCGGCCGGCAGGGCGGGAACGCCCGCCGGAAGGTGCTCGATCGTCTTCGAGGCCAGGATGGTGGTCACGATCGCGCTGCCGATCGCGCTGCCCGTGGAGCGGGAGATCGAGTTGATGCCGTTGGCGATGCCGCTCTGGTGGTGCGGGACGCTCGCCATGATCACGGCGGGCATGGCCGCGTAGCCGAAGCTGACGGCCGCGCCGACGATGAGGCCGGCGCCGATCACCGAGGCGGTGTGGCCGTGGTCCAGGGCCAGCCAGCCGAAGCCGGCGGCGCCGAGGGCCGCGGCCACCGCCAGTGCGGCGCGCGGTCCGCGGTGGCGGACCAGCTGGCCGCCGATCGGCGAGGCGAGGAGCGAGACGATCGCGCCGGGCAGCAGGAACTCCACGGAGGCGCGCAGGATGGAGGCGTCGAAACCGTAGCCGGTCAGGGCCTTGGGCATCTGGACGAGGTAGGAGACGCCCAGGAAGTTCGCGAACATGCCGAAGCCGACGAGGATGCCGGCCAGGTTGGCCATCAGGACCGGACGGTGGACGAACATCCGCATGTCGACGAGGGGCTCGCGGACCTTGAGCTCGGTGAACACCCAGACGGCGGTCATGACGACGGCGCCCGCGAAGCTGCCCAGCGTGCGGCCGGAGGCCCAGCCCCACTCGTGGCCCTGGGAGATCGGCAGCAGGAGCAGCAGCAGGGCGATGCCCAGGGTGAGCGCACCGAGGAAGTCCGTACGGCCGCCGGTCTTGTGCCGGGTCGCCGGAACCAGGAAGACGACGGCGAGCAGCGCGAGCACGGCGAAGCCGGTGGCCATCCAGAAGGCGTTGCGGTAGTCGGCGTCGCTGCCGGAGGTCAGCAGGCCGGTGGCGACGAGCGCGAGGCCGCTGCCGAACGCGAGGGTTCCGCTGACCAGGGCCATCGCTCCGGGGAGCTTCTGCGGGCGGACCTCCTCGCGCAGTACCGAGAGGGCGAGCGGGAAGATCGCGGTGGCGGCGCCCTGCAGGACGCGGCCGAGGAGGAGCAGGGGCAGCGAGGACGCCAGCGCCGCGATGACGGAGCCCGCGACCATGACGCCGAGTACGGCCACCAGCGTCGGCTTCTTGCCGTGCTGGTCGCCGAAGCGGCCCAGCAGCGGGGTGAAGACGGCGGCGGACAACAGGGTGGCGGTGGTCACCCAGCTGACGTTGGCGGTGGTGGTGCCGAGATCGCTGCGGATCAGGCCCAGGATCGGGACCGGCAGCGTCTGCATCATCGACACGACCATGGCGGCCAGGCTCAGGGCGAAGACGATGACCGTCTCGTTCCGGTGGCCGCCGGCCCGGGTGGTGGCGGAGGTGGTGGTGCTCATGGCAGGGAAGACCTTCTCAGTGCTTCAGATCGCAGATGTTTGACGTCATCAAGTACTTCGACTCCAGCAGACGGTAGACCTCAATAGTTAAGGTGGTCAAGTAAAAGGTTGATAATGTGAAGCACCTTGAGTACGCTCCGGGGCATGAGCGCCACCACCCCCCACGCCGTCCCGACCAAGCTGGAGCTGCTGGAGCTGCTCGCCGCGATCGGCACCGCCCAGTGGCGCGATTTCGCGGGGGCCGCAGCCCGCCACGGCCTCACCTCCACCCAGGCGAAGGTCCTCGCCCAGTTGAACGGCCCCCTCCCGATGCGCGGCCTCGCCACCCTGCTGGTGTGCGACGCCTCGAACGTGACCGGCATCGTGGACCGGCTGGAGGCCCGCGAGCTGGTGCGCCGCGAGCCCGATCCCGCGGACCGGCGCGTCAAGAACGTCGTGGCCACGGACGCGGGCCGCGAGGTGATGCGCCGGGTGCGCGAGGAGATGCAGGCCACGCACGGCGCGCTCGACATCCTGGACGACACCGAGCGCGCGACCCTCCACGCCCTGCTGGAGCGACTGCGCCCGACCCTGGAGAAGGACGCCTGAGACCGCCCCCGGAGCAGCTCCGGAACTGCTCCGGAGCCGACTCGAGGCCGCTCCGCCCGAACCCGTTGGCCAGGGGAAACGCCACCTGACAGACTGCAACGGCTTCAGAACATTCCAGGAGGACGCATGTCAGAAGAATCAGACACCCCGCAGAACGAATCGCCGGCCGAGGAGGCCAAGCGGAAGTTCAAGGAGGCCCTGGAGCGGAACGCCGCCAATGCTCAGTCGCAGCAGGCACACCAGAGCCGGGCGAAGATCCAGGGCGCCGGCGGCAACCCCGGGGGCAAGAACAAGAAGGTCCGCCGCAAGACCGGCTGACCGCGGCGACGTCGCGTTGCCGCGACACCGCCCCTGCCGGCCCCGACCGGGTCCGGGACCTGCACCACGGTCCGGATCCGGTCGGGGCGGCACCTCCGCCCCGCGCACGGGGCGCGCACCCGGGGCGCACGCGCACGTACGCACTCGGGGCACTGGATCCGCCCGCCTGTCGCGCCCGTCGGCGTTCGGTCAATCGGCCGATGCGGGACCGCACCTGTGGAGTGCAAGGTTGGGCCACTCGGGTGATGGGTGATAACCCCCGGTGTCCACGGCAGTTGAGCAGCTCGTCCCGCCGAGGGCAGCTATCTCATGCGACAGTGCGACAGAAGAAGGATCCCCCACATGCTCAAGAAGTTCATGGCCACCGCAGCCGCCACCGCCGCCGTTCTGGGTGCCGGTGCCGCCGTAGCCTCCCCGGCGATGGCGATCGGCAACGACAACGGCGTCAACACGGTCAACGGCAACGAGTCCTCCCAGCTCTACGGCAACCAGGAGACCTCCGGCGCCATGAGCCCGCAGATGGCCGCGATCCAGGGCTCCCTGAACAAGCTCTGTGTCGGCCTGCCCGCGAAGGTCAACGCGCAGTCGATCCTGGCCCTGATCAACGTCGGCGTCCAGGACATCCCGATCGCGTCCAACCCGCAGAACCAGCAGTGCGCCGAGAACTCCACCCAGGCCAAGGGTGACGAGACCGCCTCGCACATCCTGGACAACATCCCGGTCCTCTCCGGCAACCTCTCCGCCGGTAGCTGACCCTCGACGAAGCGCCGGTGCACTGCCCTTCGGGGCGGCGCACCGGCGCTTCGTTTTGGTCTAGACCTTGACAGGTCCAGACCATCCTCGCTTCAGTGGGCGCAGTTGTCCGTTGTCCGTTGCCCCCCACGGCAACTCCCCCCACTGAAGGAGAACTTCCGTGAAGCGCACCCTGCGCCGCCGCGCCCTCTCGCTGGCCGCCACCGCGGCCGTCACCCTCGGCCTCGCGATCGCCCTCCCCTCCTCCCCCGCCGCCGCGGCTCCCGCCTGCGCCGGCGCGTGGGCATCCTCCGCCGTCTACACCGGCGGCACGAGCGCCTCGTACGGGGGCCACAACTGGCAGGCCAAGTGGTGGACCCAGGGCGAGACCCCCGGCACCACCGGCCAGTGGGGCGTCTGGTCGGACCAGGGCGTCTGCGGAGGCGGACAGACCCCGAACCCGGATCCGACCACCCCCAACCCCTCCGGATTCGTGGTCAGCGAAGCCCAGTTCAACCAGATGTTCCCGAACCGGAACCCCTTCTACACCTACAACGGCCTGGTCGCGGCCCTGTCGGCCTACCCCGGCTTCGCCACCACCGGTGACGACACCGTCAAGCGGCGCGAAGCGGCCGCCTTCCTGGCCAACGTCTCGCACGAGACGGGCGGGCTGGTGCACATAGTCGAGCAGAACACCGCCAACTACCCGCACTACTGCGATGCGAACCAGCCCTACGGCTGTCCCGCCGGGCAGGCCGCCTACTACGGGCGCGGGCCCATCCAGTTGAGCTGGAACTTCAACTACAAGGCGGCCGGCGACGCCCTGGGCATCAACCTCCTGGCCAACCCCTACCTGGTGGAGCAGGACCCGGCCGTCGCGATGAAGACGGCGCTCTGGTACTGGAACACGCAGAACGGCCCGGGCACGATGACCGCCCACGCAGCCATGGTGAACGGCGCCGGTTTCGGCGAGACCATCCGCTCCATCAACGGTGCCCTGGAGTGCAACGGCGGCAACCCGGCGCAGGTGCAGAGCCGGGTGAACACGTACCAGAGCTTCATCCAGATCCTCGGCGTGACCCCGGGGAACAACCTGAGCTGCTGAGGCGGCTCTTCACCGCTCCGGTCAGCCCAGCCGCAGCGTGGTGGCCAGCTGGGCCCGGGACCGGACGTCCAGCTTCTGGTAGATCCGGGTCAGCCGGGCCTCCACGGTCTTCACGCTGACGAAGAGCTTCGCGGCCGCCTCCTGGTTGCTGGCGCCCTGTGCCACCAGCACCGCGAGGCGGGTCTCCGCCTCGGTGAGGGAGGCCAGGGGCCGGGCCCCGGCGCCCTCGCCCGGGGCGGGGCACGGGGACGGTTCCCGGGCGAGCTCGGTCCACGGAGCGGCGCCCGCCCGGGCGAAGACCTCGGCCGCCGCCCCCAGCGCGGCGCGGGCGGGTGCGCGCCGCCGGCGGCGGCGTTCCACCCGGGCGAGGGCCAGCAGCGTACGGGCCCGCTCCAGGGGAAGTTCGAGGAGCTCGAAGCGCTGCGCGGTGTCCTCCAGCAGGGCCACCGCCGCATCGGCGTCGCCCTGCGCCGACAGGCACAGGCCCCGGGCCCGGTCGAGGGCGGCGATCACGCTGGTGCGGCCGAGCGCGAGGGCCGTCGTACGCACCCTGGCCTGGAGCTCGGCGGCCTCCTCGGGCACGTCGGCGAGAACCAGGGCCTCGGCGAGCTCGCCGTGCCAGCGCAGGATCGAGGGGTCGACCACCTGCTGGGCGGCCTCCAGTTCGGCCACCCGACGCAGGGTCGTGACGGCTTTCGCGGCCTCGCCCGTGGCCAGTTCGACCAGGCCGAGCACGTACAGGCCGCGGGAGAGGAACACCTGGTCGTGCTCCTCCTCGGAGGCCTGGATGCCGCGCCGGGCGTATCCGGCGGCCCGTGCGAAACCCCCGCCCATGGCCTCGGCCAGGGCAGCCAGGTACCAGGCGGGGCCGGGCGAGAGGCCGGCCTCGACGGTCAGCTCCAGGGCGTCACGGGCGTGCGCGGTGGCAGCCGCGCACCTGCCCCGGCGCAGTTCCACCTCGGTGAGGCTGCGCAGCACCTCGAAGACGTCCTCGGCGGAGCCGGTGCGCCGTACGGCGGGCAGCAGCACGAGCAACTGGCGCCGGGCGTCGGCGTTCCGGTCGTCGAAGAGGGCGTGGCGGACGGCGAGGTACTGCGGGGCGTTGCGCATGCCGAGGGGTACCTCGGGTGCCGGCAGGGCGAGGGCCTCGGCGAGGATCTCCTCGGCGTCCCGGTCCCCGAGGATGCGGCCCATGCGGGCCCGTACGGTCAGCGCCATGGCCTCGGCGACCTGGTCTCCGCCGCTGCGGGCCAGTACGCCGGCCTCCGCGGCGGCGTCGCGGGAGCGGACGGGGTCGCCGTCGCTGAGGTTGTGCTTCCAGGCGGTCCGCAGCCGCACGGCGGCCTGGAGGGCGGGGTCGCCCTCGGCGTCGGCCATGGCGTACGCAAAGGTCTCGTCGAGGGCCCCGAGGGCCTGACCGGCGGCGTCGATGACGGCGAGGCGGGCACGCACCCGGTCGCCCGGCGAGGCGTCGCGGGCGAGCACGGCGCGTGTGGCGCGGCGGGCCAGGTCGGCGCGGCCGGCCCAGCCCGCGTCCTCGGCGGCGGCAACCAGCCGGGCGAGCTCCTCCCCGGGCAGGTGGTAGGGGGTCCGGTCGGCCGCGAGCAGGCCGAGTTCGGCGGCCAGCGCCCGCTGGCCACGGCGCCTGCAGGACGCGGCGGCTTCGGTGACCTCGGCGGCGAGCGCCTGGTCCGGGGCGTCCACGGCCAGCGCCCGGTGGCGTACGGCCTGGACGGGGTCGTCCACGGCGGCGGCCAGCGCGGCGTGCCCGGCGGCGCGTTCGGGCCAGCCCGCGTCGGCGGCCAGCGCGGTCGGCAGGGCCCCGGCCATGAACCGGATCGTGCCGTCCTCTTCCACGGTGACCAGCGCGGCCCGCTCGGCCACGGCGAGCTCCGCCTCCGCGGCCAGTCGGCCGGCCCGGCGCAGCAGCGCGGTGGTGGGGCGTGCGGCGAGGGCGGCGTAGAGCAGGGTGCGCCGGGCCTGGGCGGGCACGACGCCGAGGAGACGGCGGGCCACCTCACGGGCCTGCCCGGAGACGGGCAGCGGATCGGCGTGGTGGGCGCCGCCGTCGCGGGAACCGGCGGCTTCGGCGACGGAGCGGCCGAGCGCCAGGGCGAGGCGCGGGTTGCCGCCGCTGGCCTGGTGGATCCGGCCGGCGAGACGGGCCGGAAGCCCCCGGCGCATCAGCAGCTCGGCGATCTCGTCGGTGCCGAGCGGGGGCACCCGTATCTGTGGGGTGTCCGGTCCGCAGAGGGGCTCGGAGAGCGGGGTTCCGCCCTGGACGCATTCGGCGGCGAGGACCCGGACCCGGGGCGGGGTCAGGCCCAGGGCGAAGCGGAGCAGGTCGGTGCTCTCCGCGTCCAGCCACTGGGCGTTGTCGAGCGCGAGCAGGACGGGGCCGCGGGCGGCGAGGGTGCGCAGCACCTCGACGACGGCGAGGCGCAGGGCGACGTGGTCGCGGCCGACGCGGGGTGCGTCGGTTTCCCGCCGCAGGAGGGCGATGGCGGTGCGCTGCGGTCCGGAGAGGCATTCCAGCGCGGCGGCCGGGACGGAGGCGAGGAGGGCGGCGGCAGCGGCTTCCGGTATCCACCGGTCGGCGGCTCCGGGGGTGAGATGGAGCACGGTCTCGTGGCGCAGCGCGGCGGCCTCGGTGAGGGCGCGCAGCACCTCGGTCTTGCCGGAGCCTGCGGGTCCGGTGAGCAGGGCGCGTCCGTGCGTGGTCAGCGCGCGGTCGACCGTCTTGATCAGTTCACCGTGTCCCACGGTCGTGTCGGCGTTCCCCGTCGCCACCACCACGCACAGCCACCAGCCTCTCGCTTGCCCGACTCTGTGCCCTTCCTGTGAGACGCGACAATACGAGGTCGGATGGCCGGCGGGCCGGGATTGTGACGCAGAATTCAGTCACGTGACAGGAAAACCCGCCCGACCTGCCGATACGCGGTGTATCAGCAGGTCGGGCGGGCTGTTGGTCCGTACTATCGGCCCGTCAGGCCGAGTTGGGCCGCGGCGGGGATCCGGCCCGGAGGGCCGGACTCAGCAGGCCAGGCTCAGAAGGTCAGGCTCCAGGAGTCGATCTTGCCGGTGTCGCCGCCGGCGTTGTCGTTGACGCGCAGCTTCCAGGTGCCGTTCGCGACCTCGGAGGACGCGTTCACGGTGTAGACCTGGTTGATGTTGTCGGCGCTGCCGCCGGTCCGGTTGTGCACCGTGTAGACGGTGCCGTCCGGGGCGACCAGGTCGACCTTCAGGTCACCGATGTAGGTGTGGACGATGTTGACGCCGACCTTGAGGGTGGCCGGGGCGTTGCCGGTGACACCGGTGACGGTGACCGGGCTCTCCACGGTGGCGTTGTCGCCGATCGCGAAGTCCGTGGTGTTCTCGAAGCCCGGGGTGGGCGGGGTCGAGGTCACGGCCGCCACGGACGCGGCGGCGTCGGCGAGGCCGGTGCCGCAGCCGCCGGTGCAGGTGCCGGCCAGCGGGCGGGCGTTCGCCTTGATCGCGGACTCGATCTGGGCCGGGGTCAGCGCGGAGTTCGCCGACTTCAGCAGGGCGGCGAGGCCCGCGACGTGCGGGGCGGCCATGCTGGTGCCCTGGTAGGGCTCGTAGTTCTCGGCGCCGGGGGTGGTGGCGCCGGTGTTCAGGGTGGACCAGATGCCGTTCTCGGGCGTGGTGATGGTGCCGGGCGTGTCGGTGGCGCGGCGGGTCTCACCGCCCGGGGCGGCGACGTCGATGATCGCGCCGTAGTTCGAGTAGAACGAGCGGTCGCCGGTGCGGTTGCTGGCGGCGACGTTGATCACGTTGTTGCAGCTGGCGGGCGAGAAGCCGGCCGCGTCGGCGTTGCTGTTGCCGGCGGCGACGACGACGGTCGTGCCGCGGCCGACGGCGGCGTTGATGGCGTTCTGGTACGTGGAGGTACAGGCACCCGAGCCGCCGAGGCTCATGTTGATGACCTTGGCCGGGGTCGCGTTGGCCGGGACGCCAGAGACGGTGCCGCCGGAGGCCCAGGTGATGGCGTCGACGATGTCCGAGGTGGCACCGCCGCACTTGCCGAGCACGCGGACGGGCTGGATCTTCGCGCCGTACGCGATGCCCGCGATGCCCTTGGAGTTGCTCGTGGCGGCGGCGATGGTGCCGGCGACGTGCGTGCCGTGCCAGGAGGAGTCACTGGCCTTGGAGCCGGTGCCGCACTCGCCGGCCGCGCTCCAGTCACCCTGGTCGGCCGGGTTGTTGTCGCGGCCGTTGCCGTCACGGGCGGCGGTGGAGCTGGAGATGAAGTCGTAGCCCGCGACCACGTTGGCGGCGACGTCGGAGTGGGCGACGTAGCC
Organism: Streptomyces sp. NPDC056883; assembly: GCF_042788835.1. Classification (NCBI taxonomy): domain Bacteria; kingdom Bacillati; phylum Actinomycetota; class Actinomycetes; order Kitasatosporales; family Streptomycetaceae; genus Streptomyces; species Streptomyces sp. NPDC056883. Next base: position 137,849 of record NZ_JBHUBS010000010.1, on the reverse strand, counting down.
GGTGTCGATCACGGCCACGGTGACGCCCGAGCCGGTGGTCGTGTCCCAGGCTGCCGGAACGTTCATGCCGGCGGTCGACTCGAAGAGGTCCCACTGCTTGGCGTACTCGGTGTCGTTGGGGGTGACGGCGAGGGCGTAGGCGCGGGAGTCGGGCTCGACGTAGGCGACGTCGGGGTCGGCGCGGAACTGGGCCATGACGGCGGCGGCGTCGGCCGGGGTGCCGAGGGAGACGAGGGCGGCTCCGGTGCCGAGGCGGCGATCGAACTTCGCCTTCTTCGAGGCCTTCTTGCCCTTGGCCTCCGCGTCCGCTGCGGCGGCGGAGTTGGAGCCGGCCTCTGCGGCCGAGGACTTGTACCCGACGATGAGGTTCTCGACGGGGGCCACGGCGGTGGGGGCGCCGGCAGCCGGGAGGGTCGAGGCGGGGGCGGGATCCGCGGCGGTCAGCGCCAGGGAGGTGGTGGCGGAGCCGGCGAGCAGGGTGACGGACATCGCCACCACGGATATGAGCCTGCGTCGTCTGGATGCGTGCACGGTGTTCCCTTTCGCGGGCCGCCACAGAACGCGCCGGGGCGGCCGGTTGGTGCAGTGTGGGAGGTTGACCGGCGGCGGCGGGACCGGAACGAGCTGGTCAAACCCGCCCGGCCACCGCTGCTGCACACCACGTCGTCGCCCGCCGCAGCGTCGGGGCTGGGCAACGGTGGCACCGGCGACGGACCGCCCTCGCAGCTTCGCGCCATGTGGGGTGGGCGCGGGGGCTGTTCGGACGGGAGGATCGCCGGTGGGCAGACAGTAGGCAAAGCGGGGATGAACGCGATACGGGGAAAACCCTTGTCCGCACCCTGCCGGGCCCCCCGTAGGGTGGCCGGGGCCCGGCGAACGGCCGTCCGGGACGGGGAGACGAGGAGGTCCGGACGTGGGAGAGCTCTACCCGCCGGTCGAGCCCTACGACAAGGGGATGCTCGACGTCGGCGACGGGAACGTCATCTACTGGGAGGTCTGCGGCAATCCGGACGGGAAGCCCGCCCTCGTGGTCCACGGCGGTCCGGGGTCGGGGTGCACCGAAAAGGCCCGCCGGCTCTTCGATCCGGCACGCTACCGGGTCGTCCTGTTCGACCAGCGCGGCTGCGGCCGCAGCACCCCGCACGCGAGCGATCCGGCGACCGACATGCGGCACAACACCACCGGGCACCTGGTCGCCGACATGGAGCGGCTGCGCGAGCACCTCGGCATCGGCCGCTGGCTGCTGTACGGCGGCTCGTGGGGCTCCACCCTGATCCTGGCCTACGCCGAGCGGCACCCGGAGCGGGTCTCGGAGATCGTCATCGCGGCCGTCACCACCACCCGGCGCTCGGAGATCGACTGGCTGTACCGCGGCGTCGGCCGGTACTTCCCCGAGCAGTGGGAGCGCTTCGTCGCCGGATCCGGCGGCGCCGCGCGCGACGGCGACCTCGTCGGGGCCTACGCCCGCCTGGCGGCCGATCCCGACGAGGAGGTACGGGCGAAGGCCACGGCGGACTGGTGCGCCTGGGAGGACGCGGTGCTGTCCGGGGAGACGAAGGGCGGCTCCCTGCCGTACACCGGCCGGCCGCCGGCGGCCCGGGTCGCCCTCGTCCGCATCTGCTCGCACTACTTCTCGCACGGGGCCTGGCTGGAGGAGGGCGAGCTGCTGCGCGGGGCCCACCGGCTGGCCGGGATCCCGGGCGTCCTGATCCACGGCCGGCTCGACATGGGCAGCCCCCTCGACACGGCCTGGGAGCTGTCCCGCGCCTGGCCCGGCGTGGAGTTGACCGTGGTGGAGGAGGCGGGACACATGGGCGGGACGGCCACCCTCGGCCATGTGCTCGGGTCTCTCGACCGGTTCGCGGCCGGCGGCTGAGAGCCCTAGGGGTGTCCGGCCTGCCGGGCTCAGGCGCCGGGCGGGTCGGACGGCGGGTTGAGCCTGCGGAAGTACGTCCAGCTGGTCTCGTTCGGCTCCGTCCACTTCTCGGGGGCGTGGGCGAACTCTGGGTGGTGGGCGGCGACGTACGCGCGGGTCCGCTCCGGGACCTCCGCGTAGGAGGCGAGCTTGCGGCCCCGGCAGTGGAAGGTGAGCCCGCCGGGGCGCGGTCCCTGTTCCATCCAGGGGAGCCAGGGAGACATCCGGGTCCAGGACATGGTGGCCGGGACGCTGGGCTCGCCGGTGGCGAGGACCGAGGCGGGGGCGAAGAACTGGAAGAGCTCCAGGGCGCGGTAGGTGTCGTCGGCCGAGTTCGCGGGGTACTGCGCGACGGGCAGCGGGGAGGGGTACGAGAGCGGGATCTCCAGGCTGAAGCAGACCTCGTCGCCCAGTGCGGTCATGGGGACGGGGAAGGGGCGCCACCTCTGGTTCGCGGGGTCGTTCCAGACGTGGACCACGGGCTTGTCCTCCCAGGTCTCCAGGATCTCCCGGGTCAGCGGGTCCAGGTAGAACGCGGCCTCACGGGTGAGGAGCTGGTAGGTCCCCGGCGCCTCGTCCTCCACCAGCCGGGCCACATTGAGGCCCTCGAAGCCGAAGAGGCGCCGGTACGGCTCACCGAGGGCCCAGGCGTGGACGTCGCCGGTCCACCAGAAGGTGACCTCGGATCCGTCGAGGGAGGCGCGGGTACGGGCGAGGGCCTGCAAGAGGTCTTCGGGTGTCATACCTGGCCACTCTGCGCGGTCGGCCCGTACCGGGCAAGGACCGGACCGGCCATGCGTGGCGGAACGGCCATGCGTAGCGGAACGGCCACGGGCGGGGGCCGTGCATCCCGTCCTGCGGAAATGCCTTTCCGTCGCCCGGCCTTGTCGATCTAGCATGCGGCCCATGCCATCGACAGTTCGACTCCTGATCCTCATCACCACCCTCCCGGGCCGCGGCCGGGAGCAGATCGAGGCCTACGAGCGCCTCGCGCCGGCCGTACGGGCCGAGGAGGGTTGCATCCGCTACGACATGCACCAAGTGAGCGGCGATCCGGACCGGTTCGCCCTCGTCGAGGAGTGGTCCTCCCGGGAGGCCCTCGCCGCGCACGACGTCACCCCGCACATGATCGAGGCGGACGCTGCGAGCCCGGCGTTCCGCGCGGGACCCGCAGAGGTGATCGAGCTCGACGCGGCGCCGCTGGCCTGAGGATCAGCCGCGGCGGGCGCCGCCCCGCCCCGGCAGCTCGATCTCGCGGGCCGCGCGCGGGGAGTGCACGCCCCGGTCGAGGGCTTCGGCATCCCGCAGTTCGGAGGCGGCATCCCGCTCCCGGCCGCCCAGCCGGTACAGCCGGGCCCGTTCCACGTGGGTGAGCACGATCGCGCGTTCCTGCCGGGCGGGACGGGAGGCCTGCGAGGCGTCCAGGGCGGCGTGGGCCGCGGGACGGTCCCCGAGCAGGCCGAGGACGGGGTGCTGCCGCGCAGCCGGTGGGCGACCGAGGTGCGGTCGTAGCCGGTGGTGAGGCCGACCGCCTGCGCGCTCGTGTTGAGCCGCCGGGCCAGGGCTTCGTAGGTCCAGCCGGTTTCCCCGATCAGGCGGTGCAGGAGGTGGTTGGCAGCGGGCACGGCGGTGGTCCTTCCTTGCGATGCGGGTCGCTCGAGAAGGCTGCTTTGCCGCGGGAACGGCCAAACGGGGGCAAAGCTTGCGGGCCCCGGGCCGCGGGGCCCCTGCGCGCACCGCCTCCGCCGGTTTCCGGGGCCCCGGCCGGCCGGTGACCGTCCTGCGGACGCCCGGTTGACGGAGGCGGGGGTGGGCGGCAACGGTGACCCGCATGGGGAACGAACGCCGACTGCTCACGCTGCTGATCTGCCTGGTGCTGGGCTCCGGGCTGACCGCCGCCGTACTGGGGGCCGCGCGCACCGGCGGGCCCGGCGCGCCGGCGACCGGAGCCGGTCCCGTGCCCGCCGACTTCGTGGACTTCCGGGAGGTCCCGGCCGGGCCCGCCGAGCCCCCCGCCGCGGGTCCGCAGGCCTCCGCGGGCCGGGTGTCGGTGGATTGCGGCCGCAACGCGGAGGGCCACTACAACGAGGACAACCTCGTCGTCTCCCCGGGACTGCGCTCCGGCGCCCACCACACGCACGGCTACGTCGGGAACCTGTCCACGGACGCCTTCTCCACCGATGCCTCCCTGGACGCGGCCGCCACCAGTTGTGCCGGCGGGGACCGTTCCACGTACTACTGGCCGGTGCTGCGCCGCACCGACCGGCCGGGCGACCGGCCGCACGAGGGAACCGCGGGCCACGGGAACGCGGGCGCGATCCTGCCGGAGGCCGCGGTGTCGGTGGAGTTCCTGGGCAGTCCGGTGAGCAAGGTGGTGGCGATGCCCCGGTTCCTGCGCGCGATGACCGGCGACGCGGTGGCCCTCACCGCGGACTCCGACGAGGACGTGCGGGCCCGATGGGGCTGTTCGGGCTCCCCCGACCGGTCCACCACCCGCTACCCGCGCTGCCCGCAGGGCGAGCGCCTCACCCGTACGCTCACCTTCCCGAGCTGCTGGAACGGCCTCGACACTGCCGCCCCGGGACACCGCACGCACCTGCGCTTCCCGGCGGCGAACGGGGTCTGCCCGCAGGACACCTTCCCCGTACCGCGGTTGCGGATCTCCCTCGCCTACGACGTGCCCCCGGGGGCGCCCCTCGCCCTCGACTCCTTCCCCGAGCAGCGGCACAGCCCCAAGACGGACCACGGGATGTTCGTGAACGTGATGACCGGCCCGCGGATGGACGAGGTCGTGGACTGCCTCAACCAGGGCCGCACCTGCCGGACCTGAGCGGTGGAGCGCGCACCGCGGCTCCCAGGTGACGCAGGTCACGTGAACCCGGTGCCCGTGGGTGGCGTGTTGTGACCGCACCACGTAAGCGAGGAAGACGGAGAGGGTGAGATGGCCGGACCACTGTGGCCCCGCACTCGGCGGGGCTCGACCGACGAGGCACTGATCAAGTCCGTGTACGAAGAGCACGGTCACGCCCTGCTCGCGTACGCGACCCGGCTGACCGGGGACCGGGCAGCGGCCGAGGACATCGTCCAGGAGACCCTGATCAGGGCCTGGCGCCACTCCGAGGTCCTGGTGAACGGAAAGGGTTCCGTACGCGGCTGGCTGCTCACGGTGGCCCGCAACATCGTCACCGACCGGTACCGGGCGAAGGCGGCCCGGCCGCCGGAGGTGTCCGGATCGCCGGCGCATCCGCCGGTGGAGGCGGACCACGCCGATGCGGTCGTGGACACGATGACCGTGCTGGGCGCCCTGGACCGGCTGTCGCCGGAACACCGGGACGTGCTGACGGAGTTGTACTACCGGCAGCAGAGCGTCGCCGAGGCGGCCGACACCCTCGGCATCCCCGCCGGCACGGTGAAATCGCGCTCGCACTACGCGCTCAAGGCGCTCAGAGAAGTCTTCAGGGAAAGCACGCGCACGGGCGGCCCGTCTCCGCGGCCCGGCGGACTGCAGGAGGTGGTGGCATGAACGGGCAGCGGCACGAGGAGGAACTCCTCGGCCCGTACGTTCTCGGCGTCCTGGACGACGCGGAGGTCCGCCGGGTCGAGGAACACGTGGACGGCTGCGTGCAGTGCCGTCAGGAGGTGACGGCTTTGCGCGAGATGGAGACGGCGCTGGGCGAGGTGCCCCCCGAGGCGTTCCTCGACGGTCCGCCGCAGGGCGGGGACCTGCTGCTCCAGCGCACCCTGCGCCAGATGCGCCAGGAGGTGGACGGGGCGCGCCGGCGCCGGACCGCGTTCGCGGGACTGGCCGTGGCGGCCTCGCTGACCGCCGTCTTCTGGGCCGGTACGCAGCTGGGCGGCGAGAACGTCGAGGTCGAGGCCCGGCCGCTGCCGACGGTCTCGGCCCAGCCCTCTCCCCCGGCGGCGGGGACCAAGGTGGCCTCCGCGACGGATGCGGGCACGGGCGCGCGGATGACCGTACAGGTGACGCCCGCGGCCAAGTGGGTGCGGGTGCACGCCGCGGTGGCGGGCATTCCGGCGGGCGAGCGCTGCCGGATCGTCGTGGTCTCCCGGGACGGTACGCGCACCACCGCGGGCGGCTGGGTGGTGGGCACCGCGGAACACGGCGAGGGCAAGGGCGCTGCGCTGGACGGCTCGGCGGCGGTGGACCCGGCGGACGTCCGGGCGGTCCTGGTGGAGAACGAGTCGGGCACGGCGTTCGTCTCGGTGCCCATGCCCGCGTAACGGCGGGCCCGCGTAACGGCGGGCCGGCGGGCCTGCGGGCCGGCGAACGTGACGGAGCCCGGGAGCATGTCCAGCTCCCGGGCTCCAGCTTGCCACCCATTTGCGCACACCGACGGCGTTTAAGAGCCGCGGGTCATATTGAGATCGACGTGTTCTGCCTTTGAACTACAGCGGCACGAGAGAGCCGCCGAGGGGACTTGAACCCCCATCCGTCGATGTTCGCCCGCGCTCGGTCGATCCGGTGTTCGGCGGCGAATACTGAGACTGGAGCGAGAATCTGAGTTTGACGGGGCCGCCTCTGCCGGACTTGGGCCACCCCCGCACGTGTGCGGGGGGAGGGATTCGAACCCCCACCTGACACCCCATGATCAGCTTCAACATCAGTTTCAGCTTGCGCTCATCGCGCACCCCCCGCTCGCGACGGGGGGCGAATGTGGGGGCTACCCGAAGAGGTAGCCGAATACCGCGTCGCCGATCCGCTGGTCGGTGACCTCGGAGTTGTTCGCCTCTTCCCGGGCGAACTTGACGGACTGCTGGAGCTTCTCGACCCGGTCGAGGAGCTCGTTGACCCGACGGGCGGGCAGCGCTCCGGAGAACTTCACGGTGGTCCAGTAGCCCACCGCCACGTCCTCGTAGTACACCTCGACCTGCGCCGGGTGCTTCTCCGTGGCCTCGGCCTTCACGTGGTTGCGCGGGACCTTCTTCGTGCGGATGGTCCGCACCGCGTCCGTCTTCCACGCATCGGTCGAGGGGTCCAGGCTCCACGACTCGGAGGCGTCGAGCACCGGCAGCTTGCGCACGAAGGTGTGCAGGTCGGTGAGCTGCTTCTCCAGGAACAGCAGGTACGGGACGGGCACCTGGGGCAGCAGGACCCGGCCGTCGACCACCACGTCCGCGGCCGCGGACCGGTTCGCCCAGTCCTTCGTCGCGGTCACGTCGAAGAGCCGGGTGAGCGTCGAGGCGGTCGCGCGCAGGGCGTCCTCGGCCTTGATCTGGACCCGGGTGGACTCGGGCGGGAGCTGCTCGCCCTCCTCGTCCTTGGGCTGGTAGGTCCGGGAGATGCCGGCCAGCAGGGCGGGCTTCTGCACGTCCTGGTGAGCCTGGGTGAGCTCCTGGAGGGCCTTGGACTTGACGCCCTTTTCGACTGCGATGATCTGATTCAGCTTCGGCACACGGTGAACCTAACAACCGTGCCCCGTAAGCACATCCGATTAAATCGGCCGCCCCGCCCGCTCTCGGTTCGAGGGGGCGGGGCAGCCGCGGATCAGGCCAGGCGGACCGGGAGGTCGAAGAGGTCGTTCTGGGTGAGGATCGGCTTGTTGCGCAGCTCGGCCGGGGGGACCGCCAGGGTGAGGTCCGGGAAGCGGGCGTAGAGGGCCGGGAGGGCGACCAGGGCCTCCAGGCGGGAGAGGGCCGCACCGGGGCAGACGTGGGGGCCGTGGCCGAAGGAGATGTGCCGGTTCGGGGTGCGGGTGGCGTCGAACTCGCCCGCCGTCTCGCCGAACTGCGTCTCGTCGCGGCCGAGCGCGCCGAAGGAGACGATCAGGCCCTCGCCCTTGGGCAGGATCCGGTCACCGACCTCCACGTCCTCGGTGGCGAAGCGGATCAGGACGTGCGAGGTGGGGCTGGACCAGCGCAGGGTCTCCTCGATGACGTTCTCCCAGGAGACCTCGCCCTTGAGGACCAGGTCGCGCTGGACCGGATGGGTCTCGAGGGCGACGACCGCGTTGACGATCAGGCTGATGGTGGTCTCGTGGCCGGCGGCGACGATCAGCTGGAGGGTGTTGGTGATCTCCTCGGTGGTGAGGTGGTCGCCGTCCTCCGAGGCCTCGATGAGGGCGCTGGTGAGGTCGTCGCCCGGGTTCTCGCGCTTGGACTCGACGATGCGGGAGAACAGCGCGCCGAGGTCCGCCATCATCTGCGGCACCTCCTCGGGCAGCGTCTGCGTCGAGAAGAACTTCTCGAACAGGGCCTTCAGGCGCGGGTGTTCCTCGGCGTCGACGCCCATCAGGTCGCTGATGACGTTCATCGGCAGCGGGTACGCGAACTGCGCCTTGAGGTCCACCGTCTCGCCGGCCGGCAGCGCGGCCAGCTTGTCCAGCATCCCGGTGGTCAGCGCCTCGATGCCGGCGCGCAGCTTCTCGACCCGGCGTACGGTCAGGGCCTGCGCGACCAGGGTGCGCAGCCGGCGGTGGTCCTCGCCGTCCACGGTGAGCATCGAGCGGCCGGGGTTGGCGAGGCCGATCAGCGGCCAGTCCATCGGGATCTCGCCGCGCTGCCAGGCGCCCCACACGTCGATGTCCTTGACGATCCGGGGATCGGTGAGCAGCTTGCGCGCCTCGGCGTGGCGCGTGACGGCGTACACGGCCACGTTGCCGGGGAGGACCACCTGGACCAGGGGACCGGCGGCGCGCAGCGCGGCGCTCTCGGCGTCGAGGTCGGCGACGAAGGGGTCCAGGACGATGGCCGCGGGGCCGGTGTGGTCGATCGGGCACGTCATCGGGTGGCTCCAAGGGCGGGGGTCGGGGTGTAGGTCACGGGAAGGGCGGTGAGGCCGCGCAGCCAGGGCGAGGGGCGGCGGGCCAGGTCCCCTGCGGGCACGGCGAGGTCCACGTCGGGCAGCCGGTCGAGGAGCACCTCGATGCCGGTGCGCGCGATGACCTCGGCGACCTCCTGGGCGGGGAAGGGGCAGCGGTGTTCGCCGTGCCCGAAGGAGAAGAAGGCGTTGTTGCCGCCGGTCAGTTCTCCGGCGTCGGTGCGCACGTGCGGGTCCGCGTTGGCGGCGCCGATGCCGAGCAGGACGAGGTCTCCGCTGCCGATGCGCTGTCCGCCCAGGTGGGTGTCGCGGGAGGTCCAGCGGCCGGCCACGTTCTGGGTGGGGGTGTCCTCCCACAGCACCTCGTTCATGGCCTCGCCGACGCTGTGCCGGCCGCCGGCGAGGGAGGCGGCGAAGCGGTCGTCGGTGAGCATGAGGCGCAGGGAGTTGCCGATCCAGTCGGCGGTGGGCTGGTGGCCCGCTGCCATCATGACCATGAGGTCCTGGGCGACTTCCTCCACGGTGAAGCCGGTCCGGTTGGCGAGCATCCGGGAGACCACGTCGTTGCCGGGTTCGGCGAGCTTGGCGGAGAGCAGGGCGAACATCGACTCGGCGAGGTGGCGCTGGCCTTCCAGGGCGCCCTCCCGCCCGTTGATCATCTCGTTCATGGCGTGGACGAGGCCGGGGCCCTGCGCGTCGGAGAACCCGTAGAGGCGGGCGAGGACGCGCAGCGGGAGCAGCATGGCGTACTCGCCGACGATGTCGCAGGAACCCTTGCCGCACAGTTCGTCGATGAGCTCGTCGGCGAACCGCTCGGCGTGCCCCTTGAGTTCGAAGGGGTCGACGGCTTCGAGGGCTTCGGAGATGACGGCGGCCCGCTCGCGGTGGCGTTCGCCGACGGTGTAGAGGATCGAGGGCTGGCGCCGGCCGATCATCGGGAGCAGCGGCCAGTCGGCGGGGATGCGCTCCCACTGGTTCCACAGTTCGGAGTCCCGGGAGAAGAGCACGGGGTCGCTGGTGACCTGGTGCAGTTCGCGGTAGCCGAGGACCAGCCAGGCCGGTACGTCTCCGTCGAGGACGACCGGGGCGACGGCGCCGTGGTCGCGGCGCATCTCCCGGTACAGCTCGGCGGGGTCGGTCTGGAACCGGGGGCCGCCGAGGTAGACGGGCTGGTGCTCGGAGGCGGCGGGGCAGGTCACGGGGTGGGCTCCGGGGTCTGGGACAGGGGGCTCGGCTGGAGGCTCGGCCGGTTGCTCGACAGCGCGGCCGTCTGGAGGTGCTGGACGAGGGAGATCAGGACCTGCTTGCTGGACTCCCGGGAGCGGGCGTCGCAGAACACCAGCGGGATGGCGTCCGGCAGGTCCAGGGCGGCGCGGATCTGCTCCGGGGCGTGCTCGGGGCCGCCGAAGTCGTTGCAGGCCACGACGAAGGGCGTGCCGTGGTGTTCGAGCCGGTCGATGGCGTACCAGGAGTCCGCCAGGCGCCGGGTGTCGACGAGGACCACGGCGCCGAGGGTGCCGGAGAACAGCCGGTCCCACAGGAACCAGAACCGCTCCTGGCCGGGGGCGCCGAACAGGTAGAGCACGTTGCGGGCGTCGAGGGTGATGCGCCCGAAGTCGAAGGCCACGGTGGTGGCGCTCTTCCCGGCGATCCCGTGGGTGTCGTCCACGGCCTCGCCGGCCTTGGTCATGGTCTCTTCGGTGTTCAGCGGGCGGATCTCGCTGACCGAGCGGACCATCGTGGTCTTGCCGACGCCGAAACCGCCCACGATGACGATCTTCAGTCCGTTGTCGGCGGTGCTGCGCAACGCCTGGCGGGGCCGGAGCGTTTCGGCCCCCACGGGCGCGCTCGCCGATGACGCGGCTTCGGGGATCGTCGCGTCAGAGATTGCGGAGTCCAACGAGCACCTGCTCCAGGATGTCGGGGTCGGTATAGCTGTGAGCCGAGTTCGCCGTACGCGGGTGCCGGGCGCGGATCCGTCCGGTGGCGAGCAGGTCTGCCAGCAGGATCCGGACGATCGACACCGGTAGTCCGAGCTCGGCCGCGATCTCCACGACGGCCGTCGGGAACTGGCACATCCGCAGGATCGCCGCGTGCTCGGACTGCATGCCGGGCGCCGGATCGCTTTCGGCGACGACCAGGGTGACCAGGTCGAAGACGTCCGAGCCGGAGCGGCTGCGGCCACCGGTGAGGGTGTAGAGCCGGTCCGGCGAATCGTCCCGGCCCGGCCGGGGCCGGCTCATCCCCGGGGCCTGGCGATGAGGTGTTCGCCGAGCTGCTCGACCAGTTCGGACATGTTGTGGCCGACGAGTCCGGCGTCGGCGTCCTCGTTGGCCACGAGCGCGAGGTGCGCCCCCTCGCCGGCCTCGACGATGAAGAGGATCCCGCCGTAGAACTCGGCCATGGCCGAGCGGACCCCGCCGGTGCCGTCGCCGAACTCGATGGACGCCCCGTGGGACAGGCTCTGGATCCCGGCGGCGATCGCGGCGAGCTGGTCGGCCTGGTCGACGGAGAGCTCGGGCGTGCGGCACAGCTTGAGGCCGTCGCGGGAGAGCACGAGGGCGTGGCGGGCGCCCGGTGTGCGTTCCAGGAGGCCTTCCAGGAGCCAGTTGAGCGTCTCGTCGGTGGTGAAGCCGGTCATGAGTGCGTGTTGCCTTCCGGGTCTGGGGTGTGCGCGGGCTGCTGCTCTTCGCCGGGGGCTCCGGCCGCTGCTGCGCCCGGTGCTGCCGCGCCGCGGACGGCCTGACGGAAGCTGCCGAACCGCGCGGCCGACCGGGACGCCCCGCCGGGCACGGATGCCGTGCCCGTGGCCGGGGTCGCGGCCGTGGCCGTACGGGGATCGGCGCCCGCGCCGTCGGCGCCCTCGGGGTGGGCGGCTGCCAGGGTCCGGCCGCGGCGGCGCTGGGGCAGGCCGCTGTCGCCGAAGTGCGGGTGCTCGCCGGTGGATTCGGACGCGGCGCCGAGGTCGGCGCCGGTGCCGGTGCCCGCTGCGCCGGGGAGTGCGCTCCCGCCGTCCGTCGCCGTACGGTCCTGCGCGCGGACGGAGTCTTCGCGACCGGCGGCGGTGTCGTGCACGGCCTCGGGCTCAGGCCCGGGCCCGGGCTTGGTCCCGGCGGGGACTTCGGCCGCGGCGGGTGCCTTCGGCGCGACCCGGGCGGAGGGCTGCGCCGGAACGGCGAGCGGCGCGGCGGGGGCTTCGGCGGGCGTCCGGCTGATGAGCTCCTGCGGGAGCATCATCAGTGCGCCCGTACCGCCGCGGGCGGAGGGCCGGAAGGAGACGGTCAGTCCGTGCTTGCGGGCGAGGCGGCCGACGACGGCGAGGCCGAGCCGGGTCCCGGAGAGTCCGGCCAGGTCCAGGGAGACGGCGGTCACGGCCTGTTCCGCGCGGCGCAGCTGGACCTCGCTCATGACGAGGCCGCTGTCCTCGACGGTGATGACGATCCCGGACGGCACCTCCTCCACGTAGACGTGGACTTCGGCGGTCGGCGGGGAGAAGTTGGCGGCGTTGTCGAGGAGTTCGGCGAGTGCGTGCATGACGCCCTCGGCCGCGTGCCCGGCGACGGCGGCGTCGCTGGTGGAGTGGAGCCTGACCCGCTGGTAGCCGCCGATGCGGCCCATCGCGCCGCGCAGGATCGACTCCATGACGATCGGCTTCGCCCAGCGGCGGCCCGAACGGGCCCCGGTGAGGACGGCGATGGAGTCGGCGAGGCGGCCGGCCTGGGCGGTGCGGTGGTCGAGGTGGAGCAGGTCGCCGAGGACGTCCTCGTCGGCGTGCCGGTGCTCCATGTCGCGCAGGTCCGCGAGCATGCCCGTGGCCAGTGCCTGCATCCGCCCGGCGGCGTTGGCGGCCGCGGCCATGGCGGCGGCCCGGCCCGACTCGGCGCGGCGCAGCTCGCCGCCGAGCCGCTCGCGGGAGGCGTTCTGGGCGGCGGCCAGACCGTCGAGTTCGGTGGCGTGCACGCGCGTGAGGTGTTCCAGCGCGGCGGCGTGGTCGCCCGTCAGCCGGTCCAGTACGGCGGTGTGTTCGGCGGTGAGGCGGGACCTCTCGGCCGTGTGCGCGGCCGCGTCACGGGTCGCGTCGGCGATCAGCCGGGCGATGTGCCCGTCACGGGCGACCAGTTCGGCGCTCAGGCCGGAGATCCGGGTGCGCTGGACCCGGGAGGTGCGCGCGCACCAGGTGACGGCGAAGGCCGATACCGCGAGCAACAGGACGCCCGCGCCGGCGAACCAGCCGAGGGCGGTGGCGATGGACGACGGGGCCGCGGCCACCGCCGCCGTGGTGAGCGCGCCGCCGGCGACTGCGGTGATCAGCAGGGCCAGCGCGGAGGGGCGAAGGGGGGAGGGCGACGCCGTCATCAATCAAAGCCTCATACCGGGCGTAAATGGAGGAGAAGGTTCCTGGCAACGAGGCATCACTATAGGAGAGTTGTTGATCGCTTTGGGCAGCCTCTGACAAGTTTTCCGCTCACCCTCGACCGGTAAGGGTCCTTCTGTCGCGCTTTGGACGGGAGGGAAATCGCGAGCTCGCGCCATCCGATCCCCCCGCGTCCCAGTGGACGGACAGCGACCGGAGGCCGACCGGGTTTCCGCCGGGCCACGGCCGGACCGCGACCGGACCACGACCGGACCGCGAAACCCGCCCGGCGGCATCCTCGCGGGTTGCTGCGTACACGGACCGATCATCACATTGCAGCCCATGACATCCTGTGACGTCACAACTCGCCGGACGGGATCGGCGGACGTCCGGGGAATATGGGGAAGGTCCATGAGGCTCTGCTTCCTGGTGGAGGAGCACTACCGCCACGACGGCATGCCGAACGAGGTGGTCCGGCAACTGAAGGCCTGGGGCCACCGGGTGGAGGTACTGCGGCCCGGGGGTTCGCTACTGCGGATGAGCGAGGCCGTGGAGGCCGGCGCCCATGACGCCTGGGTCCTGAAGACGGTGTCCGGCGGGCCGGGGCTGACCCTGCTCGAAGCCGCCGCCGCGGCCGGGGCGACCACCGTCAACGACGCCCGGGCGATCCGGGGCGTACGGGACAAGGCGCTGGCCGCCGCCATCGGGCGCGGCCGGGGACTGCCGCTGCCGCCGACCTACGCCGCGGCCCGGCCGGAGCTGCTGGCGCAGATCCCGGCGTCGGAGTACCCGTTGGTCGTCAAGCCCGCCGACGGCAGCTCCGGGCGGGCCGTGCACCTGGTCTCCTCGCCGGAGCGGCTGGCCGCGATGCTCCCCGAACTCGTCGGCGAGGGCATGCTCGTCGCCCAGCCCTACGTCCCGAACTCGGGCACCGACCTCAAGGTGTACGCGGTCGGCGGGGAGCTCTTCGCCACCGAGCGCCGCTCTCCCCTGCATCCGGACGCCTCCGTCCCGGAGCGCCTCGTCCCGCTGTCCGCGGAGATCGCAGAGATCGGCGCACGGGTCGGGGAGGTGTACGGGCTCGACCTGTACGGGGTGGACGTGCTGCTGGGGCCCGACGGGCCGGTGGTCGTGGACGTGAACGACTTCCCGAGCTTCCGTCAGGTACCCGACGCCGCGGCCCGGGTGGCCCGCGCGGTACTGGACCTCGCGCGGGGCGCCGGTTCGCGCCCCTGCCCCGAGGCAGGGTCCGTCCTCCCCCGCCGGTCCGGGCAGGAGATGTCGATCCCCCTCCAGGCTACGGCGGCCACGGCCGCCGCCGCGGGCACTGGCGCGGCTTCCGCCGTAGCGGCTGCCGCCCCGGCCGCCCCCACGGGAGAGCCCGTATGAGGATCGGCCTGATCACGGACAAGCCCGGGCACCCGCTGCTCTCGGCGGCGGCCGGTCTCCTGCAGGCCGGCGGACACGGGGTGGAGCTGCTGGATCCCGGCTCGCCGGACGCTGCCGCGGGAGCCCCGGCCGACGTGTACCTCCTCAAGGCCCACACCCCGCCCGGACTGGAACTGGCCCGGCGCCTGGAGCGGCTCGGGGCGCCGGTGGTGAACTCCGCCGCGGCGACCACCCTCTGCCAGGACCGCACCCTGATGGCGGAGCTGGCGGTCCCGGCCGGGCTGCCGTTCGCGGGAACCCGTACCGTCGGCGCGCTCGCGTCGTGGGCGGCCGGCGTCTCGCTGCGCTCCCCCGTCGTCGTCAAGAGCCGCCACAGCCGCCGCGAGGACCTCGTGGCCCGGGTCGACGACACCGCGCGCCTCGCGGAGCTGGCGGACGACTGGCCCGACGAACCGGTCGTGGTGCAGGACTTCGCCCCGAACAACGGCTGGGACCACAAGCTCTGGGCGATCGGGGACCGCGTCTTCGCGGCCCTGCGCCGTTCCGAACTCTCCCCGGAAGGCCGCGGCCCCACCCTGCCGCTGCCCCGGCTCCCGCAGGGATGGGCCGATCTGACCCGCCGGGTCGGCGAGCTCTACTCCCTGGACGTCTACGGCGTGGACATCGTCGCCACGGCCGACGGCTCCCCGCTGATCGTCGACGTCAACGCTTTCCCCGGCGTCCGCGACCAGCCGGGCGCCCCCGAGGCCCTGGCAGCCCTGGCCCTCAGCCGGGCCAAGGGCTAGGACCGGGATCGGGGCGTACCGCAAGGGCTTCCCGGTCCGACCGTTCAGCGCCTCGGTGCCCGTGTACGGCTCCGGGGTGATCCCGTTCGTCATGGGCGCGTCACGGAACCGCCACAGCGGCGTGCGGCGGGAACCTGCTCGGGTCAGGGAGTCGTGGTCCTGCACGCGAGTGCCGGTGTGGGACCGGTCGTGAACCTCGGGGAGCACCAATGCAGTACACAGCAGGCACCGGCCGGACCGCGGCGGCTCTGGCGACGGTTCTGGCGGCCGCGGCTCTGATGACGGGCTGTACGCCGACCGGCGACGGCGGCGGGGCCGCCGCACCCTCGGCGCCGACCGGGGCCTCGCGGCCGGCCGAGCCCTCGGCCACCGGCGGCGACAAGGGTGGAACGACCAACGGCGGTGCCAGCGGAGGCTCCACGGGCGGCGCGTCGCCCTCGGCCTCGGGCGGCACCTCCTCAGGCGGCGGCTCCTCCTCCGGGGGGACCGGCGACGCGACGAAGAAGCCCTGCACGGTCGACGACATCAAGGTCTCCGAGGGGCACCAGGCCGACGTCCGCCCGTCGGGCACGGGAACCGGGGCCGCCGTGGTCTCCGTCACCAACACCTCCAAGGCCCCCTGCAAGGTGTACGGGTACCCGACGGTCGCGGCGGCGGGCAACGGTTCGCCGGAGAAGAACAAGCCGCTGGCCACCACCCACACCGGCCCGGACGCCGCCAACGTGGTGCTGGCTCCGGGCGCCCGCGCCTGGACGAAGCTCACCTTCGTCCAGGTCCAGGGCGAGGCGGACGGCTACTGCGAGTCCGGCGCGACCCCGGGCTCCTACCCGACGGTGGTCATCGGCGTACTCGGCGCCGGGAAGCACCAGATCGCCATGGACGACGGCGTGTTCGCCTTCTGCGACGACAAGGTGACCGTCACCGCCTGGTCCTCCGCCAAGCCGTCCTGAGGCGGACAGAGCCCACCGGGCCGGAACCGGGCTCGGATCCGCGGACCGGTGAGCTCAGGTCAGAGCGGCTGCAGGCGGGTGCGCAGGAGGCAGAACTCGTTGCCTTCCGGGTCGGCCAGGGTGTGCCAGCTCTCGGCGCCCGTCTGGCCGACGTCGGCCGGGCGGGCGCCGAGGGCGAGCAGCCGCTCCAGTTCGGCGTCCTGGTCGCGGTCGACGGGGTTGACGTCGATGTGCAGGCGGAGCTTCCCCCGCCGGGGGTCGCTGCTCGGGCTGAGGACGAGGGTGGGCTGCGGACCTCCGAAGCCGGCGGCAGCCGGCCCGATCTCGATGCTCCCGTCGTCCTCCCGGGCGAGCTCCACGTAGCCGAGGGCCTCGCTCCAGAACGCGGCGAGGCGCTCGGGGTCGGCGCAGTCGATGACCAGCTCACTGATGCGGCTTACCATGCCCGCCAGTGTAGGGAGACGGCCCGCGAGCCGGAGCGGAGGCAGGACCGGGAGCCGATTGGCTACTTGATGACCTCGACCTTCTTGTCGCCCGCGGCCGCGTACGCCGACGCGCTCGCGCCGAGGGCGGTGACGGTGAGGGCCAGCAGGACGGATACGGCGGTGGCCGTGGCGCGCTTGCGGGTCGTCTTGCGGGTCATGGGGTCCCCCTGATGGTGTGTGGTGGTCGTCCCGGCAGCTTCGCATCCGGGCCGGGGGCCCACAAGTGAGCCCGGGTCGGACGGATCAGGCGAGTGGAGGCGGTCGGCGTGCGCGCGATGGTGTTCGAGCGGTACGGAGAGCCCGGCGAGGTGCGGGACGTGGCCGATCCGGTGCCGTCCGGCGGTGGAGTGGTCGTACGGGTCGAGGCGACGGGGCTGTGCCGCAGCGACTGGCACGGGTGGATGGGGCACGACCCGGACATCACGCTCCCGCACGTGCCCGGCCACGAACTGGCCGGTGTGGTCGAGGCGGTGGGGCCGGGAGTCGCCAACTGGCGCACCGGGGACCGGGTGACGGTGCCGTTCGTCTGCGCGTGCGGAAGCTGCGCCGAGTGCGCCGCAGGGCAGCACCAGGTGTGCTCCCGGCAGACGCAGCCGGGATTCACGCACTGGGGGTCCTTCGCCGAGTACGTGGCCCTGGAGCATGCCGACGTCAACTTGGTGGCGGTGCCCGAGGAGCTCTCGTACGACACCGCGGCCGGGCTGGGCTGCCGGTTCGCAACGGCTTTCCGGGCCGTCGTCGCGCAGGGGCGGGTGGCTCCGGGCGAGTGGGTCGCCGTACACGGCTGTGGCGGGGTGGGCCTGTCGGCCGTGATGATCGCGGTGGCGGCGGGCGCCCGGGTGGTCGCCGTGGACACCGCGCCGGCCGCCCTGGAACTGGCGCGGTCCTTCGGGGCCGCGCACTGCGTGGATCCGGGCCGGGTCGACGCGGCCGAGGCCGTACGGGAGCTGACGCGCGGCGGTGCGCACCTGTCCCTCGACGCGCTGGGTTCCCCCTTCACGGCCGCGGCGTCGGTGAGCGGGCTGCGCCGGCGCGGACGGCACGTACAGGTCGGGCTGCTTCCCGCGGCGCGGGGGGCCGCGGCGCTGCCGATGGAGCGGGTCATCGGCTGGGAGCTGGAGATCCTCGGCAGCCACGGCATGGCGGCGCACGCGTACCCGCCGATGATGGAACTGGTCCGTTCCGGAGCCCTACGGCCCGACCTGCTGGTCTCCTCCACGATCCCGCTGGACGGGGCGCCGGCCGCGCTGGCGGCGATGGGCACCGCGCCGGGACCCGGGATCACGATCATCCGGCCGGGGGCCGACGGACGGAACTGAGCCGGGCGACCGGGCCGCCGGCCTGCGGAGCTGCCGGCCCGCCGTGCTGCCGGCAGCGAGGGGCTTGTGGTGCGGGGAGGGCATGGCTACATTCCTTGATTACACGTGTAAGCACGAGATGTGGCCACACTGAACCCGCCACACCTCCTGCAGCCCCCTCCTCCCCTGCACCCCCCTCGTCTCCCCTCTTTCTCCACCGCCGCGAGAGGCAGCACAGCCATGTCCACGCTCCCCGTCGACCCACCCCTCGAAGCCGTCGCACCCGCGTCCGCGACGGACCGGGGCAGCCGCCGCACCGGCACCCTCGGTCTCGGAATCGCCCTGCTCGGATCCGCCGCCGCGCTCGGGTTCGTCGTACGGAGGGACGTCACCCGGCCGCCCTTCCAGTCCTTCGACGACCGCTGGCTGACCTGGATGGGTGGACCGCACGAGGGGTTCCCCTCCGTGATCGCCACGCTGCTGAACTGGTTCGGGGGCCCGGCGGGCGCCGTCGTCCCGCTCGGCCTGCTGGTCTTCCTGCTCGTCCGGCGGCGTTGGGTGGCGGCGGGATTCCTCTTCGCCGTCTACATGGCCGGAAACATGCTCGTCGTACAGGGCCTCAAGCACCTGGTGGACCGGCCGCGCCCGGAGAACCCGCTGGTCCGGGTCGACCACGGCTCCTTCCCCTCCGGGCACGCGGCCGGCGCGGCGCTCCTGGTCGTCCTCGTCGGCGCGATCCTCGTCCCGGCCGCCCGGCGCCGGGCGTGGTGGATCGGCGGCGCAGTGTTCACGGTGGCGATGATGTGGAGCCGCACCTGGCTGCACGCGCACTGGCTCAGCGACACCGCCGCCGGGGCCGCGGCCGGCGCGGGGGCCGGGCTGGTCGCCTGGTGGCTCTGCGCCCCGGCACTGGCCCGGGAGGCCGGACGGGGCACCGGGCGTGCACGCACCCGGCGGCGGTCGACAGAAGCGGAATCCCCCGCCCACTGAGGACAGGAGCCGCGCCGGTCACACGTACGGCCGCCCCTGCCCGGCGGTCGTCCGGCCGCGGCGCAGCCGCAGCGCGGTCAGGACGGCCGCCAGGGCCGCCGCCACGAGCACGCCTCCGAGCGTCAGGATCCAGACCGGGACGCCGCCGGCCGTGAGCAGCTCGTCGGTGTACTCGACCCGGCGGTACGGGGCGTCCCCGGCGGCGGCGCGCAGTTCGTGGTCGCCGTCGATCCGGGACGGGACCGGGAAGCTCTGGTCGATCGCCGTCAGGAACACCGGGTCCGCGCCCGCGAATTCGGCGACCGGCCCCGTCGGGGTGATCCGCCCGGCGAAGGTCACCTCGGGTGCGTTGCCGCCGATCGCGGAGACGGGTTCCATGCGGTGCTCCGCCAGGACGTACAGGCCCAGCGACTGGGCGGTGGCGGCCAGCCGCGACAGCCGCATCGGGTAGACGAGCCGGTCGCTCTCGAAGCGGATCAGGAGCGGGTCCAGGGTGCCGCGCAGGGTGGCTCCCGGCTCCCGGGGGGCGAGGCGTACGGCGACGTACTCCCAGCGCTGCTCCACGTACGGCTCCAGTTCGGCCGTGAGGCGGTCGGGCAGCACGAACCCGTTGGCCTCGAGCCAGTCGCCCAGCGCCTCGGGGTCGGTCGCGGTCAGGCGGGCCACGTCGAAGTCGCCGAGCCGCTCCCGGCCGATGACGCCGACCTGCGCCTCCGCGCTGCCGGGCGGGGCCGCTCCGGCCGCGTCTCCCCGGCCGGAGTCGAAGGGCCAGTCCCCTTCGCGGGGCCAGAAGTAGCCGCGGGTGCGGTACTCGGGCCCGGTGAGGTCCACCAGCTGGGAGAACAGCCCGCCGTCGCCGAGGCGCACCGTGGCCCGTCCCGGTACCGGCATGACCCAGGCGGCCCGCTTGGCATCGCCGCCGACGGTGAACCGCATGGCCACCTGCTCGGTCCTGCCGTCCCAGCGGACCACCGAGGCCTCCCGGGAGACGCCGATCCGCGAGGTGCCGTCGGGGACCATGGCCCCGCAGCCGCAGGCGTACGCCGGGCTGACGAGGGATCCCAGCTGGGTCGCGAGCACCGCCACCAGCAGGAGCCCGACCCTGCGCCGGATCCACCCGGTCGTCCGCGCCCCCGCGGCCCGCACCCTTGCGGCCGCCACCCTCGCCGTCCCCACCATCTCCCCCACGCCCCACACCCTTCGCTCAACCGGCCGCGGGCCCGTCCGGCCCGGGACTCAGACGCCCGGCGCCGTGATCCGGTTCCGGTCACCTGTGCGCCACCTGCCGGCCACCTGCTCCTGCCACGCTGCGGGCACCCCCAAGTTGTATATACAACTTTCCCGAGCCTGGCAGGAGCCACCGATGTCCGTACCGGCGATCACCCGCCCGCCCGCGCCCTGGCTGCGCGACAACTGCCCCTGCGCCGAGTGCCGCGACCCGCGCACCGGCCAGAAGCTGTTCCAGATCACCGAGCTGCCCGCCGGGCTGGCCGTCGGCTCGGTGCGCGAAGCGGCAGCCGCCGACGGCGGGCCCGGCTGGGAGGTGGTGTGGCAGCCGGACGGCCACCGCTCGCTGTACCCGGCACGGTGGCTCGAAGCCCACGGCCCGGGCGGACCGGCGTACCGCGCGGCCGGGGACGGCCGGACCGAGGCGGACAAGGAGCTGTGGGCGGCGGGGGACCTGGAGGGGCGGATCCCGCAGGCCGGCTGGGACGCGTACATCGGCTCCCGCGCGGTCCGCGAACAGGTCCTCGACAGCGTGGTCCGGCTGGGCTTCGCCTTCCTGCGGGAGGTTCCGTGCCGGGACCGGATGGTGCTGGACGTGGCCCGCACCTTCGGTTTCGTCCGCGAGACCAACTACGGGGAGCTCTTCGACGTCCGCGTGGAGGCCGACCCCAACAACCTGGCGTTCACCGCCGCGTCGATCAGCCCGCACACCGACAACCCCTACCGGGACCCCGTACCCACCCTCCAGCTGCTGCACTGCCTGCGCAACGAGGCCCGGGGCGGCGACTCCGGGCTGGTCGACGGCTTCCGCGCCGCCGCGCTGCTGCGCGAGCGGGAACCGGCGGCCTTCGAGGTGCTGACCCGCGTACCGGCGGAGTTCGCCTTCGCCGACGCGCACTGCGCACTGCGGGCCCACCGGCCGCTGATCGACGTGGACCCGCTCGGGCGGATCCGTGAGGTCCGCTTCAACAACCGTTCCCTCTCCACGCTGCACCAGCCCGCCGCCGTACTGGAGGAGTTCTACGCGGCCTACCGCCTCTTCGGCGAGCTGCTGGAACGGCCCGGGCTCCGGCTCGACTTCCGGCTCGCGCCCGGCGACTGCGTGGTCTTCGACAACACCCGTCTGCTGCACGCCCGTACCGCCTTCGCCGAATCGGGGGGACGCCACCTCCAGGGGACCTACGCCGATCTCGACGGGCTGCTCTCCACCCTTGCCGTCCTGCGCCGCGAAGGAGTCTCCGCATGAACGCCCACGACAGCACCGGCGCCCTCGATGTGCTCGCGCGCCTCTTCGAGGGCGAGGGCAGTGCCGAGTACTTCGGCGAGGCCGTCACCCAGGCCGAGCACATGCTCCAGGCCGGGGCCCTCGCCGAGGCCGCCGGGGCCCCCGCGCACCTGGTGGCGGCCGCCCTGCTGCACGACATCGGGCACTTCCACGGAACCGTGACCGGCCGCGACCTGATGGAGGGCGGGCAGGACAACCGGCACAGCCACACCGGCGCCGACCGGCTGGCCCGGTGGTTCGGGCCGGAGGTGACGGAGCCGGTCCGGCTGCACGTGGCCGCCAAGCGGTACTTGTGCACGGCCGAGCCGGGCTACTTCCACCTGCTCTCCGAGGCCTCCGTACACACCCTGCGGGTCCAGGGCGGCCCGATGACCGCCGACCAGGCGCGCGCGTTCGAGGCGCTCCCCGGGGCGGCCGACGCGGTGGCCGTGCGGCGCTGGGACGAGCAGGCCAAGGACCCCGAGCGGGCCACCCCCGGCTTCGACCACTTCCGGCCGCTGCTGGAGTCCCTGCTGATCAAGAACGCCTGATCAGGGGGTGAGCAGTCGGCCCAGCGCGCCGGCGGCGGTGGTGTGCACGGTGAAGGCGACCGTCCCCGGCAGGTAGCGGTCCTGCGACCACTCCACCGGGATCCCCGCCGGGTCGGTGGAGCGGCGCCGTTCGCGCAGCAGGGCCTCGCCCTGCGGACAGCCCAGCAGCCGTGCGTCGTCGGCGTCGGCGGCCGTGATGTCGATGGTGTGGTGGGCGTCGGCGAAGAGGACTCCGTGCCGGGCGAGTTCCTCGGAGTACGAGACCGTGTCCGGCGGCATGGCCGCGACCAGGGCTCCGACCGGCTCCGGGTACGTCGTGCGCTCCACCATCACGGGGGTTCCGGACAGGGTGCGCAGCCGCAGTACGCGGTACACGGGGGCGCCCGCGTCGATCCGCAGTTGCTCCGCCTCCTCGGCACCGGCCTCGCCCCGGTCCACGGTGACGGTCCGCCCTCCGGGGTCCTCGCCGAGCGAGCGGGCCCACCGGGTGAAGCTGCGGAGCTCCGCGACTCCCCCGGCCTCCCCCGTGCCGCCACCGAGGACGACCCGCCGGGTGCCGCGCCGCGAGGTGATCAGCCCGTCGGTGCGCAGGGCGGCGAGGGCCTGGCGCACGGTGCCCCTGGAGACTGCGTAGCGGCGGGCGAGTTCGTCCTCGGCGGGCAGTCGCGCACCGGATCCGTACTCGCCCGCGGTGATGGCGGCCCGCAGGTCGCCGGCGACCTTCAGGTAGAGCGGGGTCCTGGGTTCCGGGTCGCGCGGTGCCTCGTTCACGGGGTCAGCCTGTCATGGGCCGGGTGGGGCGAAAGGCCCGGGAGGTCGGGACGTTCCACCCGGTATTGAGATGATGCCCGTCGTCTAAATTCGAAGCGTGACCGGAAGGACCGGTGGCCGTGGCACGGCCCGCGCGGCGGGAGCCGCGCACCAACGCGTGGAGGAACCACCCATGTTCGGCATGACCATCGACACCACCCCCGACACGAGCACCGGCGGCCCGGCGCTGCGCCTCGACCCCGCGGGCGGTCCGTTCCGCGAGCTCGCCGCCGTCCGGATCCAGGTGCCGGCCGGCGGGACGATCCCGGCCCACGCGCACGGGGCGTCCGAACTGCTGCTGACGGGCGTCGCCGGAACGGTGGAGGCCTCGTGCGGGTGCGGCGCGAAGACGGTGACCGCGGGCACCTTCGCGATGCTGCCGGCCGGCAAGGAGATCACCCTGGTCAACCACGGCACGGAGCCGGCGACGGTCCTGGCGGTGTTCTCGCAGAGCGAGTTCACCGAGGGGCTGCCGCGGGCCGCGGCGAAGGGCTGCGGCTGCCAGGGGCACGGCGGCTGATCCTCCGGTCCCCTTCGGGAGGGCCGCTCTGGACGGGCCACCGGCCTGATCCCATACTTCTCCCGTGAGAACGACGGATAAGCAGCCCCGCACCAGCCCGCTGGTGCCCGACGCGGTGGCCCGGGAGATCGCCCGGCACGACTGGAACTCCATCGAATGCGGCTGCGGCCGCCCGGCGGGTCACCTCGTGGACACCCTGTGGGACGCGGCCGAGGGACACCCGGCCGCGTTCCGCGCCCTGGAGGGCCATGCCTTCCACAACGGCGTGCTGCGGCCGCCCGCCCCGGCGGTGTGCGGGGTCCTGATGGCCGTCTGGTCGGCCGGTCCGCCCCGGCAGTCGACGCGCGAGGGCCTGCTGTGGGCCCTGCTGCGCCTCCTCGGCGCCGAGGACGACGGCTCCTCGCACGAGGCGGGCCTGTACGGCCAGTGCGCCGCGCACATCCGCGCCTGCGCGCCCGGGCTGCGCGAGACGGCGACCCGTCGCCCGGGCTCCGAATCGGCCGCCTACGCGGAGGGCATCCTGAGCCTGCTCGACCTGGCGGTCTAGGCCGTCCATTTCGGATCTTGCAGGTCAGGCCCGGGCCGCCTCCGGAGCGGCCCAGCCCCCGTCAGACCCCCAGCGGTGCGACCAGGCAGGCCCTCAGGGTGGCCGGAGTGACCTCCGAGAGGGAGGGCGCGAAGGTGCGTACCGGCGACGCGGGGACCTCCAGCAGGGACGGGACCACCAGCACGGCGCAGCCGGCCGCCTCGGCCGAGGCCGCGCCGTCCGGGGAGTCCTCGACCGCCACGCACTGCCGGGGCTCCGCGCCGAGGCGCGCGGCGGCGGCCCGGTAGGGGTCCGGGTGGGGCTTCGTCAGGGACGTGTCGTCGGCGGAGAGCGTGAAGGCGAACGGGACGTGGGCCAGCGAGCCGCCCACCACCGAGTCCACGACCACGCGCGGCGAGGCGCTGACCAGGGCGAACGGCAGGCCTTCCGCCTCCAGTGCGGCCAGCAGCCGCTGCGCGCCCGGACGCATCGGCGCGCCCTCCTCGACCCGGCCGAAGAAGCTGTCGGTCAGGGCCCGCACCACCTCCTGCGCGTCTCCCGCGCGGGCGACCCGTACGAGGTGGGCGGCGGTGTCCTCCACCGCCCGGCCGACCACCTCGGGTGCGTCGGCGTCGGTCAGTGCGTACCCCAGGTCCGCGGCGATCTCCACGGTGGTCTGCCACCACAGGACCTCGGTGTCGACGAGGGTGCCGTCCATGTCGAAGAGGACGGCGGCGAGTCCGGTCATGGGGCATCCCTTGTGGTTGAGGCCGAGGCCGGGGCGGTCACCGCGGCGGTCGCGGCGGCGACGACGAGGACGGGACGTTCGGCCAGACCCACGGTGGCCCGCGCGCCCGGTCCGAGGGCTCCGGCGTCGCGCGAGGGCAGGTCGGCCTTGATCCGGGTGCCGTCGGGCAGATCCAGGTGGAGCCGGGTCACCGACCCGAAGAACGAGGCCGATACGACGGTGGCCGTGCCTGCGGCGCCCTCTGCTGACGCCGTCACCGTGATGTTCTCGGGGCGTACGAGGACCTCGACGTCCGAGGTCGCGGGCACCGGGCCGTCCACGGGCAGCCGGGAGCCGGCCACTTCCACCGTCCCGGAGCCGGACAGCCGTCCGGGGAGCCGGTTCATGGTGCCGACGAACTCGGCAACAAACGGGGTCGCGGGCCGCTCGTACAGCTCGGCCGGGGCGGCGCACTGCTCCAGGCGGCCCGCGTTGAGCACGGCGACCCGGTCGGCCATGGACAGCGCCTCCTCCTGGTCGTGCGTGACGAACACGGTGGTGATGCCCAGGGAGAGCTGGAGCCGGCGGATCTCCTCGCGCAGTCCGGCCCGCACCTTCGCGTCGAGCGCGGAGAGCGGCTCGTCCAGCAGCAGGACGCGGGGCCGCAGGGCGAGTGCGCGGGCGAGCGCGACGCGCTGCTGCTGTCCGCCGGACATCTGGTGCGGGTACCGGTCGCCGTGGTCGGGCAGGCCGACCAGGTCGAGGAGTTCGGCGGCGCGCTCGCGGCGTGCGGCCGCGCCGACCTTGCGGACGCGCAGGCCGAAGGCCACGTTGTCGCGGGCGCTGAGGTTGGGGAAGAGGCTGTACGACTGGAACACCATGCCGGCGTCGCGGCGGTTGGCCGGGATGCGGGTGATGTCCTGTCCGTCGAGGAGGACTTCGCCGGAGTCGGGCTGTTCGAATCCGGCGACGACGCGCAGTGCGGTGGTCTTTCCGCAGCCCGACGGGCCGAGCAGGGCGACGAGTTCGCCGGGCTCGATGGTGAGATCGAGTCCGTCGAGGGCGACGGTGGAGCCGAACGCCCGGCGCAAGCCGCGGAATTCGACGCGCGCGCCGCCGGGGGCCGCTTCGCTTTCCGCGGACTTCCTGGCCTCGGGAAGGGTGAGGGACATGCGGGTCAGGACTCCTTGCCGGAGGTGCGGGAGGTACGGGAGTGACGCGTGGTCCCGGGAGACACGGTAGCGGGGGCGGTGCCGGCCCGGGAGAGGAGGAGCAGCAACAACCAGGTGATGAGCAGGCTGAGGACGGAGACGGCCACCGACATGCGGGCGTGCGCTCCGGAGATCGACACGATCCACACCGCGAAGGGCTGGAAGCCGAGCAGCGAGGCGATGGTGAACTCGCCGAGGACCAGGGCCAGCGTGAGGAAGCCAGCTCCGGCGAGGGCGGCCCGCAGGTTCGGCAGGATCACGCGCAGGACCACGTACGGCCAGCTCGCGCCACAGCTGCGGGCGGCCTCGACCAGGGTCGGGACGTCCACGGCACGCAGGCCCGCATCGAGGGAGCGGTAGACGAAGGGCAGCGCGAGCACGGTGTACGCGAGGACCAGGACGAGGGGGAAGTCCGGGTTCTGGACGGCCAGGAAGGTCTGGTAGAGCGGGGTCCTGGAGAGGTGTTCGGGACCCCAGCGCAGCACGGTGGAGATGCCGGTGACCAGGGCGATCGGCGGCACCACCAGCGGCATCATGCACATCACCTCCACGACCGGGCGCAGCCGCGGCGAGCCGATGCGCACGGCGACCAGTGCGGGCACGGCGAGGAGCAGCGAGGCGGTGATGGTCGCCGCGGCAAGGCCAAGCGAGAGCAGCAGGCTCCGGGTGAACCCTTCGGCGCCGAGCAGCTGGGTGTACGCCTCGAAGCTGATGCCCTGGCCGGGGACGTGCACGGTGAACACGAAGGAGGCGAGGAGCGGGAGGAGGAAGTACGCGCCTGCGAGCGCGAGGACCGCTCCGCGCCACACCCGGGGCCGGGGCCGCGAGCGGAACCGGCGCGGCGCCCGGTCCCGGGGATCCGCCGCGGCCGGGGCGTGTGTGGCTGCCGGGGCGTGCACGTCCGCCGGGGTGCTCGAAGCCGCCGGGGCGGCCTCGTCGTTCGGGGCGGGCGTCGGGGTCATCGCAGCCATCGGGCGCTCCGTCGCTGGAGGGGCAGGTAGACCGCCATGACCAGGCCGGCGATCACGATCATGTCGAGGCCGAGGGCCAGGGCCACGTTCTCCTGGCCGGTCAGCACGTTCCCGGACAGGGCGTCCGCGATCTTGAGCGTGACCAGCGGGACGGAGCCGCCGACGAGGGCGGCGGCCGTGGCGTGCGCGGCGAAGGCCGTGCCGAAGAGCAGCACGAATCCGCCGAGCAGGGAGGGTGCGAGGACGGGCAGACCGACGTGGCGCCAGAACTGCCATCCGCTCGCCCCGTTGTTCTGGGCGGCCTCGCGCCACTGCGGGCGCAGTCCGTCCAGCGCGGGGACGGTCACCAGCACCATGAGCGGGGTCAGGAAGTAGAGGTAGACCACGGTGAGGCCGGTGAAGGAGTAGAGGTTCCAGCCGAGGCCGGTCAGGTCGGCGAGCTGGGTGACGACCCCGGAGATCCCGACGGTGGCGATGAACGCGAAGGCGAGCGGGACCCCGCCGAAGTTGGCGAGGACGCCCGAGGCGGTCAGCGTCGCTCCGCGCAGGGCCCGGGAGGGGGAGGTGACGACGGCCTGCGCGATGAGGACGCCGAGCACCCCGGCCACGAGTGCGGTGAGGCCGGAGAGCTGGACGCTGCCGATGAGGGAGCCGAGGTAGGGCCCCTGGAGGGAGCGGGCCAGGTGCTCGCCGGTCGCTTCGGTGGCGCCGCTCACCGGGTCCGTGCGGGTGACCGCGCCGAAGGCGATGGCGCCCAGCGGGACGCCGAAGCACAGTCCGGTGAAGACGAGGAGCGGGAGGGCGGCGAGCCAGGTGCGCGGGCCGCGCCGCCGGCGGCGGGTGGTGCTGCCGCCGGCGGTCCCCGTCGAGTGGGGGAGGGTGGTGGAGGCGGACATCAGCTGAGGGCCTTGTCCCACTTCTCGGCGAGGGTGGCCTTGGCCTTGTCCAGCTCGGGCGAGGCCGGGAAGGCCGGAGTGCCCTGGACCTGCGGGAGCTTGGCGAGGGCTTCCTTGTCGACGGTGCCGGCCTGGATCATGGCGGGCAGCAGCACGGGGCGGGCGAAGCCCTTCAGCCACAGGTTCTGGCCCTCGGTGCTGTACAGGAACTCCATCCACAGGCGGGAGGCCGCGGGGTGGGGGGCGTCCTTGTTGATGGCCTGCGAGTAGTACTGGGCGTAGACGCCGTCGGTGGGGATGGCCACCTTCCAGTCGACGCCCTTGCCCTTGAACTGCTCGGCGTAGCCGGCGTTCAGGTAGTCCCAGTCGATCGAGATGGGGGTCTCGCCCTTCTCGACGGTGGCCGGGGTGGACTCGACGGGGATGAAGTTCCCGCTCTTCTTCAGCCGGCCGAAGAAGTCGATGCCGGGCTGGATGTCCGCGAAGGAACCCTTGTTGGCGAGGGCCGCAGCGTAGACGCCGCCGAAGGCGGAGCCGGACTTGGTCGGGTTGCCGTTGAGGGCGACCTTGCCCTTGTACTCGGGCTTGGCCAGGTCGGCGAAGGACTGCGGGCAGTTGGGGATGCGGGCGGCGTCGCAGCCGATGGAGACGTAGCCGCCGTAGTCGTTGTACCAGCGGGCTTCCGCGTCCTTCTGGGAGGCGGGGATCTGGTCCCATCCGGTGACCTTGTACGGGGCGAAGAGGTTCTCGGCGGCGCCGCTGCGGGCGAAGGCGATGCCGAGGTCCAGGACGTCGGGGGCGCGGGTCTGGCCCTTGCGGGACTTGACGGCGGCGATCTCGTCGGCGCTGGAGGCGTCCGGGTTCTCGGCGTTGATCTTGATCTTGGGGTACTTGGCCGCGAAGGCCTTCTGGATCTCGCCGTAGTTCGCCCAGTCGGCGGGCAGCGCGATGACGTTGAGCTCGCCCTCCTTCTCGGCGGCCGCGACGAGGCCCTCCAGGCCGCCGAAGTCGGCGACCGAGGTGGCGGTGCCGGGCTGGGTCTTGTTCTTGCCGTCACCACCGGCGGAGCCGGCGGACTGGTCGGGTGCGGCGCCGCACGCGCTGAGCGTGGTGAGCACGGCGGCACTGAGCAGGACGGCCGCACCGCGACGGGCGGAGGAACTGAGCACGGTCTCTCCCGGAGACGAAAACGCATGAGGAATGCGTGGAGGGGATTCACTTGTCTGAACAAGTTGGCTCCAGTTCGCCCTGGGTCTCTGTACGGACGGTGAACGGCGGCTGTCCCGTGGAGCACGTCTCGACGAAGAGCGGAGACTGGCCGGATACAGACGTGACGGAGGCCCCTCGAGATGATCTTCGGGCTCGGCGCACCCCCTAGGCTTGAGGGCGGGCGCGACCGACACCGGACGGCTGGGCGGCAGGGCGGCACGGCCGCAGGACGCCGCGGGACCGGTGGACACATCCACGCGAGGGGGAACGGGACAGCATGGCTACGGTGCGGTATCTGGAGATCGCCGAGGCGCTGCGCCGGGCGATCCTCTCCGGGCAGTACCCGGTGGGCGCCCAACTGCCCTCGGAGAGCGATCTGGCGGCGCGCTGGTCGGCCTCCCGCGGGACCGTCCGCCAGGCCGTGGCGACACTCGCCGCCGAGGGGCTGATCGGCTCCCGGCAGGGGGCCCGCAGGATCGTCCTGCGCCACGAGCGCAAGCACAGCTTCGGCGAGCTCAACAGCTTCGCCCAGTGGGCCGAGGGGGTCGGCCACCAGGCCGCGAGCCGCTTCCTGTCGCGCACCCGCCGCCCGGCCACCGCCGAGGAGGCGGACCGGCTGGCCCTGCCGCCCGGCACGGAGATCCTCGCCGTGCTGCGGCTCCGGCTGCTCGACGGGGAGCCGACGATGGTCGAACGGACGGCCTACGCCGACTGGGTGGCGGCGGCGGTCGAGGCGATGCCCGAGGACTGCCGCTCGGTGATGGACGGGCTGGCGAACGACTCCGGGATCGTCGCCCACTACGGCGAGCACCTCATCGACGCCCTGCCCGCCGGCAGCGAGGACGCCCGGCTGCTGGAGATCCGCCGCGGGAGCCCGCTTTTGCGCCAGCGGCACGTCTCCGCGACCCGCACGGGCCGCCCCATCGAGTGGTCCGACGACCGCTACCGGGCGGGCAGCGTCACCTTCAGTGTGAACAACTCGGCAGTAGCAACTCCGTTGGAGCGCCGGGCCGGGGACCGGTCCTAGGGCGACCTCGGGCGACCTGCGCTCCGGGCACTATGCCCGGAGCGCGGCGGCGCTCTCCCCGATGGCCCCCGGGAGCCAGTCCGCGAGTCGCCCGAAGCGGAAGCCGAGCGCCGCGGCCCGGCCGTTGTCCATCGCGTAGGCCCGGTCGAAGGAGAACGGCGAGGCCTCGGACCCGGCCGCGACGGTCCGCAGGAGCGGTGCCCGCCCGACCTGCTCGCCGACGGCTCCGGACAGCCCGAGCACGTCCAGTTCCCCGTGCGAGGCGGCGTTCACCGGACCCGTGAAGTCCTGCTGCCCGGCCCAGTGGAGGAACCGGGCGATCTCGTGGTGGTGGATGAAGGAGGTGGGGTACGGGGCTTCGTGCACCTCCACCGGGATCCCGGCGCCGATCCGCTCCACGTAGTGCGCGAGGCGGCTGGTGAACTCCGCCCGGCCGCCGCCGAGTACGTGCGCGGCGCGCACCGCCACGTGCCCGAAAGCGGGCTCCTCCCCCAGGACCGCCTCGGCCCGCCTCTTGCCCTCGGCGTAGGCGCGCGCCTCGGGGGTGGGCGGCGCGGGGTCGTGGACCTCCATCGTCGAGGTCATCACGTACCGCCCGGTGCGGCCGGCGAAGACGCGGCGGGCGGTCTCGGCCTGCCCGGGTGTGTAGCAGACCTGGTCGAAGACCACGTCGAAAGTGCGCTCCCCCAGCGCCGTCCGGAGCCCCGCTTCGTCCTCCCGGTCGGCGATCACGTGGCCGACGCCCCGGGGCGGGACGGCGGAGCCCCGGTTGAGGACGGTCACCTCGTTCCCGGCGTCCCGCTCCAGGGTGACCAGGTTCTTTCCGAAATAGCGGCTTCCGCCGATGACGAGAATCTTCTTCATGTCCGGGACTCTGCCGCGGTACCGTCCCCAGCGGAACCACCGGAATGCTGTCCGCGTCGTAAGGGAAACTGATGATCGATGTGCAGCGGCTGCGCATCCTGCGCGCCGTGGCCGAGCACGGCAGCTTCAACAAGGCCGCCGGGGCGCTGCTCCTGACGCCCTCGGCCGTGTCCCAGCACATCGCGGCCCTGGAGCGCGGCCTCGGTCACCCCGTCGCGGTGCGCAGTACGCGCGGGATCACGCTCACCGAGCCGGGCCGGCTGCTGGTGGAGGCGGCGGAGGCGGTGTCGGCCGAGCTCGACCGGGTGCGCCACGAGATCGACCGGGTCACCGCCGAGCGGCCGCGGCTGACGGTCGCCACCTTCGTGAGCGGTGGCCGCAGGCTGCTGCCGGGCGCGCTCGCCGGGTTCGTGGCCGCGCATCCGGAGGTGGAGCTGACGGTGCTGGAGGCCGAGCCGGAGGAGGCGGTGCCCATGGTGGCTTCGGGCGCCGCCGATCTGGCGCTGACCTACCACTTCGACGGGCCGCTGCCGCTCCGGCCGGGGGCCGCGCTGGACTGGCTGCCGCTGATGGAGGATCCGCTGGCGCTGGTGCTGCCGCCGGGGCACCGGTTCGCGGGGCGCGCTTCGGTGGCCCCGGCCGAACTCGCCTCCGACCGCTGGGTGCTGGGCTGCCTCAAGACGGAGGCGTACCTGCGCAGATACGCGGAGCGGGCCGGTTTCGACCTCCGGGTGGCGGCTTCCACCACGTACTACTTCTTCGCGCGCTCCCTCGTCGAGGCGGGCGTCGGCGTCGCGCTGATACCCGAGGTTGCACTGCCTCCGGGGGACGCGGACGGGAGCCGTGACGCGGCGGCCCCCGGCGTGTCCGTCGTACCGGTCGAAGCACCGTGCCCCGCACGGCACATCGGCGTCCTGACCCTCCGCCGCCGCCGGCCGCACCCCTACGCCGCGGCCCTGACCGAGGCTCTGACGGGGGTCCTGGCCGACGGCCTGGGGCCGCTCGTCAGGGAGCGGCCGTCATCGGGCCGTCCAGGGGCGAGGCCTGCTCGCCCTTCGTGACGGCGACCGGGATGCCCCCGGTGGCCTTCTCCAACTGCGCCTTGAACTCCGCCGAAGCAGCACCCTCCTCGGTGGTGGTGACCTCCACCGCCGCTCCGTGGCTGCCGGAGACGCTGTAGATCGGGAACTTCGCCTTCAGATCGATGAGCTTGGCACCGGCGGCCCGGAGGGTGCGGTGCGTGTACTTGCTCAGGTACAGGTCGGCCCGGGCCGGGTCCGCCTCGGGATCGGCCGCGTGCGCGGCCTCCACCAGGAGCCGCCCGCGGGCGAGGTCGGTGACGCACAGGGCGACCCGGCCCGCCGGGTGGTCGACGATCTGGGTGGCGTACACGTCGGCGAAGGCTCCGTAGCCCTGCGCCCCGATGGCCTGCGAGAGCCGCTCGCCCTCGGGGGTGTTGGCCGGGGAGCCGTCGATCACCACCGGCGGCGACTGCGGTGCGGTGGGGTCGATCACTGGGCACGTGCGGTCCGCTGCCGGGGAGGCGGCCACCGCGCCGGGAGCCGCCGGAGCGACCGGATCGGCCACGGCCGACTCGGCCGGGCCCTTTCCGCAGCCGGTGAGCAGCACGACGGTC
Source organism: Streptomyces sp. NPDC056883 (assembly GCF_042788835.1). Classification (NCBI taxonomy): domain Bacteria; kingdom Bacillati; phylum Actinomycetota; class Actinomycetes; order Kitasatosporales; family Streptomycetaceae; genus Streptomyces; species Streptomyces sp. NPDC056883. Next base: position 105,466 of record NZ_JBHUBS010000010.1, on the reverse strand, counting down.
ATGCCCGCGGCCACGGCGGCGGCTGCGCCGCCCCTCATTCGTGCCCCCGCCTTCGCCTTCGCCTTCGCCTTCGCCTTCGCCTTCGGGACGCTCAGGTGTCCCCGGCCGGTTCGACGCACCATCAGCAGCTCTCCCTCGTTCTCCGTTGCCCGATCGGCACGCCTGTGACGTACGACCGCCTCCACCGGTTCCCCGGGGCGCCCGACCACACAGGAGGACGGCCCGCTGTGTGACCGGCCGCCATGGCCAGGGCGGGCCGGCGGTTCCTAGGGTCGGTCGGGCGGACCTGGTCGCGCGCCGGCCCGTTCGGGTGGCCGGCGGCCCGGGGCCGGGCGATGGAGGGTGTGCGATGGGGCTGGACAAGGAGGTCGCGAGCGCGGCCGGGGCGGTGGCGGACATCCCCGCCGGAGCTTCGCTCGCGGTGGGCGGCTTCGGTCTGTGCGGGGTGCCGGGCGTGCTGGTCGGCGCGCTGCTGGAGCGTACGGAGGTACGCGGTCTGGAGGTGGTGTCGAACAACTGCGGGGTGGACGACCGGGGGCTGGGACTGTTGCTGCGCGAGGGCAGGATCGCCCGGATGACCAGCTCGTACGTGGGCGAGAACAAGGAGTTCGCCCGGCAGTACCTGAGCGGCGAACTGGAAGTGGAGCTGGTCCCGCAGGGCACCCTGGCCGAGCGGCTGCGGGCCGGCGGCGCGGGCATCCCGGCGTTCTACACGCCGGCCGGGGCCGGCACGCAGGTCGCGGAGGGCGGCCTGCCCTGGCGCTACCGCGCCGACGGCGGCGTTGCCGTGGCCTCGCCGCCCAAGGAGCTGCGCAGCTGGGGCGGCCGGGAGCACCTCCTGGAGGAGGGCATCACCACCGATTTCGCCCTGGTGCGGGCGGCGGCCGGGGACCGGCACGGCAATCTCGTCTTCCATTCCTCGGCGCGCAATTTCAATCCCCTGGCCGCGATGGCGGGACGCATCACGATCGCCGAGGTGGAGGAACTGGTGGAGCCGGGAGAGCTGGATCCGGACGCCGTCCACCTACCGGGCATCTTCGTCCAGCGGGTGGTCCGCGTGCGCCCCGGTGATCCGGCGGCGGAGCGGTACATCGAGCGTCGCACGGTCCGGACTCCCCTCCTCCCCGAACAGCAAGGCGGAATGTGACATGGCTCTGACGCGCGAGCAGATGGCGGCCCGGGCCGCCCGCGAGCTGACGGACGGTACGTACGTGAACCTGGGCATCGGGCTGCCCACCCTGGTCCCCGGCCACGTTCCGCCGGGGGTCGAGGTGGTGCTCCAGTCGGAGAACGGCATCCTCGGCGTGGGCCCGTACCCGCTCCCCGACGAGGTGGACCCGGACCTGATCAACGCGGGCAAGGAGACGGTCACGGTCCGGCCGGGGGCCTCGTACTTCGACTCCGCCCTGTCCTTCGGCATGATCCGCGGCGGGCACGTGGACGCGGCCGTGCTGGGCGCCATGCAGGTGTCAGCCTCGGGCGACCTGGCCAACTGGATGATCCCGGGGAAGATGGTCAAGGGGATGGGCGGCGCGATGGACCTGGTGCACGGCGCGCGCCGCGTGATCGTGCTGATGGAGCACACCGCCAGGGACGGCACGCCGAAGCTCGTGGAGCGGTGCTCGCTGCCGCTCACCGGGCGGGGCGTCGTCCACCGGGTGATCACCGACCTCGCGGTCCTCGACATCACCCCGGAAGGCTTCCTGCTCCGCGAACTGGCGCCCGGGGTCTGCCTGGACGAGGTCCGCACGGCGACGGACGCGGAGCTGGTGGTGCCGGAGGGTACGGCGGCGGAGGAGGCCGTCATCGGCCCGCCGGCAACAGCCCATTGATCGCCGCAACGGCGGTCCGGAGATCGTCCGCGTGGAAGCCGATGCTCATGTGCCCCAGTAGAGCAGGCCGTTAGCAGCGGACGGGAGGCGCCCGCAACCCTCGTGGTCCCCGCAACCGGGGGCCGAGTATGGCGCTCCGCGCCATGCCGGAGCGGACGGAGCCGGTCCTACGGTGGCGGGCACCGCAGGCCGCCCCGTGTGACGGGGCCCCGCCCTGCCCGTCACCTCAGGGAGCCGCCATGTCCTTGCGCAGCAGACCGTCCGCATCCCGGTCCACCGGCCGACGGCGCACGCCCGGGCCGCCGCCCGGGCGTCCGTCGCTCGGGCGGGCGTACAGACACACGTACGGGCGGACGCGCCGGGCCCTCGTGCGGGTGCTCGCGCTGGTGCTGCTGGCCGTGGGGGGTGTCGTGGCCGGGCCCGCCTCCCCCGCACGCGCGGCCGTCGCGCTCCAGCGGGTCACCGGGTTCGGGACCAATCCGGGACAGCTCGCCATGTACGTGTACCGCCCGGCCTCCCTCCCGGCCGACCCGGCGGTGGTGATCGCCCTGCACGGCTGCACGCAGAACGCGCAGACCTACGCCGACAACTCCGGTCTGCCCGAACTCGCCGACCGCGAGGGCTTCTTGGTGGTCTTCGCGGAGACGAGCTCCGCGAACAACCCCAACAAGTGCTTCAACTGGTTCCAGTCCGCGGACAACCGGCGCGGTCAGGGCGAGGCCGCGTCCGTCCGGCAGATGGCCGCTCACGCCGCCTCCGCCTACTCCGCCGACCCCGCCCGCACCTTCGTCACCGGCCTGTCGGCCGGCGGCGCCATGACCGCCGTGATGCTCGCGGCCTACCCGGACGTGTTCGCGGCCGGGGCAGTGATCGCCGGTCTGCCGTACGACTGCGCCAAAGGGAGCAGCCCCTACACGTGCATGAACCCCGGGGTGGACAAGTCCCCGGCGGCCTGGGCCCAGTTGGTCCGCGACGCCTATCCGGCGTGGCCCGGCCCCTGGCCCCGTGTGGCGATCTGGCAGGGCGACGCGGACACCACCGTCGTGCCCCGCAACGCCGATGAACTGCGCGACCAGTGGACGGCGTTGCACGGGCTGGCCCCGACCCCCACCCGCACCTCCGTCATCGGGCCCGACGCGACCCGCCGGGAGGAGTACCGGGCGGCCGACGGCACGGTGGCCGTGGAGGTGGACCGGGTCCCGGGCATCGGGCACGGCACCCCGGTCGATCCGGGCTCCGGTCCCGGGCAGTGCGGGCACACGGGGGCGGCGTACTTCCTCGCCTCGATCTGCTCCGCCCACTGGATCTCGGAGTTCTTCGGTCTGGACGGCTCCGGAACCGACCCCGGCCCCGGTCCCGGCACCCTGCCCGCACCCTCCGGCCTGGCCGTCTCCGCCGTCGGGGACACCGGCGTCACCCTCACCTGGGACCCGGTGCCGGGCGCCGCCGACTACGCCGTCCACCGGGACGGGATCCAGGTCGCCACTCCGGCCGGGCCCCCTTACACCGACGGCGGCCTCGCCCCCGGTACGGGGCACACCTGGACCGTGGCGGCCCGCGACGGCGCGGGAGCGATCGGAGCCCGCTCGGCGCCGGTCACGGCGAGCACGACCGGAGCGCCCGCCGCGTGCTGGAAGGCGAACAACTACCAGCAGGTACAGGCAGGTCGGGCCACGACCGACGGGAGCTACGCCTACGCCAAGGGCTCGGGGCAGAACCTCGGCCTCTACAACCTCTACGTCACGCACACGCTGAAGGAGGCGCCCGCCGGCTACTTCGTCATCGCCGACGCGGGCTGCCCCTGACCACCCTGACGGCCGGCCACCCGGCCGGCCGTCCGTCCTCCCCACCCCGTCCCGACGCGCCCTCTGGAGCCTCCCCCATGCCACCGGCCATCCGTTCCCTCACCGCCACCGCGGCCGCCGCCCTCCTGGCCTCGGCCCTGCTGGCGCTCCCCGCTCCCCCGGCCGCCGCCGGCGGGGCCGACGCGCACTGTGCCCGCCGCGCCCACCTCCGCGTACCGGGGGCCGCACACCAACAGGCCGACTGCCTGGAAGAGTTGACGACCGCCGGCACCGTGGCCTCCGGGCACACCGATCCGGCCGACTGGGCCGGTCTCACCCCCAAGGACCTGACCGTCCCCACGGGCGTGCCGGGCATCCAGATCGACGGCTACTTCCCCGACACGGCCGCCCCGGCCGCCCTCCCCAACACCAACCACGGCTGGAACCACGACGCGCAGTTCGTCATCCGGCTGCCCGACCGCTGGAACGGCGGTCTCGTCGTCGCCGGCTCCCCGGGCGTGCGCGAGCAGTACGCCAACGACCGGGCCATCGGCGACTGGGTGCTCTCGCGCGGCTACGCCTTCGCCGCCACCGACAAGGGCAACACCGGGGTCGCCTTCCACCGGGACGGGCAGGCACCCGGCGATGCCGTCGCCGAGTGGAACACCCGCGTCACCGAGCTCACCCGGGCCGCCCGCGCGGTCGTCGCCCAGCGCTACCACCGGGCCCCCTCCCGCACCCTCGCCACCGGCATGTCCAACGGGGGCTACCTGGTGCGCTGGCAGCTGGAGAACCATCCGGAGCTGTACGACGGCGGGGTGGACTGGGAGGGCACCCTGTGGCGGGCCGACGGCCCCAACCTGCTCACCTTCCTGCCCCCGGCGCTGGCCGCCTACCCCGCCTACGCGGCCGGCGGCCCGGGCGCCGGACAGGCGCACGAGGCGATGCTCGCCGCCGGGTTCCCGGCCGGGTCGGAGTTCCTGTGGCCCTTCCACCACCGCTCCTACTGGGACCTCACCCAGCGGATCTACCGCGAGGAGTTCGATCCGGGCTTCGACGGTCCGACCGAGGCCGGGACCCCCTTCTGCGCGCCCGGCACCCCGGCCTGTGACGCCGACTACGCCTACGCCGACCGGCCCGCGGAGGTCCGGCGCGCCGTCCGGCGGGTGGCGCTCACCGGCCGGATCGGCAAACCGCTGATCACCCTGCACGGCACCCTCGACGTCCTGCTCCCCATCTCCCGGGACTCCGACGTGTACGCCGAGATGGTCCGGCAGTCCGGCCGCGGGGACTTGCTGCGGTACTACCGCATCGAGGGCGGCACCCACGTGGACTCGCTCGTCGACGCCTTCCCCGACCGGCTGCGCCCGCTCACCCCGTGCCATCGCGCCGCCTTCACCGCGCTGGAGGACTGGATCGGCCGCGGTGTGCGGCCTCCGCTCGGACACACCGTCCCCCGGGACCCGTCGGCCACCCCGGCGGCCCTGCTGACCAGCTGCCCGCTCGGCTCCTGAAGAGGCACCGCCCCCGCCGCGCACGCCGCGGGCCGCATGGTGATCGCCTCCATACGGGCGGCCCCGAGTATGGGGCGCGGCACCGTGGGCCCCGCCCGCGGCCCTCCCTAGGCTTCGGGCCATGACGAGCGAACCTCCTTCCCCCAACGGTCCGCGAGGGCGCATCGCCCTGGTGACGGGCGGCGGCAGCGGCATCGGCCGGGCGTGCGCGGTGGCCCTGGCCGACGCCGGGGCCACGGTGCACGTGGTCGACATCGACGCGGCGGCGGCCAAGGCCGTCGCCGCCCTCGTCGGCGGGTACGCCCACGCCGTCGACCTGGCCGATCCCGCCGCCATCGGGGAGCTGCCCGCCGCCGTCGACATCCTGGTCAACAGCGCCGGGATCCAGCACGTCGCCCCGATCACCGAGTTCCCGACCGAGCGCTTCACCCTGATCCAGCAGGTGATGGTCACCGCGCCCTTCCTGCTGCTGCGCCACGTGCTGCCGCACATGTACGCCGCCCGCTGGGGCCGGGTGGTGAACATCTCCAGCGTGCACGGGCTGCGCGCCAGCGCGTACAAATCGGCCTACGTGGCGGCCAAGCACGGGCTGGAGGGGCTGAGCAAGGTCACCGCGATCGAGGGGGCCCCGTACGGGGTGACCAGCAACTGCATCAGCCCCGGCTACGTCCGCACCCCCCTGGTCGAGGGGCAGATCCTGGACCAGGCCGCCGCGCACCGCATCCCCGCCGCGGACGTCCTCTCCGAGGTGCTGCTGACCCGGTCTCCGATCAAGCGGCTCATCGAGCCCGAGGAGGTCGCGGCGGCCGCCCTGTGGCTGTGCGGACCGCACACCGGATACGTGACGGGCACCTCGCTCCCGCTGGACGGCGGCTGGAGCGCCAACTGACCCCGTCCGGGTGACAGCCCGTGCGCCGCGCCGCGGGGACCCGTGGCGGGTCCCGTACGGTCCCGCACGTGACCGATGCGAACCAGCCCCAGAGCCCGAAGTTCCCGACGGATCCGGCCGCGCCGGATCCCCTGAACGTCACCACCACACCCGACCCGCTACGGGTCCTCGTCCTCGCGGGGTCCTCCCGCGAGGGCTCGGTGAACGCCCGGCTGGCCGCGCTGGTCGCCGGTCAGGTCGAGCGCTCGGGCGCCGTCGCGGACCTCGCCCGGATCGGGGACTTCGCGATGCCCACCTACGACGGCGACGCCGAGCAGGCGGACGGCCAGCCCGCCGGATCGGCCGCCCTGCGCGAGCGGCTGCTCGCGGCGCAGGCCCTGGTGATCGCCTCGCCCGAGTACAACGCCTCCGTGCCGGGCGTCGTGAAGAACGCCGTCGACTGGGTCTCCCGGTTCCGGCCGCAGCCCTTCAAGGACAAGCAGACCCTGCTGGTGTCGGCCTCCCCCTCGATGGTCGGCGGGAACCGCGGACTCTGGGCGCTGCGGGTCCCGCTCGAACACCTCGGGGCCCGGGTGTACCCGGACATGTTCAGCCTCGCCGCGGCGCACTCGGCCTTCGGCGAGGACGGCGAGCTGACCGATCCGGGCCTGCGCGGACGCCTGGCCGACACGGTGGATTCCTTCCTCGCGCTCGCCGAGGCGGACACCCGGTACCTGTGCCTCCAGCGCCGCTGGTACGAGTTCCTGGGCGACGAGAGCAACGCCCCCGTCACCCAGCGGGCCGAGGGCTGAAGGGCCGCTCAGGGGGTGCCTGAAGTCCCGAATCGGGCACGGGTTAGCATATGAGCGCCGCCTAGCTCGAAAGATATGATCTGTGACTGTCAAAGACGACGACTCGTTCACCAACTGGAAGAACCGCGAGGAGATCGCGGAGTCGATGATCCCGATCATCGGGAAGCTGCACCGCGAGCGGGACGTCACGATCCTGCTCCACAGCCGCTCCCTGGTGAACAAGTCCGTGGTCAGCATTCTCAAGACCCACCGCTTCGCCCGCCAGATCGACGGCGAGGAGCTCTCGGTCACCGAGACCCTGCCGTTCCTGCAGGCGCTCACCACGCTCGACCTCGGTCCGTCGCAGATCGACCTCGGCATGCTCGCCGCGACGTACGCGACCGACGAGCGCGGTCTCTCGGTGGAGGAGTTCACCGCCCTCGCCGTCGCCGGTGCCACGGGTGCCAACAAGATCGAGCGCGGCGAGGGCCGCGACGTCGTCCTCTACGGCTTCGGCCGCATCGGCCGCCTCGTCGCCCGCCTGCTGATCGAGAAGTCCGGCTCCGGCAACGGCCTGCGCCTGCGTGCCATCGTCGTCCGCGGGGGCGGTGAGGCTGACCTCGTCAAGCGCGCCTCGCTGCTGCGCCGCGACTCGATCCACGGCCAGTTCCAGGGCACGATCACCGTGGACGAGGCGACCAGCACCATCGTCGCCAACGGCAACGAGATCAAGGTGATCTACGCCAACGACCCGTCCGAGGTCGACTACACGGCGTACGGGATCAAGGACGCCATCCTGATCGACAACACCGGAAAGTGGCGCGACCGCGAGGGTCTGTCCAAGCACCTGCGCCCCGGTATCGACAAGGTCGTCCTGACGGCTCCCGGCAAGGGCGACGTCCCGAACATCGTGCACGGTGTCAACCACGACACGATCAAGCCGGACGAGCAGATCCTGTCCTGCGCCTCCTGCACCACCAACGCGATCGTCCCGCCGCTCAAGGCCATGGACGACGAGTACGGTGTCCTGCGCGGTCACGTGGAGACCGTCCACTCGTTCACGAACGACCAGAACCTGCTGGACAACTACCACAAGGCCGACCGTCGTGGCCGCTCCGCGCCGCTGAACATGGTCATCACCGAGACCGGCGCCGCCTCCGCCGTCGCCAAGGCGCTGCCGGACCTCAAGGCGCCGATCACCGGCAGCTCGATCCGCGTCCCCGTCCCGGACGTCTCGATCGCCATCCTGAGCCTGCGCCTGGGCCGTGAGACCACCCGCGAAGAGGTCCTCGACTACCTCCGCGACGTCTCGCTGCACTCGCCGCTCAAGCGCCAGATCGACTTCACCACGGCTCCCGACGCGGTCTCCATGGACTTCGTCGGTTCGCGCCACTCCTCGATCGTCGACGCGGGCGCCACCAAGGTGGACGGCGACAACGCCATCCTCTACCTCTGGTACGACAACGAGTTCGGCTACTCCTGCCAGGTCATCCGTGTGGTCCAGCACGTGTCCGGCGTCGAGTACCCGACCTACCCGGCGCCGGCGGCCTGAATCCGCAGGACCTCGTAGGACCCCGTAGGACCGGACGTACCGAACGCCCCCCGAGTGACCTGAGGTCACTCGGGGGGCGTTCGTCCGTCCCGGCCCGGGGCCGCGGCGGCGCGGGCCGCGGCGAGCTGGGTGCGCGAGCGGACGCCGAGCTTGCGGTAGACGCGGCTCAGCATGCCCTCGACCGTCTTGACCGAGATGAACATGTGCTGGGCCGCCTGCTGGTTGGTGGCCCCCTGGCAGATGAGGTCCGCCAGGCGCGACTCGGACTCGGTCAGCCTCCCCGCGCCCGGAGCCGGCCCCGTGGCCGGAGCCGGTCCGCCCGCCCGGTCGAGGAGCTCCCGGGTGAGCTCCTGCCAGGGGCGGGCGCCGGTCTCGTCGAAGACGGCCCGGGCCGCCTCCCAGGCCGCGCGGGCGGCCGCCTGGCGCCTGCGGGCCCGCTCGACCCGGCCCAGGGCGAGCAGCGTACGGGCCTGCTCCAGGGGCAGGCCGAGCCGTTCGAAGGCGGCCGCCGTGCGGTGGAGCAGACCGCTCGCCTCCTCCACGGCGCCGCCGCGGGCCAGCAGGATCCCCCGGGCACGGTCCAGCGCCGCCCCCGGACCCGAGTCCGCTCCGGCCCGGCCCCGGGCGGGCCCCGCACGCTCCAGCAGGGCCCGGGCCAGGTCGAGCCGGCCCGCGCAGGTGAACGCCTCCACGGCGTCCGGCTGCCAGCGGAACATGCCCGGGTCGGCCGCCGGAACGTGCCGCTCGGCCTCGGCGACGGCCGTGAGGGAAGCCACGGCGTCGGCGACGTCCCCGGTGTGCAGCTGGACGGCGCCCAGGACCCAGAGGTTGCGCGACACGTACAGTCCGTCCCCCTCCTCCTGCGAGGCGCGGGCCCCGCAGGAGGCGGTGCGCAGGGCGGCCGCGAAGGATCCGGCGGCGCTCTGCGTCAGCGCCGCGGTGTACCAGGCGGGGCCCATGGACAGCCCCGCCCCCGTGGACAGCCGTACGGCCTGATCGGCCCACGCGAGCGCCGGGGCGCAGGCCCCGAGCCGGGTGTCGACCTCGGCGAGGCTGCGCCAGATGTCGACCAGGTCCTCGGCGTCGCCCTCGTGCTCGGCGAGCGCGAGGAGTTCCAGGAGCCGTTCGCGCGCCTCGGCCAGCCGGTCGTCGAAGACGGCGTGCCGGGCGGCGAGGTACTGGGCGCTGTTGCGGATGCCGGAGTGCTGGGCCGGAATCCCCAGGGCGAGGGCCTCCGCGAGGGTGCCCGGCGCGTCGGCGGTGCCGAGGACGCGTTCCATCCGGGCCCGCATGGTCAGGGCGGCCGCCTGCAGGGGGCGGTGGCCGCCGGCCGCGGCGAGTTCGGCGGCCCGGCCCGCCGCGCGCAGGGCCCGCTCCGGGGCCGCGTGGGCCACGTTGGCGGCGATGGCCGCGCGGAGCTCGACGGCGGCGAGCAGGCCGGGGTGTCCCGCCCCCAGTTCCCGGCAGCGCGCGAGCAGCGGCTCCAGATCGGAGACGGCCTGGCCGTGGGCGTCGACGACGGCGAGCAGCGCGGTGACCTGGTCGGTGGGCTCGGCCCTGCCGGCGGTCAGCGCGTCCGCGGCCTGCCGGGCGATGTCGACGGAGCCGGCGCAGGCGGCCTCCTGGGCCGCGTACGAGAGCCTGCGGATGCGCAGGGCGGAGCGGGCCGGCGGTGTGATCTCGGCGGCCAGCAGGAACAGTTCGGCGGCCAGGGACCGTTCGCCCGCCTCGCGGGCGGTGGCCGCGGCGGTCTCGGTGTCCTCGGCCAGTCCCTGGTCGGGCAGGTCCGCGGCCAGGGCCCGGTGGCGCACCTCGTGGACGGGGTCCCCGACGGCCCGTGCGAGCGTCAGGTGGGCGGCGGCGCGCAGGGGCCTGGCCCCGGACCGGGCGGCGGCCCGGGCCAGGGCCGCCGCGGTGAAGTGGACGGCGCTCGCCCCGTCCACGCTCAGTATCCCGGCGGCCTGGGCCCGGGCCAGGTGTTCCTCGGCGTCGGAGCGGCCCGCCCGCAGGAGGAGCGGCAGCGAGGGCCGGCTCGTCAGGGCGGCGAGCATCAGGGTGTGCCGGGCGGGTTCGCCGAGCGTGGCGTGCAGCCAGGCTCCGGCCGCGTCGACCGTCTGCTCGGCCATGGCGGGCCGGTGCCGCTGGGACGCGGGCATCCGCGCAAGTGCCGTACAGGACACGGAGGTCAGCAGGGGGTGGCCGCCGCAGTGGCTCTGCAGGGGGCCCGCCCAGCGGGTGGGCAGGCCGTGCGCGTCGAGCAGGGCGGCCGTCCCCTCCGCGTCGAGCGGGTCCACGTCGACCTGGACGGGATGCCCGCCGAGCAGCCGGGCGGCGGCCTGCGCGCGCCCGTGGACGCGTTCGGTGACGAGCGCGGTGAGCCCGGGTGCGGCGAGGGTGCGCAGGGCGTAGCCGAGGACGTCGGCGCTGGCCGGATCGAGCCATTGGGCCCCGTCCACGGCCAGCATCCAGCGGCCCGACGCGAGCAGCGCGGTCACCGCGAGGCGGGCGGGCAACTGCTCGGAGGCGGCGAGCGGTTCGTCGGCTCCCCGGTGCAGGATCCGGTCGACCACCTCGTTCTGCCGGCCGGAGAGCACCGCGAGCTGGGCCGCACCGCAGTGGGAGAGCATCTGGGCGAGCGCGCCGAAGACGTGATCGCGGTCCTCTTCGACGGTCGTGACGCGCAGCACCGTACGACCGGGGCCGGAGCCGGGGCCGGAGGACAGGGTGCGCAGCACCTCCTCCAGGGCGGTGGTCTTGCCCGCGCCCCAGGGGCCGGCGAGCGCCACCCGCCCCTCGCGCTCCAGCACTGCGGCCGCGCGGGCGGCCGCGCCCGCGTCCCCGTGCCTTCCCCTGGTGACCGGCACGGGGATGGCGTGGGTGGCTGGGTTGGCGGGGTTGGCCAAGTAAGTGTCCGGCGTCACGAGGAGGCACCGTAGGCGGCGTCGGTTCCCGTGACAACGCCGAGTGCAGCCGGGCCGGGGGATCAAGGGTTTCCCCTGATGCCAAGGGGTGCGGCTCCCGGCGATGGTGGTGCCACGGCGGGCCGTCCGTGCTCCGGGTGCGGGGTGGCAGACCCGGAGCACCGCACCCTCCACGGGAGGAGCGGGGCGCGGTCCGGACGGCCCGCCGCACCGCGCCTCGGGCCCGGCGCGTCGGGTCCAGGTCGCCGGGTCCCAGGCGCCGTACGCGCGTCGGCGCGGGCCGCCGCGCGCGCCCACCCCCCGGCCGGTCGACTCGGAGGGCCAACGCGGGCCGGGGCGAGGCGGGTTGGTCCGGAGGCCGGGCTCGGCGGACCGGCCCGTGGCCGGCGGTCGGCCGGCTCGGCAGCAAGGGATTCCTCCGATGCTCGCGGCACCGGCCCGGGATCACTCTGTTGGCCATCCCGGAGAGCGAAGGCGCGGCTCCCCGACCTCCGCACTCCGGGGACGTGAAGGGTCCTTCCCCCACGGGACGCGCATCCGTCCCGGCCTACCCCTCCGGTTCGCCCCCCATGAAGGGATTTCCGTGCGAAATCTGTCAAGCAGGTCCACGTGGGCCTCAGTTGCCGCGGCCTCGGTCACAGCCGTCGTCGCTCTCGGAGGTCTCGGCGCCCTGCCCGCCCAGGCCACTGCGGCCGCGCGGCCCGGACCGTCCGTGTCCCCGCAGGTCTTCGAGGCCATGCAGCGCGATCTCCACCTCACCCCCGGACAGGCCCGCGACCGGATCACCGACGAAGCGGCGGCCGGCAAGGCGGCCACCCTCATCCGGGGCCGGGTCGGCGACCGGGTGGCGGGCCTGTGGTTCGACTCCTCCACGGGACGTCTGAACGCCGCCGTCACCAACGCCGCGGACGCCGCGGTGGTACGGGACGCGGGCGCCGTCGCCCGGCAGGCCCGGTACGGCCCGGCCGAACTGGCCGCCACCGCCCGCATCGTGACGCGCGACATCGGGTCCGGGATCGCGGGTGTGGTGTCGTGGGGTCCCGACGTCCGGAACAACCGGATCGACGTCACGGTCGACCGGACGGCGCGCAACGCGTCCACCGACGCCTTCGTGGCCCGCCTCGGGGCCCTGGGCGGCATCGTCCACGTCACCGAGACCACCGGCAGCCCGCGGCAGCAGGGCGGTGACGTGGTCGGCGGCGAGAAGTGGGTGCCGGGCTCCGAGAGCCCGTGCTCCATCGGCTTCTCCACCACCCGGACCAGCGACGGCAGCAAGGCGTTCGTGACGGCCGGCCACTGCACCAACGACGCCAACCAGGCGGCCTACGGCAAGGACGGCACCCGTCTGGGCACGTCCAACAAGGGCGGCAGCAACAGCGTGAACGGGCCGGTGGGCGACTTCGGTCTCGTCGACGTCGACCAGACCGGATGGAACCTCGCGCCCAAGGTCGCGGGGTACGGGACCCAGCCCGACTTCACCCTCACCGGCTCGGCCGAAGCCGTCGTGGGCACCGCGATCTGCCGTTCAGGTCAGACCACCCAGCTGCGGTGCGGCGAAGTGACGAAGGTCAACCAGGAGGTGGACTACGGCAACGTCAAGATCGGCGGCCTGTCCTTCTCCAGCGCCTGTTCGGCGGGCGGCGACTCGGGCGGTGCGTACGTCACGGCGACCGGCGGCAAGGCCGTGGGCCTGCACTCCGGCGGCGGCTCGGCCATCTGCTCCACGAGCGGTGGTGACAAGTACACGATCTTCCAGCCCGTGATCGAGGCCCTGACCTACTTCAAGGTCGCCCTGGTCACCTCCACCCCGCAGCCCGGCAACGTCACCGTCGCCGCGGTCTCGGCGCAGAACGGCGTCATCGGCGCCCGGATACCCGAGCTGCGCAACAGCGCCGAGGGCGGCACGGCCCCCTACGCCTGGTCCGCGACGGGCCTGCCCGCCGGGCTGGCCATCGACTCCTCCACCGGCACCATCACGGGCACCCCCACCACGGCCGGAACCTCCAACGTGACCGTCACCGCCACCGACAACGCCGGCAAGACCGGCTCCACCTCCTTCTCGTGGACGATCACGACCGCGGGCACGGCCCTGTCCGTGACCAACCCCGGCAGCCAGAGCTCCGCCGTCGGCGCCGCGGCCAGCCTGACCGTCAAGGCCGCGGGCGGCACCGCGCCCTACGCCTGGTCCGCAACGGGCCTGCCCGCCGGCCTGAGCATCGGCTCCACGACCGGCACCATCACCGGTACCGCCACCACCGCCGGAACCTCCAACGTGACCGTCACCGCCACCGACAACGCCGGCAAGACCGCGTCCGCCACGTTCTCCTGGACCGTCAGCACCGTCACCGGCACCAGCCCCGTCCTGACGAACCCGGGCAACCAGACCGTCTACATCGGCAAGCCCGTCAGCCTCGCCCTCAAGGCCACCGGCGGCACCGCGCCCTACGCCTTCAAGGCCACCGGACTTCCCGCCGGCCTGAGCATCAACGCCACCACGGGCGTCATCACCGGCTCCCCCACCACCTGGGGCTTCGGCGGCAGCACCCTCACCGTGACCGACGCCGCGGGCAAGTCCTCCTCGGTCAACGTCACCTGGAACGTCTACTTCTAGTCCTCCCCGCGGGGCCCCGGCCGACACCCCGGCCGGGGCCCCGTCTCGGTGCGCGCCCCGTCCCCCGCCCCGGGTCAGAGCCAGGCGGGCCGGTCCGTCCCCCACCGGGAAGGGCCCCGGTCCCACGCCCGGCCCCCGAGCGGCGAAGCCGCGTACCGCAGCGGCCCGTATCCCGATGCGGTCTCGCGCAGCCACGGTTCCGGGGCGTACCCCGGTTCGGCGGCGCCGGCCCGCGGGACCTCGCGGATCAGCCACGACGCCGTCCCCGCCAGGGAGAACCGCAGGGCCTGCCCGCCGCCCTCCGCGAGGGCCCGTAGCACCCCGGCGGCCGCCAGGTACCCCGTCCCGTGGTCCAGTGCCTGCGCCGGCAGCACCCCGGGGGCGCGCTCGTCCCCGCAGGCCGCGGAGATCCCGTACCCCGCCTGGACGAGCGAGTCGAAACCCCTGCGCCCCGCCCAGGGGCCCCGCGGGCCCCACGCGCACAGCTCGGCCACCACCAGCCCCGGCCGCCGCGCCAGCAGTTCCGCCGCGCCCAGCCCGTACCGCTCCAGTGCTCCCGGCCGGTATCCCGTGACCACCACGTCCGCTCCGGCGAGCAGCCCGTCGAACACCGCCCGGTCCCCCGCCTCCCCCAGGTCGAGGAGGGCGGAGCGCTTCCCGAATCCGGTGTCCGCGTACGCGTCGTCCGACTCCCGGAGCCCCGGGGAGTCGATCCGCAGGACGTCCGCGCCGAGCAGTCCGAGCGTCCTGGTGGCCACCGGCCCCGCGATGACCCGGGTCAGGTCGAGCACACGGACCCCGGCCAGCGGCAGTCCGGCGCCCGCGGCGATGGCCCCGAGGGGCCGCCCGGGCACGCCCGACTCCGTGCGTTCCACGAGGGGTTGCGGTGCGCCGTACCCGTCGGTCAGCACGGCCACCGCCAGCCCGCCCGCCGCGTAGACCTCCTCCTGGACGTCCACGGCCCGGCGCCGGGCGATCGCCGCGGCCACGCCCTCCCGGGTCCCGGCACCCAGGACGCGCACCAGTGCGGTCTCGTGGTGCGGATAGTTGGCGTGCGTCCGCACCCATCCGTCGGCGGCCCGCCAGAAGCCGGACAGCGGCGCGAAGGTGACGGGCGCCCGGCCGTCCACGAGCAGGTGCCGCTCGCTGACGAACGCCGTGGCCACGGCCCCTTCGTCGACCTGCAGCGGGGCCACGTCGTCCGCGTTCCCCCCGGCCCGTACGGCGGCCAGCTCGGCGGCGGCCAGCGCGCACACGCCCACCGTGGCCCGCGCGAGTTCCCGTACGGGCAGCGGCCCGTCCCCCAGCCCGCCGGGCCCCCGGTAGCCGACCCGCTCCGCCAGCTCCTCGGGGCCGCCCAACGCGGCCCATGCCTGTCCGGTCCCACCGTCACTCGTCTTCATGCGCCCATCCTGCACACGCCGCCCCGGCCCCCGCGGGGCGGGGCGGGGCCCCGATCGGGCGATGTAGCGCTCCAGGGCGTCTCGAATTCGCCCGTACGGCGTTACACGACCCGGAACATGAACATCGCCTCGGCTGCCTCGTCTTCCGTCGCGGCGCAGCCGGCGCGTGCGGTCCGGGGGCGGCCGGTGGCCCGTACGAGGGAGCACGATGACCGACCCGACCGCGGTGGACACCTGGCGTGGAAGGCTTGCCGCACCTTGCCGTGACGTGTGCGAGGCGCCCGCGTTCTCGCTCACCGTTTTCGCGGTGATCCTCTTCAACGCCGCACTCCTGGGGGCCGAGACGTACAGCGGCCTGTCCGCCGAGTACAACGGCCTCCTTTCGGCGACCGAGCGCTTCTGCGTGATCGCCTTCACCTTGGAGATGCTGATCCGCCTCGGCGCGCACGCCGACCGGCCGAAAGCTTTCTTCCAAGACCCCTGGAACGTCTTCGACTTGCTGGTCGTCTCCTCGGCCTTCATCCCGTTCCTCCGGGAGAACACCACGCTCCTGCGGCTGCTCCGGCTGGCGCGGGTCCTGCGGACCGCCCGGTTCATGCCCCAGCTGCGGGTCCTGCTGGTCGCGGTGGGCCGCAGCCTGCCCGGCACGGTCAGCTTCCTGTTCGTGGGCGCGCTGATCGTCTACGTGTACGCGATGATCGGCTGGATCTGCTTCGCCGAGCACGACCCGCAGCACTACGGGTCCATCGGCCGGGCCGGGCTGACCCTGTTCCTCCTGATGACGCTCGAAGGGCTCGGGGACGCCGTCCACGCCGGGCTGGCCATCTCCCCGCTGAGCATCCTCTTCTACGCCTCCTACGTGCTCTTCGCCTCCTTCGTCCTGGTCAACGTCCTGATCGGCGTGGTCCTCAACGCCCTCGAGGAGGCGCGGGAGATGGAGGACGAGGCCGAGAAGGAGGAGAAGCGGGCCGCGCTCCTGGCGAAGCAGTCGCCGCCCGACGCGGCGGACGAGCTCCTGCTGCGGATCGCGGCGGTGCGCAGCGCGCTCGACGACATGGAGGCCCAGCTCGACACCGTGCACGCCACGTCGGCGGCGACGGTGGCCGCGCCCTCCACCGCACCGGCCCACGCTGCGGCGGGCGCACGCTAGGGACGGACGTTCCCGTCGGACACGGCGAACCCTTCGGAGCCGGCGGACGCGTCGGAGCCGTCGGGAACGCCTCCGGCCGGTCGGGCGCCGCCCGGCCGGAGGTCCGCCAGCCAGGCGTGCCCCGGATGCTCCCGCTCGACGAGCTCGGCCAGGGTCGTGCGCCGGGCTTCGTCCAGCAGGGGCAGCGCGCGGGCGAAGTCCTGCTGGTCCTTGGGGCGGACCGCTTTGGCCTTGAACAGCAGCGCCAGCTCGGGCGCGAGGTAGGGGATCCCGTCCGGCGTCCGGCACACCACGGCGGTGTACGGCAGCCGGACGGACGGGTCGCGCCGGTAGATCCAGGTCTCTCCGTCGTGCGGCTCGCGGAACACGTCCACCAGGAAGTTCCCGCTCGCCGGATCGCGCAGCCAGGTCTGGTGGCCGAGTGCCGAAGCCTCAGGCGTGAACTCCCAGAGGCGGTCGTACGCCACCACGTCGAAGCCGAACTCCGGGAACCTGGCCCGGATCTCGGGGAAGCTCCCCGCCGGGACGGCGATCTCCAGATCGCCGTGGGGCCGGGGCGGCCCGCCCGTGAACAGGTCGACGGCCCAGCCCCCGGCGACGTACCAGGGGGCGCGGACGCCCACGAGCCGGGCCGCCACCTCGGCGGGGGTCCAGGCGTGCGCCCACCTGGCCTCCGCCTCGGCCTGGGTGATCTCCACTCCGCCCGGGGGCGGTTCTGCGGTCATCGGACCAGGGTACCGAGGGGACCGTCCGCCGCCCGGTCGTCGGGGGCGTCCCTCAGAGGGCAGTGATGCGCGCGTCGAGGACGTCGGCGAACTCGGCGAGGGTGAGGGCGCGCAGCTCCTCCTCGTCCACCTTGATGCCCAGCCTCTCGTGAAGGACGATCGCCATCTCCACCACCATGAGCGAGTCGGTGAGCATGTCCCGCATCAGGGTGCCGCCCTGCACCTCCTCGGCCGGGAATTCGAACATTTCAATGAGGATCGCGCCGATCAGATCGATCGTGGATTCGGGTGCGGAGGTGGTCATGGAATCTCTCGTTTGCGGTAGCGCGGCCCGTTGCGCCAGGGTGACGCAGATGGCCGAGGGGTGAAGGAGAACACGCGTGTCGGAAAGCATGAACGATGTGATCGAGGCGGGAAGCGCGGAACTCCGTTACGTTCGGGAGCGGCTCGAAGAGGCGGGTGAGGGCGCCTGCGACCGGCTGCTCGACTGGCTGATGGACGACTATTTCCGGCTCGACATCACGGGGTGGGAGAACATTCCGGCCGAAGGACCCGCCCTGATCGTGGCCAACCATTCGGGGGCCTGGGGGCTCGACGCCTTCGTCCTCGTCAAAGCACTCGCCCGCCATCTGGACCGCCCTTTGCGCGTGCCGTCCGCTTCCCCCGTCTTCCGGTTTCCGGTCATTCGTTCGTATGCCCGGAAAGGGGGCGCCATTCCTCTCGATCCGACGCTCGGGCTGGAACATCTGACGGCCGGGGAACTCGTGGGGGTCTTTCCCGAGGGGACGTCCGGTCTGGAGAAGCCCTTCCGTGACCGCTACCGGCTGCGCCCCTTCAGCCCCGGGTTCGCGGTGACCGCCGTCCAGGCCGGGGCGCCCGTGGTTCCGGTGGCCGTCATCGGCGCCGAGGAGGCCTGCCCCAGGCTCGGCGAGATCCCGGCCCTGGCCCGCCTGTTCGACCTCCCCTTCTTCCCGCTCACCCCGCTCTTCCCGCTGCCGGCGAAGTGGCTCGTCACGGTGGGCGAGCCGATCCCCGCGCCGCCCAGGCCCGAGTCCTTCGCCGCCCGGTCGGCCGCGGCCCGCGGGCTGTGCGCCGAGGCCCGGGACGCGGTGCAGTCCCTGGTGGACCGGGAGCGCGCCAGGCGGGTGACGCCCTTCTGGTAGCCCCGGCGTGCCGGGGGCCGCCCGGCGCCCGCGCGGATGCCGCCCCGGATACGCCCCCGATGCGGCCCGGTTCACGTCTCAGTCCGCCAGCCGGTGCGCGGCCCGGCGTACGCCGTCGGCCGCCTGCGCGCACCGTCCCGCGTGGTCCAGCAGCATCATGCGGAACCTCTCCCCCGCCTCGTCCCGGTCCCAGCCGTCCGCCCCGGCGCAGGCCGCCAGGCTTTCCGCGTGCGCCGCCAGCCGCTCCGCACTGGCCCCCGCGAGAGCCCCGTACGCCACGGGGGCGCAGCCGCGTACCGGTACCGGTACGGCCGACGGGCTGCCCACGGTCACCCGCCCGTCGCCCGGCCCGCCGGGCGGTTCCGCGAGCGCCATGAGCAGGGAGCGCGGGTCGAGCGTGCCCGGCAGCCGGCCGGCGGTCAGCTTCGGGTGGACCACGAAGGGCCGGGCGACCGCGGTGATCGCGCGGACGAGCTCCTCGGCGACGAGCACCGCGAGCCGGGTCGCCGCGCACGCGCCGGGCGCTCCGCACAGCGCCGACGGCCAGATGCCCGGGCCGGCGGCCTCCTTCGGCGGCGAGAGCCAGCCCGGAGCGCACAGGATCTCCGTCCCCGTGCCGATCCCGAGGCCCTCCCAGACGAACGGCGCGCGGACCCGGTGGACGGAGGCCGCCACCGGAGGATAGTGACGCAGCGCCCGGGCCACGGCCTCCTCCGGGGCGGCCGCCGGCTCCACGGTGTGCAGGGCCAGGGCCTGGAGGACCGTGGCGGAGGCGGCCTCGGAGACCAGGGCGAGCGCGTGGGCGAGCGCGGCCACCGTGGTGTCCGGACAGGTCCCGGCCGCGACCAGGCGGCCGGCCAGGGAAGCGGGGTCCGGGCTCTCCAGGTAGCGGGACGTCCTGCGCCGGAGGGCGGCCGCCGCCTCCGCACGGGCACTGCGGCTCTCCGCCGCCGCGGCCCGGGTCACCATCGCGCTCAGCAGGGTGTCCTCGGCCGCCGCCTCGCCCGCCACCAGGCGTCGGCCCAGCCGTGCCATCACCTCGTGCCAGCCCTGCCACTCCAGGGTGCCGTCCCCGCGCCGGCCCGCGACCGCCTCGTCCACGTCCCGGGCCACGAGGCCGGACAGGTCGCCGTCGGGTGCGGCGACCTCCCAGGGCAGCTCGGTGTGCGGGGACGGTTCGTACCGGTGCCCGCCGGCGGTGAGCCCCCTGGCGGGTTCCAACACCCCCTCCTCGTCCGCCCGGACGAGGAGGGACTCGGACACCCCGGGGGTCAGCGGTACGAGGAACTCCCCGAAGGGGGTGCGCAGCCGGACCGGGCGCCCGGAGCGGGTGCGCCTCAGGTGTTCGAGCAGGGTCCGCACGACCCCTTCACGAGTCAGCACGTCCAGGCCCAGCGCACGGGCCGGGCCATCGGTCCACGGCAGCCGCCGGGCGACCATGGCCGCACTGAACACGGCGTTCTCCAGGGCCCAGGCGGACTCGGGGGCGGGGGGCACGGGGGCCGGGGTCGTCTTGGTGGCAGCGGTCATCTCGGGCTCTCCGGGGGTCACTTGTCGCGCAGCATGTAGGGCTGGTTGCCGACGATGCGGCCGTCGTAGGCGCCGATCAGCGCGTTGACCTTCTCCCGGTGATGCGCCATGGGGCCGCGCAGGGTGTCCGAGTAGGCCTGAGGGGCGTGCGACAGGGGGTAGTCGTACGACTCGTCCAGCCAGGCCAACTCGACCCAGCTGTCGGGGATGCCGTTGGGCGAGGCGGGGCCGCGTCCGTCGAGCATCGGGATCACGTCGTGCTTGTTGACCAGGCTGATGACCCGGGTGGTGTGGTCGGCGGGCCGTTTGCCGTCGATGGGCGAGCCCAGCGTGATCACGTGCGTCACCTGGTAGCGGGAGGACACCTCCACGTCGGCCGCGAGGTTCATCGCGGTCAGCCCGCCCAGGCTGTGCCCGACGAGCATGATCTCCGACCCGGCCGGTACCCCGGCGCGCAGCAGCAGCTTGCGTGCGGCACGGGTGTAGGTCGTATCGGTGCGCAGCAGTCCGTCGAACGCACCCACCAGGTCCTGCGGGGTGCTGTTGCTCAGCAGGGCGAAGCTCGTTCCGGGAAGCAGCAGGACGTACCGGACGGCGCCGTCGGTGCATTCGACGCGGCGCAGCAGGACCAGTCCGTGGTTGCCGAGGGCGCCGATGTCGGTGACGTAGCTGACGATGTCGTTGGCGGAAGTGCCCAGCACCTTGGCCAGGATGGAGTCGGCCTCGGCCCGCTCGGCCCGGCCGGGACCGGGGTTGAGGTACTTCAGCAGGGTGCTCGGCAGCCCGAACAGCGGATCGGTGGTCGGCACCCCGCCGGCGAGCGTCACCCAGGAGAAGCCGTCGTTGACGGGGTTCTCGTCGAGCAGGCTCAGCAGCGCGAGCAGTTCCATGATCACGGGGCTCACCGTGGTGAGGGCGCGGGTGAGCCCGAGGAGTTCGACGAGCGCGTACATGGCGCGCAGCGCCTCCAGCCGGTTGCCGGCCGCCACGGCATCGGTCAGCCGCCTGGCGAGCGGCGAGTCCAGGTTGGGGTGGTCGGAGGCGGTCGCGCTGATCCGCAGGGCGAAGGCGTCCACGGCCAGGGCCACGGCGGCCGGCCGGCGGTAGGTCACGATCCCGGCGTACCGGGCCAGTTCCCCTACGAGTCCGCCATGGGACCCGAAGCCGAGCCCCGACGGGCCTGCCAGCGCCCGGGCACAGGACACCGCCGTACCGAGGGCCCAGCCGGGGCGGCGCAGCGCCTCCAGCGCCAGCCGCGGGCTGCTGAGCGCACCCGACAGCTCGGCGCCCGCCTGTTTCGCCGTGAGGGCGGCGTCCGCGAGCAGGACCGAGGCCGCGAGGAGCAGCTCCGGGTCCGTGCGCCGCCGGTCCGCCGGGGCGGCTGCTGCGGGCTCGGGGGCGGGGGTGGGATGAGGGACCGGGGCCGCGGCGGGAGCGGGGATCGGGGCCGGAGCGGGGACCAGGGCCGGATCGGTGGGCGGGGCAGGGTCCGGGTCCGGGGCCGGCGTCGAGTCCGCGGCCGGGGCGGGGTCCGCGGCCCCTGCCGCCTCTGCAGAGCCGGAGGCTTCCGCTTTCGCTTCCGCGGCCCCGGCGCCGGCCTTTGCCTCTGCCTCTGCCTCTGCCTCTGCGAGATGCCCAGGTGTAGGCGATTCCGCGGGCCGGTCCCCCTCAGGTGCCGACCGATCCTCCGCGTCCACCGCTCGAGCGGTCACGTTGCCCACCTTCCGTGCCTGTTCCCGTGCCTGCGCAACGGCTTCGCCCGAGTTCCGTTGCCCGAACGGGCATGCTGGCACCTGCGCGACCCCTTCCCCGCGGCGATCAACCGCCGCAGCGCGCCACGCACCCGCGTCGTGGACGCAAGGAACCGCCGGATGCCCGTGGGGACCGTGGCCCTCGGGGCATCCGGCGGCGTGGCGGCACCCCCCGGGCCGCCGCCCAATCGGTGATCACCAAGGGATGACCTCTGCGCTCACGCGTTGACGCGAGCGCGGATCACCCCCGTACGGACCACCGGGTCTCGTCTCCCGTCAGAGCGGCCGGGAGGGCTGGTCGCGCCAGAAGCCGCACTGGTGCTCGGCCGCGAACGCCCGGTCGAGCCGGTCCCCTGCGGGCGCCAGCGTCAGTACGGTGCCGCCCGGTCCGGTCGCCGGCCAGGGGGTCTGCCCCGCGACGGCGGGAACACCGTGGCGGGCGAAGGCACCCCAGTAGCGCTTCATCCGTGTCGACAGGGCGACTTGGACGGAGGCGAGGGGCCGTTCGCCCATGGTGAAGTCGTGCAGGTAGGCGAGCTCGGCGCTGTGCGCGTTCGACTCGTCCAGGCCGGGGACCTGCGCGCCCGCCAGGGTCGGCGAGTCGGGGTCGTCGAACTCGTAGGCGAAGGTCGGAACTTGCCGGGCGAACGACTGGGCCGTCCAGGCGGTTTCGCAGGCGAACGTCGAATCGGTCAGGACCGCCGACAGCGCCAGGTACGGGGATCCGTGCGCGGCCACCGGGTAGCGGGCGAGAACCTCAGGCCCGGCCGCGCCGTAGCCCGCGAGGACCTGTTGCGCGTACTCCTCGGCCGTCAGGCCGGGCTGGGTCAGCGCGACGAAGAAGCGCGCCTCGGAACGGGTGCTCCCGATCAGGACGGGGACCTTGTTCCAGGCCCCGGCCGAGATCGCGGCGGCCGGATCCCGCGGCAGCAGCCCGTCGCCCGAGGCGGGACCCGAAGTGGCCCGCGTACGGGCCGCATTCACCAGCGACGACCCGGACGCGGCCCGCAGGCACGCCACGACGTCCGCCGGATCGGGGCAGCCCGCGCCCACTGCGAAGGCCCGCGCCTCGGACTCGGCCCGCACACGGTCGGGGGTACGCAGCAGCGTGCACGGCCCGCTCTGCAGCACGGCCCGGTGGAACAGGCCGGCCGCCGACGGGGCGGCCAGCAGCCCGCACACCGAACCGCTGCCCGCGGACTGGCCGGAGACGGTGACGTTGCCCGGATCCCCGCCGAAGGCCGCGATGTTCTCCCTCGTCCAGCGCAGCGTCTGGATCTGGTCCATCAGCCCGAAGGATCCGGAGCGCAGCGCGTTCTCCCGGCCCAGTTCGGGCAGGCCCAGGTAACCCAGCTGGCCCAGGCGGTAGTTGATGCTGATCACGACGGAGCCGGTCAGCTCCGCCATCGTGCGTCCGCCGAACTGGGTGCCGGTGCCCTGGCTGTACGCGCCCCCGTGCATCCAGAGGATCACCGGCAGCCGGGACCCGGCGCGGGCCCGGCCGGGCCGGTACACGTCCAGGTACAGGCAGTCCTCGCTGACGGCCGAGGGATCGCTCAGCCCGAACGGCGAGAACTGCAGGCAGGCCGGGGCCTGTTGGACGGCTTCGCGCACTCCGTTCCAGCGCCGGGGCGGCTGCGGGGCGCGCAGCCGGTTCTCCCCGACCGGGGCGGCGGCGTAGGGCACGCCGAGGAACTCCTGCGCGCCGTCGTGGGCGCGGCCGCGCAGCGCGCCCTGGGCAACGGAGACCACCGGGCGGGGCGCGCCGTCCGGAACTCCTCCGGCGGGGGTGGCGGGAGATGCCGCCGCCGGGAGCGCGGCGGCGATCAGCGCGGCGAGGCCGAGCACCGTGCCGAGTAAGGGTCTTGAGGTGGAAAGCCGGGTGGTCCGGTGCGAAGGCCGTGGCATCCGTACTCCTGGGTTCGGGGCAGTCCGGGGGCGGAGCGGGGCGCGGGACGCCCCGCCCCGCCCCCGGAGGGTCGGTTGGCGCGGAGGCCTACGGGCGGAGCCCGGTGAGCAGGGCCGCGGTGACGGCGAAGTCGACCGGTCCGGTGTTCCAGTCGGCGTTCATCGGGCTGACGGCGATCTTCCCGGCGGCCACGGCTTCCACGTCGCTGCCCCGGGCCGGCGTCTTCAGGTCCACCGTCACGCCGACCTTCCAGGTGCCGTCGCCGGCGTCGGTGTAGTCGGCCTTCAGGACTGCCTGCGCGTCCTGGAAGGTGGTGGCCACCCCGGCCGGGGTTCCCTTGCCGTCGGCGCCGATGACGGGGTGGTTGACGTTGAGGCCGACCCCCTTGGGCAGCAGCGGGCCGGAGCGGGCCCGCGCGCGCAGCCGGTCGATCAGCTTGACCGCGAAGTCGACCGTCGGACCCATCGCGTTGACCGTGGTCACCGGGTCGGGGGCCACGAGGCCGCCGGTGCTCAGGGCGATGGCGGGCACACCGGCGTCCAGTCCGGCGATGGCGCCGCCGACCGTGCCGGAGTGATTGGTGATCGCGGCCAGGTTCGGACCGAAGTTGGTGCCCGACACGACGAGGTCGGGCGCCCGCCCTTCGAACACCTCGGAGAGCCCGAAGTTCACCGAGTCACCGGGGGATCCGTCGACCGCCCACACCTTCGGCTCGGGGTGGCGGACGGTGATGGACGGGGCGTTGGACGTCTTCGTACCGGCGCCGCTCTGGTTGGTCAGCGGGGCCACGATGGTGACGTCGTGCCCGGCGGCGGTCAGCCGCGCGAAGGCCAGGCGGATGCCGGGCGCGTTGTAGCCGTCGTCGTTGGTGAGCAGGATCCGCAGCGGGCCCGCGGGCACCGGTGCGGGCGCCGGCCCGCCCTGCGGCTCGGCCGCGGCGGCGGGCACCGTACCGGCGAGGGCCGGTGCGCAGAGCAGCAGGGCGGCCAACGGCAGAACTCGCTTGCGTTGCACGGAACGCTCCTTCGGAGAGGGAGGGGAAACTGGGAACTGGGTGAGGGTGGGGAGGGGTGTGGCACGGGGGGGGGGGGGGGAGCCCCCCCCCCCCCCCCCCCCCCGAAGGGGAAGCAACACCCCCAAAAAGAAAACAAAGAACGAAAAAAGAACACAACGACCCAAAGCCCCCGCCCCCCCCCCCGCTACCACCACCG
>NZ_JBHUBS010000010.1:63941-80741 GCF_042788835.1 Streptomyces sp. NPDC056883 | reverse complement strand
CTTTTTCTTTGCATGGAACCCTCTTTTGGAGAGGGAGGGAAAATTGGGACCTGGTTGGGGGTGGGGGGGGGTGTGCCTCGGCGGGCCCGCGACCCTCGGCGCGACCCCGCCGGAGTGCGGACCGGGCCGCCGCCCGGGAGGGGCGGCCCGGAGGTCGAAGGCGACCCGGGGGTGCAGGGATCCGTACGCGACCGGTGCGGGACCCGGACGGGACCCGGGCGGGACCCTTGCCGGACCCGGTCGGATCAGCGCACGCTGCGGATGGGGAGGATCGCGAGGGCGCCGATCAGCGAGAGCGCGCCGCCCACCAGGAACAGCGGGGTGTACCCGCCCAGGGTGGTGACCACGGCGGAGGCGACGAACGGGGCGATGATCTGGGGCCCCGCGTTGGCGATGTTCAGTACGCCCATGTCACGGGCGGCATCCTCGGCCCGGGGCAGCACCAGGGTGACGAGTGCGGTGTCGACGGCCATGAAGCATCCGAAGGCCAGACCGTTGAGCGCGCTGAAGACGAGCATGCCCGTCCACGTCGGACTGACGACGGGGACCACCATGACCAGTCCGGCGAGGGCCGCCGAGACGCCGACGAACACCTTGCGGCGGTTCCAGCGGTCGGACAGCAATCCGCCGACCACCGTGGAGACGGCCATCGCGACCATCGACACCGGGGTGAGGATCGCCATCGCGGCGGGCGGGGTCAGCCCTGCGGGGAGCGTGATGTGGTCGCCGAGAATGTAGAGCTGGTATCCGACCACCGAGAAGTACCCGAGGACCATCAGGGCGCGCCCGATGAAGGCCCACCGGAAGTCGTGGTTGGCGAGCGCCGACAGGAAGGCCTTGAGCTGGGCCCCCTTGGGGGCGGCCGGCGCGTCCGGGTCGGGCTCGGATCTCGGTACGTCCCGGCAGAAGGTGGTGAGCAGCAGCGCGGCGCCGGCGATGACCCCGCCGAAGACGAGGTAGCCGGTGCGCAGGTGCTCCGAGGTCTGGGAGGCGATCAGCACGCCGACCGTGCCGCCGATGGGCAGACCGAGTCCCACCAGCGCGGACGCGGTACCGCGGCGGGCGGCGGGCACCCGGTCGGGCACGATCGCGGTGACGGCGGCCTGGTAGATGTTCATGGTCGCCTGGACCAGGCACCAGCCGATGCCGACGAGCAGGGCGGTACTGACGCTGCCGACGACGGCGAGGCCCACCAGCGAGCCGATGGCACCGCCCAGCACCCAGGGGTTGCGGCGGCCGCTGCGGTCGGAGAGGGCGCCGGCGATCGGGTTGAAGGCGGTCGCGAAGATCGCGCTGATGCCGCCGATCAGGCCCAGCACGGCCACCTTGTCGTCGCCGGCGATCGCGGCGATCTGGGTGGGCAGGAGGACGGAGCCGACACCCATGTAGACGGCCATCATCGCGGAGTTCGCGACCAGGAGGAGGAGCAGGAGCCCGCGTCCGCGGGAGGGTTCGGGATCCGCCGGGACGGGCGGGTCGATGATCTCGTTCGTAGCCATGACGACTCCTCGGGGACGGAGCGGGGAGGTGGCGTGGGGGGACCGCCGGTGCGGTGCACGGGGAGGGCGGCGACGCCGGGGTGCTGTCGCGCACGAGGGCGCCGCCGGGGGAATGCCGCGCCGGGTGCGAGGCGGCTGACGCGGTGCGATTGCTCGGTGCGGTGCGTGCGGTGCCTGCGGTGCGGTGCGATGGGGATGCGGTGCTGTGTGAGGCGGGGGTGCGGGGTGCGGGTGCCCTGCGGTGCGTGGCCCGGCGCCGTGCGGTGTGGCGCCGTGCCGTGTGACGCCATGCAGCGACACGATGCCGGAATGCCGTTGTTACACGTGTCACTTCAGGTGCTTGGACACTGTGTAGCACTCGTTCCCCGGTCTCGCCAAGGGTTGGCGCAGGTCTCCGTACAGATCGTGACCCCTAGACGAAGTCCAGGTCGATCACGTGTAACCAACCAAATACGGCCTCCTCGCGGGTCCAGCCCGACCGAGAACCCTCTTGCCCTTGTGGCGACGGTCACGCTTCCGCAATACTCCGCACCGCACCGCCGCACCCCGGCGGACCCACCCGCCCCTGCGCCCGACCGCCCCGCCGGCATGCCCGCGGGCGACGCGCCCCGCGGCGACTCGACCACCTCGGGCCACCCCCGACGGTTCGGGCTGCCCGCCGGGCTGCCGGGAACCCCGCGAGCTCGGGCGAATCGGAACGGCTCCGTACGCCGCCCTCGGCGCGCAGCCGCCGCACAGCTCCGCTCATCCCCTCCGCACGCGCCCGTCGGCGCTTCCGCCCCCGCCCCCTCCTTCCGCCCTCCCCGCGCTTCGCGCCCGTTCGCCGCCTCCCCTCGCTCCCCCATCGCCCCGGGGAGGCGGCCGCGAAAGGTTCCTCCGTGTCCGGCTTCCCCGGTTTCCCCGATCGCGCCCTCACCCCGCCTCCGATCCCCACCCGGCCGCCCCGGCGGCCCGTCCCCGCACCTCCGCCCCGGTACGCCCTCGCCGGGGGTGTGGCCCTGACCCTGCTGTCCGTGCTCACGGGGCTGCTCCTCCGCCTGGACGAACGGCCCTTCTTCCAAGGCCTCGACGACGCCTGGGCCGCTTCGCTCCAGGGGTCGCCCGCCGACACCGCCAGCGGGTTCGCCACGGTGCTCGACCGCCTGGGAGGGCCGCTGGGCACGGTCGTACCGCTGCTGCTGATGGGCTGCCTGTGCATGTACGGGCGCTGGCGGTCGGCGCTCTTCGTCTTCACCACGACCGTCCTGGCCAACGTGCTCCTGGTCCTCCCGCTCAAGCAGCTGGCCGACCGCCCGCGGCCCCCGCACACCTGGACCCTGGTCAACGACGGCTCGTACCCGTCCGGTCAGGTCTTCAGCGCGGTGGCCTTGGTGATCGCCGCCGCGGTGGTGCTGTTCCCGCCCGGCGGCCGGCGCTGGTGGTGGCTGTTCGGCGCGGGCTACACGGGCGCCATGATGTGGAGCCGCACCTGGCAGCACGCCCAATGGCTGAGCGACACCTTCGCCGGCGCGCTGGCCGCCGTGGGGGCCTGCCTGCTCCTGTGGCGGGCGTTCGCACCCCTGCTGGAAACGGAGGCGGAACGCATGGCGTCCGACACCCTCTGGATGTGACGGACCTCCGCGAGGGCCAGCCCGGTCCGGCCCGGGCGCCCCTCCGACGGGCCGCGCGGGCCCCGTCGGAGGGGGCCTGGGCGCACAGCACTGCCCGTCCGAGCCCTAGCCTCGGCCTCCTCGGCCTCCTCGGCCTCCTCGGCCTCCTCGGACCTGACGGTCCAGGAACTCGACCGTCCGCGTCTCCGAACGAAGGATTCGATCTCGCTGCTCAGGAGGCAGCGAGGCCAAGAGGTCGACCAGGACCCGCTTGCGCGGCACGTGAACCATGTTGCCGGAGTAGACCCTGCAGCCGGAGCACCAGACCAGTCCGATGCAGCGCTCGAACATCGAGGATTCGGGCGGATGGAAGCGGTACTGGTACGAGCAGACGGGCGTTCCGCAGGCGGCACACACGTGTCGACCAGCGTCGAGGATCGTGTCCCGCGTCCCGACCTTCCGCCAATGCTGCCGCCCGGCCGGTGCTCTTCAAGTCGTCATGCCGAGCATTGTTCCGCACGGCAATGCGCGGAGAGCTGCCTTTCCGAGCGAAGCACCATGCCACTCCGGGCCATCCGCGTCCTCCAGGCGGTCCGGCCCCGCCGACGGGCCACCCATCGACCAGTCCCGCTATCGCGCAACATTGACGGTCGCAGATTTCGCGGCATAACCTCGACGGGTCGGCGCGCGTTCGGCGCGCGACCCAGGAAGGATCGACTCATGGCACCCACCCCAGGACCCGACCACCCCGTGGCACATCCGCCCGCGGGCCCGCTCCGCGGCGCGTTCGAGGACGGGCTCGCCGTCTTCCGGGCCGTGCCCTACGCCGCACCCCCGGTCGGCGAGCTGCGGTGGCGGCCCGCGCGGCCGCATCCGGGCTGGAGCGGCACCCGGGACGCGACCGCCGACGGGCCCAGCGCCCCGCAGATGTACATGGAGGGCGGCGACCCCGTCCTCGGCGGGCACGGTTCGCCACCCTTCGACGAGGACTGCCTGACCCTCGACATCTGGACTCCCGCCGTCGACGACGCCCGGCGGCCGGTGCTGCTCTGGATCCACGGCGGCGGCTTCGTCTCCGGCTCCGGGTCGCTGCCCAACTACTCCGGCGCGACCTTCTCCCGCGACGGCGACCTTGTCGTCGTCAGCATCAACTACCGCATCGGGCCGCTCGGTTACCTCTACACCGGCACCGGCACCGGCACCGGCACCGAGGACGAGCCGGACGGCACCGGCGCCAACCACTGGCTGACCGACCAGCTCGCCGCGCTGCGCTGGGTACGGGAGAACATCTCCGCCTTCGGCGGCGACCCGGACTCGATCACCGTCGCCGGCCAGTCGGGCGGCGCCGTGTCCACCGCCGCCCTCGCCGGACTGCCCGAGGCCCGGGAGCTGATCCGCCGGGTGATCCTGATGAGCCCGCCGTTCGGTCTGGACCTCCCCGCGCCCGACGCCTACCGGGAGCGCACCGCCGCGTACCTGGAGCTCGCCGGGGTCAAGACCCTGGCCGAGCTGCGCGCCGTGCCCTGGCCCGAGCTGATCGGGGCCATGGGCGGGCTC
Organism: Streptomyces sp. NPDC056883; assembly: GCF_042788835.1. Classification (NCBI taxonomy): domain Bacteria; kingdom Bacillati; phylum Actinomycetota; class Actinomycetes; order Kitasatosporales; family Streptomycetaceae; genus Streptomyces; species Streptomyces sp. NPDC056883. The sequence continues at coordinate 76,096 of NZ_JBHUBS010000010.1, read as the reverse complement.
TTCGCCCGGACGACGCGGTGGGGGTACTGGCCCACGCCGTTCCTGCCCGTGGTCGACGGCGTCACCCTGCCCCGCCACCCGGCGCAGGCCCTGCTGCACGGCGCCGCCGCGGACATCGACGTGATGATCGGATGGACCCGCGAAGAGGCCAACTTCGGATTCGCGCTGAACGAGGCCTACGGCGCCGCCGACAGGGAACAGGTGACCGCCCGGATCGCGGACACCTTCGGCCCCGAAGCCGCCCCCGGCGTCTACGCGGCGTACGAGCGCGCCCGGCCGGGGAACGGGCCGGCCGGCGTCCTGATGGACCTCATCACCGACGAGCTGTTCCGCGTACCCGCCCTCCGGCTGGCCGAAGCGCGGGCCGCGGCGGGCCGTCCCGTGTGGGCCTACCAGTTCGACCTCCCCGCGGCCGCCTACGACGGCCGGCTCGGGGCCGCCCACTGCCTCGAACTGCCCTTCGCCTTCGCCAACTTCGACCAGTGGGCCCACTCACCCCTGACGGCCGGGCTCGACCCCGCCGTCCGGGACGGACTCGCGCACACCATGCACGAGGCCTGGATCGCCTTCGCCCGTACCGGCGACCCGAACCATCCGGACATGCCGACCTGGAACCCGTACGAGAAGGACACCCGCACCACGATGCGCTTCGACTCGGTGGTCACCGCGCTCGACGATCTCGCCGGGGACTCCCTGCGCCTGCACGAGGGGGCGCTCGCCCGGCCCGAGTAGACCCGTCCCGCCAGGCCCCCGGAAGCGTCCCGCCCATTCGGGCGGCCCGGCGCTCCCTTGATCTAACTCGTGTAACCTTCGAAGGGAAGGCATCGAGCCGATCAAAAGGAGCGTCGATCGACGTCATGGCCAAAGACACTCCCGTCCCGGCGTCCCCGACCAGCGCCGACGTGGCCCGCCTCGCCGGGGTGTCCCGCGCCACGGTCTCCTTCGTCCTCAACGACACCCAGGGCCACCGCGTCGGCGAAGCCGCCCGCGCGCGCGTCCTCGACGCCGCCCGGCAGCTCGGCTACGTCCCGCACGCCGCGGCCCGGTCGCTGCGGGCCGGCCGCAGCAACCTCGTCCTGATGCCCTCGTCGATCTCCGCGGTCGGCCGCCTCGTCAGCGACTGGGTCGACGACCTGCACAGCGAACTGGACCGGCACGGCTACACCGCGGTCCTCCACGCGGGGCGCTTCACCGATCCCCTCGACGCCGCCCGCGCCTGGGCCGAACTGCGTCCGGCGGCCGTCATCGCCCTCGACGGCGACCGCCTCACCGCGCAGGCCGCCGAGCTGCTGCGGCGCGCCGGGGTGCGGGGGCTGATCGCCTTCGCGGCCCGCCCCGTACCGGGCGTGCACACCATCGGCTTCGACCACGCCCTCATCGGCGCCACCGCCGCCGAGCACCTGATCGCGCGCGGCCGGACCCGTATCGGCGTGGTCATGCCCCAGGAACGCGGCCTGGGCCTGTTCGCCGGGCCGCGGCTCGCCGGCGCCGAATCCGTCGCCGCCCGCCACATGGCCACCGTGACCCCGGTGGAGCTCTCGTACACCCGGGAGTCCGCGACCGCGCTGGCCCGGCGCTGGCGGAGCCTCGGGCTGGACTCCGTGTTCGCGTACAACGACGAGTACGCCGCCCTGCTCCTCCACGCGCTGCGGGCCGAGGGGATCGCCGTACCGCAGGACGTGGCGGTCGTGGGCTCCGACGACCTGGTCCTCTCCTCGCTCCAGGAACCCCCGCTGACCTCCATCCGCCTGGATCTGGCCTCGCCGGCCATGGTCGCCGACGCCGTGCACGAGCTGGTCGAATCGGGCACCACGGCGCCCGTACCCGACATAGAGGCGATCCTGGTCCAGCGCGAGACCTCCTGACCCCTTGATGCGGTGTACCTCCTGAGGTCCTGTCACCTCACGGCCGCCTGAGGGCCTGTCACCTCCCGACGCGCTCCTTGGCCCGTTCGCACGCCTTCGTGCCCCGTCCGGGGGTGTCCGCCCGCCTGTATGGATCAAGCCGGGAAGCCGACGGCGGGTGCGCGTGGTCGGCTGGGCTCGGCTGGTTGCGGTCCTCTGCCGGCCTACACCGCAGCAGGAGGAGTCTTCGATGTCTCGTCGGCATGTCCCGGCCGTCCTCGGCCTGGTGGCGGGCGCGCTGGTGGCGGTCCCCGTCCCGGCCGCTCACGCCGCCATGGTGCAGGTTCGCTGCTCGGTCCCGGATCTCGTCGCGGCGATCAACACCGCCAACAGCTCACCGGGGCCGGACACGCTCCGGTTGGCGCGCAAGTGCACGTACAAGCTGACGGCGCCGGACCCTGTGAACCCTGGCAACGGTCTGCCGGTGATCACCAGTGAGATCACCATCGACGGGCAAGGGGCCACCGTCAAACGGGACGATCGCGGGCACGAGGTGCCCAAGTTCCGGATCCTCTTCGTCGGACCTGCCGGAAACCTCTCGCTCACCCACACGACGGTCAGCGGCGGCTTCGCCACGGACTGCCCCGCCTTCCCCGACCCCCCGGGCCTGGCCTGCGGTGGCGGCATCTCCAACACCGGAACGATGAAGGTGACCCACAGCAAATTCACCGGCAACACAGCCCGGTCCGAGGTGTTCGCCCAGGGCGGCGGCATCGACAGCCCCGGCACCGGGAGCGTGAGCGAGACCGAAGTCACCGGAAACCACGTCATCTACAGCGGGAGCGAAACCGGTGGCGGCGCCGCCGGCGGCGGCATCGCGAACGACGGTCCGCTGACGGTCACCCGCTCCCGGCTGACCGGGAACACCGCGACCGTCACCAAGGACACCCAGAGCACCGCCTTCGCGGCCGGGATCATCAGCTTCGCCGAGACGACGGTCGAGGACACGGTCGTCAGCAAGAACCGGGCCTTCGCCCCGGGCGGATTCGCGCGTGCCGCCGTCTCCAACGGCATTCCGGCCCCCGGCAAGCTGACCGTGACCGGCGGCGCCATCAGCGACAACACATCGGATGCTCCGCACGGTGTCGGCCAGGGCGGCGGCATCGCGAACAACGGCCTGATGACCGTGAGCAAAGTGAAGATCAGCGGCAACCGGGCCATCGCCGAGGGCGGAACCGCCCGCGGTGGTGGCGTCCGCGTGGGCCCCTTCGGCACCCTCGACCTGACCGACAGCCACATCACAGGCAACACTGTCGACGCACCGAACGGTACGGCTCAGGGCGGCGGCCTCGACAACCCCGACGGAGGCACCCTTACGGCCAAGCGCAACAAGGTTCTCCGGAACACGGTCACCGCGAAGGACGGCACCGCGCAGGGGGGCGGTCTGTACCACGCCGGGGGACCCGCGGGGCTGGGCACCACCACGCTGGAGGAGAACACCATCACCAAGAACCGGGCGGGTGACGGCGGCGGCATCTTCAAGGTGCCGTCCTTTCGCCTGCTACGGGGCCTCAGGCCCCCAGGTGGCGGGCGAGGAAGGCCACGCTGTCGGCGACGATGCGGCCGATGTCGGGCGAGCCGAGGAAGATGTGGTCGGCACCTTCCACGGGGGTCAGGACGACCTCGCCACCCGCCTTCGCGAGGGCCGCGGCGAGTTCCTCGCTCTGGCTGTACGGAACCAGTCCGTCGAGGGTGCCGTGGATCAGGAGGAACGGCGGCGGGTCGGATCCCTCGACCGCGTACGTGACCGGGCTCGCGGCCCGCGCCAGCTCCGGGCGTTCGGCGACGGACGCGCCGAGCAGGGCTTCGTACGGGTCGGGGAACTCTACTCCGCCCGGCAGCGGCGGGAACGCCGGCATGGGGTGCTCGGAGAGGGTGACCAGGTCGGAGACCCCGTACCAGTCGACGACGGCGCGTACGGCGGTGTCGCCGGCGCCCACTCCGTGCGTGCCCTCCAGCGCCTCGACGTCCGGGGTGGCCGGGCCGACGACGCCGGCGAGGGCCGCGAGGTGGCCGCCTGCGGACTCGCCCCAGACCCCGATCCGGGCCGGGTCGACGCCCAGTTCGGAGGCGAACTGCCGGACGTAGCGGATCGCGGCCTTCACGTCGTGCAGCTGGGCCGGGAACGGGGCCTCGAGGCTGTGCCGATAGTCGATCGAGACGAGGGCCAGCCCCGCCGCCAGCACCGAGCCGTGCAGCAGCTCGACGGGCACGGTCGGCGGCGGATAGCGCCGGTCGCCGTCCAGCCAGCCGCCGCCGTGGATCCACACCACCGCCGGGAAGGGCCCCTCACCGGCGGGCACCCGGACGTCGAGCAGCCGGGGGCGGTAGCCGGGCGAGGTCGCGTAGGTGATCCCCTCGAAGCGGCGGACCCCGTCCGCGTCCACGACGGCGGACACGGGGGTCCGGAACGGCGGCGGCGGCCAGGTCATGTCCGCCGTATCGATCGCGGCGGGGGGCGATTGCGTCATTGCGGCCCTTCCAATCTGCTCGGCCCGGGGGGCCGACGGGTCCAGGTGCGGGTCTGTGGGTCCGGCCGCGGCCGCGCGAGCAGGACGGACAAGGCTTCGTAACGTATGTCCGAAATGCTTGCGCGGGCCGTGGAGGAGGCTTAGCGTGTTACACGTGTAATCACGACTCTAGCGACGCGTTTCCGCAGACCACAAGAGCACGGGCAGCCTCAGTTCCCCGGCAGTTACACGAGCCACCGCGCGAATGTCGTCGCCTTCCCCTCCGGGAGCACGCCATGCTCACCTCCACGCCCCCCACCGCCCGGCCCGCGATCCGGCCCGCCGGCCCGCCCGTCGCCGATCCGGACGCCCCGGCCGACCCCGACACCCCGGGCTCCACGACCGCCCCGCGGGCCCGCGGCTTCGGCCGCTGGGCCGCGGAGCCCACTGCGGCGACGGTCCCCCTGATCCGCTCCCGCGTGCGCTCGATCCTCGAGGGCTGGGACATAGCCGCCGAGATCGCGGACGTCCTCCTGCTGGCCGCGAGCGAGCTCGTCGGGAACGTCGTCCTGCACGCCGCCGGCGCGGGCCGCCTGCGCGTCGAGGTCTCCCTGCGAGGGGGGTGGCTCCAGCTCGAGGTCGCCGACGGCGCCTCCCCGCTGCCCCGGCTGCCGCACCCGCGGGACGAGGTGGACCAGGACGCCGAGAGCGGGCGCGGCCTGCTGATCGTGCACCTGATGGCCACCGAGGCCGGCGGTCGACTCAGCGTCCGGGCCGACGAGTTCGGCAAGTCCGTACGGGTGCGCGTGCCGGCCGCCTGACCCGCCGGTCGGCACGAACGCCGGCGCTGACCGGGGGCCCTAAAAGGGGTCCGGGAGGGGGCGAGGGGGGCCGCCGGGGAGGCGCCGGAGGAGCGACCGACCTCACAGAAATATCGCGAGGAATTGACGCCCGCCAAATTATCGAGATACTTGCCCCATCTCCCCCGCTGCTCCCTGATTGAGGTGCCGCCCCATGGAGCTCTCCCCTTCGGCGCACGCCGATACCTTCTGCCGCGACCGGCTTCCGCCGTTCGACCTCTGGCCCGAACTCCACTTCGACCTGCCGGAGTTGGACTATCCGGACCGGCTCAACTGCGCCCACAGCCTCCTCGACGACGCCGTCGAGCGCTGGGGGCCCGACCGCCCCTGTCTGCTGACCACCGAAGAGCGCTGGACGTACGGCGAACTGCTCCACCGTGCCAACCAGGTCGCCCAGGTGCTCACCGAGGACCTGGGCCTGCTCCCCGGGAACCGCGTACTGCTGCGCGGCCCGAACAACCCCTGGCTCGTCGCCGCCTGGTTCGGCGTGCTCAAGGCCGGCGGAGTCGCCGTCACCACGGTGCCGCTGCTGCGCGCCGCGGAGCTCGCCGCGCTGTGCGAGATCAGCCGCCCGGCCGTCGCCCTGTGCGACGCCCGCTACCTCGGAGAAATCGAAGGGGCCGCGGCCGCCGCGGCCCGCGCCGACGGCTCCGCCGAGTACACCGCCCCGCGGGTGATCGCGTACGGCGGCCCCGGCGAGGACGACCTCACGGTCCGCTGCTCGGCCAAGGACGGTGTCTTCACCACCGTGGACACCGCCGCGGACGACGTGGCCCTGATCGCCTTCACCTCCGGCACCACCGGGCGCCCCAAGGCGACCCTGCACTTCCACCGGGACGTGCTCGCCAACGCGGACACCTTCTCCCGGCACGTGCTGCGACCGCAGTCCGACGACGTGTTCACCGGAACCCCGCCGCTCGCGTTCACCTTCGGGCTGGGCGGTCTGGTGGTCTTCCCCCTGCGCGTCGGGGCCGCCACCCTGCTCGTCGAGACCGCGACGCCGGGGCAGTTGGCCGACCTCGTCGCCGAGCACGGGGTGACCGTCCTGTTCACCGCGCCCACCGCCTACCGCGCCATCCTGGCCGCGGGTGCGGCAGACCGGCTGGCCGGTCTGCGCCGCTGCGTCTCGGCGGGCGAACCCCTGCCCGCGGCCGTGTGGGAGGAGTTCCACGCCGCCACCGGGCTGCGCATCATCGACGGCATCGGCGCCACCGAGATGCTGCACGTGTTCATCTCCGCGGCCGACGAGGACATCCGTCCCGGATCCACGGGCCGGCCCGTCCCGGGGTACCGGGCCGCGGTGGTGGACGGGAACGGGGTGCCCGTTCCCGACGGGCAGCCCGGCCTCCTGGCCGTCACCGGACCCACCGGCTGCCGCTACCTGGACGACCCGCGCCAGTCCACGTACGTCCGCGGCGGCTGGAACATCACGGGCGACACCTACGTCCGCGATGCCGAGGGCTACTTCTGGTACGTGGCCCGCAGCGACGACATGATCGTCTCCTCGGGGTACAACATCGCGGGACCCGAGGTCGAGAAGGCGCTGACCGACCACCCGTTCGTGGCGGACTGCGGTGTCGTCGGGGTCCCCGACGAGCGGCGCGGCATGCTCGTCAAGGCGTACGTGGTCCTGCGCGCGGGCGTCCCGGCCGCCCCGGAGACCGTCCGCGAGCTCCAGGAGCACGTCAAGGCGGCCATCGCGCCGTTCAAGTACCCGCGTGCGGTGGAGTTCGTCACCGAGCTCCCCCGTACGGAGACCGGCAAGCTCCGGCGCGGCGAACTGCGCGCCCGGGGAGATCGACCGGCCGAAGCCGCCGCCACCTCCGCCCCCGCCTCCACGGCCACGGATGACGGCGGGTGCGCCGCCGGGTGCCCCGAGGCGCAGGTGCCGCACCTGCCCAGCGTCGTCGTCGAGCGCCGGGTCGAGTGGACCGACACCGACGCGGCGGGCCACTACCACCACTCCACCGTGATCCGCTGGGTCGAAGCGGCCGAGGCCGTGCTGCTGCGCCGTCTGGGCCTGTCGCACCTCTTCGGCAGCACGCCCCGCGTCCACTTCGAGGCCGACTACCGGGCCCGGCTCTGGTTCGGCGAGGCCGTGCGGACCGAGCTGCGGGTCACCAAGGTCGGAGCGAGCTCCCTCCACTACGCCTTCACCGTGCGCGGCGAGCCGGGCCCGGCAGGCGCGGTGGACACGGACGGCGCGGCAGGCGCGGACGGCACGGTGGCCGCCACCGGCCGCATGGTCATCGCCCACTCCGCCGCCCGTGCGACCGGGACCACCCCCTGGCCGGCCGAGGTCCGCGAGGTCCTCACGAAGGCCGGACGGCAGGCCCCCGAACTGATCGAGAACAACCGAGGAGGCGCCCCGTGCGCATAGCAGTCATCGGAGGCGGGCCGGGCGGCCTGTACTTCGCCGCCCTGGCCAAGCAGATCTCCCCGCACTGGGAGGTGACCGTCTGGGAGCGCAACGCGCCCGACGACACCTTCGGCTTCGGGGTGGTCTTCTCCGACGAGACCCTCGACGGCATCGCCCAGGCCGATCCCGCCGTCCACGCCGCGATGTCGGCGGAGTTCGCCCGCTGGAGCGACATCGACGTACGCCACCGCGGCCGGACCCTCACCTCCGGCGGGCACGGTTTCGCCGCGCTGGGCCGCCGCCGGCTGCTGCAGATCCTCCAGGAACGCTGCGCCGCCCTGGAGGTGGACGTCCGCTACCGCACTCTGGCTCCTCCGCCGGAGCAACTGGCCGCCGAATACGACCTGGTGGTCGCCTGCGACGGTGTGCGCTCGGCCACCCGGGCCGCCTACGCCGACACCTTCGGCGCCGATCTCGACGAGCGCGCGGGCCGCTACATGTGGCTCGGCACCGACAAGGTCTTCGAGGCCTTCACCTTCATCGTCGAGGAGCGGGACTTCGGCACGCTCCAGGTGCACGCGTACCCGTACGACGACACCCGTTCCACCTTCATCGTCGAGATGGACGAGGACACCTGGCAGCGCGGCGGCTTCGCCGGGTCCGCCGGCCCGGACCTCGCGCCCGGCGCCAGTGACGAGGAGGGGATCCGCCGCTGCGAGGAGATCCTCGCCGGGCACCTGGACGGCCACCGGCTCATCCCCAACAACTCCAAGTGGCTGCGCTTCACCACCGTGCGCAACCGCACCTGGCGGCACGGCAACACCGTGCTGCTCGGGGACGCCGCGCACACGGCCCACTTCTCCATCGGCTCCGGCACCAAGCTCGCCATGGAGGACGCCCTCGCGCTGGCCGCCTGCCTGCACGAGCACCCCGACGTGGAGAGCGCGCTGGCCGCCTACGAGGACGAGCGCAGGCCGGTGGTGGAGTCCACGCAGCGGGCGGCGCAGGCCAGCCTGGAGTGGTTCGAGAACATCGACCGGTACACCGGCCAGGACCCGCACCAGTTCGCCTTCAACCTGCTGACCCGCAGCCGCCGGGTCACCTACGACAACCTGCGGGTGCGCGACGAGGAGTTCACCACCGCCGTCAACGCCTCGGCGCCGGTCCCGCCCATGTTCCGGCCGTTCCGGATCGGCGGCCTGCGCCTGCGCAACCGGATCGTCGTCCCCCCGATGGCCCTGTCCACGGCCGTCGACGGAGTCCCGGGCGAGTTCGACCTCGTCCACCTGGGCACCCACTCCCTCGGTGGCGCGGCCCTGGTCATCGCCGGGATGACGGCGGTCAGCGCCGACGGCCGGACCGATGCGGGCTGCCCCGGTCTGTGGACCGACGAGCAGGAGGCCGCCTGGCGGCGGATCACCTCCTTCGCGCACGGCCAGTCCGACACCTGCCTCGGCATCCAGCTCACCCACGCGGGCCGGCGGGCCGCCGGCGGGCCGCTGCTGGCCGCCTCCCCGCTGCCCTGGGACGAGAACGGCCAGGTCCCCCGCGAGGCGACCCGCGCCGATATGGACCTGGTCGTACGGGACTTCGTGCGCGCGGCCGAGCGCGCCGACCGGGCCGGCTTCGACGTGCTGGAACTCCAGTACGGGCACGGCCATTTGATGTCCGGGTTCCTCTCCCCGCTGACCAACCGGCGCACCGACGAGTACGGCGGTCCGGTGGCGGGCCGGCTGCGCTTCCCGCTCGAAGTGCTGGGCGCGGTACGCGCGGTGTGGCCGGCGGGGAAGGCCCTCCTGGTCCGCGTCTCGGCCGCCGACTGGGCCGAGGGGGGCCTCGACGAGGCGGACGCGGTGCACATCGCGCGCGCCCTGGCCGCGGCGGGGGCCGACGCGATCGACGTGTCGACCGGTGAGGTCGTCGCCCACGAGCGGCCGTCCTTCGGCCGCAGTTACCAGACCCCGTACGCGGACCTGATCCGCAACACCACGGGGGTGGCGACCATCGCCGTCGGTGCGATCTCCACCTACGACGACGTGAACTCGGTGATCCTGGCGGGCCGCGCCGACCTGTGCGCGGTGGGCCGCGCCCAGCTCCATGACCCCCTGTGGACCCTGCACGCGGCCGTGGCCCAGGGGTACCGCGGGCCGGCCGCGCCGTGGGCGCGGTCCTGGCGGGCCGGCAGCGCGCGGCCGCCGGCCGCGCGCACCGACCGGGTGCCGCCGCGCCTCGAACTGCTGCGGCAGCCCGCCGCACCGGTGCACCAGCGATGGCTGCCGCGCGTCGCCGCGCCGGCCCTCTGAACGGAACGGCCGAGAACCCATGAACATCCGTGACATCCCTCCCCCGAACGGCCTGCCCCGTTTCACCGCGGCCGCCGTCCAGGCCGCTCCCGTCTACCTCGATCCCGCCGCCACCGTCGACAAGGCCGTCGCCCTGATCGCGGAGGCCTCCGGGAAGGGCGCCGAACTCGTCGTCTTCCCGGAGGCGTTCGTCCCGGGCTACCCGTACTGGAACTGGACGATGAACCCGGTCCAGGGCTCGCCCTGGTTCGAGCGCCTGCAGCGCGCGTCCATCGACGTGCCCGGACCGCACGTGGACACCCTGCGCGCGGCGGCCCGCCAGTACGGGGTCGTGCTGGTCATCGGCGTCAACGAACGCGCCCCGCACAGCCTGGGCGTGCTCTACAACACGCTGCTGACCATCGGCCCCGACGGCGAACTGCTCGGTGTGCACCGCAAGCTGGTGCCCACCTGGGCGGAGAAGCTCACCTGGACCGGCGGCGACGGGAGTTCCCTGCGCGTCCACCAGACCCCCGTCGGCCCGGTCGGCGCCCTCGCGTGCGGGGAGAACACCAACACCCTGGCCCGCTTCACGCTCCTGGCCCAGGGCGAACTGGTGCACGCGGCCTGCTACATCGCCCTGCCCGTGGCACCCACCGACTACGACATGGCCGAGGCCATAGCCGTCCGGACCGCGGCTCACAGTTTCGAGGGCAAGGTCTTCTCCGTCGTCGCCTGCTCCACCGTCTCCCCGGAGATCATCGACGCGGTCGCCGGTGAGGACGAGGCGGTCCGGGCCCTGTTCGCCCGGCCGCGCAGCGCCCTGTCGGGCATCTTCGGGCCCGACGGCCGCCCGGTCACGGAGCCGCTCGTCGACGTCGAGGGCATCGTCTACGCCGAGATCGACCTGAACCGGTGCATCCAGCCCAAGCAGATGCACGACATCACCGGGCACTACAACCGCTTCGACGTCTTCCGCCTCGAAGTGGACAACCGGCCCCGCACGCCGGTCACCTTCACCGCCCCGCACACGGCCCTGCCGGCCGCCGCCACCCCCGAGGAGGACGCATGACCACCGACCAGGACGACACCGCACTCGGCCGCGCCCGGGTCTCCGACACCCCCGAACTCACCGCCTACTACGGCGAGCTCGAAGCCCTCGAAGCGGGTGCGCTGTGGACGGTGGCCAACGACATCGAGCCCTGGTACCCGCAGCCCAAGTCCGTTCCCGTGCTGTGGCGTTACGAGGAGCTGCGGCCCCTGGTGCACAAGGCGCTCGGCCTCGTCCGGGCCGACGACGCGGGCCGCCGCGTCGTGATGCTGGTCAACCCCGGCCGCAGGGACGTCAGCGCCGCCGCCGGACTCCTCTACACCGGCCTGCAGATCATGGGTCCCGGGGAGGCCATGACCGCCCACCGCCACCAGGCCGCGGCGCTGCGCTTCGTGCACGAGGGCACCGGGGCGTGGACGATCGTGGACGGCCAGAAGCTGAAGGTGGGTCCGCGCGACTTCGCCATCACCCCGAACGGCACCTGGCACGAGCACGGCAACGATGCCGCCGACGCCCCGGTGATCTGGCAGGACGGCCTCGACATCCCGCTGGTCAACGCCCTGGACGCCGGGTTCTACGAGGTGCATCCCGAGCTGTACCAGCAGCCCGGGAAGGTGGTGAACTCCTCGGTCCTGACCTACGCCGCGAACCTGCTCCCGTACGGCTCCGAGAAGTGGACCCGCCCCTACTCCCCGCTGCTGGCCTACCCCTGGGAGCAGACCTACGAGGCCCTGCGCGGTCTGGCCAGGGCCACCGGGGGCTCCCCGTACGACGGGGTCATCGCGGAGTACACCAACCCGGTGACCGGCGGCTCGGTCATGCCCACCATGAGCGCCCACATGCAGCTGCTGCGCCCGGGCCAGGCCACCCTGGCCCACCGCCACACCGGATCGGTGATCTACACGGCGGCCAAGGGGCGCGGCGTCTCGGTGATCGCCGGGCAGCGCTTCGAGTGGAAGCAGGGCGACATCTTCTGCGTCCCCTCGTGGGCCTGGCACGAGCACCGCAACCTCGACGAGTCCGAGGACGCCTGCCTGTTCTCCTTCAACGATTTCCCCGTCATGCGGTCCCTCGGCTTCCACCGCGAAGAGGCGTACCCGGACAACGGCGGGCACCAGCCCGCCTCCTGAGCCGCGGCGTCGCCACGGGACGGCCGCCCCGTCACTAGTTTCCTTTTTGCGTCGCCCCCCCCTCCCCCCCCCCTTCTTTCGTCTCTCCCCCCTCATTCCATGCTCCCCTGGTACCTTTC
>NZ_JBHUBS010000010.1:0-63931 GCF_042788835.1 Streptomyces sp. NPDC056883 | reverse complement strand
CACCGCACGACCGGCCGGGGGGGGGGGGGGGACGCCCCCCCGCCCCCCCCCCAACCCCAACCAAAGAGAACCCAAACCACGACCCTCCCCTCCCCCCCCCCCCACCCCCGCACCACCGCCCTTCCTCCCCGTCCCTGATCTCCCGCCCCTCTCCCTTAGGAGCCACCGATGCGACTGGTGACCTACACGACCGCGCCGATGACCGCAGCCGCCGACCGCCTGGGAGCCCAGGCCGACGGCCTGGTGTACGACCTCGCGGCCCTCGCCCTGCACGCGGGCGTCGAACTGCCCGCCGACCTGCTCTCCTTCGTCCGGGCCGGCGCCCCCGCCCGCGAGGCGGCCGCACGCCTGCTGGCGGGCGACCCCGCGGACCGGCCCGCCGGGGCCGTCCACCGGCTGGAGGACGTCACCCTGCGCGCTCCGCTGCGCCCCGGCAAGATCATCGGGGTGGGGCTGAACTACGTGGAGCACGTGGAGGAGTCCAGCCGGAGCCTGGACACGGACAAGGACCTGCCCCCGCGTCCGGTGCTCTTCAGCAAGCCCGCCACCGCCGTCACCGGCCCCGGGTCGCCGATCCTGCACAACGCCGACCTCACGACGCAGCTCGACTGGGAGTGCGAGCTCGCCGTGGTGATCGGTACGACCGCCTTCCGGGTGACCGAGGAGGAGGCGTACGGCCACATCTTCGGCTACAGCATCGTCAACGACATCAGCGCCCGCGACCAGCGCCGCTCCGGCCAGTGGTTCTTCTCCAAGGGCCAGGACTCCTACGCCCCCTTCGGCCCGGCCGTGGTCACCGCGGACGAGGTCCCGGACCCGATGGACCTCGACCTCGAACTGCGGGTGAACGGGGTCACCAAGCAGAAGTCCAACACCCGACACATGCTGTTCCCCATCGCCCGGCTCATCGCCGACATCAGCTCGGGCGTGACCCTGGAGCCCGGCGACGTCATCGCGACCGGCTCCCCGTCCGGCGTCGGCGCCGGCATGGTCCCGCCGGAGTTCCTCGTGCCCGGTGACACCGTCGAGGCCACCGTCGAGATCATCGGAACCCTCGCCAACCCGGTCGTCGACGCCCGCTGATCCGGCCGGAACCCGGACCCGACACCCATCCCGGCACCCCTGCCACAGACCCGAGGAGCACCCGTGCCGCCCCGCACCTACCGCATCGGCCAGATCGTCCCGAGTTCCAACGTCACCATGGAGACCGAGGTCCCCGCGATCCTGCGCGCCCGCATGGGGATCGCGCCCGACGACCGCTTCACCTTCCACTCCAGCCGCATGCGCATGACCCACGTGACGCCGGAGCAGCTCAAGGCGATGGACGCCGATTCCGACCGCTGCGCCGTGGAACTCTCGGACGCGCGGGTCGACGTGCTCGGCTACGCCTGCCTGGTCGCCATCATGAGCATGGGCCTCGGCTACCACCGCGCCTCCGAGGAACGCCTGCACGCGCGCACCGCGGAGAACGGGGCCCCCGCCCCCGTGGTGACCAGCGCGGGCGCCCTGGTCCACGGGCTGCACACCATGGGCGCCAGGAAGGTGGCCCTGCTGGCCCCGTACATGCGCCCGCTCACCCAGACCGTCGTCGACTACCTCACCCACGAGGGCATCGAGGTCCTCGACTTCCAGGCCCTGGAGATCCCGAACAACCTCGACGTGGCGGCCCACGACCCGGCCAGGCTCCCCGGCCTGGCCCGCGCCCTGGACTACGCGGACGCGGACGCGGTCGTCCTGTCGGCCTGCGTGCAGATGCCCTCGCTCGGCGCCATCGAGGAGGCCGAGCAGCTGCTCGGCAAGCCGGTGGTCTCCGCGGCGGTCTGCACGGCCCACCAGATGCTGCGCGCCCTCGACCTGCCGGCGGTCGCCCCCGGCGCGGGCCACCTCCTCTCCGGGGCGTACGCGGAGGCCCCCCTGCACCCCGGGAGGCCGGCCGCGGGGTGACCGGCGGCGGCGCGGCCGCTGCTCCTCGATAGGATCACGACCCCACACCACGGGAAGGTGATCATGTCGGACAGCCCCCTCAGGCCCAGCTCGTTGATCAGTACGGTCTACGGGGCCTTCGTGCGCGGGAGCGGCGGCTGGATCTCCGTCGCCGACCTGATCACGCTCATGTCGGAACTCGGCGTCGAGAGCCAGGCGGTGCGCTCGGCCATCTCCCGGCTCAAGAAGAAGGGCGTCCTCGAACCGGAGCGCCGCGGAGCCACCGGGTACCGGCTCAGCCCGGCCGTCCACCCCGTCTTCGACGCCGGTGACCGGCGCATCTTCGCCAGCCTCGAACCGGCGGACCTCGACGACGGCTGGGCCATGGCCGTCTTCTCCGTACCGGAGTCCGAGCGCTCCCACCGCTACCAGCTGCGCACCAGGCTGACCTGGCTCGGCTTCGGCAACATCGCCCCCGGCGTGTGGCTGGCGCCGGGCCGGCTCCTGGAGGACGCGCGCGACATGCTCGTCCGGCTCGGCCTGAGCGAGTACGTCCACCTGTTCGCCGCCGCCGACTACGCCGCGTTCAGCGACCTGCCGGAGGCGGTGAGTTCCTGGTGGGACTTCCCCGCGATCCAGGCCCAGTACGCCACCTTCACCGGCGCGTACGCACCGGTCGCCGCGAAGCTCGCCCTCCAGGACGGCATCGACGCCGCCGAGGCCTTCCGCCACTACGTGCCGATGCTGACCGAGTGGCGCCGGCTGCCCTACCTCGACCCGGGCCTGCCCGCCGAGCTGCTCCCCGCGGACTGGAACGCCGTGGGCGCCCGGCAGGTCTTCCAGCAACTGCACGAGGTCCTGGCGGGGCCGGGCCTGCGGCACGTACAGGACGTGACGGGCACCGCGGCCGGCGGGACCCCCTAGGGGGGGTGTCCCGTGGGTCCCGGGGAGCGCTCCCCGGGGCCACGGCTCCCTCAGGACGACTCGCGGACCACGAGGGCGTTCGGCATGACCACCCGGTCCCTGGAGCCGCCCTCGATCAGGCCCAGGAGCAGCCGCACCGTGGCCGTGGCCTGATCGGCCATGGGGCTGCGTACGGAGGTGAGGGCGGGGACGGTGTAGGCGGCGGCCTCGATGTCGTCGAAGCCGACGACGGCCACGTCCTCGGGGACCCGCAGGCCCACCTGCCGCAGGGTGCGCAGGGCGCCGACGGCCATCAGGTCGTTGGCCGCGAACACCGCGTCCAGCTCGGGGTCGTCCTCCAGCAGCTGCCGCATGGCCTCGGCTCCGGAGGCCCGGGTGAAATCGCCGAGCGCCACGATGGAGCGGCGCCCGGTGCCGCGCAGGGCGGCGCGGTAGCCGTCGAGGCGCTCGCGGGCCTCGAAGAGGTCCAGCGGTCCGGTGATGGTGGCGATCCGGCGCCGGCCGCGTTCCAGGAGGTGGCGTACGGCGAGCGCGGCGCCGGCCGCGTTGTCCAGTTCCACGTACGGCACGTCCGGGGCGCAGGTGCGGTTGAACGAGGCGACCGGCAGGCCCGTCCTGGCCAGGGCTGCGGGCAGCGGGTCCGTGCCGTGCAGGGCGACGAGCATGACGCCGTCGACGTGTCCGCCGGCCACGTACTCCTCGACCCGGGCCCGGCTCCGGTCGGATTCGGCGAGCATGAGCACGACCTGTTTCCCGGCGGCCTCCAGCTCCCTGCTGACGGCGCGGACCACGGTGGAGAAGAGGGGGTCGTCGGAGACCACTCCCTGGGGAGGGTCGGAGACGACCACGGCCACCGCGTGGGTCCGGCGGGTCACGAGGTTGCGGGCGGCGGCGTTGGGCACGTATCCCAGTTCGCGGACGGCCCGCATGACGACCTCGCGGATCTCGGGCGCGACCGTGGCCTCGCCGTTGACGACGCGGGAGACGCTCGACCGGGACACGCCCGCGCGGGCGGCGACCACTTCCAGCGTGGGTCTTCTCATTGCGGCCCGTTCCGTTGGGCGGTGCTGCCGCCGGGTCCGGGCCGGACGGCCCGCGGGGAGCGTTCTCCGGTGATGGTGGACCCGAGCCTGATCGACTGTCAACAGGGCCTGATTTTTTAGCGGTTGAGGCGCGTCGAGAGCGCTTTCACCGCCTGCGGCGGCTTCTGCCTGGTCACCACGGTCCGCCGAGTGAGGCGCAGATCTTGGGAGAGCGCTCCACGACGGGACGAACCGGTGTCGCCCGCGTTTCCACCAGGTGACGGGAGGCCTTGACAGCCCTGGTGGGCCACCCCATCCTCACCCCTCAGGGAGCGCTCTCTGGCTTCCGGAACGGCCAAGTCCCGTGGTTCCCAACGGGATTGCCCGGCCTTCCTCCCCTCCCACTCCTCTCACCCCTTCTTCCCCCCACGCACTCTGGAGTCGCCGTGCCCCCGTCGCTGCGCCGCCTCGGCTTACTCTTCGCCGTCGCGTTCACCCTCCTCGCCTTCAGCACCCTCCCCGCCTCCCCCGCCCGCGCCGCCGAAACCCTGCTGTCGCAGGGCAGGTCCGTCACCGTCTCCGGCAGCGAGCCCGGCTACAGCCCCGCGAGCGCCGTCGACGGGAACGCGGGCACCCGCTGGTCCAGCGCCTTCGCGGACCCGCAGTGGATCCAGGTGGACCTGGGGTCCGCGGCCACGGTCACCCGGGTCTCCCTCATCTGGGAGGCCGCGTACGCCAAGGCCTTCCAGATCCAGGTCTCGGACGACGCCGCGAACTGGACCACGGTCTACGGGACGACCGCGGGCGCCGGCGGCACCCAGAACCTGACCGTGTCCGGCACCGGCCGCTACGTCCGGATGTACGGGACCCAGCGCGCCACCGGATACGGCTACTCCCTCTGGGAGTTCCAGGTCTACGGCATCCCCGGCACCGGCGACGGCGGCGGTGACGCGCTCCTCTCGTACGGCAGGACGGGCGCGGCCTCCTCCTCGCAGGCCGACGGGAACTGCTGGGAATGCACCCCGGCGAGGGCCTTCGACCGCGACCCCGCCTCCCGCTGGGCGACCAGCCCCGCCACCGGCTGGACGGATCCCGGCTGGATCTCCGTGGACCTCGGCGCGCCCGCGCAGATCCACAAGGTGGTCCTCCAGTGGGACCCGGCCTACGCCAAGTCCTTCCAGATCCAGGTCTCCCCGGACGGAAACACGTGGACCCCGGTCTACTCCACGACGGCGGGCACGGGCTTCAAGCAGACCCTGACCGTCTCGGGCTCCGGGCGGTACGTGCGGATGTACGGCACCGAGCGCGCGACCCCGTACGGATACTCCCTGTGGGAGTTCCAGGTGTACGGCACCGGCGGCGCCCCGGTGACTCCCCCGCCGCTCCCGCCGGACCCCGCGAACCCGCCGCGGCTGGTGTGGAGCGACGAGTTCGACGGCCCCGCGGCCGGCAAGCCCGATCCCGCCAAGTGGCGTGCGGACCCGGGCACCGGGCAGAACGGGGAGCTGGAGTACTACACCGACCACCAGAACGCCGCGAAGGACGGCGCGGGCCACCTCGTCATGGAGGCCCGCAAGGAGGCCACGCCCGGCAAGGGCTGCCCGCCCGACCCGCTGACCGGCAGCACCACCTGCCAGTACACCTCCGCGCGGATGAACACCGGGGCCACGTTCCAGTTCACGTACGGGCGCGTCGAGGCCCGGATCAAGGTCCCCAAGGGCAACGGGCTGTGGCCGGCGTTCTGGATGATGGGCGGCGACTTCCTGACCGGGCGGCCGTGGCCGTACAACGGCGAGATCGACATCATGGAGATCCTCGGCAAGGACGTGAAGACCTCCTACTCCACCGTCCACGCCCCCGCGTACAACGGCGGCGGCGGGATCGGCGGGCCGTACGCGCTCCCGGGCAACGCCGACTTCTCAGACGACTACCACGTCTGGGCCGCCGACTGGAACAGCAAGGGCATCGTCTACAGCCTGGACGGGCGGACCGTCTTCACCCTCGACAAGGACCAGGTGGAGCGCACCCGCGGGCCGTGGGTCTTCGACCACCCCCACTACATGATCCTCAACCTCGCGGTGGGCGGTGACTGGCCCGGTCCAACGGACGCCGGTACTCCCTTCCCCGCCCGGATGCTCGTCGACTACGTGCGCGTCTACCAGTGACCCGCCGGGGCTGCCCGCCCCCCGGGCAGCCCCTCCCCTCCCCCACCCCCTCAGCCCTGTGAGGAATCCCCATGAGAAAGCCCCGAATACGCCGGGCCCTGCTCGCGTGCGGGCTGGCGACGGTGCTCGCCGCCGGCCTGAGCGCCACGATCGCCGGCGCGCCCGCCGGAGCCGCCACCGTCCTGGTCCAGGCCGAGGCCTACGCCGCCCAGAACGGCGCCGTGTTCGAAGCGACCGCCGACGCGGACGGCGGACAGAACGCCGCGTACCTCGCCGACGGCGACTGGCTGCGTTTCGACAACGTGGACCTCGGCGCCGCCGGCCCCCTCACGGTCTCGGCCCGCGTGGCCTCCGCCGTCGGCGGCACCGGCGCCGTGGAACTGCACACCGGATCCGCCGACGGACCGCTGCTCGCCCGGATCGAGATCCCGGTGACCGGCGGCTGGCAGAGCTGGGCCACGCGCACCGCGGACGTGACCGCCCACCCCACCGGCCCGCAGACCGTGTTCGCGGTGATGCGGAACAGCGGCGCCGGGGACTTCGTCAACATCAACTGGTTCTCCTTCGGCACCGGTTCCGCCCCGGGATGGATCCCCGTCGACCAGGCGAAGTGGGGTGCCCAGCTGGCCCAGTTCCGGGCGATGACCCCCGCTCCGGTGCCCGCGAACTCGGTGCGCGTTCCCGAGTTCAACGCCACCTGCGTCTACAGCCACTCCAAGCCCGACGACCCGATCGTGGCCCCCGGTCTGCCCGGCGCGTCCCACATGCACAGCTTCTTCGGCAACCGCAGCACGGACGCGTTCACGACGACCGAGTCCCTGCTGTCCCACGCCGCGACCAGTTGTTCGCCCGCCAAGGACCTCTCCAGCTACTGGATCCCGACCCTGTACGAGCGCGGCAAGGCGGTCGAACCCGAAGGGATGATCGTCTACTACGGCTCCCGGCTGCCCGACCCCACGGCGACGGTCCCCTTCCCCCAGGGCTTCCGGGTGATCGCGGGCAACTCCAAGTCCCAGGTGCCCACTCCGGCCGGCTCGCCCAACCAGTTCTGGTGCGCGGGCGAGGGCGGTGAGATCGGCCGCAGCGCCGACGGGAACTGGCCGGTGTGCGCTCCGACCGCCAAGCTGGTGTACCAGTTGGTCTTCCCGGACTGCTGGGACGGCAAGCACCTCGACAGCCCCGACCACAAGTCGCACGTCTCCTACAACACCGTGGGCGGCAAGTGCTCCGGCGCCCACCCCGTCGCCATTCCCTCCGTCTCCTTCGTGATCGGCTACCCCACCAGCGGCAGCCCCGACGGCCTCTCGCTGTCTTCGGGCATGGCCTCCTCCATCCACGGCGACTTCTTCAACGCCTGGGACAACACCGCGCTCGGCCAGCGCGTGAAGGACTGCGTCGTGCAGAGCGCCAAGTGCAATTCCGCCGGTACGTTCTGAGCCGGCGGCCCGTGTGGGCCCTGCTCGCGGCGCTCCTGGCCACCGGTTGCAGTGCGCAACCGGTGGCCGGGACGCCGCGGGCGGCGGCCTTCAACGCCACCGACACAGCCTGGATCCAACTGATGATCCCCATGGACGAGCGGGCCCGGCTGCTGACCGGTCTGGCGCCGGGGCGGGGCGGGGATCCTGCGCTGGCGCGGTTCGCGGAGCGGGCGGCGGACCGGCAGGAGGCCGAACTCGCGCGGCTGCGTGGACTCTTGGCGCTGTCCGCGGCGCCCGACACCCGCCCGCACGAGGGGCACGACATGCCGGGCATGGTCTCCGCCGACACCCTGCGCAGGGCCGGAGCACTGTCGGGGGAGGAGTTCGACCGGGTCTTCGCCGCCGCCCTGCGGGCCCATCTCACGCAGTCCCTCCTGCTCTGCGCGGGCGAACGCGCCTCGGGCGGGGCCGGGGAGGCCCGGCAGCTCGCCGGGGAGCTGGAGACTTCGGGCGCGCGGGAGCTCGCCCTGCTCGACGCGGTGCGCCCACCGCCCCGGTAAAAGTTGAGAATTGTTCACTTTCCATTGACAGGGTGGGTCCGGGGACCCGAAAGTGCCGTGAACGTCCCCGAGACCGAAGCGAGTCCGCATGTCAGCGTCCGTACCGCCCGTACCTCCCGCGCCGCCCGTACCGCCCGTTCTGCGGTTCCCGGCGGACTTCCGCTGGGGTGTCTCCGCCTCCGCGTTCCAGATCGAGGGCTCCCCCACCGCCGACGGCCGGGGGCCCTCCTCCTGGGACGCCTTCACCCGGGAGGAGGGGCGCGTCAAGGACGGCTCGCACGCGGAGGTGGCCACCGACCACTACCGCCGCTACCGCGAGGACGTGGCCCTGATGGGCGGACTGGGCGTGGACGCCTACCGGTTCTCCGTCTCCTGGTCCCGGGTCCTTCCCGACGGGCACGGGGCGGTCAACCGGGCGGGGCTGGACTTCTACGACCGGCTCGTCGACGAGCTGTGCGCCGCGGGGATCGATCCGGTCCCCACCCTCTTCCACTGGGACACCCCGCTCGCCCTGGAGGAGCGGGGCGGCTGGCTGGAGCGCGACACC
The DNA here is from genome assembly GCF_042788835.1 of Streptomyces sp. NPDC056883. Taxonomy (NCBI): domain Bacteria; kingdom Bacillati; phylum Actinomycetota; class Actinomycetes; order Kitasatosporales; family Streptomycetaceae; genus Streptomyces; species Streptomyces sp. NPDC056883. Next base: position 55,372 of record NZ_JBHUBS010000010.1, on the reverse strand, counting down.
GCCGAGCGGTTCGCGGCGTACGCCTCGGTGGTCGCGGAGCGGCTCGCCGACCGCGTGCCGATGTGGATCACCATCAACGAGCCCGCCGAGGTGACCCTCCTGGGGTACGGCCTCGGCGAGCACGCCCCGGGCAAGCAGCTCGTCTTCGACGCCCTGCCCGCCGCCCACCACCAGCTCCTGGCCCACGGTCTGGGCGTACAGGCCCTGCGCGCGGCGGGCGCCCGCCACATCGGCATAGCCGCCTCGCACAGCCCCGTCTGGGCCGCCGGCGACAGCGAGGAGGACCGGGCCGCCGCCGCGTTGTACGACACCCTCACCAACCGTCTCTTCGCCGACCCGATCCTGACCGGCGCCTACCCGGACGGCCTGGAGTCCCTGCTGCCCGGACCGGTGGCCGAGGACCTCAAGACGATCTCGGCGCCGCTGGACTGGTACGGGGTCAACTACTACAACCCGATGCTCGTCGGCGCCCCCACCCCGGCCGGCACCTCCGCCTTCGGCGGGATCGAGATCCCTTCCGGACTCCCCTTCGGCATCCGGGAGATCGAGGGGTACGAGCGGACCGACTTCGACTGGCCGGTGGTCCCGGACGGGCTGCGCGAACTGCTCGCCACCCTGCGCGAGCGCTACGGGGACCGGCTCCCGCCGCTGTACATCACCGAGAACGGCTGCTCGTACGGGGACGGGCCGGACCCGGGCACGGGCCGGATCGAGGACGCCCGCCGGATCGCGTACCACGAGGGCCACGTGCGCGCCCTGCACGAGGCGATGGCCGAGGGGGCCGACGTCCGCGGCTACTTCATCTGGTCGATCCTCGACAACTTCGAATGGGCGGAGGGCTACCGGCAGCGGTTCGGCCTGGTCCACGTCGACTACGAGACCCTCGCCCGAACCCCCAAGGAGTCGTACGCCTGGTACCGCGACCTGATCAAGAGCGGCAGGTGACCGCCGGGCCGAAGGCCGCCGCGGCGGAGGAGACCGCCACACCGCCCGGCGGCCGGTGGGTGAGCGCGCTGTCCCTCGCCAACCTCGGGGTGTGGGTCGGCTGGTTCGGCCCGCTCCAGCTGCTGCTGGCGCGCCAGGCCGAGCAGCTCGCCCCGGACCACAAGGCCTCCACCCTCGCCCTGGTGACGGGGCTGGGGGCGGCCGTCTCGATGGTCGCCAATCCCGTCTTCGGAGCCCTGTCCGACCGTACGACGGCGCGCGCGGGCCGCCGGATCCCCTGGGTGGTCGCCGGGGTGGCGGGCGGGGCGGCCGGCCTGGTGGTCCTCGGGCTCGCGCAGAGCATCGCGGTGGTGATCGCGGGCTGGTGCCTGGTGCAGCTCGCGCTCAACGCCGCCTTCGCCGCACTCACCGCGGCCGTCCCCGACCAGGTCCCGGCCCGGCAGCGCGGGCTGGTCGGCGGCTGGCTCGGCGTCTCCCAGGTCATCGGGATCCTGGTGGGCACGGCGCTGGCGACGGTCGCGGGCGGGATCACCGCCGGCTATCTGGCCTGCGCGGCCTTCTCGGTGCTCGCGGCCGTTCCGTACGTCCTGATGCGCCGGGACTCGGTGCTCGCTCCCGCCGCCCGGCCGGTCTTCCGGTGGCGCGGCTTCCTGACCGGCTTCTGGATCGACCCGCGACGCCATCCCGACTTCGGCTGGGCCTGGCTGACCCGGTTCCTGATGAACCTCTCGTACTCCATCAGCACGATGTACCTGCTCTACTACCTGACCGACGCCGTGCACTACCGGGGCGACGCGGACACCGGCGTCCTGATCCTCACCGCGCTCAACGCCCTCACCCTGCTCTCCACCGTGGTGATCAGCGGCGTCCGGTCCGACCGCAGCGGCCGCCGGAAGTCCTACGTCATCCGGTCGGGGCTGGTCATCGCCGCGGCCACGCTGCTGCTCGCCGTCTGGCAGACCTGGACCGGCGCGGTCGTCGCCTCGCTCGTCCTGGGCCTCGGCTTCGGCGTGTACACGGCGGTGGACTTCGCCCTGCTCACGGACGTGCTGCCGACCGCGGAGGACCGGGGCAGGGACCTGGGCGTCATCAACATCGCCAATGCGCTGCCGCAGGTTCTGGCCCCCGTGATCGCCGCCCCGGTCGTCACCCACCTCGGCGGGTACACGGCCCTGTACGCGCTGGCGGGAGCCCTGGCCCTGGCGGGATCGCTGCTGGTCAGGCGGATCCGCTCGGTCCCGTAGGCGGTCCCGCAGGTGGTCCCGCAGGTGGTCCCGCAGGTGGTCCCGCAGGGGGCACTATCGTGAGACCCGGCACATTTCTCACCCTTTTGGTCCGTTTTGGACCAAGCTTGTGTGGTTCGGATTCCGAAGCGACAGGGAGAGACATGCGACGCGCCCACGGCCGTACGGCCACCACGCGGATCGCCCTGATATCGGCCGGTACGGCCGCCGTGCTCGGCCTCGGCGGCTTCTCCGCCGGTACCGCGGCAGCCGCGGGCACGCCGACCCCGGACCGGACCGCCCAGCCCGCGGCAGCCGCCCCGGCAGCCGTCGGGCAGCAGGTCCTCTCCACCTTCACGGTCGCCTATCCCGCCGCGCCCTACCGCACGCACAACATCGCGCGCGCCGTGGAACTGATCAACGGGGCCGTCGTCGAGCAGGGCGACATCTGGAGCTTCAACCAGGCCGTGGGCGAGCGGACCGTGGAGAACGGCTTCGTCGACGGCATCATGATCAACGACGGCCGCTACGTGAAGTCCCCGGGCGGCGGGGTCTCCGCGGTCGCGACGACCATGTACAACGCCATGTTCTTCGCGGGCCTGAAGCCGGTGGAGCACGGGGCGCACTCGTTCTACATCGAGCGGTACCCGGAAGGCCGCGAGGCCACCGTCGCCTGGGGCACCCTCGACCTGCGCTGGCAGAACGACTCGGGGCACCCGGTGACCGTCCGGGCCTCGTCCACCGCCGAGTCGGTGACCGTCACCCTGCTCGGAACGAAGCAGTACGACGAGATCCGCGCGACCAAGGGCCCGCGCACCCACGTCACGCCGCCGGTGAAGCGCACCGTCGCCGGACCCACCTGTGAGCCGCAGACCCCGCTGGAGGGGTTCGACGTCTCCGTGGACCGCGTCTTCGTCCGGGGCGGCCACGAGGTCGGCCGCGAGACGTTCCGTACGCACTACACCCCGCGCGACGAGATCGTCTGCGCCCCGGAATCCCCCACGGCCACGCCCGGCGCGACGGCCCCCTCCGGCGGCGCGACCCCGGCGGCTCCCGGCCCTTCGTCGGCCCCTTCCGCGTCCGGGTCCCCTTCCCCGTCCGCCTCTGGCTCCGCACCGGCCGCCGGGTTCCCTTCCGCCTCCTGAGCGGCTTCGTCCCCTGACCCCGGAATCTTTCCGGAAATGCGTACAACCCTCAGGGCTGGTCGCATGTCACACCCCATGACAAGTCCGAGGGTGTGAAAAACAACAGGGGGACCGGTGCGCAATCGCCGACTCGTAGTGTCAGCCGTCGCCATCGCCGCGGCCGGCATGGGATTCGTACCCGGTGCGGCCCACGCCGCCGAACCGGTGCCGCCGGGCGCCCAGGCGGCGACCGCGCCCGGTTTCGACGTGAAGAAGGCCGGCAAGGCGGGACTCCAGACGTTCACCAGCCCGGCCGGCAACGCGGTGCGGCGGACGCTGCCCGCCGCCGGGAAGAAGGCCTCGGCGCAGCAGGCCGCCGCCGGGAACCCGAACCTGTCCGTCGTCCTGCTGGCCGAGGCCACGACGGCGCACGGGTTCAAGCTGGTCACCACGATCGGGAGCGCTGACGTCTCGCTCAACGTCGTCATCGACTGGGGCGACGGGACCTCCGACCGGGCCGAGGCCTTCGGCGACGAGGTGCTCACGACCGAGCACGTCTACGCGGAGGCCGGTGAGCACCTGGCCAAGATCACGGTGACCGACCCCGTGAACCAGGCCGAGGTCGTCAACGAGCTGCCGCTGCTGGCCGCGGGATCGGACTTCACCCCGTACGGGCCCACCCGGCTCCTGGACACCCGCGGTTCCTTCGCGACCAAGGTGCCCGCGTACACGAGCGCCCGGGTGAAGGTGGCCGGCAACGGCAAGATCCCGGCCGGGGTCACCGCGGTGGCCCTGAACGTCACCGTCACCAACGCCCGGAGCAGCGGTCACGTGATCGCCTTCGCCTCGGGCCGCGAACGGCCGGCCACGTCGAACCTCAACTTCGCGCCCGGTCAGACGGTGCCGAACCTGGTGATCGTGCCGGTCGGCAAGGACGGCTACGTGGAGCTGTACAACGGCGGCTGGGACTCGATCGACCTGATCGCGGACGTCACCGGCTACTTCAGCCGCACGCAGGGCAGCGGCTACACCCCCGAAGCGCCGGTTCGCATCGTCGACACCCGCGAGGGCATCGGCCGGGGCGGCAAGCGGGGCCAGGTCGCGGGCCAGGGATCGTTCAAGATCCAGTTCCCGCGGGGTCTCTACACGGCCGTCGCGCTGAACGTGACCGTCACCAATCCGCGGGACGCGGGCCACCTGACGGCCTACCCGAGCGACCAGCCGGCGCCCACCACCTCGAACCTGAACTTCGTGGGCGGGCAGACGGTCGCCAACTCGGTGATCGTGCCGGTCGCCGCCGACGGTTCGGTGACCATCCGCAACGGAGCCTGGCAGCCCACCGACGTCGTCATCGACCTGGTCGGCAACTACAGCACTGCCAGCGCCGGCTCCCTCATGACGCTCGACGAGCCGGGCCGGGTCCTCGACACCCGCGCCGCGTACTCGGACGGCCCGGCCAGCCCGCGGGGCTACTACTCCGTCCCCCTCTCCCCCGGCGTGCCCGGCGTCGCCGGCTACGTGCTGAACACGACGGTCACCAACACGCTCGGCCCCGGCTTCCTTTCGGTGGCTCCGGACCCGAACTCGGTGGAGGACTACGAGAACGGCACGAACGTGTGGCCCCAGCGCCCCGTGTCCTCGACCTTGAACTGGACCAAGGGCGCGACCGTCCCCAACCTGGCGCAGGCGAGTTCCGGAGCCCACGGCATCGTCGACTTCTGGAACCAGGGCTGGGAGCCCACGGACCTGATCGTCGACATCTTCGGCTACTACGAGACCAACTGAGCTCGCTTCACGGGTACTCCGGGACCGGCCGTCGCCGCCGGTCCCGGAGCCTTTCGGTCTAAGGCGTGATCAGTGTCTTGCCGCGCGCTTCGCCCCGGTGGAGCCGGTCGATGGCGTCCGGGGCGTCGGCGAGCCGGCAGGTGCGGTGGACGGCCGGGGACAGGGTGCCGTCCTCGACGTGCCGCCGCAGGACCTCCAGGTCCGCCTGACGTTCGGCGGAGACGAACCCCTTGAGGCCGTGGCGCACGAAGGGGTTCAGCAGGGCGGCCCACAGGACCCGGCCCATGCCGCCCAGCCAGGGGCCGCCGCCCTCGCCGCCGACGATCACGAGCGTGCCGCGCGGGGTGAGGGCGCGCCGGAGGCGGGACAGCGCGCGGTTGCCCGCGGTGTCCAGGATGAGGTCGTAGCGGCGCACGCCGTCCGCGAACTCCTCGCGGGTGTAGTCGATCACCTCGTCCGCGCCGAGCCCGCGCACCAGCTCCGTCTTGGCGGTGCTGCACACCCCGGTCACGTGCGCCCCGTACGCCTTCGCCAGCTGGACAGCGAAGGTGCCGACGCCGCCCGCGGCCCCGATGACCAGGACCCGCTGCCCCGGCTGCACCCGCCCCGCGTCGCGCAGCGCCTGGAGGGCGGTGAGCCCGGAGATCGGGAGGGCGGCCGCCTGCTCCGGGGGCAGCCCTGCGGGCACCGGCGCCAGCTTGTCCTGCCGGGCGGTCGCGTACTGCGCGAAGGAGCCCTCGCAGATCCCGAACACCTCGTCGCCCACTCCGAAGGCGCTCACACCCTCGCCGACCGCCTCGACCCGTCCGGAGACCTCCCGGCCGCGTACGGGGACGGCGGGTGCGCGCAGCCCGTAGCCGAGGAGCCGCAGCAGGTAGGGCTTGCCGCTCATGAGGTGCCAGACCCCCGCGTCCAGGCCGGCGGCCCGGACGGCTATGAGCACCTCCCCGTTGCCCGGTCTCGGCGTTTCGACGTCTCTGAGCTCCAGCACCTCGCTGGAGCCGTACGTGTCCTGCATGATCGCCTTCACGGCGCCGTCCCTTCGTCGTCTGCACTGCCTGCGTACTGGAATACCTGTTCGAGCGGCACGGCGAAGACGCGGGCGATCCTGAACGCCGTCTCCAGCGAGGGCGAGTAGCGGCCCTTCTCGATGGCGATGACGGTCTGGCGGGTCACGCCGATGCGCTCCGCCAGCTCCGCCTGGGTCATCTCCCCGCCCTCGAAGCGCAGGATCCTGATCCGGTTCGTGATGCCGGTGGGCTTCACCACTGCTGGAACCCCTGGCGGTAGGCGGCGAGCTTGACGGCCGAACCGAGGACCGCGGAGAGGACGAAGCCCAGGTAGAGGGCGTTCGAGATCCAGAAGCGGTCCGCCCCGGCCATCGACAGGATCAGCGCGGCCACACCGCCGATGGCGAGGAAGGACTGTCCGGCGTGCTCGCCGAGGAGGCCGATCTCCTTGTCCCGCTGGTCCTTGACGTCGGCCTCGCCGGGCTTGGCCACCGCCACGGCGATGTTGAGCAGGATCGCGGCGGCGATGGCGCCGCCGACCGTCCAGAGCAGCGGCGTGATGTACGGAACCTCCGTCAGGGGGACCCCGCCGCCGGACCGGCCCAGCACGAGGGCCAGGTAGACCGCGTACGCGACGGCCGCGACCACCCCCATGATCCATGCGCGCTTCTCTTCGAAGGCCACGACCGCACCCGCTCCCGTGTAAAAGAACTTTGACATCACGAAGGTAAAAGGATCCATACTTCATGTCAATAATTTCTTACACGCGGCGTTCGGGAAACGGCCCGGGGGCCATGTCACCCGGGCGCGCGGCCCCGCTGGCACCACGGCCGCACCGCGGGCTTGCTGGACGCATGAGACTAGGAGCACCGGGGACGCCCCCGGGACAGAGCCTGAGCACCCCCAGGGCGGCGGGGCTCGCGGGGATCCTCTTCGCCGTCCTCATGGCGGCGGCGATCGTGCTGGCCCGGATCGGCCTGCCCGAGGGGGGCGGCGCGGCCGAGATCGAGGTCACCTCGGGGCAGCGGGACGCGGTGACCACCGCGCTGGAGCTCGTCCCCTTCGCGGGCATCGCCTTCCTGTGGTTCATGGGCGCACTGCGGGAGCACTCCGGCGAGGCCGAGGACCGGTTCGTCGCCAGCGTCTTCCTGGGCAGCGGGATGGTCTTCGTCGCCTGCCTCTTCGGCGCCTCCGCGGCGGCGGGAACGGTGCTGGACGCCGATCAGCCCCAGGAGTTCGGCCGCCACTTCGCCTACACGCTGCTGACCACCTACGGGATGCGGATGGCCGCCGTGTTCGTGATCGCGACCTCCACGATCGGCCGCCGTCTCGGGGTCTTCCCGCGCCCGCTGACCCTGACCGGGTACCTCGCCGGCCTGGTGCTGCTGGTGGCGGGTTCCTCCCTGCCCTGGTCCGAGCTGGTCTTCCCGGCCTGGGCCCTGCTCGTGAGCCTGTACATCCTGCGGTCGGGCCGGGGCCGCCCCCGCCCGGCCGCCTGAGGGGCGACCCGCGCACCACTCCGATGGCGGCACCTGACGCGCTCCTTAGCACCAGCGAGCGCAGGCTGGTTCGGAAAGCCCAGGGGGGCACCGAAAGGACTCACCTTGCTGAGGCTCGTCGTCGATCTCAACCGGTGCCAGGGATACGCGCAGTGCGCCTTCCTCGCCCCCGACGTCTTCGCGATGCACGGGGACGAAGGGCTGCTCTACGATCCGCAGGCCGAGGACGCCCAGCGCGAGCGCGTGGCCCAGGCCGTGGCCGCCTGCCCCGTGCAGGCGATCCTCGTGGACGAACTGGACCTGGCCGCCACCGCCCCCGCCCGCTCCGGAGGGGAGGCCTCCGATGGCTGACACCGCCCTGGACCACCTCAAGCGCTCCGGCCGCATCGTGGTCGTCGGCGCCTCGCTGGCCGGCCTGCGCGCCGCCGAGGTCATGCGGGAGAAGGGCTTCGCCGGCACGCTGACCATGATCGGCGACGAGCCACACCAGCCGTACGACCGGCCCCCGCTGTCCAAAGGGGTGCTGCTGGGCAAGGCCGAGGCCGAGCAGACCCTGCTCCCCCGTCGGCGCGACATCGGAGCCGAATGGCGCCTCGGCGTCGCGGCCACCGGGCTCGACATGGCGGCCCGTACGGTCAAGCTCGCCGACGGCGAGGAGGTCCCGTACGACCGTCTCCTGATCGCCACCGGGGTCCGGGCCCGGCCCTGGCCCAACGAGGCCGAGGGCGAGCTCGACGGGGTGTTCACCCTGCGCACCCGCGAGGACGGGGCGGGCCTGGCCCGCGCCCTGGCCGCCGGACCGCGCCGGGTCCTGGTCATCGGCGCAGGCTTCACCGGCTCCGAGATCGCCTCGGCGTGCCGCGAACGCGGACTGGAGGTCACCGTCGCCGAACGCGGCAACGGCCCCCTGGTCGGCGCCCTGGGCGGGGTGATCGGGGCCGTGGCCGCCGAACTCCACCGGGAGAACGGCGTGGACCTGCGCACCGGGATCTCGGTGACCGCCCTGGAGGGCGACTCCACCGGACGGGTGCGCGCCGCGCACCTCTCCGACGGCACCACGCTGGAATGCGACGTGGTGGTCGTCTCCCTCGGCGCCCAGCGCAACACCGAGTGGCTGATGGGCTCGGGGCTCGGCGCGGGGCCGCGCGGGATCGCCTGCGACGCCGGCTGCCGGGCCTTCGACCTCCGCGGGATCGTCACCGACGACATCTACGTGGCGGGCGACGTGGCCCGCTCCCCGCACGCGCTGTTCGGCTACCAGTTCCTCTCCCTGGAGCACTGGGGCAACGCCGTGGCGCAGGCCGAGACCGCCGCCCACAACATGCTGAGCGAGAGCACCGACCGCCGGCCGCACCTGTGGGTGCCGGCGTTCTGGTCCTCCCAGTTCGGCGTGAACATCAAGTCCGTCGGCGTTCCCTCCATGGGCACCGAGATCATGATCACCCAGGGGTCCCGGGCCGAGCGCCGGTTCACCGGGGTCTACGGCTACCAGGGCCGGGTCATCGGGGCCGTCACCTTCGACAACGCGCGCTGGCTGCAGTTCTACGAGAAGCAGATCGAGTGCACGGCGCCGTTCCCGCCCCCGTACACCACGGTGGACCGGCGCCCCGACGGACAGCGGCCGATCCCGGCCGACTTCCCCGACCCCTCCGTGCCCACGCACGGCCCGACCATCACCCTCAGCGGGTACTCGCCGGCCGACCGCCGGATCGCCACCTTCACTCCCGCCGGGCACTGACCCGCACGTTCCCGGAGGACCCCCATGGCCCACGGCATCCTGAGCCAGATCCTGGACTATTCCAGCCGCGCGAACCCGTACCCGCTGTACGAGGAGCTGCGCAAGACCCCCGTCTTCCACGAGGGGACCGGCCCTTACGTCATCAGCACCTACTACGACATCCAGAGCCTGCTGCACGATCCGCGGCTCAGCTCCGACGCCCGCAACCTGGCCGCCACGGCCGGGGACCCGCTGGCGGAGGGCGGGGAGGCGGAGGAGACCGCGCTGCCGCCGGCCTTCCTGAAGCTGGACCCGCCGGAACACGACCGGCTGCGCCGGATGACCAACCGGCCCTTCGGGCCGCCGCACTCCCCGCACCGCGTCGACGGGATGCGCGGCGGGCTGAAGGACATCGTCACCGGTCTCATCGACAACCTCGGGGACACCGAGGACATCGACCTGGTCGACCAGTTCGCCTACCCGTTCCCGGTGACGATGATCTGTCAGCTGCTCGGCGTACCGCGCGAGGACGAGCCCAAGTTCCACGTCTGGGCCGACACCCTCGCCGCCAGCCTGGACCCCGATCCGGACGCCGATCCCGCCGAACGGCAGCGCAAGACCCACGACTCCCGCATGGAGCTGGGCATGTACCTGGCCGGGCTGATCGAACAGCGCCGCAAGGATCCCGGCGAGGACATGCTCTCCCAACTGGCCGTGGGGCACGGCCCGGACGAGTCCATGTCCACGATGGAGCTGCTGAGCACGGCGGCCCTGCTGCTGATCGCCGGCCACGAGACCACGGTCAACCTGATCACCAACGGGATGCTGACGCTGCTCCGCAACCCGGACGTGCTGGCGCAGTTGCGGAAGGAACCCGGCCTGGCCGTGCCTCTGGTGGAGGAGCTGCTGCGGTTCGAACCTCCGGTGCAACTGCTGCCGCAGCGGACGCCGTTGGTCGACATCGAGGTCGGCGGGGTGACCATCCCCAAGGGCTCCTCGATGTGGCTGATCCTGGCCTCCGGCAACCGGGACCCGAACCGCTTCGAGAACCCGGACCGCTTCGACCCGTACCGCAAGGACATCCAGCACCTGGGCCTGGGCAGCGGCATCCACAGCTGCTTCGGCGCCCCGCTGGCCCGGATGGAGGCGCAGCTCGCGCTGAGCGAGCTGGCCCGGCGGCTGGAGAACCCGCGGCTGCTGGAGGACCCGCCGCCCTACCGGCAGAACGCGGTGCTGCGCGGGCCGCGGCACCTGCGGATCGCCTGCGACGGGATCCGCGCCTGAGCAGGCCCTGAGCGAGCGTGCCCTGAGCCGAGCGCGCCCCGAGCGGCCCCCGAACGGGTCCCGGACCGACCCTGGTCCGGGGCCCGTTCGCGGCTACCAGCCGAAGCGGCGGTCGACCTCGCGCTCGAACTCCTCGAAGCTCAGCACGTCGTCGCCGTCGGCGTTCGCCCGGTCGAAGAGGGCCGAGGAGGTGTCCACGTCGCCCACGGCCCAGAAGGGCAGATCGCCCTGGGCGGCGAGGGTGGGGCCCTTGCTGCGCAGGGCCGTGATCACCTCGACCCGGGTCAGCACCCCGTCGCTGTTCAGGTCGAGCGCGTCGAAGAGCTTGCGGGCCTTCTCACTCATGACAGGGTCCTTTCGATGGGCGGCGCGGTGCGGGTGACGTCGGGGCACGGGCCCCGGGGCGTCAGCTTATGACCCGCCTCCCCGCCGCCCTCCTCCGGTGTCCCCCGCTACCGCGCACCGTCCGCCAGCGCCGGGACGGACGCCTCGCGCTGATGAGGGACGGGCGACACCGCCGGAGACGCGGCGAGCGGCTCGGACCGGGAGTCCTCCTGCCGGAGCGCGACCGTCCGCGTGGGGGCGGGGATCGAGATGCCCTCCGCCCGGAACCGGCTGTGCAGCCGCTTGATGAACTCGTGCTTGATCCGGTACTGGTCGCTGAACTCGCCCACGCCGAGGATCACGGTGAAGTTGATCCTGGAGTCCGCGAAGGTGTGGAACCGTACGAGTGCCTCGTGGTCGGGAACCGCGCCCTTGACGTCCGCCATCACTGCGTCGACCACCTCGATGGTCACCCGCTCGACGTGCTCCAGGTCGCTCTCGTAGCCCACTCCCACCTGGACCAGGATCGACAACTGCTGCTCGGGCTGGGTGAAGTTGGTCATGTTCGTGCGCGCGAGGCGCCCGTTGGGGATGATCACCAGGTTGTTCGACAGGTTGCGAACCACGGTGTTGCGCCAGTTGATGTCGACGACGTACCCCTCTTCACCGCTCGTCAGCCGGATGTAGTCACCCGGCTGCACCGTCTTCGAGGCGAGGATGTGCACGCCCGCGAAGAGGTTGGCGAGGGTGTCCTGCAGGGCCAGGGCGACCGCGAGACCGCCCACCCCGAGGGCCGTGACCAGCGGCGCGATGGACACGCCCACGCTTTCCAGGGCGACGAGCACGCCCATCGCTCCCGTCCGGGCCTGGGCCACGGACTGCACGAGGCCGGCCACGACGCGGGCCGCGCCGATCGTGGCCACGAGGATCAGCAGTGCGGTCAGCGAGTGGCTCACCCAGCCCGAGGCGCGCGGGCCGAGGGGCAGCGTCGAGGCGGCCACGGCGGCGCCCGCGATGACGGCCGCCGCCGGTGCCAGGGTGCGCAGCGCGTCGACCATGAGGTCGTCGCCGCTCCAGCGGGTCCTGAGGGCGTGCTTGGCCAGCCACCGTACGAGGGCGCGCAGGAGGAGCCCGGCCAGCCCGCCCGCGGCGAGCGCGATGCCGGCGACCAGCCAGTCGTGCAGGACGAGTTCCCGGCTCATCGGACGCCCCCCGCCCCTCGCCGGACCGGGGAAGTGGGAGCTGCCCCTGCGGGCCGCCGTATGAGGGGTGTGGTCACCTTGTCACCTGTCAGTTCGTCGTGCGTGGGGCCGCGTTCGCGCATGCGTGCGCATCCGGAACGGGGGTGCCATCCTGCCCCATGATCAACACGGCGGCGCAGGTGGGCCTTCTCCGCGGGCCCCGGGTGCCTCGGCCGCCGCCGGGTCCAGGATCCGGTTGAGGAAGCCTCTGGTCCGCTCCTCCAGGGGATCCCCGACCACCTGGGCCGCCGGGCCCTGCTCGACGATCACTCCGCCGTCCATGAACACGACCCGGTCCGCGACCTCGCGGGCGAAGCTCATCTCGTGGGTGACGACCATCATCGTCATGCCCTCGCCCGCCAGGACCCGCATCACCGCCAGGACCTCGCCGACGAGTTCGGGGTCCAGCGCGGAGGTCGGCTCGTCGAAGAGCATCACTTCAGGGCCCATCGACAGGGCCCGGGCGATCGCCACCCGCTGCTGCTGACCGCCGGACAACTGGGCGGGGTACGCCTCGGACTTGTCGGAGAGACCGACGCGCGCGAGGTTCTTCCGGGCCACGGCCTCGGCCTCGGCCTTGTTCCTGCCCAGGACGCGGCGCTGGGGCAGGACGAGGTTCTCGCGCACGCTCACGTGCGGGAAGAGGTTGAACTGCTGGAAGACCATCCCAATGCGGCGGCGCACGGCGTCGATGTCGACGTCCGGATCGGTGAGCTCGGTACCGCCGACGAACACCCGGCCCTCGCTGGGCTCTTCGAGCAGGTTCACGCAGCGCAGCAGCGTCGACTTGCCCGATCCGGAGGGCCCGATGACGCACACCACCTCGCCCCGGGCGATGTCCAGATCGATGCCGCGCAGGACGTGGTTGGCGCCGAAGGACTTGTGCAGTCCCCGGATCTCGATCTCCGGACCGTCCGTGGCCGTCGTGTCCACCGCTGGGGCCTCCTGTTGCATGTCGTCCTCACACGGCCTTGTCCGCGCGGGCCTCCAGGCGGCGCACCACGAAGCTCAGCGGCACGGTCACCAGGAGGTAGCACAGGCCCGCGACCAGGATCGGGGTGGAGTTGGCGGTCTGGCTGGCGAGGTCCCGTCCGAACTTCGTCAGTTCCCGCTCCGACAGCGTCACCCCGAGGAACAGCACGAGCGAGGAGTCCTTGAACAGCAGGACGAGTTCGTTGGTGAGGGGCGGGATGACGATGCGGAAGGCCTGCGGGATGACGATCGAGACCATGGCGCGGGCGTGCGAGAAGCCCAGCGAGCGGGCGGCTTCCATCTGCCCCTTGGGCACCGCCTGGATGCCGGCCCGAATCGTTTCCGCCATGTAGGCGGCGGCCACCAGTCCCAGCCCGATCGCGACCTTGCCGTACGTGCCGCCCGGGATCTCCGTACCGGGGAACGCCAGGGGCACGGCCACGCCCACGAAGATGAAGATCAGCAGGGCCGGGAGCCCCCGGAACAGCTCGATGTAGACGCTCGCGACCCACCGGTACGGGGCCACGGAGGACAGCCGCATCATGGCGATGACCAGGCCGAGGACCAGCCCGAGCAGGAAGCCGGACGTCGTGTAGATCACCGTGTTGCGCAGGGCCGTGGTGATGATGTCCGGGAAGAGCCGCAGCGCCAGGTCCTTCTGGGCGAACTGGTTCTGCAGCCTCCCCCAGTCCGCGGAGACGGCGATCAGCACCAGCACCGCGACGAAGAGCGCGTACTGGAGTCCCTGCGAGACCCGGCGGCGCTGGCGCCGGGTCAGCCGGGAGGTCACGGGGTGGTCTGGGGCAGCGGGCCGATCCACTGCTCGTAGAGCTTCTTGTAGGTGCCGTCGGCCTTGGCGTCGGTGATGGCCTTGTCGATCGCGGCCACGAGGGCGGTGTTGCCCTTCTTCACCGAGAACCCGTACTGCTCGCCGGTCTCGATGTTCTGTCCGAGGGTGAACTCGGCGGCGTTCTTGGGGTCCTTGAGCCAGCCCTGGACCACGGGGTAGTCGATGACGACCGCGTCCACCTGGCCGGTGCGCAGTCCGTTGATGACCGCGTCCGAGCTCTCGAAGGCGACGGGGTCGAAGCCCTGGGCCTTGGCGTAGCTCTCGCCGGTGGTCTCGGCCTGCGCGCCCAGCTTCTTCGACTTCGCCTTGAGGTCGGCGAGCGAGGTGACGCCGCTCTTCTTGGTGGCGAGGAGCGCCTGCGTGGCGTCGAAGTAGGGGACGGAGAAGTCCACGTTCTTCTTGCGCTCGTCGGTGATCGTCATGCCGGCGGCAGCGAGGTCGCACTCGCCGGAGTTGAGGAAGGCCCCGGTCTTGAAGTTCTCGAAGGGAGTATCGAGGATCTTCTGCTCGACCTGGAGCCGGCTCGCCACCAGGTCGACCAGGGCCACGTCGAAGCCGACGACCTTGCCGTCCTTCTCGAACTGGAACGGCGGATAGGGCAGGTGGGTGCAGGTCGTCAGTTTGCCCTTCTCCACGACGGGCACTCCGCCGGCCGCCTCGCTCGGGCCGTCACCACCCGAGGAGCATCCCGCGACGAGGAACGCGCCCGCCGCCGCGGCCGCGGCGGTGACGCGGATGCGGAGGCTGCCGGGACGCTTGCGGTTTCCTCTGGCCGTCCGGAACACGGTGGACCTCCACGAGTGCGGGTCGAGCGGCGATCACGGGCGGGACCGTCCGCGGCGATCGTAAGCCACGGGCGGCGCCCGCTGAGGGATCTTCCGCCATGCGTTCCGGGGGCGCCAGGGAGGATCCGGCCAAGATCGCCCGACTGCCCGGAGCGGCGTTCCTCCGCCTGCCGGCCGCGGCGGGCCCGCACGAACCCGCCCCGGCGTCACGCCCCCGTCGCATCTGCCGCCCCTGCCGCCCCTGCCGTCACCGTCGTCGTCAGGGGGTCCAGCTCCCGGCGGCGTCGGCTGATCGAGTCGGGGTCCCAGCCCGGACGGGGTACGGAGGCCAGCAGCAGCCGGGTGTAGGGGTGGTGGGGGTCGGTGAGGAGCTCGTCGACCGTGCGGTGTTCCATCGTCCGGCCGCGGTACATGACGAGCGCCTCGTCGCACACGTAGCGGACGACGGCCAGGTCGTGGCTGACGAAGACCAGGCCGATCCCGGTGTCGCGCCGGATGTCGGAGAGCAGGTTGAGCACCTGCGCCTGTACGGACACGTCCAGGGCGGACACCGCCTCGTCGAGCACCAGGACGGCGGGTTCGACGGCCAGCGCCCTGGCGATCGCGGCGCGCTGGCGCTGCCCGCCGGAGAGCCTGCGGGGCAGGGCGGCCGCCTCGCGGTCGCCGAGGCCGACCTGGGCCAGCAGTTCCCGCACCCGTGCGGCCCGGGCCGTCCGGTCGGACATCCCGTGCAGCCTGAGCACGCCGTCGACCGTCTCGCCGATGCCGAGCCGCGCGTCCAGGGAGAGGTAGGGGTCCTGGAAGACGATCTGGACCGCCTTGGCACGGGCCAGCCGGGCCGGCCTCCCCCGTACGGAGGCCGCCAGAGGCCGGCCCTGGACCAGGATCTCCCCCGCGTCGGGGCGTTCCAGGCCGATCAGCATCCGGGCCGTGGTGGTCTTGCCCGAGCCGGATTCGCCCACGATGCCGAGTGCCCCGCCGGCCCGCACGGAGAACGACAGATCGTCGACGGCGACGACCTCCGTCCCGCCGGTCCGGTAGGTCTTGCGCAGTCCGGTCACCCGGAGGAGCTCCGGGGCGGTGTCCTTGCCGGACTCGATGTCCGTGCTCGACTCGGTGTTCAACGGTCCTCCTTGGACGCGAGCTCGGGCGCGAGTTCGGCGGCGCGGTGACAGGCGACCTCGGCCGGGCCGTGTGGCACGAGTTCCGGCGGCGACTGGTCGCAGCGCCCCGGTTCGGCGAACCGGCAACGGGGCGCGAAGGCGCAGCCGGGGGCCGACTCCAGCAGGCCCATGGGGGCGCCGGGGATGGGGGTGAGACGGGCCGGGGGGCCTTCGAGCGGCGGGGAGGAGCCGAGCAGGCCCGCGGTGTAGGGGTGCCGTGGGGAGGCGAAGAGTTCCGCCACGGGCGCCGTTTCGACGATCCGGCCCGCGTACATGACGTAGATCCGGTCGCTGACGGAGGCGGCGAGCTCGATGTCGTGGGTGATGAGGAGGAGTCCGAGGCCGCGTTCGCGCTGGAGGCGGCCCAGGACGGCCAGGATCTCGGCCTGGGTGCTGACGTCGAGCGCGGTGGTCGGCTCGTCGCAGAGCAGGAGCCCCGGCTCGGTGGTGAGGGCCGCGGCGATCACGACGCGCTGGAGCATGCCGCCGGAGAGCTCGTGCGGGAACTGGTTCAGGTGGCGTACGGGGTCGGGCAGACCGACCGCGTCGAGCAGTTCGGCGGCCCTGACGTCGGCCCGGGCCTTGGACCAGCCGTGCACCAGGCGCAGCGGTTCGGTGAGGAAGTCCCCCACCCGGCGCACCGGGTTGATGGCGGCGCGGGGGTCCTGGTAGATCATCGCCGCCTTGTTCGTGCGCACCTCGCGCAGGCTCGCGGGGGCGGCGCCGACCAGGTCGGTTCCCGCCACCCGGACCCGGCCGCCGATCTCGGCGCCCTGCGGGAACAGGCCGAGGGCGGCGCGGGCGGTGACGGACTTGCCCGAGCCGGATTCGCCGACCAGGGCGACGACCTCGCCGGCCGCGACGGTGAGGCTGACGCCGTCGAGGAGGGGGCGGGCCATCGCGGGGAGGGTGACGCGCAGGGCTTCGTAGGCGAGCAGTGTCATCGGGAGTCCCTCCCCGCGAGGCGGTCGCCGAGGTCTTCCCCGACGACGTTGAAGGCGACCACGACCAGGACGACCACCACGGCCGGCGCGATCGCGGAGAGCGGCTGCCCCTGGAGGACGGCCGCCTGCCCCTGGTTGATCATGGCTCCCCAGTCGGGGGTGGGCGGCTGCACGCCGAGTCCCAGGAAGGAGAGGGCGGCGAGGTCGAGCAGGGCGTAGCCGAAGTTCACCGTCGACTGGGCGAGCAGTGTCGGGGCGATGTTGGGCAGCAGTCTGCGGACGGTGACGTACAGCGGCGAGTGGCCCTGCACCTGGTAGGCGGCGATGTAGGGCCGGGACTTCTCCCGGACGGCCAGGCCCCGTACGAGGCGTGCGGTGTACGGCATGTAGGCGAGGGCCATGGCGATCACCGGAGCCGTCATCCCCTTGCCGAACAGGGCCACCGCGAGGATCGCGAGGAGCAGCGCGGGGAAGGCGAACAGGACGTCGAGGGCCCGGCCGACGGCGGTGTCGATCCAGCCTCCGCGCCAGGCCGTGAACAGGCCGATGGCGACGCCGAGGATCGTGGAGAACAGGACGACCGCGAGCGGACCGGCCAGGCTGGTGCGAGTGCCGACCAACAGTGCCGAGAGGGTGTCGTGGCCGCCCTGGTCGGTGCCCAGCCAGTGCTGGGCGCTCGGCCCCAGGAGGGTGTCGCCGAGCTGTCCGAAGGTGGGGTCGTACGGGGCGATCCAGGGTCCGAGCAGGGCGATGAGCACGAACAGGACGAGGAGCGCCAGGCAGGTCCGCTGGAGCCGGCTGCCGCCGAGGCGGCGCAGCCGGGCGAGCGGGTCGCGCCGGGTACGGGGGGCCAGGGGCGTGGTGCCCGTGTCGGGAAGGGTGGGAAGGGTGGTCATCGGGCGCTCCCCGCCGCGGCCGTGCGCGGATCGATCAGTGGCTGGAGCAGGTCCACGAGGGCGTTGACGACGACGAACGCGGCGACCACCAGCAGCACGATGGCCTGGACGACCTGGAAGTCGAGCTGGTCGACGGACTGCACCAGCAGGGAGCCCACGCCGGACATTCCGAAGGCGGTCTCGACGATCGCGGTGCTGACCAGCATGCCGGAGACCAGGAGGGCGGAGACGGTGACGATCGGTCCGAGCGCGTTGCGCAGGACGTGCCGCCGGATGACGGTGCGCCGTGGCGCTCCGCGGCTCAGTGCGACCTCCACGTGGTCGCGGCCCAGTTCGTCGAGCATGGCCGAGCGGGTCACCCGGGTGACCAGGGCCGTGAAGGTGACGGACAGGGCCGCCGCCGGGAGGATCACGTGGTGCAGCCGGTCCATGAGGCCTTCGCCGTTGCCGATGGTGGGGAACCAGCCCAGTTGCACTCCGAACACCGACCTGAGCAGCAGGGCGGCGACGAAGGCGGGTGCGGCCGCGCCCACCGTGACGAACAGCATCAGGGAGCGGTCGGTGCGCGACCCCCGGCGCAGCGCGCCGATGATGCCGGAGCCGATGCCGAACACGGCGATCATCAGGCCGGATACGGCGATCAGCAGCATGGAGGAGGGCAGGCGCGACCAGATGACGGAGGAGACGTCCTGGTGGAAGAGGTAGGAGCGGCCGAAGTCGCCGTGCAGCACCCCTTCGAGCCAGTTCCAGTACCGGACGAGGAAGGGTTCGTCGAAGCCGTACTGGCTGCGCAGCGCGGCGAGGTCCTCCGGGCTGGGGCTGCGTCCCTTGATGAGGAAACTGGCGGGGTCCCCGGGGGCGAGGAAGAGGGAGGAGAAGACGAGGAAGGAGGTGACGAGCAGGGTCGCCGCCATGCCGGCCAGGCGGCGCAGCACCCGTACGGCGCGGGTGGTCGCGGCCTTCGCCGCGGCCGTCATCCCTTGGCTCCGATCTCGGCCGCCCACGGGTAGTAGAGGTAGGCGATGGAGGGCTGGACACCGGTGATCTTCTTGCCCATGAAGACGCTGACGGGCAGGGAGTAGAGGGGCAGCCAGGGCAGTTCGCGCGAGGCGATCTTCTGCGCCTCGGCGTTGGCGGCCGCGTGGGCTGCGGGGTCGTAGGCCCCGACGGCCTTTTCGACGGCGGCGTCGAAGGCCGGGTCGGACCAGTTGCCGTAGTTGCTGAAGGCTCCGGTCTCCAGCGAGGCGAACATGTCCAGCGGGTCGGTGATGGACGTGTACCAGAAGGTGAGGAAGAGGTCGATGCCCTCGCGGGCCGCGGGGTCGGTGAAGAGCGTCGTGTACTTCTCCGCGGAGAGGGAGTCGATCTGCGGCTTCAGTCCGATGGCGGTGGCGGCCTGGGCGACGGCCTGGGTGATGATCGTGGTCTGCGAGTCCAGCGGGCTGGTCGCGATCACGACCTTCTGGCCGTTCACTCCTGCCTCGGCGGCGAGCGCCTTGGCCTTGGCCGGGTCGTACGGGTACTTCGGCAGGTCCTTCAGGAGCGCTTCGCGGGTCGCGGGGGGCGCGTCGGCCCACAGGTTGTCGGTGACGAGCGAGTCCGAGACCTCGCCGACCCCGCCGGCGCCGGCCTTGACGATGCCCTTGCGGTCGATGGCCATGAGGAGGGCCTGGCGGATCTTGGGGTTGCCGAGGGGTCCCTTGAGGTTGGCGACCACCTCGTCGGCGACGGTGGTGTTGCGGCCGAAGTAGAGCTTTCCGGCCTCGGTGGAGCCCAGTTGGGCGTATGCGTTCGGCGGGACCATCCAGCCGCCGTCGACCTCCCCGCTCTGGAAGGCGTTGACGCGGGTGGTGGCATCGGCGAGGAAGACGAACTTCACCTCGCCGGACTTGGCCTTCAGCTCCTGGTTCCAGTACCCGTCGAACCGCTTGAGGGTGAGGGACTGTCCGGAGGTCCAGGATCCGAAGGAGAAGGGGCCGGTGCAGTTCACGCCGGTCTGCGGATTGCCGTAGTCCTTGCCGGACTTGGCCAGGGTGGCGGCGGATTCCACGGTGCCGGGGCCGGCGGCCAGGTACTTGTTGAAGGTGGAGTCCGGTTTGGTCAGGGTGACGGTGACTTCCATCGGGCCGGTCTTGTCGATGGACTTGACGTTCTTGTACTGGTTCGCCCAGACGCTGGCGGTCTCGGGGTCGAGGTTGCGGCTCAGGGAGGCGACGACGTCGTCGGCGGTGAGCACCGTCCCGTCGTGGAAGTGCACGCCGGGGCGGATCTGGTAGACCCAGGTGGTGGGCGTGGGGTTGGTGTACGAGGCTGCGAGCCCCGGGGAGGTCGTCAGGTCCGGGTTCCAGCGCAGCAGGCTCTCGCAGACGTTGGAGAGGATCTGGTTGGGCGGGAAGTCGAAGGAGTACGCGTAGTCGATGGTGGTCGGCTCCGCGTAGACGGACCAGGTGAAGGAGTCCACGTTCCCGGTGGCGGCGGGCGTCTTGTCCGTGATCTTGTACGCGGTGGCCCGGTCCGCGTCCTTGTCGGCGGCGGCGCCGCTGCAGGCGCTGGTGACGAGCAGGGCCGCCGAGGCGAGGACGGCGGCCGCGGCGCGGCGCACGCGGCTGCGGCCGTGCGTGCGGTCGTGTGTGCGGCGGCCGTCGCGCAGCGGGGATCCCGATCGGGTGGATGACATCGTCTGACTCCCTGAGGGATGAGCTCGGTGGGGTGGGTGACGCTCGGCCGGTGGCGGCCCGGCCGGTGGTGGTGCGGAGGCTGAGCGGGGTCTGGGCGGGGGCTGGGCAGGGGCTGGGCGGGTGGCGGTCGCTCAGTCGGTCGCGGCGAAGACCAGTTCGCCGTCGATGTACGTGCGCAGCACGCGGGTGTCGGCGATCTCCATCGGGGGGTGCGCGAAGGGGTCCCGGTCGAGGACGACGAGGTCCGCGTACTTGCCCTCCTCGACGGTGCCGGTGGCCTCGTCGAGGTGGTTCACCCACGCGCTGCCGGCGGTGTAGGCGGTGAGCGCCTGGGAGAGGGTGAGCGCCTGCTCGGGGAAGAACGGCGGCGCCGGTTCGAAGGTCCCGGTGGCGTTCGGGGCCTCGTCGGGTACGGAGCGGTTGACGGCGACGTGGATGCCCCACAGGGGGTTGGGGCTGCTGACCGACCAGTCGCTGCCCGCGACCAGGCGGGCTCCGGCGCGCTGGAGGTCGCCGAACGGGTACTGGAGGCGGGCCCGTTCCGGTCCGAGGAAGGGGATCGTGAGCTCGTCCATCTGCGGTTCGTGGGCGGCCCACAGCGCCTGGATGTTGGCGGCCGCGTCCAGGCTCGCGAAGCGGGCGATGTCGTCCGGGTGGACGACCTGGAGGTGGGCGAGGTGGTGGCGGTTGTCGTTGGCCCCGTTGGCCTCGCGGGCCTCGGCGAGGGCGTCGAGCACCTCGCGCACGGCGCGGTCGCCGAGTGCGTGGAAGTGGATCTGGAAGCCTGCCCGGTCGAGCCGGGACACGGCCGCGGTGAGCACCTCGGGGTCGATGAAGCTGAGCCCGGAGTTGTTGGTGGCGCAGCCGCAGCCGTCGAGGTAGGGCTCCAGCATGCCGGCGGTGAAGTTCTCGGCGATGCCGTCCTGCATCATCTTCACGCTGGTGGCGTTG
The DNA here is from genome assembly GCF_042788835.1 of Streptomyces sp. NPDC056883. Lineage (NCBI taxonomy): Bacteria > Bacillati > Actinomycetota > Actinomycetes > Kitasatosporales > Streptomycetaceae > Streptomyces > Streptomyces sp. NPDC056883. Next base: position 33,981 of record NZ_JBHUBS010000010.1, on the reverse strand, counting down.
AAGCGGCCGACCCGTCCGGTGCGGCGGCGCTCCTCCAGGTCGGGTATCTGCTCCAGGCCGCGTTCGCGGTCCCACCACAGGGCGCCGACGACGCGGGCGCGCAGGGAGCCCTCGCGGGCGGCGCGCAGGTAGACGCCGTAGTTGTCGGGGTTGCCGGGGAAGGCGCCGATCATGGCGTCCTGCCAGCTGGTGACGCCGAGGGAGAAGAGGTGCTCCTGTGCGGCGAGCAGTCCGGCGAGCGCCTCGTCCGGGCTCGCGATGGGCACGTGCCGGGCCACCAGCTCGACGGCGCCCTCCTGGAGGGTGCCGGCCGGGCTTCCGTCCTCCTCCCGCTCGATCCGGCCGTCGGCCGGGTCGGGGGTGGTGCGGTCGATGCCCGCCGTCTCGAGCGCCCTGGTGTTGACCCAGGCGCCGTGGCCGTCCCGGTTGGTGAGCAGGACGGGCCGGTCCGGGACCACCGCGTCGAGCATGGCGCGGGTCGGGGTGCCGCCGGGGAAGACGTCCATCGACCAGCCGCCGCCGCGGATCCAGACCGCGTCGGGGTGGGCCGCGGCGAATTCCGCGACGACCGCGAGGTAGCCCTCGATGGTGCGTTCCTCGCTCAGGTCGCAGCCGAGCATCTGGACGCCGGCCACCGCGGGGTGCACGTGGGCGTCCTGGAATCCGGGGACGAGCAGTCCTCCGGCGAGGTCGACGACCTCGGTGTCGGCGTCCGCGAGCGAGCGGACGGTGGCCGCGTCGGCCACGGCGATGATCCGGCCGCCTCCGACGGCGACGGCGGCGTCGATCGGGGTGGGTGAGGTGCCGGTGAAGACCCGTCCCCCTACGAAGACGATGTCGGCACGCTGCCTGGTCTTGCCCATCGACGCATCCTTCGGCTCGGCGGGTGAGCCCCGCACGGCTGGTTCGTTGAGGAGGAGTGAACGGGAGCGCAACAATGTTGTCAACGGTGTTGCGCTCGCTCTGATCCACATCGTTACACTGGCCCCACCATGCCGAAGTCATCCGACACACCCGCCCGGTCCAAGCGCGCGGGCAGCCAGCTCACACCCGACGCGATCATCGAAGCGAGCCTGCGCATCGCGGCTCGCGGCAGCGAGGACGCCTTCACCGTGCGGCGCCTGGGCGAGGAGCTCGGCGCCGACCCGACCGCGATCTACCGGCACTTCCGCGACAAGGACGAGCTGCTGCTGTCGGTCGCCGACCGCACGCTCGGCGAGGTGCTCGACCGCATCCCCGAGGGGCTCGACTGGAAGGACCGGCTGCGGGCGCTCGCCGACGGCTCCCTCGAAGTCGCGCTCAGGTACCCGGTGGTCGGCTCGACCATGGCCAGCCGGACCACCCGCAGGCCCAACGAGTTCCGCGTCGTGGAGCTGATCCTCGGCGCGGTGACCGAGGCCGGCCTCGAAGGGGCGGAGGCGGCCGTCCACTATCGGATGGTCGGCGACTCCCTCCTGGCCTACGTCGGCCAGCGCGCCGCCTACCTGCTGTTCGACCCGGAGGTCCGGGCCGCCGACGAGTCCTCGTGGAACCGCGAGTACCGCCTGGTCGACCCCGCGGGCTTCCCCAACATCAGCCGGCTCGGCGCCCAGCTGGCCGAGGTCACGGACGAGCAGATCTTCGAGGCCAGGGTCGAGGCGCTGATCACCGCGATCGAGACCCGGGTCGAGGTGCTCCGGGGAGGAAGGACCCGCTGAGGGGTGGCCGGGCCCGCGCCGGGCGGCTCAGCCGAAGCAGACCCGGGCTTCGGCGGCCGGCTGCCCCGGCGTCACGCACGAGCGGATGCCGGTGGTCCCCCGGGGCACCGGAACCATCGGCGTCGCCACGTACTGGCCGACGTCCAGGTCGCCCGCCCGCACTTCCTGGGGGTCGGCGACACCGGGGACGATCAGTTCGACGCGGTCCCCGGGCCGGAGGCCCGACGCCCGCACCCACACGGCCTCGCACAACGCCCCGTACCTCAGCTCCAGTTGGCGGGCGCCGGGTCCCGTGTCGGTACGCAGGGCGGTGACCATGCCCGCTCCCCCGCAGCCCATGCGGACCGGGTCCTTGCCGGCGCAGCCCGCCCCCGCGCAGCCGGGGTTGCGGATCATCTTCTCCGCCGGCCCGGCCTCGCCGGCCTGCCGCGGTCCGGACTCCCGGGACAGCAGCAGACCCGCGGTCAGTACGAGGAGGACGCCGCCCAGGACGGAGCCCGTCAGGACCAGCCGCCGGCGCCGTCCTCCCGGCGCAGGAGCAGGTTCTGCGGCGGGGGCGGGTCCGGCAGGGGCGGGTCCGGTGAAGGCGGGTCCGGCAGGCGCGGGGGCGGATCCGGCGGCACTCGGTGCGGAGGTGGGCACGGGGACGGCCCGCGGGGGCGCGGGGACGGCCCGGCCGCTCCAGACGAGGTCCGCGAGCTCCCAGAGCGCGAGCAGCCTGCCCGGATCCTCCCGGGCCACGGCGCACAGCACCTCGACCGCCTGCCGGGGCGGCTGCTGCTTGCCGTTGAGGTAGCGCTCCCAGGAGGACTTGCTGTACGGCGTGCGCCGGCCGAGGTCCACGAGGCTCAGGCCCGTCCGGCGGCGCAGCCGCCGCAGTTCGGCGGCGAGGTGCCCGCACTCCGCGGGCAGGGTCACTTGCGCAGCTCCGCCCAGGTCTTCGGGCCGACGATGCCGTCCGTGACCAGCCCGCGCGCGGCCTGGAACCGGGTCGCGGCCTCCTTGGTGTCATGGCCGTACAGTCCGTCGGTGGTCTTCGGGTCGAAGCCGTGCTCGCGCAGCAGGCACTGGACCTCGACGACGTCGAAGCCCGTGCTGTTGGTGTCGAGCAGGATCTCGCGGCTGGTGCTGTGCCCGGCCCGCAGCTCGCCGTCCTTCCGTGCGATGTCGCAGTCGTACGCCACTCCGCGGCGGTAGCCGGACGTACCGGCGTCCTCACCGCGCACCGCGTCATCGGCCCATGCACCCCCGGTCAGCAGGCCGGCGCCGAAGGCCACGACCACGGCCGCCGCGATCCCGGCGAGGAAGGTGCGCAGCCGGACGCTGCGCGGGGCCGGTACGGCTGCGGGCTCCGGCCCCGGCGTCACACCGCCCGCCGGGCCGTTCGCCGTACCGCCCGCCTGGCCATTCGTCGTCCCGCCCGTCGGCTCGGCGGCTCCTGCGACCGACGGGACCGGGGCGGCCGGGGCCTGCCGGCGCGCCTGTACGGCCACCTCGTGCAGGACCACCAGCCGCGTCTCGTCCGCCCCGCAGAGCCGGGCCAGTTGCTCCACGGCGCCGCGGGGCACGGGCTGCTTCCCGTTGAGGTACCGCTCCCACGAGGAGCGGCTGTAGCCGGTCTTCGCCGCGAGGGCGGCCAGGCTCAGGCCGCTGCGGTCCTTCAGGCGCCGCAACTCGGCGACGAGCCGGCCCTCCCGGCTGTCGAGCCCGGAGGGCAGTTCCTTCCAACGCGCCACTGTGGCTTCCCCCTCGACTCAGGGCACAGCATCGGGGCACCGCGCGGAGCTGACCAGGGGAACCCGCGCATTGGCGGGATCTCTCTCTCGTCCCGGCATCCCACGAAAGTGTCCCAGCGCGGGACGTCCCAGCAGGTCGGAGCGTGGGACGTCCCGCGCTGACCCCGGTCTCCGGGCTTCCTGGACACCGCCGATGTTGGCGCAGGAGAGTCGCTGCCAGCACCGGGCCGGATGCCCGGTCCTCGACAACGGAGGAATGCAGAATGAACCTTCGCAAGCAGATCATCGTGACCGTGGCCGCGACCGTCCTCGGCAGCGGACTCGCCTTCGGAGGCGCCGCCAACGCCGCCGCTCCGGCGTCCGCGCCCCTCTCGGGGCAGGGCGCCGCCGCTTCGTGCAACTTCTACCCGACCGGGACCACGCTCACCAAGACGGGGCAGACGGGCGATGCGGCGGTCAAGCGCATCAAGCAGGTGCAGTGCCTGATCAACCAGAACACGAGCTACCCGATCCTGCTGGACGTGGACGGCAAGTTCGGTCAGAAGACCTACGACGCCGTGATCAAGGTGCAGCAGAAGGCCAAGATCTCGGACGACGGCGAGGTCGGCGTCAACACCTGGGGCAAGCTGCGCGCCGGCGTCTGGTGGCAGACCTCACTCGACGCGCGCTGACGACGCGCGCCGCCGTGCCCCGGCCGCGTTCTCCGAACGGTCCACGCATCCGTTCGGCGAGCGCGGCCGGTCCCCCGGGTTCACCGCTTCGGGGTCAGCCGGTCCCACAGGAAGGTGTGGACCAGCGCCTCGTTGAAGGCGGTCTGCCCGTGGTCGGTGGCACCGGAGTGGCCGCCGCCGAGGTGCTCGTGGAAGAGCACGGGGTGCCCGAACTCCCGCAGTCGGGCCGCCATCTTGCGGGCGTGCCCGGGGTGGACGCGGTCGTCGCGGGTCGAGGTCAGCAGGAGGAGCGGGGGGTACGGGGGTCCCTCCGCTCGGACCTGGTGATACGGGGAGATCTGCTCCAGGTGGGGCCGGTCGGCCGGGCTGTCGGGGTCCCCGTACTCGGCGATCCAGCTCGCTCCGGCGAGCAGCTTGTGGAAGCGCAGCATGTCCAGCAGCGGCACGTGGGCGACGACCGCGCCGAACAGTTCGGGGTCACGGGTGAGCATCGCGCCCATGAGCAGTCCGCCGTTGCTGCCGCCTTCGATGCCGAGCTGGGCGGGGGTGGTGACGTCCCGGGCGATGAGGTCCCGGGCCACGGCCGCGAAGTCCTCGTAGGCCCGGACCCGGTTCGCCCCGAGCGCGGCCTTGTGCCAGTCCGGCCCGTACTCGTGGCCGCCCCGGATGCCCGCGACGACGTACGTTCCGCCGCGCTCGAGCCAGGCGCGACCGGTCACGGCGCTGTAGCCCGGGACCATGGAGACCTCGAAGCCGCCGTAACCGTAGAGCAGGGTGGGGCCGGGGCCGGTGCGGTCCTCGGGTCCGACGACGAAGTACGGGACCTTCGTGCCGTCCGCGGACGTCGCGAAGCACTGGCGGACGGCGAGACCCTCGGTGTCGAAGAGCGCCGGGCCCTGCTTGACGGTCTCTTCGGCGCCGGCCGGGGCCGTACCCCGGTAGAGGGTGGACGGCTGGAGGTAGCCCGAGACGTTCAGGAAGAACTCGTCGCTCACGTCCGGGTCGGTGCCGGTGACGGAGGCCGTAGACAGCGGCGGAAGGCCGGCCAGCGGTGCGCGGCGCCAGCCGTCGGGGCCCGGGCCGGGGGTGAGGATCTCCATCCGGGAGGAGACGTCGGCGCTGGTGGTGAGGATCAGGTGGTGGCGGGTCCAGCTCCAGCCAGCGAGGGCGGTGTGCCCGTCCGGGGTGAAGAGCACCGCCGGCTCCCGCTCCCCCGCCCGGAAGGCCTCGAAGTCGAAGGCGAGCAGACTGCCCGCGTCGTGGCCGAGCCACGGCGACTTCGGGGCGACGATCAGCCACTCGCGGTGGACCGAGGCGCCGGCGTCGTCCGGTACGTCGATCTTCAGGGGCGCGCCGCCGGTCCCCTCCTCGGGCAGGAGGAACAGCTCCTGCTTCCAGAAGTCGATCTGCCGGTGGACGAAGTCCCGTTCGAAGCCGGGCGTGTCGTCGTGCCATCCGGAGGCGGACAGGTCCGAGGGCCGACCCTCGTAGACCGTTTCCGCCTCCGCCAGGGGCGTGCCGCGCCGCCAGCGGCGCACCTGGAGGGGGTAGCCGGACCCGGACATCGAGCCGGGGCCGAAGTCCGTCCCGATCCAGACCCGGTCCCGGTCGATCCACCCGATCCGGGTCTTGGCCTCCGCGACCTCGAACCCGCCCTCGACGAACTCCAGCGTCTCCAGGTCGAACTCGCGCACCACGCAGGCGTCCGCGCCGTCCCTCGACAGCATGATCAGGGCGTGGCGGTGCTCGGGCGCCAGGACGGCGCCGCCCGCCCAGGCCCACTTCTCCCCCTCGGCCTCGGCCAGGGCGTCCAGGTCCAGGACGGGCTCCCAGTCGGGCCGCTCCTTGCGGTACTCCTCCAGCGTGGTGCGGCGCCACAGGCCGCGCACGTGGTCGGCGTCCTGCCAGAAGTTGTAGAGGTGCCGTCCCCGTCGGCGGGTGTAGGGGATCCTGCCGTCGTCGTCGAGGACCTCACGGACCGAGGACTCCAGCACCTTGAAGGCGGGGTCCTCCGACAGCGCGGCCACGGTCTCGGCGTTGCGCTCGCGGACCCAGTCGAGGGCGGCCTCGCCGGATACGTCTTCGAGCCAGAGGTAGGGGTCTGCATCACTCATCCGCCGATTGTGCAGGATCGGCCCGGGTGCTTCCGACCGCGCAGGCCCGGGTGCGGCGCACGAGACCGCGCCGAGGCCGGTCCGGGGCGGTCCGGGGCGGAAAATCCGTTGCCCCCGGGCGGGGGCGGCACCGACGATGGACCCTCGTGAGTACCTCCCGTTTCGCCTCCGTGCTGCCCGACCTGTCCCCGTTGCGGTCCAGCCCCGACTTCCGGCTGCTGTTCTACCAGGGCACGGTCACCTTCTTCGGCTCGTTCATGGCGATGATCGCGCTCCCGCTGCAGATCAAGCACCTGACGGACTCGCCGCTCGCGGTCGGTGCGATGGGCGCGGTGGAGCTGCTCCCGCTGGTGGTCTTCGGTCTCTACGGGGGCGCCCTCGCCGACGCCGTGGACCGGCGGCGGCTGATCCTGCTGACCGAGGCCGGGCTCGGGGTGCTCGCCCTGGTCCTCCTGGTGAACTCGGCCCTGCCGACCCCCCTGCTGTGGCCGCTGTACGTGGTCGCGGCGTGCGTATCGGCGCTGACCGGCCTGCAGCGGCCGGCCATGGACTCGCTGATGGCGCGGATCGTGCCGCACGACCAGCTGACCGCCGCGGCCGCGCTGAACGGGCTGCGCTACCAGTTCGGCGCCATCGCCGGTCCGGCGGTGGCCGGCCTGGTCGTCGCGTACGCCGGGTACGCGTCCGCGTACGCGGTCACCGTCACGGGATTCTTCGTATCGGTGCTGCTGTGCCTGCGGCTGCGTCCGGCTCCGCCCGCACGGGACGCCGAGCGGCCCTCCTTGCGGGGGATCGCCGAGGGGGCCCGGTACGCCTGGAGCCGGCCCGTGCTGCTCGGCACGTACGCCGTGGACCTGGCGGCGATGTTCTTCGCCTTCCCGAACGCCATCTTCCCGTTCCTGGCGGACGAGCTCGACGCCGTGTGGGCGCTGGGTCTGATGTACGCGGCGGGCGCGGTGGGCTCCCTGGTGCTGGGGCTGACCAGCGGCTGGGCCTCGCGGGTACGCCGCCACGGGCTGCTGGTGGTGTGCGGGGCGGGGGTCTGGGGGCTGGCCATCGCGGCCGCGGGCTGGTCGGGGAACATCTGGCTGGTGCTGCTGTGCCTCGCGGTGGCCGGTGCGGGCGACATGCTCAGCGGGCTGGGGCGCGCCACGATCTGGAACCAGACGATCCCCGAGGAACTGCGGGGCCGGCTCGCGGGCATCGAGGTGCTCTCGTACACCGTGGGCCCGCAGCTGGGCCAGGTCCGCGCGGGCACGATGGCCGGCTGGACCGGTACCCGTTCGGCCTTCTGGAGCGGCGGACTCGCCTGCGTGGCCTCGGTGGCGCTCCTGGCCGCCCTGCTGCCGAAGCTGATCTCCTACGACGCGGACACCGACGAGGACGCCCTGCGGCAGCGGGCCGCGAAGGAGCAGCCGCAGCCGAGCGGAGCGACCGCCTGACCCTGCGCCCTCACGCCCCGGGCGGTTCCTCCGCCGGAGCGGAGGTGGCCAGGGCCGTGGCGGTCAGGGCCAGCAGCAGTCCGCCGGCCGCCGCGGCCAGCGCCGGGCCCGGTCCCCACAGGGTCCAGGCGGCGCCGAAGAGCAGGGAACCCGCGAACCGCGCCAGGGCCTGCGCCGTCTGGAGCACCGCCAGCCCGGTGGTGCGCAGCCCGGGGGGCAGCAGCGGCCCCGCGGCGGCCATCAGCACCCCGTCGGTGGCCGCGTAGAACAGGCCGACCAGCCCCAGGACCCCGAGCACGAGCGCGGGGCCGGGCGGTACCGGGGCCAGGAGCAGCAGGCAGGCGCCGAGCAGCAGCCCGTGGCCGCCGAGGAACACCCGGTGGCGGCCCAGCCGGTCGGCGAGCCGCCCCACGGGCACGGCGGCCAGCAGGAACACGGCCGCGGTGCCGACCGGCAGCAGCGGGAACCAGGCCGTCGGCAGGTCCAGGCGCCGCTGGAGGAGGAGGTAGAGGAAGGCGTCGCCGACGGTGAAGAGGCCGAGCACGGCGGCGGTCAGGCAGAGCCGCCGCAGGCCCGGGATCCGCAGGAGGGTCCGCACCGGAGGCGTACCGGCCGTACCGGCCGCCGGTGCGGGCGCGGGACTTTCCCGTACGAACAGGGCCAGTACCAGCACACCCAGCACCGCGAGGCAGCAGCTCACGGTGAAGACGGCCTCGTACCCGTCCACCGCCACCCACAGCACGCCGAAGGCGGCCAGCGGTCCCAGCAGGGCCCCGGCCGTGTCCAGCGCGCGGTGCACGCCGAAGGCACGGCCCTGCTCCCCCGGCGGGCAGGACAGCGAGATCAGCGCATCGCGCGGGGCGGTGCGCAGTCCCTTGCCGGTCCGGTCGGCGGCGAGCACCGCCGCCACCGACCAGGGGGTGGTGACCGCGAGCAGGGCCGCCTTGCAGGCGGCCGAGATCGCGTAGCCCGTGCCGGCGACGAGCTTGCGCCGGTTGGTGCGGTCCGAGACCCGTCCGCCCACGAGGCGCAGCAGCGCGGTGGCGCCCTGGTTCAGCCCGTCCAGGGCGCCGAAAGCGAGCGGGGACATCCCCAGTCCGGCCACCAGGTACAGCGGCAGGACGGCGGTGACCATCTCGGCGGAGACGTCCGTGACCAGGCTGACCATGCCGAGGGCGAGCACCGTGCCGGGGACGGCCCGCAGGGGGCCCTTCGGAGCCGGAGGGTCTGCGGCGATGTCCGCCGCACGGCTGGTCGACAGGTACACGGGTGCCTCCTTGCACGTTCGGAACCAGGTGGGTCAGAACCAGGTGAGGGTGAGGGGGAAGGTGGTGGTGGCGGTGGCCGGGGTGGTGTCGGTGGCGGTGGCGGTGATCTGGATGGTTCCGGTGGCCCAGGGTTTGCCGGTGATGCGGCCGGTGTTGGCGTCGAGGGTCAGGCCCCAGGGGAGTCCGGTGGCGGTGTAGCGGACGGGAGGCTTTCCGCCGGTGGTGGTGAGCTGGATGGTGCAGTTCTGGTTGAACTTGCAGCTCTGCGGGCCGGGGCTGACCAGCTTCAGCTCGGCCGAGGTCGGAGTGGGGGTCGGGGTGGGCGTGGGAGTCGGGGTCGGGGTCGGGGTCGTGGTGGACGTCGGGGTCGGGGTGGGTGTCGGGGTCGTCGAGCCGAACACCTCGCTGATCGGCTGGACGTTGGCGGCGTTGCCGGCGTGCGTCGCCGTGCCGAACAGGTCCTCGAAGGTGCGCAGCAGGTGGTGGTGGTTGAAGGCGGTGGAGTAGGTGCCCGTCTTGACGTTCGCCCCGTAGAAGACGGTGGCGATCTGGTTGGAGCCGAGGTAGTTGTCCTCGTCCCAGGTCAGCACCAGCAGGCTGTTGTTGGCCTTGGCCCACTGCGCGTAGGCGTCGATGTTGTTCTTCGTCCAGGTGTCACCCGTGCCGACGGAGCAGGAGTGCATGTCGTTGCACTGGTTGGGGACGATGAACGACAGGTTCGGCAGCGCCGCGAAGTTGTTCTGCGGGAACTGCGCCCAGGTCTTGCCGGTGTTGAGCGGCACGTTCTTGAAGGCGAACCACGGGTTGTGCTTCTGGGCGTACTGGCCGTTGGTGCAGGCCGTGGAACCCTCGCTCGGCAGGTCCTCGTTGTACGTCGCGAAGGTCTTGCCGGCCGCGATCACCTCCTGGCCGAGGTTGGCCGCGGTCATCGACTGCGGGGTGTAGCAGCCGTCCCCGGTGATGCCCTGGGTGGCGCCGGAGAAGAGGTTGAAGTAGTTCGGCTGGCTGGGGTGGGTCAGCGCCTTCATGCCGGTCAGGCTCGCGCCGCCGCCCGCGAGCTGGTTGATGTACGGGGCGTTGGCGCTGCCCATGATCTCGCCGTACTGCTTGTTCTCGTACACGACGACGACCACGTGGTCGTACGCGGGCAGCGCGGCTGCGGCCGCGGGCGACGCGGAACCGCTCTCGGCCGCCTGGGAGTTGGCGATGGTGAAGGCGCCCAGCAGGCCCAGGGCGCCGAGGCCTGCGACCAGGGCGGACCGGTGGATCCGGTGTCTCGCGCGAGCGGTCGCGCTCGCGCTCGCCGTCGTCGACGACGGGGGACGGAGGGGCATGGGTGGTTCCTCCTCGTGATGAGTGGTGTGGTGCTCGGGGTGAGGGCCCGGTGTGGGGCCTGGTGTCGGGGGCCGGGGTCACGCCTCGCGGCGGGCCGCGCCGGCCACGGTGATGTTCAGGAAGCGGGGCGCGGGCAGCCCCCGGTCGCGGAAGTCCTCCGCGACCGCCGCCCGGACCGCCGTCAGCCGGGCCTCGGGCAGCAGGACCAGGACGCTCCGCCCCGGCCGCTGCCCGGGCGGCCAGGCGCTCAGGGCCCCGGCCCGGCGGGCGCACCCGACGGCCCGGGCCAGTTCGGCCGTACGGTCCTGCGTGCCGTCGGGGTCCGGCCGCAGGGCCAGCAGCACCAGGCGGGACCCCGACCCGGCCGGGTCGAAGACCACGTACCGCTGCCGGTGCCGCCGGGGCTCCGGCCCGGCCGGGCGGTGGCCGAGCAGCAGGGCCCGGCCCGGCCGGGCGAAGAGGGCGCCCCGGCGCAGGGCGTCGTCGCCGTCCGGCAGGGCTTCCGCCGTCAGCCGGGCCAGCAGGGACCGGTCCGGGTCCTCGCCCGCCGGTGTGTGGACGTCGGCCACCGCGAGCGCCACCGCACAGTCGGCGGCCTCCTCCGTGGCCAGCCCGGCGGCCTGCGTGAGGGAGCCCTGCACGTGCAGGTCGGTCCCGCCCCGGCCGTAGCCGGCCCGGGCCAGCGCGCGCAGCAGCGCGTACGGGCGGGCGGCCCAGGCCGGGGCGGCGGGCGGCGGCCCGGACAGGGTCAGCGGAAGGTCGCAGCCGTCCGCCGGGTGGGCCAGGGAGCTGAGCCGGACCAGGCCGTCGGTGCGCGGGGCCGCTGCGGCCGCCACCGGCCAGCCGGCTGCCGCGACGAGGCCCGGGGAGCCGAGGTGGAAGGTGTAGGGGGCGCTCCAGACGGCTGCCGGGGGCCGGCCGTGCGCGGCCTCCAGGGCGTAGGCCACCAGGCGGAAGAGCGGGTCGGCGGTGGCCCGGCGGGCGAGGTCGCTTCCGGGAAGTGCCGCGGGGCCGGTGGTGGCCGGTGTGCCGGGGGCCGTCATCGTGCGTCCTTGCGGGCCAGCATCCGGTAGGCGTTGCCGCCGTCCGTGCTGCGGGCCGCGGCGGTGCGCAGCCCGTCGAGGACCGTCGCGGCGGCGAAGCAGGGCAGCGAGGCCAGCCGTACGGCGCCGGTGAGCGCGCGTCGGCCGGCGGTGGCCGGGGGTCCCCAGGGCCGGTCCGGGTCGGGGGCCAGCCGGGTCGCGGTCAGGGCCACCGCGCCGAAGAAGTCGTTGCCCTGGTGGGCGGCCCCGTGTTCCTCGGCGAGGACGGTGAAGCCCCGGTCGGCCAGCGCTTCGCGCAGGTTCGAGGAGGGGATCAGGTGCTGGTGCTGCGGCTGGAACCAGGGCAGCCAGGCCGGTCCGAGCAGCCGGGCCATCCGGGACTCGGGGTCGGGGAGTTCGATGGTGAGGTAGCCGCCGGGGGCGAGGACGGCGGCCGCCGTGTCCAGTTCCGCGAGCGGGTCCCGGGTGTGCTCCAGGTAGTGGTACATGCTGACGACCTCGTACTGGCCCGCCAGTTTCACCGCGAACTCGGGGAACTGGCCCTGGTACCCCGTCTCCACCCAGCCGCGCCGCTCGGCCTCGCGGACCCCGTCGCCCATGTCCAGCCCGTCGAAGCGGGTGTCGGGCCAGACGGCTCGGGCCGCGTTGCAGAAGTGGCCGTGGCCGGTGCCGACGTCGAGCCAGGACACGGGATCGGTGTGGGGGCGGAGCATCTCGGCCCGGCCCCGGTAGGCGGCGCCGAGCCGGCCGAAGACGGTGGCGGCGCCCTCGCCGCCGCGGCCGTCGTAGAAGTCGCGGTAGTAGAACTCCAGCCCCTCCGGGGACAGCCGGGGGTTCTGGAAGACGTGCCCGCAGGCTCCGCACTGCTCCAGGGTGAAGCGGCCGGGCTTGCCCTGGAGCAGGTCGGGCACCCGGACCCGCACGGTCAGGTTTCCGGAGCCGCACCACGGGCAGTCCGGCCGGCGCGGTTCGAAGAACCGGTCGGTCCCGGCGGCCAGGTCGGACCGGTACGCGCGGACGGCCTCGGCGCGGACCGTCTCGGCCCGGTCCGCCTCGGCCCGGAGCGACTCGGCCCGGACCGCTTCCGCCCGGACCACTTCCGCGCGGACTCCCTCGGCCCGGATGCCGGCCCGGTCCGCGTCCTGCGCCGTGGCCTGCCCGTTCGCCGGTACGGCGGCCCGGGGTGGCGGCGTACGGGTCGTCGCGGCCGCCGTACGCAGGGCCGCGCCGAGGGAGCGTAGGGGCCGGGCGGCCGTGGCCCGGGCGAGGTCGCCGGGGCGCAGGGGCGCGCCGGACCGGCCGAGGGCCAGGTAGGGCTGGATCCAGTACAGCCCCGCCGCGGCGGCCCCCCACCGGCCCTGGCGTACGGCGGCCCCGCCCAGCAGGGCCAGCCCGGCGAGCTGGGCGGCGGCGAGCGCTCCGGGCGGCAGTCCCTGGGCCCGCAGTTCGGCCGCCCGCGCCGGTCCGCCCGTGTCGGCGGGTGGTCCGCAGCTCAGCGCGGGTGCGATGGCCAGGCCCGTGGCATCGGCGGCGTACTCCTTCACGCGCCGGATGACGGCCATGAGTTCCGCCGGAGTGGCGTCCGGTCCCGGCAGGTCCACGCCGGCCCGGGCGAGCACCTCCTCGGCGACGAGCACGGCGAATCCGGCCCCGCGCCCCTCGCCCAGTCGGTCCTGCCGGTAGCCGGCCGGGTCCACCAGGCGCAGCAGGCCGAGGACCCGCTCGGTGGGCAGGTCCCCCGGCAGCAGGTCCAGTACCCGCAGGCCCTCCCGGTCGGCGTAGGAACAGGCGGCGAGGAAGGTGACGACGTCGGGCTCGACGCCGCCGGCGGTGAGCAGCCGCCAGCCGGCGGCGCGCGGCACCCCGGCGTCCGCGGGGGCGGTCATGGGCAGCACCGGGACCGCCCGCAGGCGGCGGGCCGTCCGTACCGTGCCCGCGCCGAGGGCGGCGAGCAGGAGGACGGAGGTCCACCGGACGCGGGACAGCAGCGGGGGTGCGGTGAGGCGGATCCGGGCGGGGGAAGGGAGCGGGGGGCGCGTCATAGGAGTTCCTCCAACCGGTCGGCCGCGGCGGCGGCCCCGCCGGCCGCGGCGAATGAGGCCTGGATCCGCCGGGCACCCCGGCGGTGGCCGGGGTCGTCCAGGACGGCCGTCAGTGCGTCGCGCAGTTCCTCGGCCCTGGTCCGGCCGAACCGCACCCGCACCCCGGCCCCGGCCTCCACGACCTGCCGGGCGACGATCGGCTGGTCGTCGCGGATCGGGGCGACCACCAGCGGCAGGCCGTGCGCGAGGGTCTCGCAGACGGTGTTGTGGCCCCCGTGGCAGACGACGGCGTCCAGGTGCGGGAGGAGGTCCAGCTGCGGGACGCTGTCGCGCAGCAGTACGTTCCCGGGGACCGCCCCGACCAGCGGGGCGGGGGCCGCCAGGACCAGCTGGACGTGTTCGCCGAGCCGTTCGGCGGCGCCCAGGACCGCACCGTAGAAGCGGCCTCCGGCTTGCTGGTTGAGGGTTCCGAGCGAGACGAGTACGCGGCGCCGTTCCGGGTCCAGCCGCTCCCAGGGGAAGCGGGGGGCGGGCGGGCGGGCCCCGAAGGCCGGACCGACGAAGGCGTAGTGAGGCGGGAACTTCTGGTCTCCTCCCACCAGTTCGCGGCTGGAGAAGACCAGGACCAGTCGCTCCGAGAACCGTGGATCCCACGGTTCTGCGGCCGGCTCGGGACCTCCGCCGCAGTCCGTCAGCAGCCCGGCGATCTGTTCGGCGACCCACTCCCCGACCTTGGGGAAGTCCGCGAAGGGCTGGGTGAGTTCCGCCGAGGTGCTGGCGGAGGTCACCCAGGGCACCCCGAGCCGCCGCGCGGCCACCGGACCGGCCAGGGCCTGCTGGTCGGCGACCAGCACGTCCGGCCCGAAGGCACCGATCGCCCGGACCACGCCCGGGAGCATCGCCCTGGCCAACGGGACCAGCGCCTCCTCCCAGAGGAACCGCAGCGCCCCGACCCCGCGCAGATCGCGCCAGCGGGCGTGCAGCAGGGCGTAGTCGCCGCCCGCTTCGGCGCCCGCGGAGAGGATCCGGGCGTGCTCGGGCAGCAGCCGGGACAGCGCCCCCGGCGGGCCGGTCCAGGCGACCTCGTGCCCGCGGGCGGCCAGTTCGGCGCCGACCGCCACGGTCGGATTGATGTGGCCCGCGAGCGGCGGCACCGTGAAGAGCACCCTCATCGGACCAGCGCTCCCGCCGTGGCCGTGGCCGTGGCGTCGAGGTGGGCGAGTACGGCCGCTCTCAGCGCTCCGCTGCTCTCCTTCAGCACGTCGTGCCCGAGGCCCGGCAGGATCTCGACGGCGGTGACGTGCGGGGCGTGGCGGGCCAGTTCCCGGGCGCCCGGGACGAGTTCGGAGTGCTCGCCGCAGACGATCAGGACGGGGCAGCGCAGTCCGGCGTAGTCGGCCGGGGTGAAGGTGCGGCTCGCCGCGATGTCGTCGATGAGGGTGGTGCGGTTGAGCAGGTCGTCGGCGATGGCCGTGAGGTTGGCCGCCTTGCGCAGGCGCAGCGTGAGCAGGTCGGCGGGTACCGCACTGTCCTCCAGACTGAGCGCCGCCGCCGACAGCGTGTCCACCATGTTGTCCACCCAGGCCCCGCTGAGCGGGGGTTCGAGGAGGGTGAGCCCGGCGACCAGGTCGGGTCGGGCCAGGGCGGCGTGCAGCGCCAGGGTTCCGCCGTAGCTGTTGCCGACCAGGTGGACCGGGCGGTGCCCGAGGCCGAGGGCGCCGAGCAGGGCGAAGAGGTCCCGTACGGCGGTGCGGCTGTCGTATCCGGTGGCCGGCCGCTCGGAACGGCCGTGGCCGCGCAGATCGTAGAGGACCACCTCGTGCCCGGCCCGGGCCACCGGCACGGCGAGGGGGCAGTAGAAGGAGGAGAGGTTGTCGACGACCAGCCCGTGCAGGAACACCACCACGGGGCGGTCGAAGGCGTCGGGGCCGTCCGCGTGCGCGGTGGCCGGGAGCTGCTGGACGTGGAAGCGGACGGTGCCCGCGGGAACGAAGGCCATGGCGGGATCAGCCGTCCGATCCGGTCGCGGCGGCTCCCGCCGAGACGCGGGTGAGGGGGGTGTGGGCGAGGGTCGTGTGGGTGAGGGAGGCGTGGGTGATCCGGCCGATGTGCGTGACGAGTTCGCCCACGGACATGGCGAGGATGCCGTCCATGTCCTTCTCGGACAGGAAGCCCATCAGGTCGACGCCGGAGCCGTAGCGGTGGTGGAGGAGTTCGGCGAGGGCGACGAACTCGATGCTCTCCAGGGCGAGGTCCTCGTTGAACGTCGTCTTCATCGTGACCTCGTCCGCGAGGAGGTGCTCGTCACCGA
Source organism: Streptomyces sp. NPDC056883 (assembly GCF_042788835.1). Classification (NCBI taxonomy): domain Bacteria; kingdom Bacillati; phylum Actinomycetota; class Actinomycetes; order Kitasatosporales; family Streptomycetaceae; genus Streptomyces; species Streptomyces sp. NPDC056883. Next base: position 18,322 of record NZ_JBHUBS010000010.1, on the reverse strand, counting down.
CGATCTCCACGAGCATGCCGGTGATCTCGGCGAGGATGTCAGCTGCCATGACTGGTCTCCGTGAGGTGGAAGGGGACGGGGGACGGGGTCGCCGGCCGGTCAGTCCAGGCGATGACGTGGCCGGAGTGATCGGTGTGGCCGGTGTGGCCCGTGTTGCCGGTGTGGCCCGCATTGCCGGGCCGGCCACGAGGGTCGGGGTGGTCGAGTGGCGAGTCCGCGAGCAGGGTGGTGCGGACCGGGTACGGGTGCCCCTCCGGGGAGAGCACGCGCAGTTCGCCGGAGTCCGGGTCGCCGGTGGTCCGCCAGTCGCGCGGGCGGCCTCCGAGTCCGGTCCCGGCGGCCTTGGCGGCCGCCTCCTTGGCGCACCAGAGGGCGGTGAGCGCGGCCGGCAGTCCCGTGCCCTCCCGGGCCGCCAGCCGCTCGGCGAGGCCGAGTTCGCCCGGCGCCAGGGCGATGCGGATGAGCGCGTCCGGGTCGGTGGTCACCTGCTCCACGTCGATGCCGACCGGCAGGCCGGGGTGGGCGAGGGCGACGGCGATGCGGTCCTTGTGGGCGATCGTCAGCCGGACTCCCCCGGCCAGGGCTCCCCCGGCGAGGGGCCGCCCGGCCGCATCGTTGCCGATCGGCACCTCGGCCGGGAAGACCGGTCCGGCTCCGCCGTCCCAGAGCAGGTGGCGCAGCGCGTCCTTGGCGGCGATCCGGCCCAACAGCCAGGGCGCCCGGGCGCGCGGCGCGAGCCGCTCATAGGACGCGCGCTCGGCGGCGCCGAGGTAGCGGCGCATGACCAGCTCCTGCGAGGCCGGGTCGGTCCAGCGGCGCCGGGCCAGGCACCAGCCCTCGGGGCGGGGTTCCCCGATGCCGCAGACCTCCGGGGTGAACTTCATCGGCCAGACCCGCTCGTCGGCGCCGAAGCGGCGGTACGTCCAGCCGTCGATCCGGGCCCAGACCCGGCCGTCTGCCCGCACCAGCTCGATGTCCCCGCGCACGGTGACATCGCGGACCTCGCGGATCCGGGCCGTGGCCCCGACGAGCTCGTACGGGGCGGGCGGCGGCCCCGAGAAGCGGATGCCGTCCACGGTGGCCGGGAACACCAGCCGGTCCACGGGGAGCTTCAGCTGCATCCAGTGCCCGAAGAGCTGCCCGGCGGCATCGAGCAGCGCCCCCGGGTCGGGCAGCGCCCGCAGCACGCCGCGGATGCCGTCCGCGGCGACGGCCCGCACCTCGTGCACCCCGGCGAAGCGGGGGCCGTGGAACATCCACCGGTCCCGGTAGAGGGCCTCGGCGCTGACCGGGGCCGGCCGGGGTTCGCGCAGCGGGGTGGTGTCGGGGCCGGGCAGGGGCGCGTAGCGATCGCCGAGCAGCACGAACACGTCGGCGTACTCCCCGAGGGTGACGCGCACGCGGCCCGGTCCGGCGGGCCGTACGGTGACCTCCACGTCGAGGGCCGGCTCCACGGGGAGCCAGCGCAGGGCCCGTACGCGTTCGTAGCCGACGACGGCCAGGCCCGGCGGTGCGTCCCGCAGCGCTGCTTCGGCCGCCAGCTCCAGCGTGGTCGTCATGGGGACGACGGGGAACCGGTCGGAGTCCTCCGGCCAGCCTTCGGGCTGCAGGTAGACGCAGTGGTCCCGTACGTAGGGCAGCGCGGCGAGGGAGAGGTGCAGGGTGTGACTCCCGGAGCGGGCGCCGGGGCGGTGGTCGGGCCGCTCCGCGGTGTGCGGCGCGGGCTGCTTCGCGGTGTGCGGCTTGCCCTGCGGCGCGGTGTGCGGCTTGCTCCGCGGCGCGGTGTACGGCTCGGCCGGTGCTCCGGCGGGGGCCGCGTCCAGGGCGGAGAGCAGGACCGGCCGGGGGCCCGCGGACCCTGGGGGGCGCGGGGCGGGGGTGCGCGGGGCGGCAGGGGCCGAGGCGGCAGGAGCCGAGAGGGTCGAGGCCGCTGGAGCGGCCGAGAGGGTCGAGGCCGCTGGAGCCGACAGGGTTGAGGCGGCGGGAGCCGACGGGGTTGAGGCGGCGGGAGCCGACGGGGTTGAGGCGGCGAAGGCCGACGGGGTTGAGGCCGCGGGTGTCGGCGGGGTGGCGGGACTGGCCGGCCGGGTGGTGGTTTGGGGGAGGAGGCCGGCGAGGGTGGTGCGTGCGGCCTCGCCGAGGCGGACCAGCGGCGAGCCGAGGTCCAGGAGCACGCTGCGCCCTGCCGCGGGCGCTGCCGGTGGTCCGGCGGCTGCCCGGTCGGGACCTCCCGGCGCATCGGGGGCCAGCCGGTCCCAGCGCGGCGCGTGCCCTTCGGTCCACAGGGCGGCGCAGGTGCGCCGCAGGGCGGCGAGCCCAGTGAGCCGGGGCGAGGAGGCCGCCACCGCGAGGTGGGGGCGGTCGCGCAGGGTGTCCTCGACGAAGCCCGGGAGGCTTCCCGGGCCCAGCGTGACGAAGCCGCGGACGCCCGCGTCCTCGTACAGCCGGAGCGTCAGCTCGCGGAACCGGACCGGCTCCAACAGATGGCGGACCACGAGCTCGCGCACCGCCTCGGGCTCCGGAGGGAACGGCCCGCAGGTGGTCGCCGACCAGACGGGCAAGGTGCCGGGCTGGAGCGGCAGTCGGGCGAAGGCGGCACGGACCTGTCCGAGGTAGGGCTCCCACATGGGGGTGTGGAAGCCGGAGCGGAAGGGGAGTTCCTGGCCGAGGACGCCCTCGGCCTTCAACCGGTCCACAACCGTGGCCACTTCGGCGCGATCGCCGCAGATCACCGACTGGTGGGGGCAGTTGTCATGGCTGACCACCACCCCGTCCAGTCCGTGCAGCGCGGCCTCCGCCCGGCGGGTCCCGCATCCCAGCGCCGCGTAGACCAGGTCCGGCACCTTCACCGATCCGGGGCGCAGCGAGTCCAGGAAGGTGTCGGCCGCGTCCTGCCGGTACATCCCGGCGGTCACCATCGCCGCCCACTCCCCCAGGCTGTGCCCCGCCAGCACTTCGGCCCGGATCCCGACTTCGGGCAGGGCCCGGGCGAGGAAGCGGCCCGTGGCGATGGCGTCCAGGGCGCGTTCCGTCAGCTCCTCGCCCCCGGTCAGCCGGGGCCGCTCCAGCCCGAGCCGGTCCGCGACGTCGTCCAGCGCCGGGGCGAACTCCGGCTCCAGGCCCGGGAACAGGAACGCCAGCCGGCCGCCCAGCGGCTCGGGCGTGAACCACACCTCACCGCGCCCCCGCCACGCCCGGCCGCGCGCCACGACCTTCGCGGCCAGCGCGAGCCGCTGGGGCGTGGGACCGACGACCGCGAGCCGGCAGGGCCCGTCTCCGCCGGACACCGGGGATCCGGACGCCAGCCGGTCCGCCAGGTCCGTCGCGTCGGAGGCCGCCAGCAGCAGCACCTCCTCCCGTGCGGGCGCCCCCATCGGCGCGGGCTGGTCGCCCAGGGGCAGGAACCGGCGTACGGGCGCGGGCGCCGGTCGCGCGGCTGCCGGTCGCGCGGGCGCCGTCCGGTTCGAGGACGCGGCGCGGCGCGCGGCGCCGGGAGCCTCCTCCAGCACCACGTGGGCGTTGATGCCGCCGAAGCCGAAGGCGTTCACCCCGGCGCGGCGCGGCGCCGGCCCGCGTTCCCACGGCCGGGCCGCCGTCACCGGCCGCATCCGGGTCCGGGCCAGGCCGGGGTGCGGCTCCTCCAGGTGCAGGGTCGGCGGCAGCACCCCCTCGTGCACCGCGAGCGCGGCCTTGATCAGCCCGGCCATGCCGGAGGCCTGCATGGTGTGGCCGAGCATCGACTTCACCGAGCCGAAGCCGATCGCGTTCCCGGCGTCCGGGCCGGTGTCGATCCCGGACCCCGTTCCGCCGCCCACGGAGGGTCCGAACACCTGGGCCAGAGTGTCCAGTTCGGCGGCATCACCCACCGGGGTCCCGGTCCCGTGCGCCTCCAGCAGTCCCAGCGCGCCGGGCGCCCGCGGATCGAGACCGGCCTCTCGCCAGGCCCGTTCCAGCGCCCGCACCTGGCCCGCGACGAGCGGGCTCATCAGGCTCGCCGCCTTGCCATCCCCGGCCACGCCGGTGCCACGGATCACCGCGTAGATCCGGTCGCCGTCGCGCTCCGCGTCGGCCAGCCGCTTCAGCAGCACCACTCCGGTGCCCTCGGACAGCAGGGTTCCGTCGGCGCGCCGGTCGAAGGGCCGGATCCGCTCGCTGGGGCTCAGGGCGCGCAGCTGCGTGAAGACGCTCCACAGGGTGGCGATGTGGCAGTGGTGGACGGCCCCGGCGACCACCACGTCGCAGCGCCCGCCGGCCAGCAGCCCCACCGCCTGGTCGACCGCCAGCAGGGAGGAAGCGCAGGCCGCGTCCAGGGTGTACGCCGGTCCGTGGAAGTCGAGCCGGTTGGCGGTCCGGGCGGCCGTGAAGCTCGGTACGAGTCCGATCGACGCGTCGGGCCGTTCGGGGCCCAGGGCCTGCTGGAAGGCGGAGCGCACCTCGGCGATCCGCCGCTCATCGAGTTCGGGCGCGAGCTCCCGCAGGGTGTGCGCCAACTGGTGTGCGGTGCGCACGCGTTGATCCAGCCGGGCGGTGGCCACCCCCATGAACCCGCCGCGCCCCAGCACGATGCCGATCCGCGAGCGGTCGGCCGGGAGGCGGCTTTCGCCCCCCGCGTCGGCGATGGCCTCGGCCGTGGCCTGCAGGGCGAGCATCTGGTCCGGTTCGGCTCCTTCCACGGTGGCCGGCATGATGCCGAACCGGGTCGGGTCGAAGGCGGCGAGCCCGTCCACGAAGCCCCCGCGCCGGCAGTAGAACCGGTCGCCGGATACCGGTCCGGTGGCGCCGTCCGGGTCGTAGTACACCTCGGGGTCCCACCGCCCGGGCGGGACGTCGCCTATGCAGTCCGTACCGGCCAGGAGGTTGCGGCGGTACGCGGCGAGGTCGGCGGCGCCCGGGAACACGGCGCCCATCCCGACGATGGCCGCATCGGTGGGCCGCGGGCCGCGGTGATGCCGCCGGCCGCCCTGGCCCTGCGGCCTGCCCTGGCTCTGGCTCTGGCTCTGGCTCTGCGCCTGGTTCTGTCGATGGCGGTCAGCCACGCCGCTCACTCCCCTCGTGCCCCTCGCGCCCCTCGGCCGCCATCAGGACCACCTGTACGTCGGTCCCGTGTGCGAGTTCGGCCAGGAACGCCGCGCCGCCCTCCTCCGGGGCGATGAGCGGAATGCCGCGGCGGGTGTACGCACGTGCCAGTTCGGGGCTGACCATCCCGCCCGCCTCTGCGGCCCAGGGACCCCAGTCGACGGACAGCACCCGGCCCGGGAAGTCCTCCGCCCAGAGGTGCGCGAGGCCGTCGAGGGCGTCGTTGGCGGCGGCGTAGTCGGTCTGGCCCCGGTTTCCGTACACGCCCGCCACGCTGCCGAACAGGGCGAGGAAGCGGGGCGCGGGCGCCGCGCCGTGCTCGGCCGCCGCGGCGGCGAGGTGGCGGGCTCCGGCCACCTTCGTGGTGAACACCTCGGCGAAGGCGGCGGGTTGCTTGTCCCGGAGCAGTCCGTCGCTCAGCATCCCGGCTCCGTGCACGATCCCGTCCAGCCGGCCGTGGCGGGCCCGTACGGCGGCCACGACGGCGCGTACCGCCTGCTCGTCCGTGACGTCCGCGCAGTGGTAGCCGACGGACGCGGCCACGGTCGCGAGTGCGGCCAGGGTGGCCCGTACCTCGCGTTCGGCGAGGATCCGCGAGGCCGCGGCCTCGATCTCCGCGGGGGTGCGCAGGCCGGTGGCGATCAGTGCGGCGCGCAGGGCGACCCGGTCGGTCGCGTGCCCGAACTCATCCGACTCGGCGGCGGGTTGCGGGGTACGCCCCATGAGCTCTACGTGGCATCCGGTGGCCGTGGCGAGGGCCAGGGCGGTCCGTGCGGTGATCCCGCGGGCCCCGCCGGTGAGCAGGACCACCGAGCCTGCGTCCAGGGGCGGTGTCCCGTCGCCGGGGACGAGCGGTGCGGGGACCGGCCGGGGGGTGACCCGTAGGCCGTCGGCGGTGTAGACGACGGAGGCGAGCGCCTCCACGGGCGGGGTGCCGTCGGCCGGTTGGGCCGGTTCGGCGGGCTCGGCGGGTTCGCAGCTCAGCTCGGCGAGGAGCTGCGCCGCGATCCGCTCGGGATCCTCCTTGGCGTGGACTTCCACGGCGCGGATCAGCCGGCCGGGGTATTCGAGGGAGGCGCTGCGGGCGAAGCCGTGCACTCCCGCTCCGGCGGACTCGCCCCGGGCGGTGACCAGGAGGAGCCGGTGCACACCGCCGGTGAGGGCCCGTTGCAGCCCGGGAAAGGCCTCGGGCAGGACGGGCGGCGCTCCCGGCCGCAGGGCGGACAGGTCGAGGACGGCGTCGAACCCGGCTTCGGCCTGGGCTAGTTGCCGTACGTCCACCCCCCGGGCCCGGAGGGCGCCTGCGACCGCGGGCCCGACGCCCTGGCCGTCTCCGAGGTCCCCGACGACCCCGATCCGCAGACCCCGCAGGACCTCCGGGTCCCCGGGGGCGGGCGGCAGCGTCTGCAGGTCCACCCGGAGGCGGTCGAGCGCGGGCGGGGCCGTTGCCGCGGCCCCCGCTTCAGCGGCGGGGGCCTCCGGGTGGGCGGTGTGGCCGGAGACCCAGTCCACGATGCCGCGCAGGGTCTTGATCCGGGACAGCTCCTCGATCGCGGACTCGGCGGAGCCGCCCGGGTCTTGGGGCAGACCGATCCGGTCGGCCAGGGCGCCGATGATCTCGACCCGCTTGATGGAGTCGATGGACAGGTCCGCCTCCAGGTCCAGCTCGGGAGCGAGCATGTCCCGGGGGTATCCGGTCCGGGTGTGGACGATCTCCACGATCACGTCCATCACTTCCTCGGAGGAAGGCGGCCCCCCAAGGCCCGCGTCCCCGCCCACAGAACCCCGACCGTCACCCCCGGGCAGACCACCCCCCGAGACCGCCCCGGCGGGCGCCCCCGCACCTGCGGCCGCACCACCGGGCATCCCGGAACCCGAGACCGCGCCACCCGGCATCCCCACCCCCGAGGCCGCGCCACCCGGCATCCCCGCATCTACCGCCACGCCGCCGGCGAACCCGGAGCCCGGGAACGCGCCACCGGGCGCCCCGCCGCCCGGGGCAATGCCGCCGGGCATCCCCGGATCTGCGGCCACGCCGCCGGCGAACCCGGAACCCTGGAACCCGCCGCCGAGCGTCCCGACGCCCGGGGCCATGCCGCCGGGCATGCCCGAACCCGGGATCCCGGGTTCGGCAGCCCCGACGTGGGCCGGCCACGGGCCGGCTCCGCCGGGGACCGGGGCCGCGTCTCCGCCGTGGGTGGCGGACCAGGCGGCGTCGGTACCTCCGGCCAGGCCCGCGCCGTCGGGCCCGGACTCCGCCCGTGCATACGGAGCGGCTGCGTCCGCGAACGCCCGGGGGCCGCCGGGCTGTCCGGCACCCCAACCCCCGCCCTCGGCGGCCGTCGGCCACGGGCCGGCGTCCCCGGCGCCGCGCACGGGACCCGTCGGAGCCACGCCATGGACCGGTCCCCCCTGCATGCCTCGGTCGTCCGGTCCGGCACCGGCCCAGTAGGCGGGGCCGACGCCGTGGTCCGCACCGACTGCGGACCCGGACCAGGCGCCATCGGCACCCCCCGGCAGGCCTTGGCCGTCCGGCCGGGGCTCGGCCCGGAGGGCAGCCGGAGCCGCGCTCGGGAGCATCCCCGGGGCTCCACCCGCCCCCTGCGGTCCCTCGTGGCCGTGGAGGGCGCCGGAGGTGGAGGGCCGGATCGCGGCGGCCGGGCCGGTGGCCGTGCGGTACCCGGGTACGACCGGGTCGGATCCGGTCCACGGCGGTGCCGTCGAGGCCAGGTAGCCCATCATCACGTCCCGCTGCGCCTGTACCAGTTCGCGCGAGCCCCGGAGGTACTCCAGGACCGCCTCCTCACGGCGGTCGGCCGGAGCAGGCGCAGCGTGCTCGGCCGGGTGGCCGGAGCCCGCGACCGCCCACGCGGGCGGGCCCGGCAGCGGCTCGAGGCCCGCGCCGAGGGAGCCGTTCGCGGTCCGGAGCTGTTGGCCGTCCCCACCCCGGCCGACGGAACCGGCCACCGGAAGCCCGGCCCGGCCGTTCGACGCGTCCCCGGGCCCGCCCGTCGAGCCCCCCAGCGGACCGGAACCCACACCCGGGCCCCCGCGCGGCAGCCAGTGCCCGCCCCCTGCCGGACCGCTGCTCCCCACGGGACCGGAACCCCCACCCGCGCCGGCGCCCGCACCCGGCAGCCAAGGCCCGCCTGCGCCCGGGGCCGCGCCGTGCCCGTTGCTCACGAAGCGGCCGTTCTCGTGCGCGGCCACCGGGACCCCCTCCCGGGCGGGGGTCCCGGCCGAGCCCCACGCGTCGGGCACCCCGTTCCCCCCGGCCCCCGGGTCGCCGGCGCCCTTCGCCGGTTCGGTGCCGTTCATCGGCTGTGTCATCTGGTGGGCTCCCTTTCCTTCGGATACCGCGACGTGGACCCGGCGGGCCGGGCGGAGGCCGCCGGGGACGGGGTTGCCGTCCCGGGTGCGGACCAGGTGGCCGTCGACCAGCCAGCCCGGGCGGCGCGGAGCGCGCTCGGGGAGCCGTCGGGTGCGGCCGCGGAACAGGGCTTCCGGCGCCACCGGCACGCCGGCCGCCGCCAGTTCCGCCAGCGCCGTGACCAGGCGGAGCAGCCCGTGCTCGCCCGGCACGTCCAGCGGCACCACCGTGTGCGGCCGGTCGCGCAGGATGCGGCCGACCAGGCCGGACAGGACGCGGCCCGGCCCGGCTTCCACGAAGGTCCGTACTCCGGCCGCGTACATGTGTTCCACCTGCTCCACGAACCGGACCGGCTCGGCGACCTGACGGGCCACCAGGTCCCGTACCGCATCGGCGGTCGCCGGGTAGGGGCCGGCCGTCGTGTTCGACCAGACCGGGACGGCCGCGTCGGCCAGTTCCGTCCCGGCGAGTTCCTCGGCCAGGGCCGTGGCCGCCCCCGCGACGACCTCGCTGTGGAAGGCGCAGGCGACGGGGAGCGGGGACGCCGACAGTCCCGCGTCCCGCAGGGCGGTCACCGCCTCGGCCACGGCGGCGGCAGGCCCCGAAATCACGCACTGCCGGGGTGCGTTGTGGTTCGCGATCACGCACCCGGCCCGTGCGGCGATCTCTCGCACCTCCTCCGGCGCGGCCGTCACCGCCGCCATCGAGCCCGGATCCGTCCCGGCGGCCGCGACGATGGCTTCGGCCCGGCGCGCGCTCAGCCGGAGCAGGCTCTCCTGGTCCCACACCCCCGCCGCCCATAGTGCGGTGAGTTCTCCGTACGAGTGCCCGGCGACGCAGTCCGGGCGTACGCCCAACTCCCCGAGCAGCAGGTGCGCTGCCGAGCCCGCCAGCCCGAGGGCCGGCTGGGCGACCCGGGTGTCGGTGACCGCGGCCCGCTGGGCGGTCCGCCCCTGCGCGGTGAACGCCGCCGGGGGGAACATCGCGGAGACCACCGTGCGCGGCGCCGCGTCGAGGAGTTCCCGCAGCCGGGGGAAGGCGGTGAACAACTCTCCGAACATCCCGGGGCGTTGACTGCCCTGACCGGGGAAGAGGAAGGCCACCTGCCCGGGCTCCGCCGATTCCTCCCGTACGTGGACGCCCTCGCCCGGGGTGAAGGCCCGCGCCCGCTCCAGCCGGGCCGCGAGCTCGTCCAGTTCGGCGGCGACGACCGCGACCCGTACGGCGCCGGTGCCGGCCGAGGCCTCGGCCGCGAGGTCCCGCAGCGCCCACGGGCGCCCGGCCGCGTCGTTCTCCTCCAGCCGGGCCGCCAGTCGGGCCATCGCCCGGCCCGCGGCACGCCGGTCCTCGCCGCGGAAGCAGAACAGTTCGGCCGGCCATTCCTCCTGTCCGTGCCGGGGCTCCTCGGCTCCCGCGTAACCGGTCAGCACCGCGTGGTAGTTCGTGCCGCCGAAGCCGAAGGCGCTGACTCCGGCGATCCGTCGCTCGGCGGGCACCGCCCACGGCCGGGCGCCGGTGTCGAAGGTGAAGGGGCTGCTCTCCGCGTTCCAGGCGGGGACCGGTGCGTCGAGGTGCAGGGTGGGCGGCCGTACGCCCGAGTGGACCGCCCGGACCGCCTTGATCAGTCCGGCCAGCCCGGCCGCACACTTGGTGTGCCCGATCTGGGATTTCACCGACCCCAGCGCGCAGCCTCCGGGAGCGGCGCCCGACTCGGTGAACAGGGAGGTCAGTACGGCCAGTTCGGTGGTGTCGCCGACCACGGTGCCGGTGCCGTGCGCCTCGATCAGGCCGACCTCGGCGGGGCTGATCCCGGCCCGTTCGTAGGCCCGGTCCAGGGCCCTGCGCTGCCCCTCCGGCCGGGGTGCGGTCAGGCCGAGGGAGCGTCCGTCGCTGGCCGCTCCGACCGCCTTGATCACGGCGTAGACCCGGTCGCCGTCCCGTTCCGCGTCCGCGAGCCGCTTCAGCACCAGGGCGCCCACCCCCTCCCCGAGGGCGATCCCGTCGGCGGCCGCGTCGAAGGGGCGGCAGCGGCCCGCCGGGGACAGTGCGCGGACGGAGGAGAACAGCAGGTAGTCGTTGATGCCGTTGTGGACGTCGGCGCCGCCGCACAGCACCATGTCGCTGTCCTTGTCGCGCAGTTGGCGACAGGCGAGGTCGAGCGCGGCCAACGAGGAGGCGCATGCGGCGTCGACGGTGCAGTTCGCGCCGCCGAGGTCCAGCCGGTTGGCGACCCGGCCCGCGATGACGTTGGCGAGCACCCCGGGGAAGGAGTCCTCGGTGAGCCGCGGGAGCTGTTCGTCCAGTTCGGGAGGGAGCTCGCCCAGGTATCCGGGGTACAGGGCGCGCAGCCCGTACGCGCCCGCCAGCTCGGTGCCGGCCTCCGCGCCGAACACGACCGAGGTCCGGGACCGGTCGAACTCCCGGTCCTTGCCGTACCCGGCGTCCGCCAGGGCCCGCGCCGAGATCTCCAGGGCGAGCAGTTGCACCGGCTCGATCCCGGCCAGCGAGGCCGGCGGGATGCCGTGCGCGAGGGCGTCGAAGGGCATCGGACCGAGGAAGCCGCCCCAGCGGGACGGGGTGCGTTCCCCGGCCCGTGCCGGGTCGGCGTCGAAGTGCAGTTCGGTATCCCAGCGTTCGGCCGGGACCTCGGTCACGGCGTCGCTCCCGTCCAGGATCCGCGCCCAGTAGGCGGCGAGGTCCGGTGCGCCGGGGTAGGCGCAGGCCATGCCGACGACGGCGACGTCCAGCGGATCGGGCCGCGCGACGCCCCAGGCGCCGGCCGTCGCGGCCGCCCGATCGCCCTCGGGCTGCCGACCGGCGAGTTCCCGGGCCCGCCGGTCGAGCAACTCGGTGGCACCTTCGGTGACTTCGGCGTGCAGGGCGGCGACCGTGGTGGTCCCGGAGCGCAGGGTGGCGGCCTGTCCGAGCATGAACAGCCCCTCGGAGCCCTGCTGTTCCTCGTCCACGGACTCCAGCCCGTCGCCCTCGGCCCCGCGGCGCAGTCCCTTGCTGGCGATCCGGAGCCTCCCCAGGTTGAGCCGCTCCAGCTCCTCCCACACCTCGCGCGGCTCGGCGCCGCCCTCGGCGAGCCGCTGCCGGGTGGCCTCGAAGGTGTCCACGTAGGGGGTGACCGCGCAGCGGGTGGCGTGTCCGGGCGCGGTGTGCAGCAGCACGGTGTCCGCGCACTCCAGCGCCGCCCGCTGGAAGCGGGGAAGGACCGCGCCCGCCGCCACCGCCTCCTCGGTGAAGAGGTAGGCGGTGCCCATGAGCAACCCGACGCGCGCACCCCGTTCGGCCAGCGGGGCCGCCGCGGCGGCAGCCATCGCGGCGGAGCGGGCGTCGTGGATCCCGCCGGCGAACAGCACGTCCAGGGCGGCCGGTTCGGGGCAGGCGAGCAGCAGCTCGATCTGCTCCTCCCACAGCGGGAACGAGGCGCGCGGCCCGACGTGGCCCCCGCATTCCAGCCCTTCGAACACGAACCGCCGTGCCCCGTCGGCGAGATACCGCTCCAGCAGGCCCGGCGAGGGCACGTGCAGATGGGTTCGGGTCCCGGCGGCCTCCAGCGGGGCCGCCTGCCCCGGGGTGCCGCCCGCGATGATCGCGTACGGCGGACGCACCTCGGCGACGGCCTCGAGCTGCTCGGCCCGCAGCTCGGCCGGGGCGAAGCCGAGCATGCCCACCCCCCAGGGCCGCTCGCCGAGCCGTTCGGCGGTCTCGGCGAGGAGCCGGCGCACCTGCGGCCCCTCCATGACCGCGAGCGCCAGATAGGGGACCCCGCCCCCGGCGGCCACCGCTTCGGCGAAGGCCGCCTGGTCGCTGACCCGGGTCATCGGCCCCTGCGCCACCGGGAGCGGTCGCCCCGGGCCGTGGCCGCCCCCCAGCGGCCGGGCCCGTACGACGGCCGCCAGGTGTCCCGCGACGGCCGACCGGATGCCCTGGAGGATGCCTCCGGTCGTCCGGTGGCGGGCGGCCAGCCGGGCCGCCGAGGCCCCGTCCTGCCCGACCGGGAGCAGCTGCGTGCGCAGGTCCCGGGCACCGAGCAGGGGGGCGACCGGGCCCTGCGGCGGGGTCAGGTCGGGGCGCGCGTACACCCGGTGGCCCCGCAGCAGTCTGGTCTCGGAGCCGTCCATGGCCCGTACGGCCGCGGCCACTTCGGCGGGCAGCCCGGCTTCCCCCTCGGGCGTGAGGGCCAGTTGTACGTCGACCACCACCCCGGCGGCTCCGCCCGCGACGGCCGCGGCCGCGGTGTGCGGCCCGATCCCGCCGCAGGCCCGTACGGGCAGTCCGAACGCGGGGTCCGCGAGCAGCTGTTGGAGGAGCACGAAGGTGGTGGTCCCGCCCACCCGGCCGCCCGCCTCGTGCCCCTTGGCCACGAGTGCCTCCACCCCGGCGGCCGTCGCGGCCAGGGCCTCGGCCGGATCGGTGATCTCGGCCCACACCCGGGGCCGTCCGGCGGCGGCCGCCCAGCCGGCCACCCCGTCCGGGGTGTGCTGCGCGGGGTCGGCGAGCAGCACGGTGTCCACCTCGGCCGGCAGCTCCCCGGGCGATACGGGGCAGCCCGCGGGCACCCGTACTCCGTAGCGGCCGGCTCCGAGGCGCCGCGCGATCTCGGCCATGGCGCGTCGCGCGGACCCGGAGTCCCGGCCGAGGTCGAGCAGGCCCAGGGCGCCGGCGCGCTCGGCGGCGGTGACGATCCGCGGGTTGGGCTCCTCGAACGGGCTGACCGCGACGACCAGGTCGCGGTCGCCGGCGCGGAGCCGCCCGGGCTGCCGGGGCTGCCCGGGCGGCCGGGCCGAAGCCGACGGATCGGGCAGCTCGGAGGACGACGGCTCGCTCCGCTCCCCCGGCGGGGACGGCCGGGGCGGAAGGGCGCGCAAGGGCTGGGGGGACGGCTCGGGCTGGGGGGACACGGACGCTCCTCTTCCAGTGCTGTGTGACATGGCGCAGTGCGGGACGGAAGACGGGGGAGGCGACAGCAGGTGTGCGGGAAGGACGGCGGACGACACGCCCTCCCGCTGGGGGATCCGAGGTGGGCGATCCGCGAAACGGCCGGGCGATCCGGCGGGGACAGGGTTGAGCAGTGGTCAAATTCCCTGTTGCCGGGATGCATCGTGCGGTGACGGCCCTGCACTGTCAACGGTGTTGCGGCGCCGTTCACTTCGCGCCCCGGACGGCCCCCACCCACTCCGACGGCCCCCCGTACATGGCGTCGGCGCACTCCCGCCGAGGCCGTGACCTGCGGTGTCGTGCCCGATCGGTCCGCCTTCGGACCACCGGCCGTCGTTCCGCATCGGCGCGGGCTCATGCCGCATGGGTATGAGTTGTCACCGGTCCGGCATGAGCACCTTTGCGAAGTCTGACGGTTGTTCACCCGACGCGGTCTTACAGGTACACCCTTGCCCGGTTACCGTCCGGTCATGACCCCCACCCTCGCCCAGCTCCGCTACCTCGTCGCCGTCGCCGACTGCCGTTCCATCACCGGCGCGGCCGCCTCCGTCTTCGTCGCCCAGTCCGCCCTGTCCCGAGCCGTCCAGGCCATGGAACGCGACCTCGGGGTCGATCTCCTCGCCCGCCGGGGAAGGGGGGTGGACCTCACACCGGAAGGGGCCCGGGTCGTCCGGCTGGCCCGCACCGTGCTCGACGCGGTGGAGGCCATCGACGACATCGGCACCCCCCACGGACTGGGCGCCAGGGCCGCCCTGTCCCTGGTCACCACCCCCACCCTGGCCCTCGACCTGGCCTCCGAGCTCATCCACACCTTCACGGAGCGGCACCCCGGCCTCGACGTGAGACTCCACCAGTACGACAGCCGCGAGGCGGTGGTCCAGGAACTCACTCAGGGGCGGGCGGAGTTGGCCCTCGTCGACCTCCCCCTCGACCAGGAGCTCTCCACCCACTTCATCCAGGAGCGCGAGGTGGTGCTCATCTCCCCCGTGGGGTCCGCACTGCCCGACCCGCTGCCGTTCCGCGCGCTCGACGGGCTCCCGATGGTGCTGCCCACGCCCGGGACCGGCCGGCGCACCGAGATGGAGGCCATGTTCAGCTGTCTGGGCGTGCGGCCGGTGCCCTGCATGGAGGTGGACGAACGCCTCGGCTGGGTGACCGGGGTGACCGACGGCCGGGGCTCCCTCATCTGGTACCGCGACGTGGTCGCCAGGGCCTTCGGCAGCCGGGCGGAGGTACGTTCCTTCACCCCGCCCCTCCTGCGCCCGGTGGGCATCGCGCACGCCCGTCGGCCGCTGAGCCGCGCGGCCCGCGCCTTCATCGCGCACTCCCGGCACAAGGCCCCCGTACGGGAGCCCTCCCGATGACCGCGCGGGCCACGTCCGGGCGGGCCGGCCAGAGGCCCCTCCGGACGGCCGGACATGCCCGCCCGGCATTGAACGATGCTCAAAGGGAGGCCGATTGACCCTGGCGCCGGAACCTGAGTCCCCCTCACATGGTGGGCATGTTACGACTACTCCTCACACCCCCGCGCGCCGCCGCCCTCGCCACCGCGGTCCTCGCCACGGCCCTGCCGGCCGCGGCCTGGCTGACCGGACCGGCCGCCGGTCCCGCCGACGCGGCCGTCCTGACGCCCCTGTCCGCGCCCCTGTCCGGCGCGGGCGCTGCTGCCGCCGCTCCCGAGCGCAAGTGCACCCTCCCCGGAGGGCTGGCCGAGCTCAGCGGGCTCGCCATGAGCCGCAAACACCCCGGCGTCTTCTACGCCGTCAACGACAGCGGGAACACCAACCAGGTCTTCGCCATCGACTGCAACGGCGCCACCGGCCAGCTCAAGGCCACGTACACGGTCTCGGGGGTCGGCAACACCGACTGGGAGGGGCTGGCCATCGGCAAGGACTCCTCGGGCCGCCCCGCGATCCTGGTCGGCGACATCGGAGACAACTTCGGCAATCGCGCCGAGATCACCGTGCACTCCTTCACCGAGCCCGACCAGCTCGCCAACGCCTCGGTGACGCCCGTGACGTACCGCTTCTCCTACCCCGACGGGAGGCACGACGCCGAATCCCTGCTCACCGACCCCGTCACCGGCCGGATCCACATCGCGAGCAAACTCATCGGAGCGGCAGGCCAGTTGTACCAGGCGCCGCTGTCACCGGTCCCCGGGCAGCTGAGCACCCTGACCGCCGTCCGGCCGGGCCCGGTCTTCGCCACCGACGGCGCGTTCTCGCCCTCGGGGGCCTCGTACACCCTGCGCAGCGGCGGGCCGATGGGGGCCAACACGGCCTCGGTGTACGACACCGCGGGCACCAAGCTCGCGGACGTGGCCCTGCCCGCGCAGTCGCAGGGCGAGACGGTGACGTACCTCGACTGCACCAGTCTGCTCGTCGGCTCGGAGAACGACACCCAGATCTGGCGCGTCCCGCTGCCCCCGGAGGCCACACCGGGCTGCGGCGGCACACCGACGCCGACACCCACCCCGACGCCCACCCCCACCCCGACACCGACTCCCACGCCCACCCCGACCCCCACTCCGACCTCGGCCGAGCTGAAGCTGGTCAGCCCCGGCCCGCAGAGCTGCAAGTTCAACCAGAACTGCACCATCCAGCTCACCACCACCGGCGGAAAGCCTCCCGTCCGCTACACCGCCACCGGACTCCCCTGGGGCCTGACCCTCGACGCCAACACCGGCCGCATCACCGGCAAACCCTGGGCCACCGGAACCATCCAGATCACCGCCACCGCCACCGACACCACCCCGGCCACCGCCACCACCACCTTCCCCCTCACCCTCACCTGGTTCTGAAGGAGCCCCGAGGGCGGACCCCGGACCACCCGGGATCCGCCCCTCGCCACCGGGTCAGCCCAGCCTCGACGCCGCCTCCCGGTCGGCGACGACGACGAGGTTGGGGTGCGTGCGCAGGATCGTTGCCGGGAAGTCGGTCGAGATCTCCCGCTCCAGCATGCCGGCGAGGGCGTCCGCCTTGGCGGCGCCGCTCACGATCAGCACGAGGCGCCGCACCTTGGCGAGCATGGCCGCCCCCATCGTCACCACGTGCGAGGGGACCTCCGTGGGGTCGGGCAGCAGCCGCAGGGCGTCCTCGTACCAGGGATAGGAGTCCTTGAGCTCGTAGGTGTAGGTCTCCTGGTCGAAGCGGGTGGCGTACGGCATGTTGCCGCAGAAGTGGCCGTCCGCGCCGAGCCCGATGAGCATCAGGTCCAGCCCGCCGTTCCCGTGCAGCTCCCGGGCCACGGACGCGTGATCGGCGACCGTGAGCGGGTGGATGTTGGCCTCCGGCACTCCACCGGGCCCGTAGAGGTGCTCGTACAGCGCGGAGAGGGTCAGTCCGCGCTCCCTCCCGGCGAGCGGCACCTCGTCGAAGGTGTAGAAGTGCACGTCGGAGAAGGCACCGGGGTTCCCGCGCAGCCGCTCGGTGACGATCTCGTACGTGCCCGCGGGGCTGGCGCCCGCGGTGAGGGCCATGTTGACCCGCCGGTCGTGCAGCATCTCGCCGAGGACGATGTCGGCAGCGGTGCGGCTGAGGTCCGCGTAGTCCCGCGCGATGACCATCTTCATGGGGCGTTCCGTTCTCGTGGCTCGTGGCTGGTGACGCGTGACGCGTGGATCTGACGTGCGCGTGGATCTGACGCGCACGTGGGGCTCAGGAGCGGGGGGCGGACTTCTTCACGTACTGCTCGGTCTTCTTCAGCTGCTTCTTCGCGTCGACCGTGGTGCCGTACGTACGGTCCGAGGTGACGGCGGTGACCGAGACGGCGCCGCCGAGGGCTGCCGTGGAGTCGGCGTCCGGGCGGCCTTCCACGCATTCCGCGCTGCCGGGGTTCGCCGACGCGCAGTCGCCGAGGGCGATGTCGAAGCCGTCCCCGGCGCCCTTCCGTACGTAGCCGTGGTAGGCGTACGCGCCGGAGCCGACCCGGGTACAGACCGGCGGCCGGGCCTGCGCGCCCGCGCTGATGTCGGGGTGGTCCACCTTGAGGGCGAACGCGTCGGTGAGCAGCCGGTGTTCCTTCAGTCCGGCGAGGAACTCCGCGCCGAACCGGGCGGTGGCCCGGTAGTTCTCCACGGGGTGCGTGCTCATGTCCGCGTTCGCGGAGGCGCTGAAGGCCACGGCCGGGACGCCGATGTCGATGGCGGCGATGGCGGCTCCGACGGTGCCGGAGTCGTTGACCGAAGAGCTCACGTTGAGGCCGGAGTTGATGCCGGTGACCACCAGGTCGGGGGCGCCGCTCCAGCCCGCCTTGGCGGCGAGTCCGCCGCGCAGGGCCAGTTTGACGGTGTCGGCGGGGGTCGCGCTCGGTGTGTCGGGGCCGCAGGGGCCGTCCGCCAGGCAGACGCCGAAGACCGGGGCGCCCGAGGGTGCGCCCGCGCAGTCGTTCTCGTAGCCGGCCGGCATCCGCTCCCGCTGCTGGACGGTCAGTACGCCGTGGTTGGTGACGGCGGTTCCGCGCCCGCTCTGCACCTGCCACGGTGCCATGACCACGACGTCGGCTCCGGCGGCGCAGAGTGCGCGGCGCATCTCGTAGGCGCCGAGTCCGTCGGAGTGGTTGGGCTTGGCGGCCTGGATGCCGTCGTCGTTGGAGATGAGGATCCGCATCCCGTCCAGCGGCCCCGCCCCGGACGCCCGCGCGGGCGGGGCCGTCGACGTGGAGCCGGCCGATGCGGCGGCCCCGGTGGTGGCGGCGAGCGCGCACGCGGCGGCCACGGCCAGGAGTTTGCGTTGAACGGAGCCCATGGGGGCCTCCCCTTCGGTGAATCGACCCTTCGGCGGATCGCGACGTCCCGAGCCCGGGAGGCAGCGCCTAGGCCGTCTCTTTCGGATCCTGCCGGTCAGGCCCGCGTCGTCCGGTGCCGTGCCTCGCCGCGCTGCCGGGTCTCCCGCGTACTGGACGTACTCGGGTGACCCGGCAGTGCGGCGA
>NZ_JBHUBS010000009.1:297297-321586 GCF_042788835.1 Streptomyces sp. NPDC056883 | reverse complement strand
ACACCGAAGACGTCGTCCTCGCCCGGGTCCTCGAAATCGATGACCTTCCCACCGCTGGTCATCGGCTGGAGCGCGCCCAGCGCGACCGCGCCGTCCGCGTTCCGCTTGAACCAGATGTTCGGGAAGCCCAGGAACCGGTGCCAGGCCACACCCATGTTGGTGTTCAGCGACACCACGATCATCCAGATCAGCGAGGTGCCGATCTTGATCATCGCGGTGAAGTAGATGGCGTTCTGCAGCGCGCCGAGCGACATGCCCTTGAAGGCCAGCACCAGCGGGTACGAGACGAAGTACGCCGGCTCGTACGAGTCCACGTGGTGGATCGCGCCTTCGAGGCCGCGCAGGCACAGGATCGCGAGGCCGATGGTCAGGATGATGTACTCGACGAAGTACGCCTGCCAGGCCTTCGAGCCGGCGAAGCGCGACTTGCGGCCGGCCCGCGAGGGCAGCGACGCGAGGCGGATCCCCATCAGGACGAGGATGCCGGCCACCGTCATCAGGCCGATGAACTCGATGTAGAGCTCGAACGGCAGGAAGCCGCCGACGATCGGCAGCACCCAGTCCGCCTGGAAGAGCTGCCCGTACGCCTGCACCAGCGTGGGCGGCAGCGTCAGGAAGCCGATCGCGACGAACCAGTGCGCGAAGCCGACGAGGCCCCAGCGGTTCATCCGGCTGTGGCCGAGGAACTCCCGGACCAGGGTGAGCGTTCGGGACTTCGGGTCGTCCGTACGGCTGCCTGCCGGTACGGGCTGTCCGAGCTTCACGAAGCGGTAGATCTGCGCCACGGCTCGGGCGAGCAGCGCGACGCCGACCACGGTCAGGACCAGCGACACGAGGATCGCGGCGAGTTGCATGGGGAGGGCTCCTCGAGCGCACTTACTAAGCGGTAACTTATCCAGTCAAGGCTTGAGGTTACCCAGTCCCGACGCCGCAATGTAGCCGAGCGCGCGGTGATCTGCGTCGCTCAGGGTTGCCTGTGCCGCCAGGCCGCCCGCGGGGTCTGCGCGAGGATCGCCAGGTCCATCCCCAGCCAGTGGTTCTCCACATAGTGCCGGTCCAGCAGGTCCATCTCCTCCCACGGCAGGTCCGAACGTGCGCTCACCTGCCACAGTCCGGTCATCCCGGGCCGTACGAGGAGCCGCTCGGGCCGGTCCGCCAGGCCGTTCCCGGGGCGCGGCCCGACCAGCGACATCTCGCCCCGCACCACGTTGAGCAGCTGCGGCAGTCCGTCCAGCGCGCACCGCTCCAGCGCCGCCCCGGCCCGGCCCTTGCCGACGCGGAACCGCCACGCCCGGTAGGGCCGCCCGGCCAGGCCCGCCGCCGACTCGCGCACGAGGACGCCCGCGCCCTGGGTCGCGTACAGCAGTCCGGCGGCCAGCAGCAGCGGGACGAGGAGCACCCCGAGCAGGAGCGCCGCTCCGGCGAGGTCGAGCACCCGCTTGGCCGACGGCCTGGCGGGCCATGGCCATGACCCTGGCCGGGCGGGGAGGCGTAGCAGCAGAGGCATGCCAGCACCGTGCCGGTGCCTACGGCGGTTGTGCGGTTGCCGCGCGGCCGGGGTGCCCCGTTCGGGTGCGGCTCCACCGCCGGGGCTCCGCCCCGGACCCCGAGCCTCAAGTGCCGGCGGGGCCGGACTCGGCTGGTTGCGCGTAAGGGTGGCCTAAAGGTTGAGTCGCCTCGACTCACCTCTGTTGACACCGACGGAGCGGTGATGCACTCTTGAGTCTGTTCCACTCAAGTCAGCTGGAGGAATCAAAATGGCACGTGCGGTCGGCATCGACCTGGGCACCACTAACTCCGTCGTCAGCGTTCTGGAAGGCGGCGAGCCCACCGTCATCACCAACGCCGAGGGCGCCAGGACCACGCCGTCCGTCGTCGCCTTCGCCAAGAACGGCGAGGTCCTCGTCGGCGAGGTGGCCAAGCGCCAGGCGGTCACGAACGTGGACCGGACCATCCGCTCCGTCAAGCGCCACATGGGCACTGACTGGAAGATCAACCTGGATGGCAAGGACTTCAACCCGCAGCAGATGAGCGCCTTCATCCTGCAGAAGCTGAAGCGCGACGCCGAGGCCTACCTGGGTGAGAAGGTCACGGACGCGGTCATCACCGTCCCGGCCTACTTCAACGACTCCGAGCGTCAGGCGACGAAGGAGGCCGGCGAGATCGCGGGCCTGAACGTCCTGCGCATCGTCAACGAGCCGACGGCCGCCGCCCTGGCCTACGGTCTCGACAAGGACGACCAGACCATTCTCGTCTTCGACCTCGGTGGCGGCACCTTCGACGTGTCCCTCCTGGAGATCGGCGACGGCGTCGTCGAGGTGAAGGCCACCAACGGTGACAACCACCTCGGTGGCGACGACTGGGACCAGCGCGTCGTCGACTACCTGGTGAAGCAGTTCCAGAACGGTCACGGCGTCGACCTGGCCAAGGACAAGATGGCGCTCCAGCGCCTGCGCGAGGCCGCCGAGAAGGCGAAGATCGAGCTGTCCTCCTCCACGGAGACCTCGATCAACCTGCCCTACATCACGGCTTCCGCCGAGGGCCCGCTGCACCTGGACGAGAAGCTCACGCGCTCCCAGTTCCAGCAGCTGACCGCGGACCTGCTCGACCGCTGCAAGACCCCGTTCCACAACGTCATCAAGGACGCGGGCATCAACCTGTCCGAGATCGACCACGTGGTCCTGGTCGGCGGCTCCACCCGCATGCCGGCCGTCGCCGAGCTCGTCAAGGAGCTCACCGGCGGTCAGGACGCCAACAAGGGCGTCAACCCGGACGAGGTCGTCGCCATCGGCGCGACCCTCCAGGCGGGCGTTCTCAAGGGTGAGGTCAAGGACGTCCTGCTCCTCGACGTGACCCCGCTGTCCCTGGGTATCGAAACCAAGGGCGGCATCATGACCAAGCTCATCGAGCGCAACACCACGATCCCGACCAAGCGGTCCGAGATCTTCACGACGGCCGAGGACAACCAGCCGTCCGTGCAGATCCAGGTCTACCAGGGCGAGCGCGAGATCGCGGCGTACAACAAGAAGCTCGGCATGTTCGAGCTGACCGGCCTGCCGCCGGCCCCGCGTGGCGTCCCGCAGATCGAGGTCTCCTTCGACATCGACGCGAACGGCATCATGCACGTCACTGCCAAGGACCTGGGCACTGGCAAGGAGCAGAAGATGACCGTCACCGGCGGCTCTTCGCTCGGCAAGGACGAGGTCGACCGCATGCGCCAGGAGGCGGAGCAGTACGCGGACGAGGACCTGCGCCGCAAGGAAGCGGCCGAGTCCCGCAACCAGGGCGAGAGCCTCGTGTACCAGACGGAGAAGTTCGTCAAGGACAACGAGGACAAGGTTCCGGCCGACGTCAAGGACGAGGTCGAGGCTTCCATCGCCGAGCTGAAGGAAAAGCTCAAGGGCGAGGACGCTGCCGAGATCCGCACCGCGACCGAGAAGCTCGGTGCCGTCAGCCAGAAGCTCGGCCAGGCGATCTACGCCGACGCCCAGGCCGCCCAGGGTGCCGCCGGCGCCGAGGGTGCCCAGCAGGCCGCCGACGCCAACGACGACGTCGTCGACGCCGAGATCGTCGACGACGAGAAGCCGAAGGGTGGCGCTGCCTGATGTCGGAGGAGACCCCGGGCTTCGACGAGAAGCCCGAAGTCCCCGCCGACGGCACGCCTGACGACGCCGCCGAGCCGAAGGCCGCAGCTTCCTCCAAGGAGGAGGCCGCGGCCCCGGCCGGGGACTCCGCAGCAGCACAGTCCGGCCAGGAGACCGCCCTCCTGGCCCAGCTGGACCAGGCCCGTACCGCGCTCGGCGAGCGCACCGCGGACCTCCAGCGGCTCCAGGCGGAGTACCAGAACTACCGCCGCCGGGTGGAGCGGGACCGCATCGCCGTCAAGGAGATCGCGGTCGCGTCCCTCCTGACGGAGCTGCTCCCGACCCTGGACGACATCGGCCGGGCGCGGGAACATGGCGAGCTGGTCGGCGGCTTCAAGTCGGTGGCCGAATCGCTGGAGACCGCCGCGGCCAAGATGGGCTTGCAGCAGTTCGGCAAGGAGGGCGAGCCCTTCGACCCGACGATCCACGAGGCCCTGATGCACTCGTACGCGCCGGACGTCACCGAGGACACCTGCGTGGCGATCTTGCAGCCGGGCTACCGGATCGGCGAGCGTACGATCCGTCCCGCGCGGGTCGCGGTGGCCGAGCCCCAGCCGGGCGCGGCCCCGAAGTCCGAGGCGGCGGAGGCCGACTCTCCGTCGGACCCGTCCGACAAGGACGCGGATGCAGCCGACAACGGCTGAGGTTGAACAAGTAGAGGCACGAGAGGAGGGACACCGGGGATGAGCACGAAGGACTTCGTCGAGAAGGACTACTACAAGGTCCTCGGTGTCCCGAAGGACGCCACCGAGGCCGAGATCAAGAAGGCGTACCGGAAGCTCGCCCGCGAGTTCCACCCGGACGCCAACAAGGGCGACGCCTCGGCCGAGGAGCGCTTCAAGGAGATCTCCGAGGCGAACGACATCCTCGGTGACGCCAAGAAGCGCAAGGAGTACGACGAGGCCCGCGCCCTGTTCGGGAACGGTGGCTTCCGCCCCGGTCCCGGCGGGGGCGGCGGCTCGTTCAACTTCGACCTCGGCGACCTCTTCGGAGGCCAGCAGCAGGGCGGCGCGGGCGGCGGTTTCGGCGGAGGCGGTCTGGGCGACGTCTTCGGCGGCCTGTTCAACCGCGGCGGCGCCGGCGCAGGTGCGGGGACCCGTACCCAGCCGCGCCGCGGCCAGGACATCGAGTCGGAGGTCACCCTCTCCTTCACGGAGGCGGTGGACGGGGCCACGGTCCCGCTCCGGATGTCCTCGCAGGCGCCCTGCAAGGCCTGTTCGGGCACCGGCGACAAGAACGGCACGCCCCGCGTGTGCCCGACCTGCGTCGGCACCGGCCAGGTGTCCCGCGGCAGCGGCGGCGGCTTCTCGCTGACCGACCCCTGCGCGGACTGCAAGGGCCGCGGCCTCATCGCCGAGACCCCCTGCGACATCTGCAAGGGCAGCGGGCGGGCCCGCAGTTCCCGGACCATGCAGGTCCGGATCCCGGCGGGAGTCTCCGACTCCCAGCGGATCCGGCTGCGCGGCAAGGGAGCTCCGGGCGAGCGCGGCGGCCCGGCCGGTGACCTGTACGTGGTCGTGCACGTGGACGCGCACCCGGTCTTCGGCCGCAAGGACGACAACCTCACGGTGACCGTTCCGGTGACCTTCGCGGAGGCGGCGCTCGGAGCCGACATCAAGGTCCCGACCTTGAACGGCCCCTCGGTGACGCTGAAGCTGCCGCCGGGCACCCCGGGCGGCCGCACGATGCGGGCGCGCGGCAAGGGGGCGGTCCGCAAGGACGGCACCCGCGGCGACCTGCTCGTGACGGTGGAGGTCGCCGTCCCGACCGAGCTGAACGACAAGGCCCGCGAGGCCATGGAGCTGTACCGCGAGGCGACGGAGTCCGAGGACCCGCGCTCCGCGCTGTTCGAGTCCGCGAAGGGAGCATGACATGGACGGCCGCCGTAGGAGCCAGTACCAGCTCACCGATGAGACCCCGGTCTACGTGATCTCGGTGGCCGCCCAGCTCTCGGGCCTGCATCCGCAGACCCTGCGCCAGTACGACCGTCTCGGCCTGGTCTCCCCGGGCCGTACGGCCGGGCGCGGCCGGCGCTACTCGGCCCGTGACATCGAACTGCTCCGCACGGTGCAGGCGCTGTCCCAGGAAGAGGGCATCAACCTGGCCGGCATCAAGCGGATCATCGAGCTGGAGAACCAGGTCGCCGCGCTCCAGCAGCGCGTGGCCGAGCTCTCGAGCGCCGTCGACGGCGCCGCAGCGGTGCTCCAGCAGCGCGAGGCCCAAGTGCACGCCTCGTACCGGCGCGACCTGGTCCCGTACCAGCCTCCGCAGCCGGGCAGTGCCCTGGTCGTCTGGCGGCCGGCGCCCAAGCGCCCGATGGACTGAGCGCGCCCGTACGGACGCGAAGCGAAGGCCCCGCCCGGTTTCACCGGGCGGGGCCTTCTGCATCCGTCACGGCGCCCTGAGGGCCTCTGAGGGCCCCTGAGTGACGGCTCTCAGAGCCGGCGCTCCGGGTCCTCCAGCATCCCCGACCGGGCGATGAGGAACCCGAGCTGCGCCCGGCTGCCGCTGCCCAGGGAGGCCGCCAGCTTGGCGATGTGGGCGCGGCAGGTCCGTACGTTCATCCCCAGCCGGCGCGCGATGGCCTCGTCCACGTGTCCCTCGATGAGGAGCTGGGCGATGGAGCGCTGCACGCCGGAGATGCCGCCGGGGGTGTGCTGGTACGTCACCTCCGCCGACAGCGGCACGGCACGGTGCCACAGCTGCTCGAAGACCTTGATGAGGTAGTCGACCAGCCCGGGGTGGCGCAGTTCCAGGGCCGTTCTTCGGTCGTCGCTCGTGGGGATGAAGGCCACCGTGCGGTCGAAGATCATGAGACGCTCCATGAGCTCTTCGAGCGTGCGGATCTCGACCTCCCCCGCGGAGATCCGGTCCACGTAGGCGAGCGTGCCCTGACTGTGCCGCACGGTGTGCTGGTAGAGCGTCCTTATGCGCACCCCGCGGTTGACGAGGGGAGCGGCGCGCTCCAGCGCCTCCGTGAGCACCGATGTGGACCGTGCGCCGCCCGGCTGTACCGTCAGCACCTCGGTCCGGCACTCCGCGGTGGCCTGGTCGAGGGCGGTGTGGATCTGGTCGAAGCCCTCCAGCACGGTGATGGCGTGGGTGTTCGCGGGGCTCTGGGCGCTGATGGTCAGAAACGGCTCGAATGCGTCGGTGAGATCTATGGTGTCCCGGCGCCGGTCCTGAATCTCCCGTTCGAGCGGATGGAGCCGCTGGGCGAGCGCGACGGACGGGGGAACCGCGCGGAGCTGGTTCGCGTCATCGGGGTCGGGCCTCAGGAGAGCGAATTCGAGCAGGCAGGGGGCGTTCTCGACCTCGCCGCGGGTCACCCGGCCGGTGCTCAGCGCCGCCGTGTAGAGACGCGTCCCCTCGGCGCACATGGACGTGACGGGGTGGGGATGTGTCGGCTTTGTGTTGTTTCTGGGCAAATCTCCACCCCCCAGGGTCCTGAACATGCAAGAACATGATGCATCGTCCCTGTGGCAGCGACGTGCCCGAATAAGCCATCGTCTGACACGCGGGGGAGAAGATTTCCATCAAGTGAGGACGAAGCCGACCATGTACAAGAGAATGCTTCGCTCGGTACTTGCCATTGGGTTCTCCGCCGCCGCGGTCATTGGGGCAGTCAACGCCTTCGGTGGGGACGTGGGGGGTACCGACGCGCCCGCCGTGTCGATAGGCAAGCCCGACCTGGGCTGGGACTCGACGCCCAACGACTTGGGCTGGGACTCGGCCACCGCGTCGACCAACGACCTCGGCTGGGACTGATGACGCCCGACGATCACGGCTTCCGCCGTGAAATGGCATCGGCCTACCGCTCCGGCTGGCAGTTCATCGATCTCACCAGCGCCATTCCTTACGTCGGTGACTCGCTGAAGGTCACCTTGTTCGGCCAGCCGATCATCGTGGTGCGGGAAGAGGACGAGGACGTCCGCGCCTACCGCTGTCTGCGCCGCCCCCGAGGCGCACCGCAGCCCGTCCGCTGCGAGATCCGGTACGGCATGGTCTTCGTCAATCTGGACCAGCGTGATCACCAACTTTTCGAGCCCGAATCCGCCGCCACCCCCCGCAGTGCCTGAAGCGATTCCCCTGTCGTCGCAGATCGCTCAGGCACTACCCCCCACACAGCGACGCCATCGTGGACCTGACCACGATGGCGTCGCTGTGATGTCCGTGTCCAGTGGTTGAACCGGACATCGTTCAACCGGACATCGTCGAAGCGGGTACGCCCGGCCGCGCGCGTTACGCGCGCCCCATGGCCCGGTCCAGGCTGATCTCCACGACCACCCGGTCCGGGTTCGGCGAGGGCATCCGCCCGTACCGCTCCGCGTAGCGCCGGACCGCCTCCGCGACCGAGGCCTCGTCGTCACGGACCACCGCGCGGCCCTCCAGGGTCGCCCAGCGCCGCCCCTCCAGCTGGCACACCGCCACCCGGGCCCCGCCCTGCGGGCCGCCCTGGCCCTGCGACGCCAGCACGTTGCGGACCTTCTTGCTGTGCTTGTTGCTGATCACCCGTGCCAGCCCGGCCTCCGGGTCGTAGGTCACGCCCACCGGGACCACGTGCGGGCTGCCGTCGGGGCGGTGGGTGGTCAGCGTGCAGATGTGCCGCTCCCGCCAGAAGGCGAGGTACTCCGGCGTCGGGTTGAGTACGTCTTGGGCGGGGCGGGCCGTGCCGGCCGGGCTGGGAGTCGACATGCGCGAAGGGTACGTCCCCCTACCTTGAGTGGAATAGACTCAACTTTGTGCAGGTTACTCATGTAAAGCACATGCAGTGCCCATGCACTGGGGAATCGAAGCAGGAAGGGAGAGCCGCCCGTGGATGCGGAGCTGACCAACAGGAGCCGGGACGCGCTGAACGCGGCCACGACCAGGGCCGTCAAGGACGGGCACGCGGACCTGACGCCCGCGCACCTGCTGCTGGCGCTGCTCGCCGGCGAGGACAACGAGAACATCACCGACCTGCTCGCCGCGACCGACGCCGACCAGGCCGCCGTACGCGCCGGGGCGGACCGGCTGCTCGCCGCCCTGCCCAGCGTCACGGGCTCCACGGTCGCGCCCCCGCAGCCCAGCCGCGAGCTGCTCGCCGTACTGGCCGAGGCCGACGCGCAGGCCGGGAAGCTCGGCGACGAGTACCTCTCCACCGAACACCTGCTCATCGCCATCGCCGCCAAGGGCGGCGCGGCCGGTGAGCTCCTTTCCGGACAGGGCGCGACCGCGAAGAAGCTGCGCGAGGCCTTCGAGAACGCAAGAGGAGGGCGGCGGGTGACCACCCCCGACCCCGAGGGCCAGTACAAGGCCCTGGAGAAGTTCGGCACCGATTTCACGGCGGCGGCCCGCGAGGGCAAGCTCGACCCGGTCATCGGCCGCGACCAAGAGATCCGCCGGGTCGTCCAGGTGCTCTCGCGCCGTACGAAGAACAACCCGGTGCTCATCGGCGAGCCCGGCGTCGGCAAGACCGCCGTCGTCGAGGGCCTGGCCCAGCGCATCGTCAAGGGCGACGTCCCCGAGTCCCTGAAGAACAAGCGGCTCGTCTCCCTGGACCTCGGCGCGATGGTGGCCGGAGCCAAGTACCGCGGCGAGTTCGAGGAGCGCCTCAAGACGGTCCTCGCGGAGATCAAGTCCAGCGACGGCCAGATCATCACCTTCATCGACGAGCTGCACACCGTCGTCGGCGCGGGCGCCGGCGGGGACTCCTCCATGGACGCGGGCAACATGCTCAAGCCCATGCTGGCCCGCGGCGAGCTGCGCATGGTCGGCGCGACCACCCTCGACGAGTACCGCGAGCGGATCGAGAAGGACCCGGCGCTGGAGCGGCGCTTCCAGCAGGTGCTGGTGGCGGAGCCGAGCGTCGAGGACACCATCGCGATCCTGCGCGGGCTCAAGGGCCGCTACGAGGCCCACCACAAGGTCGTCATCAACGACAGCGCGCTCGTCGCCGCGGCCACCCTCTCCGACCGCTACATCACCTCCCGCTTCCTCCCCGACAAGGCCATCGACCTCGTCGACGAGTCCATGTCGCGGCTCCGCATGGAGATCGACTCCTCCCCGCTGGAGATCGACGAGCTCCAGCGCTCGGTCGACCGCCTGCGCATGGAGGAGCTGGCCCTGAACAACGAGTCCGACCCGGCCTCCCGTGAACGCCTCGACAAGATCCGCAAGGACCTCGCCGACAAGGAGGAGGACCTGCGGGGCCTCACCGCCCGCTGGGAGAAGGAGAAGCAGTCCCTCAACCGGGTCGGCGAGCTCAAGGAGCGCCTGGACGACCTGCGCGGCCAGGCCGAGCGCGCCCAGCGCGACGGGGACTTCGACACCGCCTCCAAGCTGCTCTACGGGGAGATCCCGGCCCTGGAGCACGAGCTCGCGGAGGCCACCGAAGCCGAGGCCGAGGTCTCGCGCACCGGGTCGACTCAAAACGCCATGGTCAAGGACGAGGTCGGCCCCGACGACATCGCGGACGTGGTCGGCGCCTGGACGGGCATCCCGGCCGGCCGCCTCCTGGAGGGCGAGACCCAGAAGCTGCTCCGCATGGAGGAGGAGCTGGGCCGCCGCCTGATCGGCCAGGGCGAGGCCGTGCGCGCCGTCTCCGACGCCGTGCGCCGCACCCGTGCGGGCATCGCCGACCCGGACCGGCCGACCGGCTCGTTCCTCTTCCTCGGGCCGACCGGCGTGGGCAAGACGGAGCTGGCCAAGGCCCTGGCGGACTTCCTCTTCGACGACGAGCGGGCCATGATCCGCATCGACATGTCGGAGTACGGCGAGAAGCACAGCGTGGCCCGTCTCGTCGGCGCCCCGCCCGGCTACGTGGGCTACGAGGAGGGCGGCCAGCTCACGGAGGCCGTCCGCCGCCGCCCGTACAGCGTGGTGCTCCTGGACGAGGTGGAGAAGGCCCACCCCGAGGTCTTCGACGTCCTGCTCCAGGTCCTCGACGACGGCCGCCTCACGGACGGCCAGGGCCGCACCGTGGACTTCCGCAACACCATCCTGATCCTGACCTCGAACCTGGGCAGCCAGTTCCTGATGGATCCGTCCACAGGTGTGGACGAGAAGAAGGCCCGGGTCCTGGACGTGGTGCGGGCCTCCTTCAAGCCGGAGTTCCTCAACCGCCTCGACGACCTGGTGGTCTTCTCCGCCCTGAGCGGGGCCGAGCTCGCCCACATCGCCGAGCTCCAGATCGGCCGGCTCGCCCGGCGCCTCGCCGAACGCCGCCTGACCCTGGACGTCACGCCCGAGGCCCTGGCCTGGCTGGCGGACAAGGGCAACGACCCGGCGTACGGCGCCCGCCCCCTGCGCCGCCTGATCCAGACGGCCATCGGCGACCGCCTGGCCAAGGAGATCCTCGCGGGCGAGGTCCGCGACGGCGACACCGTCCGGGTGTCCGTGGCGGGCGACGACCTGCTGGTGGGCAAGGCGCTGTAGCCGGGGCCGTACGGCCCGGCTCCACGGCCCTGGCCGGTATGGCCGTAATCCGGCGCAATACCGGCTCAGCCGGGCCCCGGAACCCCCGGGGCCCGGCTTACCCGGGCCATACTCCTGTCCGCCCTGCGCGGATCGGGCCCTTCCGGGGTGGACACGGGGTGGGCGCGATGGGGGAGGATGGCCGCATCCGCACGAAGGGAAGTCACACGGTGAGCATCGACCCGGCCTCGATTCCGAACTTCGGAGGGCAGCAGCCCGACCCGCAGGCCACTGGACCGGCGGGCCCCGTCGTCCCCGACCAGGATCTGGTCAAGCAGCTCCTGGAGCAGATGGAGCTCAAGTACGTCGTCGACGACGAGGGTGACCTCGCGGCGCCGTGGGAGGACTTCCGCACCTACTTCATGTTCCGCGGCGAGGACGAGCAGCAGGTCTTCTCCGTGCGGACGTTCTACGACCGCCCGCACAAGATCGAAGAGAAGGCCCAGCTCCTCGAGTCCATCGACGACTGGAACCGCCGCACCCTGTGGCCCAAGGTCTACAGCCACACGCACGACGACGGCTCCGTCCGCCTGATCGGCGAGGCGCAGATGCTGATCGGCACCGGCGTGAACCTGGAGCACTTCGTGTCCTCCACGGTCAGCTGGGTCCGCGCGTCGATCGAGTTCGACAAGTGGCTCGTCGAGCAGTTCGGCCTGGAGAAGGAAGTCGACTCCGCGGACAAGGACGACGAAGAGGGCGGCGACAGCGAGACCAACTAGGTCTTCGCGGTCCCCGTCCCCGCGGTCCGCGTCCGGCCCCTCGTGGCGCCCGCCCTACGGCGCCACCCCGGACGCGAGCAGCAGGTACGGCCCGTACGCGTACGAGAGCCCGGCCAGCACCCCGGTCACCACGACCGCGGTGCGCGGCCGGGCTTTCGCCATGAGGGCCGCCGCCGGCAGCAGCAGCGGGAACGCGGGCAGCAGGAAGCGCGGCTTCGATTCGAAGAAGCCCGCACCGCCGTAGGTCATCACCAGTAGCACGCCCGTGTACACGAGCAGCGGCAGCGGGATCCTGCGGTCGGCCGCCAGCAGCCCGGCGAGCACCAGTGCGGCCGCCAGCAGGACCACCGTCACGATCGTGGCGAGCTCCACGCTCCCGGGCGAGCCCAGCGCGTGCCGCGCGGAGCGCAGCGCCCCCGCGCCGAAGTCGAAGCGCGAGCCCCAGCCGCTCTGGACGGCGAAGTAGCCGCCGAGCGGATCCTCCCGGCGCACACCGACGAGCAGGACGTACGAGGCCCAGCCCGCGGGAGCGGCCAGCCCGGCCGCCCACACCGCCGCGGGCGCGCGGCCCCGCCGCCGGAAGATCTCGTACGCGGCGGCGGCCGTCACGGCTGCGGCGACCGCGATCCCGGTGGGCCGGGTCAGCCCCGCGAGCACGGCGAGCCCCGCCGCCCACCCCCAGCGGCCCCGCAGCAGGGCGTACAGGGCCCAGGCCGCGAAGGCGGCCAGCAGGGGCTCGGTGTAGGCGAGGGTCAGCATGAGGGCGTGCGGCAGCGCCGCCCACAGCGCGACGAGCAGCAGCCCGGCACGGGCCCCGAGCAGGTGCTCCCCGACCCGGTACACCCCCACGGCGGCCGCGCCCGCCGCGATCCAGGCGACGGCCAGCGCGGCGACGGTCAGCGGGCCGGGCAGCACGGCGGAGGCGCAGCGGATCAGGACGGGGTAGAGCGGGAAGAACGCGGAATCGCTCTGCACGGACCCGATGCCGGGATAGATCTGGGTCCGCCCGTAGCCGTGCTCGGCGATCCGCAGGTACCAGACGGAGTCCCAGGACTCCCCGAGCACCCGCAGGGGGCTGCGCCCGGTCCACCAGGCCGCCACGGCGACCGCGACCACCCCGGCCCCGCGCACGGCGGCGTACACCCCGAGCGCGAGGAGGGGAGCGGGGATCCGGCCGGCCCGGCCGGGGCGCTGCCCGGGCCGTGTGCCGCTCGACAGCGTGTGCGTCGTCGCCATGCGTCCCGACTTTCTGGGGGGCTCCCGGTCGGAGTCGCCACGTGGGGGAAACCCTACGACGGCAAGGCCACGGAGCCCCGGGCACGGACCGCGGCGTGCCCGGCTCCGGCGTGCACCCGGCTCAGAGCCGCCGCAGCCGTTGCACCGCCTCCTCCAGGACGTCGGTGCGCTTGCAGAAGGCCCAGCGGACGTGGGTGGCTCCGGCGGCCTTGTCGTCGTAGAAGACCTGGTTCGGGATGGCGACCACCCCGCAGCGTTCCGGCAGGGTCCGGCAGAAGGCGAGGCCGTCGCGCTCGCCGAGGGGGGTGATGTCGGTGGTGACGAAGTAGGTGCCCTGCGGGCGGAACACCTCGAAGCCGGCCGCCGCGAGGCCGTCGGAGAGGAGGTCGCGCTTGGCGGCCAGGTCCGCGCGGAAGGAGTCGTAGTACGCGTCGGGCAGGGCGAGGGCCTCGGCGATCGCGTACTGGAAGGGGCCCGAGGACACGTACGTCAGGAACTGCTTCGCCGAGCGGACCGCCGTGACCAGCTCGGGCGTCCCCGACACCCAGCCGACCTTCCAGCCGGTGAAGGAGAAGGTCTTGCCGGCGGAGGAGATCGTGACGGTGCGCTCGCGCATGCCGGGCAGGCTGGCCAGCGGGGTGTGGGCGCCCTCGAAGACCAGGTGCTCGTAGACCTCGTCCGTGATGACGAGGAGGTCCCGGGAGACGGCGAGTTCGGCGACCGCGGCCAGCTCGGCGGGGGTCAGGACCGTGCCGGTGGGGTTGTGCGGGGTGTTCAGGAGCAGGAGGCGGGTGCGCGGGGTGATCGCCGCGCGCAGGGCGTCCACGTCGAGGCGGAAGTCGGGGGCGCGCAGGGTCAGCGGCACCCGGACGGCTCCGGCCATCGCGATGCAGGCGGCGTAGGAGTCGTAGAAGGGCTCCAGGGCGATGACCTCGTCGCCCGGTTCGAGGAGGGAGAGGAGCGAGGCCGCGATGGCCTCGGTGGCCCCGGCGGTGACGAGCACCTCGGTGTCCGGGTCGTAGGCCAGGCCGTAGAAGCGCTGCTGGTGGGCGGCGATCGCCGTACGCAGCTCCGGAACGCCGGGGCCCGGCGGGTACTGGTTGCCCCGGCCGTCGCGGATCGCGCGCGCCGCCGCCTCGGCGATCTCGGCGGGGCCGTCGGTGTCGGGGAACCCCTGGCCGAGGTTGATCGCGCCCGTGGCGGTGGCCAGGGCGGACATCTCCGCGAAGATCGTGGTGCCGAAGGCCGCCAGCTTGCGGTTGAGGAAGGGGCGGGCGGGGAGGGCGGGGTGCTCGGGATCGCTCATGGGCGCAATCCTGCGGGGAAGCTCTGGACTTGCTCAAGTGTGCTTTGGGCCGCGTAGGGCGCGGGCATCCCCCCAGCACGCGGGACGAAGGGGATCCCGCACCCCGGGGAACCGGGGGAGCAGAGAGGGGTCGGGGGATGATCCTCGGAATCGTGATCTTTGTGGTGGTGGCCCTCGCGATCGTCGCGGTGGCGGTCAAGGCCGGCCGTGGCGGCGGTCGGGGCGGCAGTGGCGGAAGTGGCTCGAGTGACAGCAGTGGCAGCGGGGCCTGGTGGGTCGGGGGAGACTCCGGACATTCGTCCTCCTCCTCGTGCGGCTCCTCCTCGTCCAGCTGCGGTGGCTCCTCCTCGTCCTGCGGTGGCGGCGGAGGATGCGGTTCCAGCTGACACGGGGCAGCATGGATCCATGGCTTCCGACGTCGGACCACCTTCGTACCGCGTCCCGCATAGGTGAGGCGCCCGCCGGGCACAACTTCCGTCGGGCGTCTTCTTGTTCGGACGTCACGGCCGCGCATTACGGCGTACGGGCGGCATGCTGTTGAACACGTGAACTGTGTAGCCCCCGAGGGGATGTAAACCCCTGCAACTTGGGTAAAAACGCTGTGAGTGCCGTGCCTTTCATGATTCCCTCGGTTGAGTAGACCAGTCCTCGGACCTCCCTGGACTTCCTGTGGACCCGTGCCGGTGTCCCCCCACCCGTTGACTACCGCTGGCGGGCCCCGGCCCATCTCCCTCGCGCGTTTGCGGAGCCGACTCATGCTCACGACCCTCCAGACCACCTATACCGACACGCGTGCCGCCGATCTCGCCTGGGCCCTGGGTCGGGAGCGGCTGCCCGCCCTGGCCGTACTGAACCTCGAACTGGGTGGCGCGAAAGTGGAGTTGCGCCTGCTCGGGGCCTCCCACCAGGTGCTCCTGGAGGAGGGCGACGTGCTCTGCTCCGAGACCGTCGCCTGCATGCCCGGCAGCAGCACCCCGCTTCCGCTCGGCGTGGCCAAGCGCGTCGGCGACTGGGAGTACGAGTTCGCCGCGCGGGTCGAGAACCTCTCGCGCGGTTCCTTCGCCGGGCGGGCGCAGGAACTGCTCGCGCTGGTCGCGGACCACCCGAACGGGCTCGCCGGCACCTTCCCCGGCAGCCCGCACGCCTTCACCGCCATGCTCGCGCAGCGTTACGAGGGCCAGGTGCGGTGGCGGACCTGGCACGCGTACCCGCAGGAAGGGCAGTTGGTGGCGACGCGCACCCGGGTCGGCGTACGGACGGCCGGTCCGGCGGCGGCTCCGGGCGGGAGCGCGGGTGCTGCCGCCGCCGCGCCCGCCGCCGCGCCCGCCGTGGAGTCGGCCGTGCTGATCTAGGGCGCCTCTTCCGGATCGGGGTGGCCCGCGTCGTCCGGTGTCGCTGGTGCCGCTGGTGCCGTCGGTGCCGCGCCCCGCGCCCCGCGCCCCGCACCCCGGGTGCCGGGCGCCGGCGCGGATCCGGAGGCCTCGGGGTCACGGGGTCGCGGAGTTGCCGGGCCGTTACGCCAACTGCCCGAACCAGTGCGCCACTTACACCCATGTGGGTGACCGGATGCGAGCAGGCGGTGACGTACGGTTCGCTTCATGATCGACCGTTCCGCCCCGCGCGGGGTGCTCCGCACCCGGTGGCGCCGCCCCCCGGCTCCGGAGCCGCGCGGTGTGGGCAGCGCCCCCGGTGTCCTGGCCACCCTGCCCGTACGGCCCAGGACCGGCCGACTCCTCGTCCTGGCCACCGTGTTCGTCTGCGCCGCCTGCGGGCTCGTATACGAACTGGAGCTGCTCGCCCTCGGCTCGTACCTCATCGGCGACTCCGTCACCCAGGCGTCGGTCGTGCTGTCCGTCATGGTCTTCGCCATGGGCGTCGGATCCCTGCTGGCCAAGGCCCTGCGCGCCCGCCCCGCCTTCGGCTTCGCCCTCGTGGAAGCCGGTCTCGCCCTGCTCGGCGGGCTCTCCGCCATAGCGCTCTACGCCAGCTTCGCCTGGCTGGGGGAGTCCCGGCCCGCACTGGTCGCCTTCTCCTTCGCCATCGGCGTGCTCATCGGCGCAGAGATCCCGCTCCTGATGGTCCTCATCCAGCGCATCCGCAGACAGGACGCGGGCGGCGCCGTCGCCGACCTGTTCGCCGCCGACTACGTCGGCGCCCTCGTCGGCGGCCTCGCCTTCCCGTTCCTGCTGCTGCCCGTCCTCGGCCAGCTCACCGGTGCCATGCTCACCGGCACCGTCAACGTCGTCGCCGGCGGCGGACTCGTCCTGTGGCTGTTCCGCCGGGACCTGAGCCCCCGCGCCCGCTGGCTGCTCGTCGCCGTCAACATCACCGTCCTCGCCGTCCTGGGCTGCGCGACCGTCCTCGCCGACGACTTCGAACGCGTCGCCCGCCGCGCCGTCTACGGCGGCGAGGTGCGCGTCGCCGTCCAGACCGGAGTGCAGGAACTCGTCCTCACCGGTCCCCCGAACGGCTCACCGCGCTCCCTCGACCTTTTCCTCGACGGCCGCCTGCGCGTCAGCGGCTACGACGAGTACCGCTACCACGAGGCCCTCGTGCACCCCGCGATGACCGGCGCACACACCAGCGTCCTCGTCCTCGGCGGCGGCGACGGCCTCGCCGCCCGCGAGGTGCTGCGCTACCGCGACGTCGCCTCCGTCACCGTCGTCGAGCTCGACCCCGGAGTCGTGCGGCTCGCCCGGACCGACCCGAAGCTCTCCGAGCTGAACGGGCGGGCGTACGAGGACCCGCGCCTCGGCGTCGTGACCGCGGACGCCTTCCGCTGGCTGCGCGCACCCGCCGCCCGGGCCCGGTTCGACGTCATCGTCTCCGACCTGCCCGACCCCGGGATCACCCCCAGCACGAAGCTGTACTCGCAGGAGTTCTACGGGCTGGCCGCGCGGGCCCTGCGCCCCGGCGGGCGGCTCGCCGTCCACGCGGGACCCCCGGGCACCAGGCCCCGTACCTACTGGACCGTCGAGGCCACCCTGCGCGCGGCCGGCCTGCGCACCGCCCCCTACAGCGCGGGCGGCCGCCTCTCGGGCTTCGCCGCCGGCCCCGACCGGGTGCTCGGCGCGGCCGCCGCCTCCGCGGCGAAGCTGCCGCAGGACTGGGGCTTCGTCCTGGCGGCCCGCGAGGGCGCGCCCCGGCTGCGGGTGGACCGGGAGACGCCCGCCCTGCGCTCCCTGTCCACGCAGTCCTTGGCCGACGCGGCCCGGGACACGGAGCGCACCCGGGTGGCGGGGCTCCCGCCGTCGACGCTGCCGCACCCGAGGTACTCGTAGCCCGGGGTGATCGTGGCGCGGGGTGATCGTGGCCCGGGGTGATCGTGGCGCGGGGTGGTCGTGGCCGACGTGGCCGGGCTCCCCGTAGCCGAGGTGGCCGGGGTACTCGTGGCCGGGCTGCCGCGTCGGTAGGCTCGTTCGCATGGAGCATCAGGTGTTCGTACCGGTCCCCTCCGCCGACGTCCGCGCCGTGTTGCGCGACCCCGCCCGGCTGGCGCGATGCGTGCCGGGGCTCCAGCAGGACGCCGATACGGAGGCCGGGCCGCTGTCCGGCCGGCTGAAGGTGCGGGTCGGCGGACACACCGTCACCTACCGCGGCACCCTCTCCGTCACCGAGCAGGACCCGGACCGCTTCACCCTCGTCGGCGAGGGCACCGAGGTGCGGGGGAGCGGGACCGTGAAGCTCTCCCTCGCGCTGCTCCTGACCGGGGCGGACGGCGGCACCCTGCTGGAGTTCACCGCCGAGTCCGCCGCCGACGGCCGGGCCGCCGCCTTCGCCCCCGACGCGGCCGCCACGGCCGCGCACCGCCTCCTGGACCGGGCCGCCGGGCACCTCGCGGCCCTCGCGGTCGACGGCGCCACCGGGCCCGCCGACGTGGTGGCGGACCTGGACGCGGACGTCGACTCGGCCGCAGGAGTGGACTCGGACGCCGACGCCGACGCTGACTCCGACTCCGACCAGGACCGTGAGGACCCCGGCCCGGGGTTCACCGAGGTCACCGCGTCCGTGTTCGACACCGAGGTCCCGCCCCCGTCCCTGGACCCGTTCCTGGAGGGCACCTTCGAGGGCATGGCCGACCTCGGGGACCTCGGCGGCCCCCCGCGCCCGCCGGCCGAGGCCGCGCACGCCCGCCGCACGATGATCGGCCGCAGCGCGGAGGAGGTGGACCACGCGCCCCCGCGCGGTCGCTACGCCCCGGTCCCGGCCCCCACCTCCGCCTCGGCCGGCGCCGGCCTCCGCTGGATCGCCCCGGCCGCCGCCGTGGCCGTGGCCTCGGCGGTCCTGCTGGGCCGCGCCCTGCGCCGCCGCCGCTGACCCGGGGACCCGCCCGCTTCCCCGCACGGCCCTGATCACCCCGTCGGGCTGACTAAGGTCATGGCATGAGTACGCAACTGCGCGCCGGCGGCGCCGAGGTGACCATCGACCAGGAGAACGGCTGCCGGATCAGCAGTCTGCGCATCGACGGGACGGAGCTGCTGAGGCAGGGGGACCACTACGGGTCCTTCCCCATGGTCCCGTGGTGCGGCCGGACCAGGGACGGGCAGTTCCAGGACGGTGCGACCCTGCACCAGCTCCCGCTCAACCACCCGCCGCACGCCATCCACGGCTTCGGCCGCGACGCCGCCTGGCGCCGCGCCCGGGCCACCGGCACCGAGGCCGCCTTCACGTACCCGCTCGCCGATCCGTGGCCGTACGAGGGCCTGGTCACCCAGATCTTCGAGCTCGGCGAGAACGCCCTGACCCTGACGATGGGCATCGAGACCTACGGGGACTCCTTCCCGGCGCAGGCCGGCTGGCACCCCTGGTTCCGGCGCAACCTCGCCGACGGCGGGTCCGACGTGCGCATCGACTTCGAGGCCGCCTGGCAGGAGGAGCGCGGAGCCGACCACCTGCCCACCGGCAACCGCATCGACCCCAAGCCCGGCCCCTGGGACGACTGCTTCGGCATGCCCTACGGGGTCGACGTCACCCTCACCTGGCCCGACGCCCTGGAGCTGAAGGTCACCAGCCGCTCCGAATGGGTGGTCGTCTACGACGAG
Organism: Streptomyces sp. NPDC056883; assembly: GCF_042788835.1. Lineage (NCBI taxonomy): Bacteria > Bacillati > Actinomycetota > Actinomycetes > Kitasatosporales > Streptomycetaceae > Streptomyces > Streptomyces sp. NPDC056883. The sequence continues at coordinate 302,184 of NZ_JBHUBS010000009.1, read as the reverse complement.
GAGCCCGAGGCCGTCTGCGTGGAACCGCAGTCGGGCCCGCCGAACGGGCTGAACAGCCTGCCCCAGCTGGTCACCCCCGTGGACCCGCTGGAGATCTCCACGACGTGGACGTGGCGGCGGCTCGGGTAGTGCCCAATTAAGCTCGGGGCCATGAGTGACGTACGCGATGCGCTTCTGCAGCAGATCAAGGACAAGGCCGTCGTGCACGGCAAGGTGATCCTCTCCTCCGGCCGCGAGGCCGACTACTACATCGACCTCCGCCGGATCACCCTGGACGGCGAAGCCGCCCCGCTGGTCGGCCAGGTCATGCTCGACCTCACCGCCGACCTGGAGTTCGACTGCGTCGGCGGCCTGACGCTGGGCGCCGACCCGGTCGCCACCTCGATGCTGCACGCCTCCGCCGCGCGCGGCGCGCGCCTGGACGCCTTCGTCGTCCGCAAGGCGCAGAAGGCGCACGGCATGCAGCGCCGCATCGAGGGCACCGACGTGAAGGGCAAGCGCTGCCTGGTGGTCGAGGACACCTCGACCACCGGCGGTTCCCCGCTGACCGCCGTCGAGGCGGTCCGCGAGGCCGGCGGCGAGGTCGTGGCCGTCGCGACGATCGTCGACCGCGGTGCGGCCGACGCCATCGCGGCCGCCGGCCTGCCTTACCTCACGGGCTACCAGCTGGACGACCTCGGTTTGTCCTAACCCTTGGACGGTGGGTCGTGCTTCCGCACAACTGGTGACTTAGGTCCCCGGACGTCCGGAAGTAGGCCCTGACCTGCGTCTTTTCGGCCGGGGGGAGTGTTTCACGTGAAACACTCCCCCCGGATCGGGCCGCGCGGCACCGTCGTGGAGGTGGAGTGGGGGCGCGAGTCTGGAAAGATGGGGACGACGGCAACGTCGCCCCCAGGTCAGGGCCCGCAATAAGCACACTCCCCGCACATCCAAGGAGCGGACAGATGCCCATCGCAACCCCCGAGGTCTACAACGAGATGCTCGACCGGGCGAAGGCAGGCAAGTTTGCCTACCCGGCGATCAACGTGACCTCGACCCAGACCCTGCACGCTGCACTGCGCGGCTTCGCGGAGGCCGAGAGCGACGGCATCATCCAGATCTCCACCGGTGGTGCGGAGTTCCTGGGTGGCCAGTACAACAAGGACATGGTCACCGGCGCCGCCGCCCTGGCCGAGTTCGCGCACATCGTGGCCGCCAAGTACGACATCACCGTCGCGCTGCACACGGACCACTGCCCCAAGGACAAGCTGGACGGCTACGTCCGCCCGCTGCTCGAGATCTCCGCCGAGCGCGTGGCCCGCGGCCTCAACCCGCTCTTCCAGTCGCACATGTGGGACGGCTCCGCCGAGACCCTGTCCGACAACCTGGCCATCGGCCAGGAGCTGCTCGCCAAGGCCGCCGCCGCGAAGATCATCCTCGAGGTCGAGATCACCCCGACCGGTGGCGAGGAAGACGGCGTCAGCCACGAGATCAACGACGAGCTGTACACCACCGTCGACGACGCGCTGCGCACCGCCGAGGCCCTGGGCCTGGGCGAGAAGGGCCGCTACCTGCTGGCCGCCTCCTTCGGCAACGTGCACGGCGTCTACAAGCCGGGCAACGTCGTCCTGCGCCCCGAGCTCCTCAAGGACCTCCAGGCCGGCGTCGGCGAGAAGTACGGCAAGTCCTCCCCGTTCGACTTCGTCTTCCACGGCGGCTCGGGCTCCACGGCCGAGGAGATCGCCACCGCGCTGGAGAACGGCGTCGTGAAGATGAACCTCGACACCGACACCCAGTACGCCTTCACCCGCCCGGTCGTGGACCACATGTTCCGCAACTACGACGCGGTCCTGAAGGTCGACGGCGAGGTCGGCACCAAGTCGAAGTACGACCCCCGCACGTGGGGCAAGGCCGCCGAGGCCGGCATGGCCGCGCGCGTCACCGAGGCCTGCGCGAACCTGCGTTCCACGGGCACCAAGCTCAAGTAACGGGCACCGAGCTCGAGTAACGGGCGCCGAGCTCACGTAGCAGCGGCTTCCCGGAAGGGCCCGGCTCCACCGTCCACGGACGGCGGGGCCGGGCCCTTCGCGCATGCCGGCGTCCCCCATCCGCCAGACTGGGGCGCATGTCTCTTCACCAGAACCTCCTCGGGGGCCCCGCCCCCACCCACCTCCCCGACGAGCCGGGCATCGCGGCCATCGCCGCGGGCACCCCGGCCGTCGAGGTGGCCGCCGCGCACCCGACGTCCTCCCTCGCCTGGGCCCTCCTCGCCGACGAGGCCTTCGCGGCCGGCCGCACCGTCGAGTCGTACGCGTACGCCCGTACGGGCTACCACCGTGGCCTGGACGCGCTGCGCCGCGCGGGCTGGAAGGGCCACGGTCCGGTGCCGTGGGAGCACGAGCCGAACCGCGGCTTCCTGCGCGCCCTGAACGCCCTGGCCCGCGCGGCCGGCGCGATCGACGAGAAGGAGGAGTACGAGCGCTGCTCGACCTTCCTGCGCGACTCCTCCGAGACGGCCGCGGACGTCCTCGGCGCCTGACGCGAACGCTCCCGCACCGGGTGGGCTCCTCGGGGGCCCGCCCGGTCGCGGGAAGTGACGTGCGCCACTGACTATTGAAGCCCTGCGGCACGACGGTCTTATGATGCGGACAGGGGACCGGAGCTCCACTCACCTCACCGGAAGGAGCGGACCGCTACCCGGAAGCACGTATCGAGGAGACAGCGATGTCGCACGCCCTTGATGCCTCCGGAGACGGCGGTTCGGACACCCCGAACCTCGACTTCGCCGGCACGACCCCCTACGAGGACTACGTCCAGGCGGACGTCCTCACCCACCTCCAGCACCTGCGCTCGGACGACCCGGGCGAGATGGTCTTCCTGGTCACCACCCAGGTCATGGAGCTGTGGTTCACGGTCATCGTCCACGAGTGGGAGACCGCCGCGAAGGCGCTCCGCGAGGACGAGCTCCCCGTCGCGATGGACGCGCTGAAACGATCCCTCCGCGAGCTGGAGGCTCTCAACGCCTCCTGGCGCCCCCTCGCCCAGCTGACCCCGGGCCAGTTCAACGCGTACCGCGCCGCCCTCGGCGAGGGCTCCGGCTTCCAGTCGGCGATGTACCGCCGGATGGAGTTCCTGCTCGGCGACAAGGCCGCCTCCATGCTGGTCCCGCACCGCGGCGCCCCGCGCGTCCACGCGGAGCTGGAGAAGGCCCTCCAGGAGCCCAGCCTCTACGACGAGGTGCTGCGCCTCCTCGCCCGCCGCGGCCTCCCCGTCCCGGCCTCCGTCCTCGACCGCGACCTCTCGCAGCGCTACGAGCCCTCGCCCGAGGTCGAAGCCGTCTGGACCGCTCTGTACGCGACCCCGGACGCCCACCTGGACCTGCACCGCCTCGGCGAGGTCCTCACCGACGTCGCCGAGCTGGTCTGGCGCTGGCGCAACGACCACCTGGTCGCCACCCGGCGCGCGATGGGCGCGAAGACGGGCACCGGCGGCTCGGCCGGCGTGACCTGGCTGGAGAAGCGGGCCCAGAAGAACGTCTTCCCGGAACTGTGGACGGCGCGCAGCCATGTCTGACACGAACCCGGGCTCCGACCTCGCGGCCCGCGCCGAAGCCCTCGACGCGGCCGACCCCCTCGGCAAGCTCCGCGACCGCTTCGCCCTCCCCGAGGGCGTGGTCTACCTCGACGGCAACAGCCTGGGCGCCCTCCCCGCAGGGGTGGCCGCCCGCCTCGCCGAGGTCGTCACGGAGCAGTGGGGCACCCGCCTGATCCGCTCCTGGACCGAGGGCGAAGCCAACTGGTGGAACGCCCCCGAACGCATCGGCGACCGGATAGCCCCGCTGGTCGGCGCCGCGGCCGGCCAGGTGGTCGTCGGCGACTCCACCAGCGTCAACCTCTTCAAGGCCCTGGTCGGCGCCGCCCGGCTGGCCGCACCCGGCCGGACCGAGCTGCTCGTGGACGCCGCCACCTTCCCCACCGACGGCTACATCGCCGAGTCGGCGGCCCGGATGACGGGCCTGCGCGTCGTCCCGGTCGACCCGGCCGCCGCCGCGGGGGCGATGGGCCCGGACACCGCCGTGGTCCTCCTCAACCACGCCGACTACCGCACCGGCCGCCTGCACGACCTCCCCGCCCTCACCGCGGCCGCGCACGCCGCCGGGGCGCTCGTCGTCTGGGACCTGTGCCACACCGCCGGGGCGCTGCCCGTCGGCCTCGACGCGCACGCGGTGGACCTCGCGGTCGGCTGCACGTACAAGTACCTCAACGGCGGCCCCGGCGCCCCCGCGTACCTGTACGTCGCCGCCCGCCACCAGTCCGCCTTCGACTCCCCGCTGCCGGGCTGGAACGGCCATGCGGACCCGTTCGCGATGACCCCCTCCTACGAGGCCGCGCAGGGCGTGGCGCGGGCCCGCGTCGGCACCCCGGACATCCTGTCCATGCTCGCGCTGGAGGCCGCCCTGGACGCCTGGGACGGGGTCGCGGTCGAGGACGTCCGCGCGAAGTCCCTCGCGCTGACCGACTTCTTCCTCGACTGCGTGGCGGCGTACGTCCCGGCGGGCAAGGTCGAGCTGGTCACCCCGGAGGAACACGATCAGCGCGCCAGCCAGGTGTCGCTGCGCACGGAGAACGCGGACGAGGTCATGCGCGAGCTCATCTCCCGCGGGGTGATCGGGGACTTCCGGGCCCCCGACGTCCTGCGGTTCGGATTCACCCCGCTGTACGTCGGCTTCGCGGACGCGGAGCGTGCGGCGCGCGTACTGGGTCACATTTTCGGGTGAACCGGTAGCGAAACGTCACATCACCGCGGGGGGGGGGGTCCGGAACCCCCCGGGTCGGGGTCTCCCCCGCCCCCCCCAGAGATGAACGTCCCGGGCCGCTAAGAGCCACCCCTTCCCAGACCCCAGAAAAA
>NZ_JBHUBS010000009.1:0-297287 GCF_042788835.1 Streptomyces sp. NPDC056883 | reverse complement strand
TGGGTGGTGGTGGGAGGGGGCGGGGGTGGGGTGGGGGGGTGTGAGGGGGGGGGGAAAGCGGGAGGAGCCCCCCCCCCCCCCCCCCGCCCCCCCCCCCCCCCCCCCCCCCGCGCCGGTATCTCCCCGGCCCGCCACGGAGGTGACCGTTCCGGCCTGATACGGTCCCGCTCTGCCGGATCACCGGAACACCAGTCCCCCTTGTCCCTCGCGTTACCGGAGGTTGAGCCGATGACGGACCCCGCAGTCGAACGGGACGCCGCCGAGGCCGCCTCGGCCTTCTCCCATCCGCCCGTAGCCCCCGACGCGACGGCCGCCTACGGTGAACACCCCGACCAGATCGTCGACTTCCACGCACCCCGCGGAGAACGGGCGCAGCCGGGCGTCGCGCGTTCCGCACCCCTGGTCGTCGTCCTGCACGGCGGGGCGTGGCGCGCCCCGTACGACCGGCAGCACATCACCCCCTTCGCGGACTTCCTGGCCCGGCAGGGATTCGCCGTCGCCAACGTCGAGTACCGCAGAGGCAGTTCGCTGCCCCACCAGGACGCCGAGGGCCCGGTGGCCGGCCGCTGGCCCGAGACCTTCGACGACGTGGCCGCCGCCATGGACGCCCTCCCGGAGCTCGCCGCCCGCTGCCTGCCGGAGGCCGACCCCCGCCGCACGGTGCTGACCGGCCACTCGGCCGGAGGCCACCTCGCGCTGTGGGCCGCGGCCCGGCACGTGCTCCCGCAGGACGCCCCGGCCGGCTGGAGGCTGCCCTCGCCGCCGCTGCTGCGCGGAGTGGTGGCGCTGGCCCCGATCGCGGACTTCACGGTCGCGGAGGAGCTCGGGGTGTGCGGGGGTGCTTCGGCTCAACTCCTGGGCGGCACAGGGGCCTTCGCCGCACGGCGTCCGTACGCCGACCCGGCGGCGCTGCTCCCGACCGGCATCGCGACGGCGGTGGTCCAGGGCCGGAGCGACATCGTGGTCCCGGAGTCGGTGTCGGAGGCGTACGTCGCGGCGGCCGCACTGGCGGGGGAGATGGTCGGACTGACCCTGCTGGACGGGGTCGGCCACTTCCCGCTGATCGACCCGGCGGCGGATGGTTGTGCTGTCGTCGCCGAAGAAATCTCACAACTTGCCTGGTAGCCCCGCTGTATACGCTGATCAGGTTTGGCTTCGATCGCGTGAGAAACACACCATGGGGGGGCCGGTGCGCAATCGCCGACTCGTAATATCCGCTGCTCTGATGGCCGCCGGACTGGGACTCATCCCGGGCATGGCCTCGGCCACCACCGCGCCGCCGGCCGCGGCGAGCGTGCCCGCCGCACAGAAGACGTACGACAGCCCGGCCGAGCGCTCGGTGCGTACGGCGCCGCCCGCGGACGCCGTCACGTACGGGAACAAGGACCTCGCCGTCGGCATCGGTGTCTCGTACCGCAGCGCGCTGGGAATCGACCTCGGGACGAAGATCACGAGCGAGGACGTGGCGCTCGAGGTCACCGTCGACTGGGGTGACGGCACGACGGAGAAGTTCACCGCCAAGGGCGCCGGCGAGCAGTCGCACCCGCACACGTATGCCGAGGTCGGCAGCTACGTGACGAAGGTGACGGTGACCGACGGCGTCAACCGGGCCGTCAACGAGGTCGCGCACGTCACCCGGGGCACGGAGTTCACCCCGTACGCCCCGACCCGGCTGCTGGACACCCGCAACGGCACGGGCACGAAGGCGGGCAAGGTCGCCGGGCGCGGCACGACCCGCGTGAAGGTGACCGGCACCGGCAGCATTCCCGCCGACGGTTTCGTCGAGGCGGTGGCGCTCAACGTCACGGTCACCAACACGGTCGCCCCGGGGCACGTGACGGTGTGGGACGGAGACACCGCGGCACCCGAAACGTCGAACCTGAACTACGCGACCGGCCAGTCCGTCTCGAACACGGTCATCGCGCGCGTCGGCTCCGACGGCTACGTCGAGCTCTTCAACGGCGGCTGGAGCCCCGCGGACCTGGTCGTCGACATCACGGGCTACTTCAGCCACAGGCCGGCCAGCGGCTACACCGGGCTGAAGCCGACCCGCTTCGTGGACACCCGCGAGGGCCTCGGCACGGCCAAGGGCCAGGTCGCCGGGCGGACCTCGTTCGGCACCCGGATCGGCGGCCTGAACGGCGTGCCCGCCGGCATCACGGCGGTGGCGCTGAACGTGACGGTGACCAACCCGAAGGACGCCGGCCACCTGTCCGTGTACCCGGGCGGCGGCAAGGTTCCCACGGCGTCCAGCCTGAACTTCGCGGCCGGTGAGACGGTGGCGAACTCGGTGATCGTGCCGGTCGGCCCGGACGGCACGATCAACGTCTTCAACGGCGGGTGGGCCCCGGCCGACGTGGTGGTGGACGTGGTCGGCTACTACAGCAAGGACAGCAAGGCCGCGTACGTGGCCCTCGGGGCGCACCGGTTCCTCGACACCCGGGTGCCCGACAGCTGGTACGGCGGCGGGAAGTTCCCGGCCCGCGGGTACATCGCGCAGGGCTTCTCGGTCATCGACGGCCCGGAGGGCTACGAGGCGTACGTCCTGAACACGACCGTCACCAACACCACGGACACCGGATTCCTGTCGGTGGCCCCGAGCCCGTTCCCGTGGCTGGTCAACGACCAGCCCGGTGCGCCCGTGCCGCCGCGTCCCGTCTCCTCGAACCTGAACTGGACCGCGGGCAAGACCGTCGCGAACATGGCGCAGGCCAGCGACGGCGAGCACGGCATCATCCACTTCTGGAACCAGGGCTGGAAGGACGCCGACCTGATCGTCGACGTCTTCGGCGTCTACCAGACGAACTGAGCCTTCGGGGGCGGCACGCGACGGCGTGCGGCCCCCCTCGGCGTTCGGCCCGGCTGGTCCCACTACCCGGCTGGTCCCACTACCCGGTTAGTCCCACTGCTCGTCCGCCAGGGAGCTCACCGGGGCGGGCTTGCCGATGACGGCCAGGGCGATGAAGAAATTGATCTGGCCGATCGCGATGGTGAGGGTGGCGAGCGCCTTCTCGTCGTAGTGCTCGGCCACTTCCGCGTACAGCTCGTCGGTGACGCGTTCCCGGCCGTACGGGGCCGGCTGGAGGGTCGCCTCGACCAGCGCGAGGGCGGCGCGCTCGGCGGGGGTGAAGTAGGGGGCGTCCTGCCAGGAGGAGACGGCGGTGATCCGCTCCTCGGTCTCCCCGGCCTTGCGGAGGAAGGCGGTGTTGAGGACGGTCAGGTAGGTGTTCCCGACGATCTGCCCGGCCCGGAGGTGGACGAGGCTCATCGTGGCACGGGGGACGGAACGGTTCCCCGTGGCCCGGAAGAGGGCCGCGCTGACGTCGGCCAGCTCGGGGACGAAGTCGGTGGGGTTGGCCATCCGGGAGATGTGGGTGGCGGGCGTCGTGTCCATGGGTGCTGTGCTCCTTCGGAGTGGGGCCGGTGTCGGCGTCTCACAGCACTGACGGATGCGGGGGCGTGGATGTGACGGGATCGGGGATTTTTCTTTCGGCCCTCGGCTTCAGGCGGGCAGGGGAGGGTTGGCCGGGAGTTCGAAGACGAGCTCGATTCCGTCGGTCTCGTTTCCCCGCTCGGCGACGCGGGTGAAGCCGAAGCCCGCGATGGTGGCGAGGGAAGCGGTGTTGTCGGATCGGATCGTGGCCCGGACGGTCCTGACGTCGGGCTCTTCGGCGGCCCTGGCCAGGAGGGCGGTCAGCATGGCGCGGGCGTAGCCCTGGCGGCGGTAGGCGGACACGACGCTGTAGCCGACCTCGACCACGCCGTCTTCGCTCGGCGGGCCGTGGAACCCGGCGTCGCCGATGACCGTCCCGTCCGGCTCCGACACTGCGGCCCGGGTGGTCCAGGGGGCGGCGGAGGGGTCCTTGGCGTGCTGGTCGGCGCGGTAGCCGAAGATCCAGCGGGCACGGTCGGACACGAAGTATTCGTCGAGGGCCACCCCGGCCTCGGCGCTGCCACCTGCGAGGTCACCGTCGGCAAGCGCCCGCAGGGCCTTCGCGTTGAGCTTGACGAAACGGACGCGCTTGGGGGGAAGTTCAGTACTCATCGCGGAGATGCTCACCCAGCGGGCGGGGGCTGTCCACTGCTTTATGGCGCGCTGGTCAGGCCACCGTCCCGTCGTTCTTCCGGCGCACCATTTCGGTGATCCAGACGGGCGCGTACGGAGAGGTGCAGCCGGGGGGTGTCGGATAGTCCTTGAGGACCTCCAGACGCTCGCCGATGGCGAGCGCACGGGTCCGGTGGTCGGCGTGCTCGATGCCGATCTGGGCCAGGCAGTGGTTCATCGCCCACTGCAGGCGGTCGGGGGCGTCCTTCATCTGCGCCTCGATGACGTCGAGCAGTCCCGCGAGATCCAGACCATCGGGCTTCTTCGCCACCCGCTCCGTGGTCAGCGCCCACCCGGCACTCGCGACCACGGGATCAGGATCGGCGAACCATGCGAGACGCAGCTCTTCCGCGTGCGGGCTCTTCTTCACCACGTAGTTCACGAGCCAGTCGTGCACCTTGGGCCTGCGCGCGTCGCGCAGCATGCCGTCCAGCTCGTCCCGCCCGAAGGCCTTCGGGCGGCAGATCAGGATCGCCAGCAGCCTGGCGGCGGTGTCACCCGTCTCCCAGAGCCGGCACGCCAGGTCCTGCTGCGTCTTCAGCCGCTTCGCGAGCGCGCGCAGCTTGCCGAGGTTCACACCGTGATCGTCACCGTGCTTCTCGTTCACAGCTCGGGCCTTCGGGTCCTCCAGCGCGGCCAGCTCGGCCATCACCTCGGCCACGACCGTCTCGGGCACCACCGTCTCAGCCACCACCGTCTCCTCTCCGTCACGCACGAGATTCACCCTACGAGCGAACCCGTCGCCCGCCTTCCCCTTGCCCGGCTCGGCTGAGGAGCGGTTCTGTACGCTGCTCGCGAGCAGTTGATCTGATCATGTTCAAACAGAACTGGGGGGGCCGGTGCGCAATCGCCGACTCGTAGTTTCCGCCGCCATCGTGGCGGCTGCCGTGGGGCTCGTACCGGGGACCGCCTCGGCGGTGTCCGTGTCCGGAGCCACCACGTTCGGAGCCGCCACGGCCGGTGCGAAGGCGTCCGGGGCCGACCGGGAGGCGGTGCGCAAGGTCAAGGGGAGGACCTACAGCAGCCCGGCCGAACGCACGGTCGCGACGGTGCCTTCGGGCGCCGCCGCCAAGGGGAGCGCCCGGGCGCAGCAGGCGCCGGACGCAGCCACCGCGGCCGATCAGCGGCTCAGGGTCACTCTGACCGCGTACGCCGAGGGCGTGGACACGATCAACCTGGAGTCCGTCGTCGCCAGCCAGGAGTACGCCCTGGTCGACGTCGTCATCGCCTGGGGCGACGGCACCACGGATACGTACGACGCCAGTGTCATGCCGCGCGACTTCGATCTGCACCGCGCCACGCACCGGTACGCCGCGATCGGCTCGTACGAGATCAAGGTGACGGTGAAGGACTCCGCGACGGGCGGTGAGGCGGAGAACAAGCTGACCGTCGCGACCGAGGGCACCGAGTTCACCGCACACGAGCCGAAGCGGCTGCTGGACACCCGTGAGGGCATCGGCGCCGCGCGGGCCAAGGTCGGCGCGCGCAGTTCGGTCGCGCTGAAGGTGGCGGGCGCCGGGAAGGTGCCCGCCGGGGTCCGCTCGGTGGTTCTCAACCTCACCGTCACCAACACCACGGCGCCGGGCCACGTCTCGGCGGCCCAGGAGAAGGAGCTGGCGGAGAACGCCCAGACCTCGGTCCTGAACTACGTCGCGGGCCAGTCCGTGCCGAACCTGGTGATCGTGCCGGTCGGCGAGGACGGGTACGTGCACCTGTTCAACGCGGGCTGGGCATCGGTCGATCTGCTGGCCGACGTCACCGGCTACTTCACCGCGTCGAAGGCTGCCGGCTACGGCGCGCTGGCCCCGACCCGGGTCGTGGACACGCGGGAGGGCCAGGGCACGGCGAAGGGCCAGGTGCCCGGGTACGGGTCCTTCGACATCGGGATCGCCGGGCGCGCGGGCGTGCCGGCCGGCGCCACCGCGGTCGCGCTGAACCTGACCGTCACCAACCCGCGGTCGGCCGGACACCTGACGGCCTACCCCGCGGGCAAGACGGCGCCGACCACGTCGAACGTGAACTTCGTGGCGGGCCAGACCGTCGCCAACGCGGTGATCGTGCCGGTCGGCGCCGACGGCAAGATCACCGTCCGCAACGGCGGCTGGAACCCGGCCGACGTGGTCGTGGACGTCGTCGGCTACTACTCCCCGCAGAGCAGGTCCGCCCTCGTGGTTCCCCCGGTGCCCTTCCGGATCCTGGACACGCGCGAGAACGGCAGCTGGAACGAACGCCCGGCGTCCCCGCTGCCCCCCCGCAGCAAGGAGTGGCTGGGCCTCGAAGGCGACACGCCGGCCGCCGAGGTCGACGCGTGGGCCCTGAACACCACGGTCACCAACACCGGCGGTGACGGCTTCCTGTCGGTGGCCCCGGACCCGAACCTCTGGTCCGACTACGTGCTCGGCAAGAACGTGCAGCCGCAGCGGCCGGTGTCCTCGGCCCTGAACTGGACGGCGGGCGCGACCGTGCCGAATCTGGTGCAGACGTCCGGCGGCAAGGGCGGCATCGTGGACTTCTGGAACCAGGGCTGGTCGTTCATCGACCTGGTCGTCGACCTGACCGGCTTCTACGAGACTCCCGGAGCCTGAGCACACCGCGAGGGGCGGGGCGCCGTACCGGCACCCCGCCCCTCGCGTGCGTTCCTGCGTGCGTCCCTAGAGGAACGAGTTGATCTCGATCGTCTCGGTGCGGCCGGGGCCGACGCCGATCGCGGAGATCGGGGCGCCCGACATCTCCTCGAGGGCCTTGACGTACGCCTGGGCGTTCTTCGGGAGGTCCGCGAAGGTCTTGGCCTTGGTGATGTCCTCGGACCAGCCGGGGAGGTTTTCGTAGATCGGCTTCGCGTGGTGGAAGTCCGTCTGCGAGTACGGGAGCTCCTCGACGCGCTTGCCGTCGATCTCGTACGCGACGCAGACCGGGATCTCTTCCCAGCCGGTCAGCACGTCCAGCTTGGTGAGGAAGAAGTCCGTCAGGCCGTTGACGCGGGTCGCGTAGCGGGCGATCGGGGCGTCGAACCAGCCGCAGCGACGGTCACGGCCGGTGGTCACGCCGCGCTCGCCGCCGATGCGGCGCAGGGCCTCGCCGTCCGCGTCGAACAGCTCGGTCGGGAACGGGCCGGCGCCGACACGGGTCGTGTAGGCCTTCAGGATGCCGATGACGCGGCTGATCTTCGTCGGGCCGACGCCCGCACCGGTGCAGGCGCCACCGGCGGTCGGGTTCGAGGAGGTGACGAAGGGGTAGGTGCCGTGGTCGACGTCGAGCAGCGTGCCCTGGCCGCCCTCGAAGAGCACGACCTTCTCCTCGTCGAGCGCCCTGTTGATGATCAGGGTGGTGTCGGCGACGTACGGCTTGATCTGCTCCGCGTAGCCGAGCAGCTCTTCGACGATCTGCGCCGACTCGATCGCGCGGCGGTTGTACAGCTTCGTGAGGAGCTGGTTCTTGCCCTCCAGCGCCGCTTCGACCTTCTGGGTGAGGATCGACTCGTCGTAGAGGTCCTGGATCCGGATGCCGACGCGGTTGATCTTGTCCGCGTAGGTCGGACCGATGCCGCGGCCGGTCGTACCGATCTTGCGCTTGCCGAGGAAGCGCTCGCCGACCTTGTCGAGGGTGACGTTGTACGGCGTGATCACATGCGCGTTGCCGCTGACCAGCAGCTTCGAGGTGTCGATGCCGCGCTCGTTCAGACCGCGCAGCTCGGAGAGCAGGACGGCCGGGTCGATGACGACACCGTTGCCGATGACCGGGGTGCATCCGGGGGAGAGGATGCCGGAAGGGAGAAGGTGCAGCGCGTACTTCTGGTCGCCCACGACGACCGTGTGGCCGGCGTTGTTGCCACCCTGGTAGCGCACTACATAGTCAACGGATCCACCGAGCAGGTCGGTGGCCTTTCCCTTGCCCTCGTCACCCCACTGAGCTCCGAGCAGCACAAGAGCGGGCACAGGCGTACACCTCTTCCGGATGGGGCATGTCCAAGGTCAGGGGGCGTACGACGATGTACACCGCAGGCTGAGCCGTCGGACCGGTACCCCGGAATAGACGAAGGCCCTGGCGCAATAGCGCAAGGGCCTCTTGCACAAAGATGCTACCCGAGGAAGGACCGAGGTGTCGGCTCCAGAGCCCACCATGAGCCATGCGGGCGCGCCGGTAGGCGGCCTGCTCGTGCTCGTCGACCCGGTCGCCCGCCGTCTTGACGGCGAGTCCGTGCGAATCGCGAAAGATGTGTTGTCAGCGGGAGCCGCGGCGAAAATTTGCCTCCCGGACTCACAGGAGGAGTTTGCGCGGGCCCTTGCCCGCCGGGGTCATCGGCAGCCGGTGATCGTGGGCGACGATCGCGCACTCGTACGGGCCGTCGGGCTGCTGCACCGTGAGCGGGCGCTGTCCGCGGGGGCCGTTTCGCTGATTCCGGTGGGGCCGGCGGGCTCGCTCGTACTGGCCCTGCAGCTCGGCGTGCCGCTGTCGGCCGTGTCGGCCGCGCGGGCGGTCCTGGACGGGGCCGTCGGCATGCGGGACCTGCTGGTCGACGACAGCGACGGGGTGGTGCTGGGCGGGATCGGCATCCCGCCGCCGCCCGTGGGGGCCGGATCCCGGCCCCGGTCGGGGTCCCGGGCCGGGTCCGGGGGCGTGCCGCGGCCGGCCGGGCCGTCGGTGTGGAACGCGTACCGCTCCCTGGTCCGTACGTTCGGCCGCCCGCCGGCCGGGGCTTCGGCCGCCACCGGATCCGGTGCCGGCCACCGGCTGCGGGTGGAGGCCGACGGGGTGGTCCTGGCCGACGTGGACGGGATGGTCGAGGACGTCGCCGTGTCGGCCCGGGAGGGCGACGGGCTGGCGGACGTGCTGGTCCGGGTGGCGGGGCCGGTCGCGACACCGGGCTCGGGGTCGGGCTCCGGGTCGGGAGCGGCTTCGGGCTTCGGCTCAGGCTCAGGCTCCGGCTCTGGTCCCGGCTCTGGTCCCGGCTCGGGTCCCGGCTCCGGCCGGGTGGTGCGGGTGCGGGCCTCGGCCGTGACCGTGTCCGGGGAGGATTTCCGCTACCGGTCGGACGTCGGCATCACCGGCCCGGTCCGGCGCCGTACGTGGACCTTGCACCCGGGCGCCTGGGGGCTGACACTGCCGCTGCAACGCTGACGAGGGGGACGGGGGCGGGGGCGATGGCCGGGACGGAACGTCCTGCGGTGACCGGGGATCCGGGGTCCGGGGCGGGGGCGGGGGCAGGGCCGGAGGCGCGCCGGGTGCCGGGGCCGCCCGGGGAGGCTGCCGTCCGGGAGGCGCTCGGGGACTGGCGGCAGGACGCGCTGCTGATCCTGCTGCTGCCGGTGCTGTGCTGGCCCGCGCTGATCGGGGCGCTGGTCACCCGCCCCGCGCCCTTGCAGGCGGTCCTGCTGGGGCTGCTGTGCGTGCCCGTGCTCGTCGCCGTCCGGGAGCTCTACGTCGCCCGGCGCGTGCGCCTGGCCCTGCGGGACCCGGAGCTGCGCTGGACCCCGTACGACGTCCGGGTGCTGCGGGGGTACGGGCTGCCGCCGCTGCTGGTGCTGAGCGGCGGCTCCGGGGGTCGCGGCCGCCGCGGGCCGTGGGTGCTGACCCTGGGGCCGCTGGGGCGGCGGGTGGTCCCGCCGCGCGCGTGGCCCCGTACCGATCCGGCCCTCCCGCAGTCGGCCCTGCCGCCGTCACCGTCGGAGTCGCAGGCCGCGGATCCGCCGCCGGAAACCTTCGTGTGGCTGGCCGGGGATCCGGGGCCCGGGGCGGTGGTGTGGGCCCCGCGCGCCCGGGAGCTGGGCCGGGCGCGCAGGCTGTGGCGGCGCGGTGCGCTCAGGCGGAGGCGGCCGCCTCGATGAGGTCGCAGACCGGGCCGGGGAGGGAGGCGAGGGAGGCGTGGCTCGCGTCGAGCTCGACGGTCTTGCGGGGGTTCATGCGGGCGGCCATGCGGCGCTCGTTGTCGGGATGGATCATGCGGTCGGCGGTGGAGACCTGGTACCAGGACGGCTTCGCGCGCCAGGCGGGCGCGGTGACGGCGTCGCCGAAGGTGGAGGCGAGGGGGGCCTTCTGGGTCACGGCCATGACCAGGGCCTCCTCGGGGGTGAGGTCCTGGGCGAAGCTCTCGTGGAACTTGTCCTGCCTGACCCACAGGTAGCCGTCGGAGTCCGGCGCGATGTTCTCGACCGCCGCGGGCGGCTTCTCCTGGGTGATCCCGCCGGGGCTCTCGCCCGCGTCGGGCGCGAAGGCGGCGACGTAGACCAGTCCGGTGACGTTGGGCAGGTCGCCCGCCTCGGTGATGACGGCTCCGCCGTACGAGTGGCCGACGAGCAGCACCGGCCCGTCGATCTGCCGGACCATCTTGCGGGTCCGCTCGGCGTCGTCGGCGAGGGAGGTCAGCGGGTTCTCGACGGCGTGCAGGTCCGTGTACCCGCGGCGGTGGAGCTCGCCGATGACCTTGGCCCAGTGGGCGGCGCCGCCCCAGAAGCCGTGGACGAGGACGATGGCGGGGGTGCGGGCAGGCGTGTCGGCCATGAGGTTCTGCTCCTGAGTCCGGTGTTCCTCGGTCCCGTGCCGGGTCGGAGGCCCCCCGGGCCACGCTAGGCGGACGCCCCGCAGGCCGCCACGGAGCCACGGCGGATGCCGGACGGGGCTACGGCAGGTTCAGGGTGGCGCGGTGGGTGCGCCAGCGGTCCATCAGGCCCAGGAGTTCCGCCTGCATGAACTCGAAGAAGGCCGCCGTCTCGGCGACCCGGGCACCCGCGGGGGAGTCGGGGCCGAGGCCGGCCGCGCCGTCGCGGAGGGTCTTCTCCCAGAGGGTCAGGATCTGGTCCCGGCGGGTGAAGGTCTCGTACCAGAGCTCGTTGTGCAGCACGTAGCGATCGCGCCGCGAACCCGGCTCGCGCTCCCGGCTGACCATGTTGACCTGGGACAGGTAGGAGACGGCTCCCGATACCGCCGCGGGGCTGATCCGAAGGGCCTCGCCCAGCTCCGCCGAGGTCATCGCGCCGCCGTCGCTCGCGAGCAGCTGGGCGAAGACGCGCGCCGCCATCCGCTGCATCCCCGCCTCGGTCAGCTGCGCGGCGAACCGCTCGACGAAGCGGGAGACCGCTTCGTCGTCCCGGGGGCCCCGCCGGTCCCCGGGTTCCGCACCGTTCATCACGCCGTCGTTCACGTCGTTCACGTCTTCAGCCACCCTCCGACTTTACGCGATTCCCGACCTTCACAAAATTGTGAAAGAAGCGTACGTTCGGAAGCATGACGAAGGCAATCAACGCCGCCGGACTCCACAAGGCGTTCGGGCGTACCCGCGCACTGGACGGCCTCGACCTCGCGGTCACCACCGGCGAAGTGCACGGATTCCTCGGCCCCAACGGCGCCGGAAAGTCCACCACGATCCGGGTCCTGCTCGGCCTGCTGCGCGCCGGCTCCGGCGTCGTCGAACTGCTCGGCGGCGACCCGTGGGCCGATGCCGTCGAGCTGCACCGCCGCATCGCCTACGTGCCCGGCGACGTCACCCTCTGGCGCAACCTCTCGGGCGGCGAGGTCATCGACCTCTACGGGCGCCTGCGCGGCGGCCGCGGCGGCCGCGCGGGCGGGGGCGGCCTCGACCGGGCGCGCCGCGCCGAGCTGATCGAGCGGTTCGAACTCGACCCGACCAAGAAGGGGCGTACGTACTCCAAGGGCAACCGGCAGAAGGTCGCCCTCGTCGCCGCCTTCGCCGCCGACGTGGAGCTGCTCATCCTCGACGAGCCCACCTCCGGCCTCGACCCGCTGATGGAGGAGGTCTTCCGGAGCTGCGTCCGCGAGGCCCGCGCCGCCGGCCGCACCATCCTGCTCAGCTCGCACGTCCTCAGCGAGGTCGAGGCCCTCTGCGACCGGGTCAGCATCATCCGCAAGGGCCGTACGGTCGAGAGCGGCAGCCTCGCCGAACTGCGCCACCTGACCCGTACGTCCATCAGCGCCGAGCTCGCCGACCCGCCCAACGGGCTCGCGCACCTGCCGGGCGTCCACGACGTGCAGGTGCAGGGGCAGAAGATCCGGCTCCAGGCCGACACGGACAAGCTGGACGCCGTACTGCGGTCGCTGGCCGCCTCGGGGGTGCGGTCCCTGACGGCGACCCCGCCGACCCTCGAAGAGCTCTTCCTGCGGCACTACGCCCGGACCGAGGAGACGGAGGCGCTGCGATGAAGCACCGTCAACTGGCCGGGACCGGAACCCTGCTGCGCCTCGCCCTGCGCCGCGACCGCGTCATGATGCCGGTCTGGATCCTGGCCGTGGCCGGCCTGGTGCTCAGCCTGCCCGCCTCCCTCGCCTCGGTGTACGAAACGCCGGCCGAACGGGCCCGCCTGCTCTCCACCATGAGCGCGAACGGCTCGCTCCGCGCCCTCTACGGCCCCGCCTTCGGCGACTCGATCGGCGCGCTGAGCGCCTGGCGGGGCGGGGTCTTCGCCGGACTGCTCGCCGGGGTCATGAGCCTGATCATCGTGATCCGGCACACCCGCGAGGAAGAGGAGACGGGCCGTCAGGAGCTCTTGTCCGCGGCGATGGTGGGGCGCCGGGCCCCGCTGACGGCGGCCCTGCTGGCGGCCCTCACCGCCAACGCCCTGGTCGCCCTCCTCGTCACGGCCGGCCTCGCCGGGCGGGGCGCGGGCGGAGCACTCGCCCTCGGGCTCGGGATCGGCGCCACCGGGATGGTGTTCGCTTCGGCGGCCGCCGTCACGGCGCAGCTCACCGAGAGCGCGCGGCTCGCCAAGGGGCTCGCCGGGGCCCTGCTCGGCGCGGCCTTCGTCCTGCGCGCCGCGGGCGACGCGGGCTCTGCGAACGGTTCGTCGGCGCTGACCTGGATCTCACCACTGGGCTGGCTGGAGCACGTACGGGCCTTCGCGGACGAACGCTGGTGGGTGCTCGCCCTGTTCGCGGCGGCCTTCGCCGTCCAGACGGCCACGGCCTACCTGCTCGCCGGCCGCCGCGACCTCGGCATGAGCTTCCTTGCGGTCCGTCCGGGCCCGGCCGAGGGACGGCTCGGCAGTGCCGGGGCGCTGGCATGGCGGCTGCAGCGGGGCGGGCTGCTCGGCTGGAGCCTCGGATTCCTGGTGGCCGGTGTGGTGTTCGGGGGCATGGCGGACGGGGCCACCGAGCTGGTCGGCGACAACGCCAAGACCCGGGAGATCATCGAGCGGATGGGCGGCGCGGGCGTAGCGGCGGGCGGAGGGGCGGGCGGAGGCGCGGGCCTCACCGACGCCTTCCTGGCGACGATGGCCGGGATGCTCGGCCTGGTGGCCGCCCTCTTCATCGTGTCGGCGGTACTGCGCCTGGGCGCCGAGGAGTCGGGGCAGCGCGCGGAGCCCGTACTCGCACATGCCGTCGGCCGCCTGCGCTGGGCCGCCGGTCATCTGGCCGTCGCCTTCGGCGGCTCGGCGCTGATCCTGCTGCTGGGTGGGCTCGGCCTGGGCATCGGCCATGGCGCGGATCTCGCACAGACCGTCGGGGGCTGTCTCGCGCAGCTCCCCGCAGTGTGGGTGATCGGGGCCGTCGCGGCCCTCCTGTACGGCGCGGTCCCCGGCTACGCGTCGGCCGCCTGGGCGGTGGCCGGGGCTGCGCTGGCCCTCGGCTGGATCGGCCCCGCCCTGAACCTCCCCGGGGCCGTCCTCGACCTGTCCCCCTTCGCCCACCTGCCCCGGATCCCCGGCTCCGAGGCCCTGACCTGGGCCCCTCTCCTGACGCTGACCGCGCTGGCGGCGGCTCTCCTGGCCGCCGCCCTGACCGCCCTGCGCCGCCGCGACCTGGCGGCCTGAGCCCCGACACTCCTTGATCCACGCCCGTCCGAAAAGTTGTCCACAGCTGTGGACAACTTTTCGGAGCGACCTAAGCGGGGGTCACCAGCCGGGTCTCGTACGCGAACACCGCAGCCTGCGTGCGGTCCCGCAATCCCAGCTTGACCAGGATCCGGCTCACATGCGTCTTGATGGTGGACTCGGCGATGATCAGCCGGTCCGCTATCTCCGCGTTGGACAACCCCTGTGCGATCAGCACCAGCACCTCGGTCTCCCGCTCCGTCAGCTCCGCCACCGCCGCCGAGCCCACCTGCGACCGGGTATCCGACAGCTTCGAGAACTCCGTGATCAGCCGCTTGGTCACGGAAGGCGCCAGCAGCGCCTCCCCCGCGGCCACCACCCGCACCCCATCCGCCAGTTGACGGGCGGAGGCGTCCTTGAGGAGGAACCCCGACGCACCGGCCCGCAGCGCCTG
Source organism: Streptomyces sp. NPDC056883 (assembly GCF_042788835.1). Classification (NCBI taxonomy): domain Bacteria; kingdom Bacillati; phylum Actinomycetota; class Actinomycetes; order Kitasatosporales; family Streptomycetaceae; genus Streptomyces; species Streptomyces sp. NPDC056883. The sequence goes on along the minus strand of NZ_JBHUBS010000009.1, from coordinate 282,967 downwards.
GTACACGTACTCGTCGAGGTCGAAGGTCGTCAGGACCAGCACCTTCGCGTCCGTGTCGGCGGCGACGATCTCCCGCGTAGCCTCCAGGCCGTTCATCTCCGGCATCCGGATGTCCATCAGCACCACATCCGGCTTCAGCGCCGCCACCTGGGCGATGGCCTCCCGCCCGTTCACCGCCTCCCCGGCCACTTCGATGCCCTCCATCGCGTTCAGCAGGACGGAGAAGCCCTCACGGACCATCATCTGGTCGTCGACGATGAGCACTCTGATCGTCACACCGGATCCTTCGCCAGATCCGGACGGCTGCCGGCCACGGGTATGAACACCGCCACCTCGAACCCGCCGGAGGCCAGCTCCCCGGCGGTCATCTCGCCTTCCAGCATGGCCACCCGCTCGCGCATCCCGGTCACCCCCTGCCCCGCCCCCGGAGAGGGCCGGACGTCCCCGGTGCCCGCCTCGTTGACGATGCGCAGGCCCAGCCCGCCCAGCACGTACGAGACCTCGACCGCGGCGCCGGCGCCCGGCGCGTGCCGCAGGGTGTTGCTCAGGGCCTCCTGGATGATCCGGTAGGCCGACAGCTCCACACCCGGAGGCAGTTCGCGCACCGCGCCCGTCACGGTCTTGTCCACGCTCAGCCCGGCCTCCCGCACATTGGCCAACAGCCCGTCCAGCGAGGCCAGCGTCGGCTGCGGGGCGTCCGGCGCCTCGTAGTCCGCGGAGCGGACGACGCCCAGCACCCGGCGCAGCTCGGTCAGGGCCGCCACCGCGTTCTCCCGGATGGTGACGAACGCGGCCTCCAGCTCCGGCGGTGGATTCTTCACCCGGTAGGGCGCGGCCTCCGCCTGGATGGCCACCACCGACATGTGGTGGGCGACCACGTCGTGGAGCTCCCGCGCGATCGTGGTCCGCTCCTCCAGCAGGGTGCGCCGGTCCCGCTCGACGGCGGTGACCACCTGCTGCGCGGTCACCTCCTCCTCCGCCTGCTTGCGGACGTTGCGGATGCTCACCGTCAGCAGGGCGATCGCCGAGGCGAAGGCCATCGGGCCGATGTTGAGGCTCTGTCCCCTGCCGAGCACGATGGAGATCGCGCTGCCGAGCAGCACCGTCAGCAGCCACATCCAGCCGGCGGTCCGAGGACTGGTCCGCATGGCCACCAGGGTCACCGTCACCAGATACGAGGCGAACGTGACCGGGACCCAAGGCCAGTTGGGGTCCCACGGATTGGGGAGGGAGAAGAGCAGGGTGACCGCCATCGCCGCCCAGAACGCCGCCACCGGCCGCACCAGGGTCAGCACCACGGGGAGGCCCGCCAGGAGTCCCATCACCAGGGAAACGGCCTGGGGCAGCCCGCTCGTGACCGTGGCGAAGAGCACGATGAAGAAGGCCATCGTGAAGACGGCCGCGTGCGGCAGGTGCGCGGCCTCCACGCGTATCCGCGCCGGGAGCCGCCGGGTCAGCGGCCCGTCCGTGCGCATCGGCGGCAGCGGCCGGTAGGCGAAGGCGTCGGTGATCAGAGTCTGGCGCAGGCTCTGGATGAAGCCCGAAGCCAGCCGGATCTCTGGGGTCCGGGGGGTCGCCCCGCGGGTCGTCTCGGTCATGTTCCCCACGGTAGGCGGGCCCCGGCCTGGTCCGCGTCGCCGCTGAAGGGGATTTCCCGGGGTCCCCCTCAAGTACTACCGGGGCTGCTTCAGTACCCCGTCGGACGGATGAGGCCCGTCTCGTAGGCGAACACCGCGGCCTGTGTGCGGTCCCGCAGACCCAGCTTCACCAGGATCCGGCCCACATGCGTTTTGACCGTCTGCTCGGCGAGGATCAGATGCTCGGCGATCTCCGCGTTCGACATGCCCTGGGCGACCAGCGACAGGACCTCCGTCTCCCGCCCCGTCAGCTCGTCGATCCGCGCCTTCGACGGCGCCCTGGGAGCCCCCAGCCGGGAGAACTCGGTGATCAGCCGCTTCGTGATGTTCGGAGCGAGGAGCGCTTCGCCGGCCGCGATCACGCGGACCGCCTCCGCCAGCTGATCGGCGGAGGCGTCCTTGAGGAGGAAGCCCGAGGCGCCGGCGCGCAGCGCCTCGTACACGTACTCGTCGAGGTCGAAGGTGGTCAGCACCAGCACCTTCACCGCGGAGCCCGGGACGCCGGTGATGAGGGAGGTGGCCTCGATGCCGCCCATCCCAGGCATCCGGATGTCCATCAGCACCACGTCCGGGACCAGCTCGGCCACCTTGGCCACGGCCTCGGCGCCGTCGACGGCCTGACCGACGACCTCGATGTCGGGCTGGGCGCCGAGGAGCACGGTGAAGCCCTGGCGGACCATCATCTGGTCGTCGGCGATCACCACCTTGATCGGGGCAGCAGTCATTGGGTACCTCCGGGGAAACCCCGCCCTTCAGAGCGGGGAGGAATCGGACTCCTGCGGGGCGGGGTAGCGGGCTGTGATCCGCCGCCAGGGCGGATCGCACTGCCCTGACCCGCAGATTTGAGCTTCACATGACGTCTCACTACCTTGTGAGCGTGACCGCAAGTCATGTGAAGCGGGCGTTCAAGTACCGCTTCTATCCGACCGATGCGCAGGCAGCTGAGCTGACGCGGACCTTCGGTTGTGTGCGGAAGGTCTACAACCTGGCGCTCGCGGCCCGTACGGAGGCGTGGGCGCGTCAGGAGCGGGTCAACTACAACGCCACCTCGGCCATGCTGACAGGGTGGAAGAAGACCGAGGAACTGTCCTACCTCTCCGAGGTCTCCTCCGTTCCCCTCCAGCAGGGCCTTCGGCATCTGCAGAGCGCGTTCGCCGGCTTCTTCGCCAAGCGGGGCCAGTACCCGCGCTTCTGAGCGCCTGGTACGGAAGGCACCTTGTCACCGTCGACCGATGGTTTCCCTCCTCCAGGCTGTGCTCCGCCTGCGGCACCGTCGCGGGCAAGATGCCGCTGCACGTCCGTGAGTGGACGTGCGGTTGCGGTGTGACCCACGACCGCGACGTGAACGCGGCGAAGAACATTCTGGCGGCCGGGCTGGCCGTGTCTGTCTGTGGAGTCGGTGTAAGACCTCAACGGAGTTCTCCGGGCGGGCAGTCGGCGACGAAGCAGAAAACCCCACGGCGCGAGCCGTAGGAACCCCCTCCCGTTAGGGAGGGAAGATGTCAAGAGTCCTTCTCGTTCGTCTCGGGTCCGGCGGAGGTCGCGCCGCCCGGGGGCGCGGGATCCATCGGGAGCACGGCGCTCACCTCGTACCCCCCGTCGGGGCGGTGGCCGGCGGCCAGCTCGCCCCCCAGCATGCCCGCTCGCTCCCGCATCCCCAGCAGCCCGTGCCCCGCTCCCATGGTCGGCGGGGCCGGCCGGGTGGGCGCCGTGTTGGCGATGCACAGGTGCACATCGCGGGGCCCGTAGGCGATTCCGACCTCCACGCGGGAGCCGGGCGCGTGCCGCAGGCAGTTGCTCAGCGCTTCCTGCACGATCCGGTACGCCGTGAGCTCCACCCCCGGGGACAGCGGCCGGCGGATGCCCGCGATCTCGGTGGTGACCTCCAGCCCGGCCGCCCGCACGTTGTCCACGAGGCCGCCCAACTCGGCCAGGGTGGGCTGCGGATGGTGCAGTTCCGCCTCCTCGTCCGGCTGCTCGGAACGCAGCACCCCCAGGACGCGGCGCAGCTCCGTCAGGGCCTCCACGGCATTCGCGCGGATCCCGGCCAGATTCTCCTTGAGCTCCTCCGACGGGTTCTCCACGAGGTAGGGGGCCACCTGCGCCTGGATGGAGATCACCGACATGTGGTGCGCGACGACGTCGTGCAGCTCGCGGGCGATCCGGCTGCGCTCCTCCAGCAGGGTGCGGCGGGCGCGCTCCTCCTCGGTGAGGGTCTCCTGCTCGACGAGCTTGGTGCGGGCCAGTCGCGTCGCGCGCAGGGCATAGCCGAGGAGGCCGGTGAAGCCGAAGAGGAGGACGGCCCCGGGGAGGCTGGTCCCACTGTGTTCGGGCTTGAAGAGGATCTCGGCCAGACCGGTGAAGGCGATCGAGACGAAGACCGCCCCGATGGTCGCCCAGGGCCGCACGCGCAGGGCCACCAGCAAAAGGACCGGGGCGAAGGTGAAGATTCCGGCGGGCAGCCAGGGCCAGCTCTGTCCTGGCCCGACGTTGCCGTAGACCGTCCAGGCGATCAGTCCGGCAGCAGTGAGGCCGAGCCAGAAACCGGCCATCGGCCGCCGCACGGCGACCACGATGGACAGGCCGACCAGGATCGACAGCAACGGCACCCAGCCGCCGGTGATCTCGTAGTGATTTTGGAGCTGTTCCACGGTGAGGAAACGGAAGTACACCGCCAGATAGACGAGCACCACGTGCGGGAGCCAGGCCAGCCAGCGCGGCCGCGACATCCTCGGAAGCGGATCGGACCTCAGGTCGAGCAGATCCCGGACGACGCCGCGCACCACGGCCGAACTCACGGTGCGCGGACCGTCGGTATCCCCACCGACCGCGGAGCCGGGCTGTGCCCGGACCGGGGCCGGTGTCGTGGGCTCGCTCTGCTCGTTCACATCGTCCAGCCTAGGCATGGAGGGTCTCCTTGGCGGGAGCCACCGGGCCGGTGACTGCTTCGGCGACCGTGCCGCCGGCGACTGTGCTTTCACCGACCGGAGTTGAGCCGGTACGGGCAACGGGGGAGGTGTACCCCCGGGTCGGGGCGGAGGAGGCGACGATCCGGGAGGGGGTGACCGGCGTCCCGGAGGAGCCGCGCCGGGCCCGTCCCCGGGGGCGGCCGCCGTCTTGCTCGTAGGTGTGGAAGGCGGCCCAGCAGACCGCCAGCGCGGCCGCGAACACGGGCAGCCAGAGCAGCCGGACGGCTATCCACTCCGCGGAGGAGGGCACGGTGTGCAGGCCGGGCAGATCGGTGGAGACCAGCAGTCCCACGGCGGTGACGGCCATCATCGCGGTCTGGTGCCACAGGAAGACGGTCATGGCGGACAGGTTCACCAGCGCCACCTTCGCCCAGGCCCGCGGCCGGCTCATCGCCCGGGCCAGCGGCTCCCGCAGCAGCAGCGCCAGCCCGCACTGGGCCAGGCCGAACGCGACGGCGGCCAGCGTCGGCGGGTTCAGGTTCGAGATCGCGGCTCCGGGGACGCCGACCATGGAAGCGGGGTACCCGCCCCAGAGGATCAGTGCGGCCGTGGCGGCGATCCCGCCGCCCAGCAACAGGGCGGCCGGGGTGCGCCGGGCGAAGGCACCCCGGGACCAGGCGGCGCCCAGGGTGTAGGGCACCAGCCAGCCCGCGGCCACATTGACCCAGCCGATCCATGTGGGCCCGCCGAACCCGAAGCGCCAGACGTCGACCGAGGCCACCACGGCCAGCGGCCACAGCGGGCTCAGCCGGGCGACGAGCGGGGTCGCGGCGGTGAGCGCGGCGAAGACGAGGAGGAACCACAGGGGGGAGAGGACGAGCTTGAGCAGGGTCCGGACCGTGTCCGTCCCGACGCCGCCGAGCAGCATGGCGCCGGACGCCACGCTCCAGAGGACCAGGACGGCGGCGACCGGCCGGAACAGCCTGCCGAGCCGCTGCCCGACCCACTGCCCGTACGGGACTCCGCGGCCGCGCGCCGACTCGTACCCCTGGGCGGCGACGTGGCCGCCGACCAGGAAGAAGACCGCCAGGGTCTGGAACACCCAGGAGACCGGGGCCAGCCCGCTCATGTGGGCCAGCGGGCTGGTGGTGCTGAGGCCGCCGTCGGCACTGGTGAGCGCGGTGACCAGCCAGTGGCCCAGCACCACGCCGAGGATGGCGAAGGCACGCAGCGCGTCCACGGCCCGGTCGCGGTGGGCGGGGGTCCCGGCGTCGATGCGGTCCGCGAGAACGGACCAGCGGGCCAGTGGTTCACGCACGCGCATGGGAGACCTCCGGGACGGCGAGGGCGGACGGGGCGAGGGGCGCGGTGGGGGACGGACCGGTCCGCGCCGTCGGGGAGGCACCGAGCACGATCCCGGTCAGGCTGTTCAGGGACTCGGTGCCCGGCTTGAGGTAGTCGCTGTGCCCGCCGGAGCCGGCCGCGAAGGGCAGGGCTCCGAAGGCGGGGTCCACGGGATCGGTGCCGAACCCGATCCCGCCGACGCTGACGTGCGGGACACGGGAGATCCAGTCGGCGTCGCCCCGGCCGGCCCAGACCCGGGCCCGGGTCGGCAGCTGCGCGGCGGACCCGGCCCCCGTGCCCGGACTGCCGAACAGCGCCATGTCGGTGACCTCGGAGCCGGTCCCGGTGCGGGCGCAGACGACGGAACCGTAGGAGTGGCAGAGCAGCGAGAGGCGGGCCTGCGGGGCGGCCATCCGTGCCAACCGGGGCAGGAAGGAGCCGAGTTCGGCGGTGGCTTCGTCGGCGCGGCCCGTGGTCAGGACTGTCGGGCTGACCGTGCCGGGGGTGTCGTACCCGAGCCAGGCGACCACGGCGGAGCGGGGGTGCTCGGCCCGGAGGCGCTGCTCGAGGGCGACGGCCCCGGCACGGAACCTCTGGTAGGTGTCCAGCGTGGTGTCCGACCCGGGGACCAGGACCGCGACCCGGTCGGCGCTCTCCAGATCGCCGAACACCTCTATCGCCCGGCCCTTGCCGCGCCCGTCGAAGACGAGGAACCGGGCACTGCCGCCCGCCTCCATCGCCCGGAGCTTCGCCGCGCGGCCGGTGCGGCCGGCGTTCTCGGCCGTACGGGCCGCCTCGGAGAGGTTGGCGAGGTTGGCGGCGAACCGGTCGGGGAGGGCGGCGCCCTCAGCGAGGACGGCCGGAGCCGGCGCGGGGACCTTCGGGGAAGCGGCGGCGGAAACGGGCACCACTACGGCCGCGGCGACGAGCCCGGCCAGCAGCGTGCGGCGCAGACGGCCGCTGCGGCGGCCGTCGGGACGTGCGGTGGGTCGGCGGCTCATGGGTCCGTTCCTTCGCTCGTGCCAGAGGGGCGGTGCTGCGTTGTTCTCTGGTCACGAAGTTAGGAATCGGGAGCCCTCGTCGGCGTCCCACTGGAGAGCCCACTTCCCGGGTAGCTCTCAGGTATGACAGGGGCTACTCAGGGGTCAGAGCAGGCAAGTTGACCCCCGCCGCCCCCGCTCAGTCGGCTGCCCCCGCTCAGTCGGCCGCCAGCGATTCGGGGAACGTCTCCGCGAGCGGTTCCACGAACCCGGCGCGCCAGCGCGGGGCCGGGTCCTGGCCCGGGCTGGTCCAGTACTCCCGCGCCCCGGCGATCTGCCCGTCCCGCACGGTCCACAGGGAGACGGCGCGGTAGACGACGTGGTCCTGGGGTATCTCCACCTCGGTCACGACGAGATCGCCGTCCGCGAGGATCCGGAGCACCTCGACGGATCTCTCGTCCGCGTAGTCGTCATCGCTGATGACGGCGATGAAGTTGTCGCGACCGACGATGCGTTCGCTGCTCACGGGCCACTCGATCACCGCGTCCTCGGCGATCAGCGGGGCCACTCCGTCCCAGTCGCGTGCCTCGATCCGCTCCCACAGTCGTGCCACTACCTTCAACGGCTCCATGTGCCGCAGTGTGCGGGGGCGCCCGTGAGGGCAACAAGCTTTGCTTGCAGGCTTATTGACTTCGACACAATCAGCGGCGTCGGTACGTGAGCGGAGCCGCGGTGCTGCCGTCGAGCTCCCGCACCAGGCTCCCGTTGGAGAGCAGCCGCAGCGTGCTCCGGCCGCCCGGCGAACACGAGGGCGGCGTACCGGAGATCACCGTGGAGGGGTCGAGCCCGACGCTGTCGGCGGTGGCGGAGCGCAGCGGCGCGGTCCAGGCGCAGCTGAGTCCGGGGGCCTGGAGGGTCAGGGACATGACGTTGGCGCCGGCCGTGCCGGGGGTGAGGGTGAGCTGCCAGCTCTGCCCGCCGTAGACGGTGCGCCAGGTGCCGGCGTAGGCCTCGGGGAGCGTGGCGGGAGGGGCGGAAGGGGTGGAAGGGGAGGGAGTGGCGACAGCGCCGGACGCGGTCGCGTCCCCGTTGGTCTGCGCTCCGGAGGACGCGCCGGAGGAGGCGCCGGACGGGGAGGCGCCGGAACCGGCGCGGGGCGCACCGTCGCCGGCTCCGCTCATGACGGTGTACACGGTGCCGCCCGCCGCCACGGCGACGACCGCGGCGACGGCGACGAGCAGGGCCGTGGAGACGGACCGGGAGCGGGAGCCGCGCCGGGAGTCGGACCAGGGTCCGGCGGCGGGCCCGTGGCCCGGACCGGGCCCGGATAGGGAGCCGGAGCCGTCGTCCGCCCCGGGCATGGCGGTCAGGGTGGGCGCAGGACCCGGCGCAGGGGCAGCGGCAGGCGCAGGGGCGGGCGGGTTCGAGACCGGCTGCTCCGCGGTGCGCTGGGCGGGCACGGTCACCGGCTCGGGCCGGTCGGGGCCCGCGTCCACGCGGTCGAGCAGGGCTATGGCGTGCTGTCCGAGCCGCGCGACGAGGGGCGCGGGCAGCCAGGGCTCCGGGGCGTCCTCCCGGTTCGCGGCGAGCCGTTCGAGGAGCTCGGCGGGGGTGGGCCGGGCGGCCGGGTCCTTGTGCAGGCAATCGCGTACGACGTCACGCAGTTCGGCCGGTACGCCGGCCAGGTCGGGTTCCGCTTCCGTGACGCGCATCAGGAGTGCGGCGATGCCTCCGGGCTGGTCCGGGTCCCCGAAGGGCAGCCGGCCGGTGGCGGCGTAGGCGAGCACCGCGCCGAGGCCGAACACGTCGCAGGCCGGGGTCACGGGAGTGCCGTTGATCTGCTCGGGGGCGAGGAAGCCGGGGGACCCGAGGAGTTCGCCGGTCTGCGTGAGGGCGGGGTCGGCGGTGGCGCCCAGGGCCCGGGCGATGCCGAAGTCGATGACGCGGGGGCCGTCGGCGGTGAGCAGGATGTTGCCGGGCTTCAGGTCCCGGTGGACGAGGCCGGCACGGTGGATGTCCTGGAGGGCGTACGAGAGCCCCTCGCCCAGGATCCGTACGGAGGCGGGCGGCAGCGGGCCGAAGTCGCGGCCGACGGCCTGGCGCAGGCTCGGCCCGGCGATGTAGGCGGTGGCCAGCCAGGGGATCTCCGCGTCGGGGTCGGCGTCGAGGACGGCGACGGTCCAGTCCCCGCCGACGAGGCGGGCGGCGTCGGCCTCGCGGCGGAACCGGGTGCGGAAGTCGGGGTCGGCGGCGAGGTGGGGGTGGATCAGCTTCACGGCGGCGGTGCGGGTGCCCGTACGGGTCCGGGTGCCGGTGGGGGCGCCGGTTCCGGATCCGGTTCCGGTTCCGCTTCCGGTGCTTGTGGCACTGCCCGTGCCGGGGTCGGGGTGCTCGGCGCGGCCGAGGTAGACCTGGCCCATGCCGCCGGTTCCGAGGCGGGCGAGCAGGCGGTACGGGCCGATGTGCTCCGCGTCGCGCGGGTGCAGTTGTTCCATGACAGGTGGTCCTCCCCCTGGGACTCGCCGGAGCCCGACAATAGTGCGGTCGGGCGCGCTGCGGGTTGCGGGGGTGGGGTTGCCGCAGGTAGGCCGCCGGCGCGGGCCTGCTGGCGGCCGGGGCACAGCCGATGGGGAGGTTCCATCAGGCGTGCGGGCGGGGCGTGTTGGCTGCTCCCGGCGGGGACACCCCTAGGGGGCGTCGGGTGAGCTGTCGGGTGGGGGCGGCAGGGTGTCCAGGGCGGCCGACAGGCGTTCCAGGACGCGGACCGTTTCGGCGAAGCCGTCCTCGCCGAGGGCCTCCGCGAGCCGGGTGGCCAGGGCCGCGTGGCCCGGGCCGATCCGGGCGACGGCGGCGCGGCCCGCCTCCGTGGGGCGCAGCAGCTTCGCTCGGCGGTGGGCCGGGTTCGGGACGTACTCGGCGAGGCCCTTGGCGGCCAGCAGGTCGGCGATGCGCTGCACGCTCTGACGGGTGATGCCCATGGCCCGGGCGATGCCGGCGACGGGCAGCGGCTCGCGGAGCACGGCCCCGATCACCTGCCACCAGGCTGCGGTCAGCCCCGCCGGGCGGGCCAGCTCCTCCGATACGGCGAGGAACTGGCCGTTGAGCCGGAACACCCCGAGGGCCGTGCGGCTGAGGAGGTCCTGCCGGGCGCGGAGGGCGTCCTCGCGCGGACCCTTGGCGCGCGAGGGCGCGGGGGCCGCGGCGGGCTCGGCGGACTCGGCGTGGTCGTCCGGCTCGGCGGGAGGTGCCGACGGGTCGGAGACGGCGGCTCCGGACGGCGCCGGGTCCGCCGGGGAGGGCTGGTCGGCGGCCTGGTCGGCGGCCTGCCCGGTGGGCCGCGGCGCGGGCTGGTTACGCATCGCTCGGTTCCCGCTCCTGCTCCTGCTTCCGCTCCTGCTCCGTCTCGGGCTGCGCCGCCGCCATCAGGACCGGGTACGCGCTCTCGTCGGAGTCGTGGAACAGGCGGTACCAGGCGTCGAGCACGTGCGGCTCGTACACCCCGAGGCGGGCGAAGACCTCGCGCGCGAACGCCACGGGTTCCGTGGGGCCGGCCGTGATCAGGTCCCCGTCGGTGACCGCGTCGGCCTCGACGTAGCGCTCCGCGCCCGCGTAGCCCGGCTGGCCGCCGAGGTAGAAGGGGGCCGCGCTGGTGTGCGTACGTCCGTCCAGGACTCCGGCGCGGGCCAGGCCTGCCGTGGCTCCGCAGATCGCCGCGACCGGGATGCCCGCCGCGAGGAACTCCTCGGCCTTCGCCGCGAAGGGCGCCAGCTCGTCGCCCGCGTCCCACAGTCCGGCGCCGGTCAGGATCAGGAGCGCGGACTCCTCGGGGCGCAGGTCCGCGAGGGCCAGGTCGGGCTGGATGCGGAGGCCGCCCATCGTGGTGACGGGCCGGCCGTCGGCGAGGCCGACGGTGCGGACCTCGTAGCCGTGCTGGGTCAGGTGCGCGGTGGTGTGGCCCGTCTCCCAGTCGGCGTAGGTGTCGTAGACCGCCACGTGGACCGTGCGCACCGCGGCGCCCGCGGACCGCGCCTCCGCCCCGGCCTGCATCTCCGTCCGGCCCTGCATCTCCGCCTGCGTCTTCGTCTGGGTCTCGCTCATCGTGCTCGCCTCCAGTGTCGCCGTCGCCGCTGCCTTCTACGACAGTATGCTGCCATCATGACAGCGTGCTGTCAATCATTCCCCAGACAGACTGCCGAGACCCGCCCCCCACCCGCATACAGACCGCCGATATCCCTCCCCACCTGCACACTTCTACGGTTGCGGCCATGACCCCTCACGTCACCTCGGGCGCCTCCGTCAAGGCCGCCGACCGCGCTCACGTCTTCCACTCCTGGTCCGCCCAAGCCCTGATCGACCCGCTCGCCGTGGCCAAAGCCGAGGGGTCGCACTTCTGGGACTACGACGGCAAGCGCTACCTCGACTTCGCCTCCCAGCTGGTCAACACCAACATCGGTCACCAGCACCCCAAGGTCGTCGCCGCCATTCAGGAGCAGGCGGCCAGGCTCTGCACCCTGGCCCCCGGTTTCGCCGTGGACGTCCGCTCTGAGGCCGCACGCCTCATCGCGCAGCGGACCCCCGGCGACCTCGACAAGATCTTCTTCACCAACGGCGGCGCCGAGGCCGTGGAGAACGCCGTCCGCATGGCCCGGCTGCACACCGGCCGGCAGAAGGTGATGTCCACCTACCGCTCGTACCACGGCGCCACCGCCGCCGCGATCAACCTGACCGGCGACCCGCGCCGCTGGCCCTCCGACACGGCCGCCGCCGGCGTCGTGCACTTCTGGGGACCGTTCCTCTACCGCTCGCCCTTCCACGCGACCACCGAGGCCGAGGAGTGCGCCCGCGCCCTCACCCACCTCGCCGACACCATCGCCTTCGAGGGCCCGGCGACGATCGCCGCGATCATCCTGGAGTCGGTCCCCGGCACGGCCGGGATCATGACCCCGCCCCCCGGCTACCTGGCCGGCGTGCGCGAGCTCTGCGACCGCTACGGCATCGTCTTCATCCTGGACGAGGTCATGTCGGGCTTCGGCCGGACCGGCAAGTGGTTCGCCGCCGAGCACTTCGACGTCACCCCCGACCTGATCACCTTCGCCAAGGGCGTCAACAGCGGCTACGTCCCGCTCGGCGGCGTCGCGATCTCCGGCGCGATCGCCGAGACCTTCGCCACGCGCCCCTACCCGGGCGGCCTGACCTACTCCGGTCACCCCCTCGCCTGCGCCGCCGCCGTCGCGACGATGAACGCGATGGAGGAGGAGAGCATCGTCGAGCACTCCGCCCACCTCGGCGAGAACGTGATCGGCCCGGCCCTCGCCGAGCTCGCGGAGCGCCACCCCTCGGTCGGGGAGGTGCGCGGTCTGGGCACCTTCTGGGCCCTGGAACTCGTACGGGACAAGGAGACGCGCGAGCCGCTCGTTCCCTACAACGCCGCGGGAGCCGACAACGCGCCGATGGCCGAGTTCGCCGCGGCCTGCAAGGCGTCCGGGCTGTGGCCGTTCGTCAATATGAACCGCACCCACGTCGTCCCCCCGTGCAACATCACGGAAGCGGACGCGAAGGAGGGCCTGGCCCTGCTGGACGACGCGCTGACCGTCGCCGACCGTCACGTTTCGGCCTGACCGAGGCCGCGCCGACGCCTGACGAGGCGTGAGCGAGCCTGACGCGCACCCCCGGGACCGAGGCAGGAGGGGAGTCCCGGACAGGCCGCGACCAGCCTCCGACCAGGCTCCGAGCAGCAAGGACGACCCTGCGCGGGTGCCCCGGGCGGGCCCCGCGCAGGGTCGGATGATCAAGAAGAGAAGCGTGGCCCGTCCGGATAACGGGCGCTAAATCCATATAGCGGCCATCAAGCGATCGGTTTCGGCCGTGCTGCCTGGCCTAAGGTGTCCGAAGCCCACAGATGGAGACGGACCCCTATGCCAGGCAGCGGCGCTGTCACCCGCAACACACTTCGCCAGCAGATCGCGGACGCGCTGCGTGACGAGGTGCTCGCGGGGCGCCTGGCGGCCGGGAGCGAATTCACCGTCAAACAGATCGCCGAGAAGTACGAGGTCTCCGCGACCCCCGTCCGCGAGGCCCTCGTCGATCTCTCCGCGCAGGGCCTGCTCGACTCCGTCCAGCACCGCGGCTTCCGCGTCCGAGTCTTCTCCGTGGACGATTTCCGGGGCATGATCGAGGCTCGTACGTTGATCGTGGAAGGCATCTTCCGCAGGCTCGTGGAACGCGGCACCGCCCCCGGCTCCGGGGAACGGCTGGTCTCGGTGCGCCGCCGGGCGGAAGAAGCGCAGCGGGCAGCGCTGAACGGCTCGCTCGACGTGCTGATCGGCTACGACCTGCGCTTCTGGAGGGAGCTGAGCGGGCTGGTCGGCAACATCTACATCTCCGAGTTCCTGCACCGGATCCGGGTGCAGTGCTGGGTGTTCGCCGTGCCCTACCTGAAGGCGGAGCCGGACCTGCGCTTCGGCCTGTGGGCCGGCCACAACGAACTGATCGACGCGGTGACCCGCGCGGACGCCGAGGAGGTACGACGCCTCGTGCACGCGTACAACCAGCACGGTCTCGACTGGGCCGCGGGCCTGAAGGCGGCCGGCGCGTGAGCGGCGAGAGCGCCGTGGGCGCCGTGGGTGCCGACCGGGAGAAGCCGGCCTCCGCCGGCACGCGCTGGCTCGGCGCCGTCGGCCTGTCCGTCGTCATCCCCGCTCCGGTCCCGGAGCACACCCTCACAGTCCTCCGCGAGCACCTCGACGCACACTGCGGCACGGGTCCGGGCGCCTGGGAACTCATCCTGGTCACTGATGCCGACACTGACGCCGCCGCCGAGGAACCCCGGATCCGGCTGATCCGCCTCGACGACGACGGCGACGGGCGCGGCAAGGGCGCAGCCCTCCGCGCCGGAGTGCTCGCCTCCGCGGGCGACCGGGTGCTGCTCACCGACTCCGCTCTCAGCACCCCGCTCGACGAGCTGGCCCTCCTCGAAGAAGTCCTGGCCCCGGGCACGCCGCAGGCGGACGACGCACCGCCCGCCGTGGTCCTCGGCCGCTCCCGGAGCCGCCTGGTCCGCGCCCTCGGTATCCCCGGCATACCGGGCTTCCGCGCAGACACCTGCGCCTTCGCCCTCTTCGACGGGGACCGCGCCCGCGCCGCCTTCGGCGCCTCCACCCTCGACGGACCGGCCATCGACGCCGAGGTCCTGCGCTGGGTCCGCCGCCAGGGCTGGCACGTGGCGGAGGTCGAGCTCCCGGCCCGCCGAGCCGACGCCCCGCACGACCAGGCCCCGACCCAGGCCCCGACCCCGACCCCGGCCCCGCGCCCCGACCGCCGCCAGGCCCTCGGCGACCTGTTCCGCCTCAACGCAGGCGGCCTCGCCGTGGCCGGCGCCTTCCTCCTGCTCTCCCTCTACGTCTTCCAGGGCCTGTGGACGGACCTCGACGGCGCCTACCTCGCGGACGCGCTCCAGGACCAGAACCAGTGGGAGTGGTTCGTCGGTGTCACCACCGACAACGTCACGAACCTCCGCAACCCGCTCTTCACCCTCTCCCAGGGCATGCCCGACGGCGTGAACCTGATGGCCAACGCCACGATGCTCGGCCTGAACGTCCCGCTGATCCCGGTCACGCTGCTCTTCGGCGAGACCGTCACCTTCGCGCTGGTCCTCACGCTCGGCATGGCCGCGAGCGCCTGGACCTGGTACTGGCTGATCCGCCGCCGGTTCGTGCGCAGCCGCTGGGCGGCCGCCGCGGGCGGGGCGCTCGCGGCCTTCGCGCCGCCGATGGTCTCGCACGCCAACGGCCATCCGAACTTCGTCGTCCTCTTCATGATCCCGCTGATCATCGACCGGGCCCTGCGCCTGTGCGAGGCCCAGCGCGAGGGTCGCAGTGTGACGCGTGACGGGGTACTGCTCGGGCTCTTCGCGACGTACCAGATCTTCATCGGCGAAGAGCCGCTGCTCATCGCCGCGCTCGGCATGCTGGTCTTCTGCGTGGCCTACCTCCTCGTCGACCGCCGCCGCGCCCTCGCGGCCGCGCGGCCGCTGGGCTCCGGTCTGCTCGTCGCGCTCGCCGTGTGCCTGCCGCTGGTGGCCGTACCGCTGTACTGGCAGTTCTTCGGCCCGCAGAGCTACCACTCGGTCCTGCACGGGGACAACGCCGGGAACAGCCCGCGCGCCCTGATCGAGTACGCCTCCCGCTCCCTCTTCGGCGACCCCGAGACGGCCGGCAAGCTCTCCCTGAACACCACCGAGCAGAACGCCTTCTACGGCTGGCCCCTGCTCGCCTTCGGCGTCGCCGTGTGCGTGTGGCTGTGGCGGAGCAAGGCCGTACGGGCCCTCGCGCTCACCGGCTTCGTCGCGCTCCTGCTGTCCCTCGGGCCCTGGGTGCCCGTACCCCGCACGGAGATCGTGCTGCCGGGACCCTGGCGCCTGATGATCAAGCTGCCGCTCTTCGAGTCGGTGATCGAGGGGCGCGTGGCGATGGTGTGCGCGCCCGTCCTGGGCATCCTGCTCGCCCTCGCGCTCGACCGGATCCTCCGGCTGCGCACCCGCGAGCTGCGCACCCTGGGCCTCCTGGGGGCGGCGGCCGCGCTGATCCCCGTCCTGCCGCTGCCGCTGACCGTACGGGACCGCGCGCCGGTGCCCGCGTTCATCACCTCCGGGGACTGGAAGGGCTACGTCAAGGACGGCGAGGCACTCGTTCCGGTACCGCTGCCGGACCCGGGCCAGGCGGACGCGCTGCACTGGCAGGTGGAGGCGGACTTCGGCTTCCGGCTGGCCGGCGGCTACTTCAACGGCCCGTGGGGCCCCGACCGGATCGGCATCTACGGGGCCACCCCGCGGCACCTCTCGAACCTCCTGCGCGACGTCCGCTACGGCGCGCAGCCGCCCGAGGTCACCGCCTCCTGGAGGCTGCAGGCCCGCCAGGACCTGGAGTACTGGAAGGCCGGCGCGGTCGTCCTGCCCTTCCAGGACCGGGACACCGAGCTGCGGGACCTACTCACCGGGCTGCTGGGCCGGGATCCGGAGCAGGTGCGCGACGTGTGGGTCTGGAGGGTGGGCCCGGGGGAGCCGTAGGCACGGATCGGGCGCGCATCCGGCCGGGATCCGCGTCGCAAGGTTCTGCTCACCCCTTCGCTGAGCGTGTCCGGCGCACTACGCTGGCCCGATCGGCGGCAACGACTGATCGGAGGCCGAGTGGCCTGTGACCTGTGGCTGGTCCCCCTTGTCGACGTGCTGTGCCACAGCCCCGACAACCCCTTCGCGGAAGAGATCGCCTCGTACGACAAGGCGCTGGGCGAGGCCGGACTGCCGTCCGTGCCGGTGTTCGCGTACATGCCGGGGCTGTCCGGGGACGTCGCCCCGGTGGCCGGTTTCGACTACGACGCCCTGCACTTCCTGCGGCGGGCGTACCTGCTCCAGATCTGCGGGCTGCCGGTGACCCCGGTGGACGAGCTGGGCGGGGACTACGAGCAACTGCTGGAGATGTTCGAGCCGACGGCGCAGCAGTCGCACCTGGTGTGGCACTACGACCACGCGGGGGCCTACGTCCCCGTGGACTTCGCGTACCCGCTGGCCAACGAGGAGCTGCTGGCCGGGGGCGGGCCCCTGGGCTCCGCACAGGGCCTGCTGCGCGAGCTGGCCCTGGTGGCTCCCGCGATCGGGATAGACCACCTGAACCCGCCGCTCGCCCCGGCGCCCCCGGGGCGGCCGACGGCGCTGGAGGAGCCCGCCGGGCCGATCCCGTACGACGACAGCCCCTTCGCGCGGGAGCGGCACGTGTGGCTGGGCCTGCACGCGGCGGCGACCCGGAGCCTCGGCCAGGGCTCGATGATCATCTTCAGCTGACGCGGTCCGTACGGGTACGGATACGGATACGGGGCCGGCTCCGCACGGCGGAGACGGCCCCGCCCCGTTCAGCGCGGCTGCTCCGGCGGTCTCTGGCGGGGCATGTTCGGGCGGGTGCCCGGGGGGAGCGGGAAGCGGGCCGGCGGGACGTACGCCTCCGAGCGGGATCCGCCCGCGCCCAGGGACTGCATGACCAGCGGGGCGGGGCCGGAACTGAACTCGACCATCCACTCCGCGGTCTCGGACCGCACGAGCTCGGTCACGTCCTCCGAGAAGCGGCGCAGCACGGTCAGACATCGCTCCGCGGCCTCGCTGGCGGTGCCCTCGGTCGGGCCCAGGATCTCGCGCACGTTCTCCGTGGCCCAGTCGAACTGCAGGGTCTGCAGTCGCCGCTGCACGGCCTGCGCCGTCGCCACGTCCCGCATCCAGCCCGAGGTCAGGCCGAAGAACCGGTCGCAGGCCAGGCAGGCCGCCCCCAGGAGCAGCGCGAGATAGCCGTACGAGGCCGCTCCGGGCACCGAGCCGGTCAGCTCCAGCAGCGGCATCGAGGCGCCGGTCACCGCGCCGGCGGCGGCCCCGATCCGAAGGATCCGGGCTCCGCGGCGCTTCCACGCCCGGTCCGACAGGTACCACTCGGCGGTGCGCAGCGCGTCGGCCTCGACCCGTCGGTAGAGCTCGTCGAGCCGCTCCGCGGGCTCGCCCCAGTCCCCGAGAGGGAACGGCCGGCCGGTAAGGTCGCCGTCCTCAGCGGGATCCCGGGGTGGCCCCTCGGGCTGCATCTCCGGCTGACTCACCCGGGCACTCCCTCTGCCTGCGCTGAACGTGTGGTGGTGCGCGTGTGCGCAATGGTGCGCATGCTCTTCCTACCTTCGAATGAGACGCGGTGGGCAACGATTCCCGGGATTTCCGCCCGCAAGGGGGGCGTCATCAGGTACGCGCACGCCTCGTCTCTCACTCGAAAGAGTTGGTCCTCACGGCGTAGGGCGCGGCGCCCGGGGAGCACGTAGGCTCGGATTGACCAAGCCGCCGGCGCTTGGCCCGACGCTACGGAGTGAGTGACCTGTGATTCCCGGTGGTGGCATGCCCGACATGCAGCAGCTGCTCCAGCAGGCCCAGAAGATGCAGCAGGACCTCGCCGTGGCGCAGGACGAGCTGGCGCGCACCGAGGTCGAGGGTCAGGCCGGCGGCGGTCTGGTGAAGGCGACCGTCACCGGTTCCGGTGAACTGCGTGCGCTGGTGATCGACCCGAAGGCCGTGGACCCCGAGGACACCGAGACGCTCGCGGACCTGGTGGTCGCGGCGGTCCAGGCGGCCAACGAGAATGCGCAGGCGCTCCAGCAGCAGAAGCTGGGCCCGCTGGCGCAGGGGCTGGGCGGCGGCAGCGGTATCCCCGGCCTTCCGTTCTAGTCCCTTCCCGAGCCTCCCCGGCTCGGTAACCCTCCCGCACCGAAAGAAGGCAGTCCGTTGTACGAAGGCGTGGTCCAGGACCTGATCGACGAACTGGGCAGGCTGCCCGGCGTCGGGCCCAAGAGCGCGCAGCGGATCGCCTTCCACATCCTGCAGGCCGAGCCCACCGACGTCCGCCGCCTCGCGCACGCGCTGCTGGAGGTCAAGGACAAGGTCCGGTTCTGTGCGGTGTGCGGGAACGTGGCGCAGGAGGAGCGGTGCAACATCTGCCGCGATCCGCGCCGCGACCTGTCGGTCATCTGCGTGGTCGAGGAGTCGAAGGACGTCGTCGCGATCGAGCGGACGCGCGAGTTCCGGGGCCGGTACCACGTCCTCGGCGGTGCGATCAGCCCGATCGAGGGCGTCGGCCCGGACGATCTGCGCATCCGGGAGCTGCTGGCGCGGCTCGCGGACGGCTCGGTCACCGAGCTGATCATCGCGACCGACCCGAATCTGGAAGGCGAGGCGACCGCCACCTACCTCGCCCGCATGATGAAGCCCATGGGCCTGAAGGTCACCCGCCTGGCCAGCGGGCTCCCCGTCGGGGGAGATCTGGAGTACGCGGACGAGGTCACGCTCGGGCGGGCCTTTGAAGGAAGGCGACTTCTCGATGTCTGACGCAACGCTGCACGCCCTGGGACTGGATCCGGACGATTTCGCGGCTTCGATCGCGGACCAGATCGAGTCCTTCATCGTCGCGGTCACCGAGGTGGCCAAGGGCGAGGACCCGGACAGCGCCGTGCCCTTCCTCCTCCTGGAGGTGTCCCAGCTGCTGCTGGCGGGCGGCCGGCTGGGCGCGTACCAGGACGTCCTGCCCGACGAGCGCTACGAGCCCGATCTGGGCCCGGAGCCGGACGTGGACGACCTGCGCGAGCGGTTCGCCGTGATGCTGGAGCCGGTCGACGTCTACTCGGAGGTCTTCGACCCCTACGAGCCGCGCAAGGCCCCGGTCCCGCACCGGATCTCCGACGACCTGGCCGACGTGGTCGCCGACCTGCGGCACGGGCTCATCCACCACCAGGCGGGCCGGATCACCGAGGCGCTGTGGTGGTGGCAGTTCTCGTACTTCACCAACTGGGGCCCCACGGCGTCGGCCACGCTGCGCGCCCTCCAGTCGCTGATCGCGCACGTCCGCCTCGACCAGCCGCTGGCCGCGCTGGACGGGCTGGACACGGACGAGGACCTCGCGGAGGACGAGCTCGCGGAGGTGGCCGGGCAGGTCATGGCCGAGGAGCTCGGCGGCCTCGGCCGGAAGTGAACGCCCCGGCGGGGGAACGTTTGCCGTGATCTTTTCGTCTCATGATGTGGTACGAGGCGGTCGTATCGCGGCCGCTCGTTAGACTGCACCAGCAATGAGACGGACTGAGCGAGGAGCGCACGTGGGCCTTGTCGTGCAGAAGTACGGAGGCTCCTCCGTAGCCGATGCCGAAGGCATCAAGCGTGTTGCCAAGCGGATCGTGGATGCCAAGAAGAACGGCCACCAAGTGGTCGTCGTGGTTTCCGCGATGGGCGACACGACGGACGAGCTGATCGATCTCGCCGAGCAGGTGTCCCCGATGCCTGCCGGGCGCGAATTCGACATGCTGCTGACCGCCGGAGAGCGGATCTCCATGGCCCTGCTGGCCATGGCGATCAAAAACCTGGGCCACGAGGCCCAGTCGTTCACCGGTAGCCAGGCAGGCGTCATCACCGACTCGGTCCACAACAAAGCGCGCATCATCGATGTCACGCCGGGCCGGATCCGCACTGCGCTGGACGAGGGCAACATCGCCATCGTCGCCGGCTTCCAGGGCGTGTCGGCGGACAGCAAGGACATCACCACCCTCGGCCGGGGCGGCTCGGACACGACCGCCGTCGCGCTCGCCGCGGCGCTGGACGCCGAGGTCTGCGAGATCTACACCGACGTCGACGGCGTCTTCACCGCGGACCCCCGCGTCGTGAAGAAGGCCAAGAAGATCGACTGGATCAACTCCGAGGACATGCTGGAGCTCGCGGCCTCCGGCTCCAAGGTGCTGCTGCACCGCTGCGTCGAGTACGCGCGCCGCTACAACATCCCGATCCACGTCCGCTCGTCCTTCTCGGGACTGCCGGGCACCTGGGTCAGCAACGAGAATCCGCAAGGGGACGAGCCGGTGGAGCACGCCATCATCTCCGGAGTCGCTCACGACGTCTCCGAAGCCAAGATCACGGTCGTCGGCGTCCCGGACAAGCCGGGTGAGGCCGCGGCCATCTTCCGCGCCATCGCGGACGCCGAGATCAACATCGACATGATCGTGCAGAACGTGTCCGCCGCCTCCACGGGCCTGACGGACATCTCCTTCACCCTCCCCAAGGCCGAGGGCCACAAGGCCATCGACGCCCTGGAGAAGGCGAAGGGCACGATCGGCTTCGAGTCCCTGCGCTACGACGACCAGATCGGCAAGATCTCCCTGGTCGGCGCGGGCATGAAGACCAACCCGGGCGTCACCGCCTCGTTCTTCCAGGCGCTGTCCGACGCGGGCGTCAACATCGAGCTGATCTCCACCTCGGAGATCCGCATCTCGGTCGTGACCCGCCAGGACGACGTCAACGAGGCCGTCCGCGCCGTGCACACGGCCTTCGGACTCGACAACGACAACGGCGACGAAGCCGTCGTCTACGGCGGCACGGGACGTTGAACCCGCCCGCGGCCCGGTCGGCCCCGGCTCCGGCACTCGCCGTGGTCGGGGCGACCGGAGCCGTCGGCTCCGTCCTGCTCCAGATGTTGTCCCAGCGGGCCGACGTCTGGGGCGACGTACGCCTGATCGCCTCCTCGCGCTCGGCCGGCCGCAGGCTGACCGTGCGCGGTACGGAGGCCGAGGTGCTCGCCCTCACCGAAGACGCCTTCGACGGCCTCGGGGCGGGCGACATCGCGCTCTTCCTGACCCCGGCCGAGGTGTCCGCCCGGTGGGCTCCCGTCGTCACCGCGCGCGGAGCCGTCGTGGTGGACCAGTCCTCGGCCTTCCGCGAGGACCCCGACGTACCGATGGTGCTGCCCGAGGTGAACGGGCACGCGGCCCGGATCCGGCCGCGCGGGATCGTCTCCGGGCCCGACTGCGTGACCGCGGCGATGATCGCGGCGCTGGGCGCGCTGCACGCCGAGTACGCCCTGGCCGAGCTGGCCGTCTCCACGTACCAGGCCGCGAGCGCGGCCGGCCGGGCCGGCTCGGAGGCGCTGCGCCGCCAGCTGTCACTCGTCGCCGGCACCTCCCTGGGGGAGCATCCCGGGGACGTGCGCCGGGCCGTGGGCGAGGAGACCGGGCCCTTCGCGGGTCCGCTCGCGCTCAACGTGGTGCCGTGGTCCGGTGAGCTCCGCGAGGACGGCTGGTCCTCGCACGAGCTGGCCGTACGGGCGCAAGTACGCCGGATCCTGGACCTGGCGCAGCTGCCGGTGTCCGTGACCTGCGTACAGGTACCCGTACTGACCGGGCACTCGCTGACCGTACGGGCCCGGTTCGAGGGCGCCGTCGAGGCGGTGCGCGCCCGGGAGATCCTGGACTCGGCGCCCGGGGTGGTCCTCGTGGACGACCCGGCCGCGGGGGAGTTCCCGACCCCGTCGGACGCGGCGGGAACGGATCCGGCCTGGGTGGGACGGGTACGGCGCTCGCTCGACGACCCGCGGTCGCTGGAGTTCTTCGTCTGCGCGGACAACCTCCGGCAGGGTGCTGCGCTCAATGCCACACAAACTGCGGAGCTGATCGCGGCTGATTTTGGGTCCTTCACTTTGTAGGATCATCGTTAATCCCTTGATCGAGTGGATGGCCCGACGCTGCCGTCGTACGACGTTGCGCGTCCGGGTGAGCGGCTACGCAAGAAGACGATGAGAATCCCGCCGATGAATCTGCCGTGCGCGTACAACCCTCACGGGGGGACGCGAGTCCAACTGGCGTGGCAGAAGCATTGCTCGAACTCCCCGTCATACCGGCGCGCGCCGGGACGATCCCGGTCCCGCTGCGTCGGCGCTCCCGCACGCCCGGTGGGTTCCCGGTGATCGTTCCCGTTCCGCCCGCCGAAACGGCGTCCGGAGCCCCCCTGTCGCCCGGGGTGCCCGCCGCGCCCGACGTCCCTGCGCCCGCACCGGCCGAGGACGGCCGTGTGCCCGGGCCGCGCACCAGCGCGGAGGGCACCGGAGGCACGTACGAGGTGGCCGAGGTGGTGGAGGTGGTCGCGGGTACCACCGTCGACTACCTCACGGAGACCTACCAGGCGCACTACCGCTCGCTGCTGGGCCTCGCCGCGCTGCTCCTCGACGACACCGCCTCCTGCGAGGACGTCGTCCAGGAGGCGTTCATCCGCGTCCACGCGGCCCGCAACAAGGTCCGGGACCGGGACAAGACCCTGGCCTACCTGCGCCAGACCGTCGTCAACCTTTCGCGCTCCACCCTGCGCCGCCGCATCCTCGGCCTGAAGCTTCTGTCGAAGCCGATGCCGGACATGGCGAGCGCCGAGGAAGGCGCGTACGACCTGCTGGAACGGGACGATCTCATCAAGGCGATGCGCGGACTCCAGCGACGCCAGCGCGAGGTGCTGTCGCTGCGCTACTTCTCTGACATGACGGAAGCTCAGGTCGCCGAGACCCTCGGCATATCGCTCGGTTCGGTCAAGGCGTACGGTTCGCGGGGCATTGCCGCGCTGCGGGTGGCGATGGAGGCTGCGCAGTCATGAGTGAGGACCGGAAGAAGAACGAGGCCCAGGACCGGGACCAGGCCCAGGACCGGGACCGGGAACTGTCCGGCCTGTTCGGCGCCTCCGGCGGCCCGGAGGCCCTGCGGGCGCTCGTGATGGGCACGGCGAGCACGCCGGACACGGCGAGCACGGCTGAGGCTCCCGAGACCGCTGAGGCTCAGGACACGGCTGAGGTGCAGGACACGGTGGAGGCGCCGGACACGGCGGAGGCCGCCGGTTCCGAGCAGGCCGACGCGGAGGAGTCCGCTGCCGAGCCCGTCGTCGCCGAGCCCGCCGCCCCCAAGCTCGCCCTCGTCAAGCCCGCCGCCGGCACAGCGCCCGCCGCCTCCGAGCCCGTGGCCGAGGAGGACGTGCTCCGCGGTCTGCTGCAAGGGGTCGTCGGCGGGATCGAACCCTCCGTCAACGCGCTGGAGCGGCTGCGGTACGCGGTCCCCGCGCGCCGGGTCCGCAACCGGCGGATCCTCGTCGCCGCTGCGGCGGCCGTCGTGGTGCTGGGCGGAGGGATCCCGGTGAGCCTGCTCCTGGCCTCAGGGACGGGCGGAAACTCCGACCGTTCCATCATGGCGGGCCACGGCCAGAAGGGCGGAGACTCGAAGGACGGGTCCAGCCTGCACCAGAACGGCTCCGGTTCCCGTCCGAAGCCCAAGAAGACCTCCGGCAAGGACAAGGACAAGGACGGCAAGGACAAGACGGACGACGCGGACGCCAGTACCTTGCCGCCCCTGCCGGACGGCGGCTACCCGACCATCGGCGGCCCGAACGTCACCCCGCCCCGCGCCACCTCGCCCATCCCCGGCACCACCGGCTCCGTGGGCGGCGGTCTGCCGCCCGCCTCCGTGGTCGTGCCCAACTGTGCCCAGAGCCAGATCTCCGTGGCGGGCAGCATCAAGGCCCCGTCGGCCGGCAACAAGGTCGCCGGCAGCTTCAAGGTCACCAACGTGTCGGCGAGCAGCTGTACCGTCCGCGGCCCGGAGTCGCTGGCGGCGGGCCCGGCCTTCCAGGGCGGTGCCCCGGTGACGGTCGTCAACCACGTCACGGGCGATGCGGCGACCGGGCTGCTGCCCGATCCGTCGGTGGAGACCCTGCGGCTGGTGCTCGCGCCGAACGCGCAGTACGAGGTCCGCTTCGCGTGGGTGCCGCCGGAGGGCGGCTGCCCCACTGCGAACGGCGGCGGGGGCAACCCGCCCGAGGGCGGCTCCGGCGACACCTCGGGCACCGACACGGGCCAGGGGCAGGCGGCGCTGCCGCCGCTCGGTGCCCTGGTGGCCCACACGCCCAATCCGGACGGTCCCGACGGCCCGACGACGCAGCTGACCATCGCGGAGGCCTGCGGCGGAACCGTCTACCGGACGGGCGTCATCCCGCTGAAGTAGACCGGGACGGACGGACGGACGTTACGCGGAGCCCGCCCCGGCCGGGGCGGGCTCCGCCGTGTCCTGCTCCGCCGGGGTCTCGGTGAGGAGGCCCGCCTCCGTGTCGCGCAGGGTCTCCACCTCGCGCCGGTACAGCCGGAACCACATGAAGAGCACGAACGCGGCGAAGACGAACCACTCGCCGGTGTAGCCGAGGTTCTGGAAGGCCTTCAGGTCCAGCCCGGTGTTGGCCGGAGCCTGCGCCGGCACCGGAGTCATCCCGTCGGCGGGCGTCTGCACGGTCAGCCAGGCGTCGTACAGGCCGTACGGCACGATGTTGACGAGCGAGGCGGCCCCGATCACGCCGAGCTGCCCGGCCGGCAGCCCGCCCGCGGAGTAGACGCCCTTGCTGGTGGAGTTCTCCGAGGCCTGGAGCGCCCCCGTCACCTCGACCCGCCCGGTCGGCGGGGCCGGGGCCCGGCCCGCGTCGGCGGCTCCGGGCAACCAGCCCCGGACCACGGGTACGGCCTTGCCGGTGTCGGTCTTGAGCAGGGTCAGGACGTAGAAGCCGGACTTCCCGTCGAGCCGCCGCTCGGGGACCAGCAGCTGGTCGGCGTACTCCCCGGAGACCGAGGCGAGCCGTCCGGAGGTCTTCTTGTCCACCGGGAGCAGCGAGTCCAGCGGCGCGGCCCCCTGTTCGGCGGGGCGTGCGCTGGTCGCCTCCTTGTGGGTGTCGACGCGGTCCTCGAACCGGCCGAGCTGCCAGGTCCCCATGAACAGGCAGAAGGGGACGCCGAGCGCGACGAAGACGTTGATCCCCCACCAGCGCGGGGTCAGGAGAAACCGGTGCACCCCACCACCGTACGGGGGGCGCACCGGTCGGCCGGTGCCGGGGCTAGCGCGGCAGGTGCTTCAGCGCGAAGTCGATCTCCATCCGGACCTGCTTGATCCGCTCCTCCACGACGAGCGAGCCGTGTCCGGCGTCGTAGCGGTACACCTCGTGCTCCGCCCCGCGCGCCGCCAGCCGGTCCACGTAGTTCTCGATCTGCTTGATGGGGCAGCGCGGGTCGTTGAGCCCCGCCGCGATGTGCACGGGCGCCTTCACCGCGTCCACGTACGTCAGCGGCGAGGAGGCCTCGAAGCGCTCCGGGACCTCCTCCGGGGTACCGCCGAAGAGGGTGCGGTCCAGGGACTTCAGCGCCTCCATCTCGTCGTGGTACGCGGTCACGTAGTCGGCGACCGGTACGGCCGCCAGCCCCACCGCCCAGGCCTCCGGGTGCATGCCGAGGCCCAGCAGCGTCAGGTAGCCGCCCCAGGAGCCGCCGGACAGCACCAGGCGCGCCGGGTCCGCGAGGCCGGAGCCCACCGCCCATTCCCGTACGGCTTCGACGTCCTCCAGCTCGATCAGGCCGACCCGGTGCTTGAGGGCGTCGGTCCACTCGCGTCCGTAGCCGGTCGAACCGCGGTAGTTGACCCGGACGACCGCGAATCCGTGGTCGAGCCAGGCCGCCGGGGTCGCGGCGAAGGCGTCGCTGTCGTGCCAGGTGGGCCCGCCGTGGATCTCGAAGACCGTGGGGAAGGGGCCGTCGCCGTGGCCGACGGGCCGCTGGGCGAGGGCGTGGATCCGCCCGCCGGGGCCCTCGACCCACACGTCCTCGACCGGCACGGAGCCGGGCGGCCGGAAACCGGGAGGGTCGAGCACGACTCCGCCCGCGGTCGACCGGATGACGGAGGGCTCGGCCGCGGAGGACCACTGGTACTCCACCGACCCGTCGGGCCGCGCCGTCGCCCCCGACACGGTGCCCGGCGGGGTGTCCAGCCGTACGAGTTCCCGCGCGGCCAGGTCGTAGCGGAAGAGCTCGCTGCGCGCCTCGTAGCCGTGCTCGATCAGCAGCGCGGACCCGTCGGGGTACCACTCGGCGCCGACGTCGCCCGGCAGGTCGACGGCCAGCCCCTCCTCGGTGCCCGCGGCCACGTCCCACACCATCGGCTCCCACCGGCCGCGCCGCTGGTGGCCGACCAGCAGCCGGGTGTCTCCCGCGACGGGCGCGAAGCCGAGCACCATGAGGCCCAGCTCCTCGGTGCCGCCCCGGGAGTCGTCCAGCTCGGCGACGGTGGCGCCGTCCAGGGTGATCACCCGCAGGGCCGAGTGCATCGCGTCGCCGTACTCGGTGTGCTCGACGGCGAGCAGGGTCCCGTCCCGGGACAGGTCGCCGACGCCGGCCGACTCGCGGTGCCGGTAGACGACGGTCGGCTCCGTCCCGTCGGGCCGGACCACGTGGATCGTGGTCCCGTCCTCGTCGGTGGAGCGCCCCACGACGGCCGTCCCGTCGCGCCCGATGGCCAGCCCGGCGGGGTAGGAGGCCTCCAGCCCGGGGGTGGCCGGCTCGTCCGGGCCGCCCGCGAAGGGCTGGCGGACCCAGGTGCCGAACTCGTCGCCGTCGGTGTCGGAGAACCACCAGACCCACGCGCCGTCGGGGGAGAGGGTGCCGTCGGTGGTCCCGTTGGGCCGGTCGGTGGCCTGCCGCTGGACACCGGTGGCGCGGTCCCAGGCGTAGAGCTCGTAGGTCCCGGTGGCGTTGGAGACGAAGAGCGAGCGGTCGGGCGCGTCCTCGGCCCATTCGGGCAGTCCCACGCGCGGGGCCCGGAAGCGCTTCTCCCAGTCGGGCATGTCGGCGTTCGTGTCGGCGATGGCGTCAGTCATGCACCCCATGTAACCGGATCGGCCGCGGCCCGTCCCCCGAGATGCCGACGGGGCCGAACGGGCGCAGGGTGGTGTGCGTACGGATCGGTGGAGTCGAGGAGCAGCGGTCATGGCGAAGAAGGCGCGTACCGGAAAGCCGTCCCACCACGATTCGGAGCGTGCGATGGCCAAGAACACCGCGGCGGAGGCGCGCGCCAAGGCCGCCGTGCGCGATGTGCAGTCGGTCTCCGCGAAGACCCGGGGCATGCAGCAGAAAGCCCAGGCCAAGCGAGGCTGAGCCGTAGGCTGACGCGATGCGGATGATCGTCCGGGGCGCCCGGCTGCTGCACAGCGAAGGCCTGCACGACGTCGAGGTCGCGGAGGACGGGCGGATCGCGCGCGTGCTCCCGTACGACGACCAGAAGGAGCCTCCGGCGACGGGGGTGCTGATCGAGGCGCACGGCGGGCTGCTCAGCGCGCCCTTCGTCGAGCCGCACATCCACCTCGACACGGCCCTGACGGCCGGAGACCCGCGCCCCAACGTCTCCGGGACCCTCTGGGAGGGCATCGCCTGCTGGAGCGAGCGTAAGAAGACCCTGACCCGCGAGGACGTGATCGCGCGGGCCACCGAGGTGCTCCGCTGGCAGGCGGCGCAGGGCGTCCTGCACGTGCGCACCCACTGCGATGTCACCGACCCGGCGCTGATCGCGCTCGATGCGCTGCTGGAGGTGCGCGACCGGGTGCGGGACGTGATGACCCTGCAGATCGTCGCCTTCCCGCAGGAGGGCATCGTGTCCTTCCCGGGCGGCGAGAAGCTGCTGCGCGAGGCCGTCCGGCGCGGGGCCGACGTGGTCGGCGCGATCCCGCACTTCGAGGACACCCGGGAGGACGGGGTGGCCTCGCTGGCCGTCGCCTTCCGGCTCGCCGAGGAGCAGGGACTGCGGGTGGACGCGCACTGCGACGAGATCGACGACGAGCAGTCCCGTTTCGTGGAGGTACTGGCCGCCCACGCGCTGCGCTCGGGGCTGCGCGGGCACGTGACCGCCTCGCACACGACGGCGATGGGCTCCTACGGCGGGGCGTACAGCTTCAAACTCCAGCGCCTGCTGTCGCGCTCCGGGATCAACCTCGTCTCGAACCCCTTCGCCAACCTGAACCTCCAGGGCCGCTTCGACACGTACCCGAAGCGCCGCGGCCTCACCCAGGTCAAGGAGATGCTGGCGGCAGGGGTCAACGTGGCCTTCGGCCACGACGACGTGATGGACCCCTGGAACGCGCTCGGCACCGGCAACCCGCTGCAGACCGCCCTCGTCGGGATCTACGCCGCCCAGCTCACGGGAGCGGACGAGATCCCGGTGGCCTTCGAGATGGTGACCGAGCGGGCGGCGCGCGTCCTCGGCCTCTCGCCCTCGGAGTACGGGGTCCGCCAGGGCAACCCGGCCTCCTTCGTGCTGCTGCCGGCCGAATCGCCCACCGAGGCCGTCCGCCGCCAGGTCCGCCCCCGCTACGTCGTCTCGCGCGGCACCGTCCTCGCCGAGACCCCGGCGGCTCCGCCCCGGCTGCTGGCCTGGCCGGGGGAGGCGGGGCCCTCGGAGGTGGACTTCCGCCCCCGCCTACGCTGATCTGCCATGAGCTTCGTGACATGGACCCTTGACACTCCGTCCGGCCGGGCCGCGCTGGAGATCGCCTCCGAATACACGGACGCGGCGCTGCTGAACCACTCCGTCCGGTCGTACGCCTTCGGGGCCGAGTACGCGGACCGGCACGGGCTCTCGTACGACCGCGAACTGTTCTACGTCAGCGCGCTGGTGCACGATCTCGGGCTGACCGCGCCCTTCGACAGCCACACCCTGCCCTTCGAGGAGGCCGGCGGCCACGTCGCGCGGGTGCTGACGGCGGGGCTGGGCTGGCCCCGGGTGCGGCGGGCGCGCGCCGAGGAGGTCATCGTGCGGCACATGCGCGAGGACGTCACGGCAGCCGAGGACGTGGAGAGCCACCTGCTGCAGATCGGTACCACCGCGGACGTCTCCGGGGTCGGCGTCGGCGACGCCGACCCCGTCTTCACGGCCGCGCTGCTCACGGAGTACCCGCGCCTCGGCTTCGGCGACGCCTTCTTCGCGCTGGTCAGCGACCAGGCCGCGCGCAAGCCGCAGTGCGCGGCGGCGGCCTACGTGGCGAGCGGCGCGAAGGAGCGCATCGCGGCGAACCCGCTCGACCGGCGGGGCTAGGCCGTCTCTCTCGGATCGTGCCCGGCCCGCGGCGTCCGGTCGGTCTAGAAGAGCCCCAGCGCGTTGTCCAGGGACCAGACCTGCCAGCCCATGGCGAAGAAGGCGACCCCGGAGATCAGGGCCATCATCAGGTTCTGCCCCTGCTCGCCCCAGTCGTGGATCATCAGGATCAGGTAGACCAGGTTGAGCAGCAGCCCGGCGAGCAGGGCTATCGGGGTCAGGAACCCGACGATGAGGCCGAGGCCCAGGGCCAGTTCGGCGTAGGCGACGAGGTAGGCCATGAAGCGCGGGTAGGGCTTCACGACGAGGTCGAATCCGCGCGTGACGAACCCCCAGCGGTGCTTCTCGGCCACGCCGGCCGCCCAGCGGATGCCGCCTCCGCCGAACCAGTCCTTCTTGTCCTTGTGCCGCCAGCTCTCCAGCCACCACAGCCCGAGCCCGATCCGCAGAACGGCGACCCATTCGGGCCCGCCGAGCCAGATGGTCTGCATCCTCGGTTCCCTTCCTCGTTCCCTCGCAATGATCTGACGATGTGTCAGTTTCGAGGGAAGGGGAGGGGTGTGGCAAGGGGTTGGCCGACAGGGTTCAGCGGCACACGACGGAGACGGCCTGAACCTGGTTGTTGCCGAAGCCCCCGCGGTTCCACGGCTGTTCGAGCGGCTGCGTGCGTCCCGAGGCGTCGGTGGCGCGGACCAGGAGGGTGTGGCTGCCCGGGAGCGCCGTCCAGTCGGCGTGCCAGCCCTGCCAGGCGTACGGGTGGCAGGCCTGCGGCTGCACCTCGGCGTCGGTCCATCCGCTGCCGCCGTCGGTGCTCAACTCCACCCGTACGACCGGCCCGTAGCCCGACCAGGCGCGCCCGGCGAGCCGCACGGGACCGGGATGGACGACCCGGGTGCGGGACATGAAATCGGGGAATCCGGGCGGGATCAGCAGGGCGCGCGGGGCGATCCGGGTGACGGGCTCGCCGGGTTCCTCGGCGCTCTGCTTGTACCGGTAGGCCGTGGCCTGCTGGTACCCGCCGAACGCGGCGGCGACGAGCTCGATGTCGCGCAGCCACTTCACGTGGGCCATGCCGTACCAGCCCGGTACGACCAGCCGGAGCGGATGCCCGTGCTGCGGTGGCAGGGGCCCGCCGTTCATCGTGTGGGCGAGCAGCACGTCCTCACCGACGGGCAGCGGCAGACTGCGCCGGTAGTCCTGCTCGACGCCCCGCTCCATCCCGTGGTCGGC
This sequence comes from Streptomyces sp. NPDC056883, assembly GCF_042788835.1. Taxonomy (NCBI): domain Bacteria; kingdom Bacillati; phylum Actinomycetota; class Actinomycetes; order Kitasatosporales; family Streptomycetaceae; genus Streptomyces; species Streptomyces sp. NPDC056883. The sequence goes on along the minus strand of NZ_JBHUBS010000009.1, from coordinate 252,619 downwards.
GCCCGTGAACACCGCCTCCACGGCGTCCGGCGCCACCCCGGCCTCCGCGAGCACCGCGCGCAGCGGCACCCCCGTCCACTCGGCCGTCCCGACCGCCTCCACCAGCCAGGGCTGGCTGACCGGCCGCGGGGACAGCCGGGCCCGCCCGTTGCCGGCGCACTCCATGGTGACCCGGTGGGTCACGGAGGGGAGGGCCCGGAGGTCGCGCAGGTCCAGCTCCAGGGGGGTCCGGAGGAGGCCGCGGAGGGTGAGGCGCCAGGTGCCGGGGGCGGGGTCGGGATTCGTGTCGGCGTCCGTGCCCGCGTTCGTACCCACACCCGTGTCCGGGATGTCGTAGTGCACGAGGACGTAGTGCAGCCCGACCGGGGTGACCTCGTACCGCATGGCCTCCAGGGGGAGTCCGTGGTTGCGCGCGGCGAGCGCCAGCTCGTCCTGGCCGATGCCCTCCCCGGGGGCGGCGATCCGGCCGGGGGGACTGATCCCGCTGAGGGGACGCTCCTCCATGGGCTCATGGTCCCGCGGTGGGGGCGGACCGGCTACTCCGCGTGCGGATCACGGCAGCGGGCGGTATGAATTGATCTGTCCCTTATGTGATCGGAGTGAAGCGTGGACGACTATCCACTGCTCAACCTGTTCTGGACCATGCTGTGGCTCTTCCTGTGGGTCATGTGGTTCTTCCTGCTGTTCAAGGTGATCACTGACATCTTCAGGGACCACGAGCTGCACGGCTGGGGCAAGGCTGGCTGGCTGATCCTGGTGCTCCTGCTGCCCTACCTCGGCGTTCTCGTCTACCTGATCGTCCGCGGCAAGAGCATGAGCCAGCGCGACGTGAAGCAGGCGAAGGAGAACGAGAAGGCCTTCCAGGACTACGTCCAGAAGGCCGCGGGCCCCCGCAGCAGCCCGGCCGAGGAACTGGCGAAGCTGTCCTCCCTCAAGGAGCAGGGCCACCTGACCCAGCAGGAGTTCGACAAGGCCAAGGAGAAGCTCCTGGCCTGAGGGCCGCCCTCCCTGTCCGCCCTGACCGCTGAACGAGGGCCCGACCGCGATCTCGCGGCCGGGCCCCCGTTCGGGCGTTCCGGATCAGGCCGCGGCGGGGTCCGTGTCCTCCAGCAGGTCGATCAGGGACGAGCGGGCCCGGGCCACGCGGGAGCGGACCGTGCCTATCGGGCAGCCGAGCATGAGCGCCGCCTCCGCGTACGGGAGGCCCATGAGCTGGGTGAGGACGAAGACCTCGCGGCGCTCGGCGGGGATCGCCGCCAGGAGCTCCGCGAGCGCGACACCGTCCTCGAAGCCGGGCACGTCGCGGGGCTGGCTCTGCTCGGCCGCGGTCTGCCAGTCGTCTCTGTCGGCGATCTTGGGACGGGCCGCCTTGTGGCGCAGGCTGTCCACCACGGTGCGCCGCGCGATGGAGAGCAGCCAGGTGCGGGCGGAGGAACGGCCCTCGAAGCGGTGGAGGCTGCCGAGGGCGCGCAGGAAGGTCTCCTGGGTCAGGTCCTCGGCGGACTGCGGGTCCGCGCTGAGGTAGGCGACGTAGCGGCGTACGTCCCGGTGCAGGGCGCGTACGAACTGGTCCACCGCGACGGGATCGCCGTCGCGGGCGGCCAGCGCGAGGAGGGTGACGGCCTCGTCGGGGCCGGCGGCGCGGCGGGCGGGGGTGGTGGTGGCGGTGGGGATCGTGGGGAGAGTGGCGGGGGCGGTGGCCGGGCGCGTGAGCAGGGCAGTGGTCATCGACTGGTGTCCTTCGGGGAATCCGGCCGGATTCGATGCCACAGCGCGGGGTCGCGGGGGTGTGGGAGCGCGGGCAGCGCTGTGCCTTCGGTGGCAGGGGTGACGGGGGTGCCAGGGGTGACGGCAGTGATAGCAGTGACCCGAGTGCGCCCGGAAACCCCGGAGCGCGGCATCGTGAGGCCGGGGAACGGGTGGTACGGCCTGCCGGACGGCATGACCGATGCCCGAGGCGCGGTACGGGTTCGGGTGATCCGCCCGTGGCGCGTCGGGGAGCCGGCTGTCAGACGACAGCGATCCCGTGAGGTGGACCCCGTGAGGTGAGGGCGTCGGCGAGCAGCAGCCTGCGGGGCGTCCGGACCCGGTGGTTCCGGGCGCGGCGGACGCGGGGCCGGTGCGCGGGCGCGGGGAGCCGGAAGATCAGGCGCAGCGGTACGAGGAAGCGGGTGGCGACGGCGCGCAGGACGCGGAAGGCGCCGCGTTCGCCGTGTGCGAGCCAGAGGCCGCAGATCAGGGCGGCCAGAAGGTGGCCCGCGAGCATGCCCATCGGTGACATGGAGCCCATGGCGTGCCCGGCCGGTACCGGCAGGGCCGCCGCGAGGGGCGCGGAGGCGTCGGCCATGCCGTGCATGCCGTGCATGCCGTGGGTCCCGGCCATCCCGTGCACGTCGTTCTGTATGACGTGCCGGGCGGTGGCTCCGGTGCCCGGCAGCGGAGTTGCCTGCGGGCGGAGCAGGGAGGGGGCGTCGCAGAGCAGGTACCGGGCCCAGCGGCGGCCCAGCGAGGCCAGTGCGGCCGGCGAGGCTAAGGACGTGCCGGGTTCCTGCGGTCGGGCTGCCGCGGCCTGGGCGAGCGAGAACCCTCCGTGCAGGGCCGCTTGGGTGCCGACGGTCGCGGAGACGACGGCCGCGAGGCCGCGCTCCCGCCCGGCGAGGATCCAGCCGGTCGCCGAGGTTCCGGCGAACGCCGCGGTCATTCCCCACCAGGGGACGGAGGTGCCCGACATGAGGATGTGGCCGAGGGAGGAGAGCAGCACGCAGGTGGCCGCGAACATCGCGGCCCGTACGGCTCGGCAACATCGACCGGGTGTCATGGCGGGGCCATCGTTGCACCGGCCAGGCGGGGACGACAGAGGGCATCAGGTTTTCTCATCGGCCGGAAACCGAGTCCCGGTGTGATGTGGTGCACGCCACAACCGGCCCTGGGAACCCGGGCGTTCACCGGTCCGACTCCTGTCCCGGACCGAGGGCCGAGCGCTGGTGCCCGCGGGCGCGCAGCGAGAACGGGGTGGGTGAGCGGTGGTGGAGAAGGGCGGGGCGGTGAAGGCGCCCGGAGCGGCAGGGGTGGCCGAGGTGCAGACGGGCGGGCTCACCGCCCTGCTCACCGGCGCCATGGCCTTCTCGATGCTCCAGCTCTTCCTGCTCGGTGCGCTCGGTCCGCGCCTGGTCGGGGAGTTGGGGGTGTCGCCCGCCGTGCTCGGCTGGACCACCACCGTCGGCTTCGGAACGGCGGCCGTGCTGTCCCCGCTCGGCGGAAGGCTCGTGGACCGGATCGGGCCGCGCCGGTCCCTCGTACTCCTGCTGTCGGTGTCCGCGGCGGCGCTCGCGCTGATCGGTGCCGCGCCCGGCCCCGGGTTCCTGCTCGCCGCAGTCGGCCTGGGCGGGCTGCCCCAGGCCCTGGCCAATCCCGCCACCAACAAGGCGATCCTCGCCGCGGTGCCTCCCGGCCGCCGGGGGCCGGTGACCGGCATGAAGCAGTCGGGCGTCCAGCTGGGAGCCTTCGCCGCCGGGCTGCCGCTCACGGCACTGGCCGGCGGGGTCGGCTGGCGCGGGGCGGTGTGGACGGCCGCCGCAACGGCCGCGCTGGCGGCGGTGTGGGCGCTGCGTGCCCTGCCCGCCGACCCGCAGGCGGCCCCGGCCGGGCCCCGCGCCTCGCTCGTCCCGCGGGGTGCCATCGCCTGGCTGGCGGTGTTCTCCCTGTTCCTGGGCTGCGGGATCGCCTCGGTCAACACGTACGTGGCCCTCTTCGGCGCGCAGCGGCTCGGCCTGGGTCCCACCGCGGCAGGTGCGCTGGTCGCGGTGCTCGGGGTCGCGGGCATCGCCGGGCGGGTCGGCTGGTCCAAGGCCGCCCGGCCGGGGCGGGCCGAGTGGCTGCCGGGTGGCCTGGCGGCCGGCGCGGTGGGGGCGGCCGTCCTACTGGTCGCGGCGCCGAGCGCGGGCCCGCTGGTGTGGGTGGCGGCGGTGGCCGTCGGGGTGTTCGCCGTTGCGGCCAACGCCGTCTCGATGGTCCTGGTCATGCAGCGCGGCACCGCCGGCCGGGCCGGTCAGGATTCCGCCCTCGTGGCCGCCGGCTTCTTCACCGGCTTCGCCGTCGGCCCCCTCCTCTTCGGCCCCCTCGCGAACGCCGGCCGCTACGGGACGGGCTGGCTGCTGGTGGCGGCCGAGTTCGGCGCGGCGTGCGCGGTCGGGGTGACGTGGGCGGTGCGGGAACGGAGGCGGGGGCGTTGACGGTTCCGGCGGCCGAACGGGCCGAACGGGCCGAGCGGGCCGAGCGGGCCGAGCGGGCCGAGCGGGCGTTGGCGGAGGTGCTCGAGCAGGTCGCCCGCACCGCGGACGCCGTCGGCGAGGGGCGGTTCCCGCTGTACGCGGACCCGGACACGGGGAAGTGGACGACGACCGGCCGGGGTTCCTGGGCCGGTGGGTGCTGGGCGGGGCTGTTGTGGCTGAGGGCCCGCAGCACGGGCGCCGCAGCAGACCGGGCCGCCGCCTCCGCCTGTACCGCGCGGCTGGCCGGCTGGGTGGACGCCGACACCTCCACGCGCGGGCTGATCCTCTGGTACGGGACCGCCCTGGCCGTCGGGGACGCCGGTGCGCAGGAGCTGCGCGGGCGGGCGGCCGCGGCCTGTTCGGCCGCGCTGGACGAGGAACTGGGGCTGCTGCCCTGGGGATCGGCGTTCGGGGGGCCCCGGCTGCTGGCCCGGGTGGACGGGCTGCCGGGCACGGTGCAGCTGCTCGGCGAGGTGCGCCCGGCGGCTGCGGCAGCGCACCTCCAGCAGCACCTGACCCTGTGCCTCCCCGGCTCCGGGACGGAGGTCCGCCGCGCCCGTGACCTCGTACCGGCCTGGTCCCACGAGGCGGAGACGGCCTGGCGGGCGTGTGCGGAGCCGGCTCCGGGCTGGAGCCGGGGGCCGGCCTGGCTGCTGCTCGCGCTGGCCGACGTACTGCACCGGCCCGCTGTTGCCGCGTGCCTGCCGGGGGACCCGCACGCACTGGCGGAGCGGCTCGCCGACGCGTGGACGGGGCCGGGCGTGCCCCTCGTACCGGCTGCGGACGCGGCCCGGCCGGACGGGCCCGTGGACACCTCGGCCGCCGCCGTCACGGCCGTCGCGCTGCTGAAGCTGTCGCTGCTCCCCGGGCCCCGGGCCGAGGTGTACGCGCGCCGTGCGGGGGAGATCCTGGAGCATCTCGTGGACCGGCATTCCTCCCGGGGCCGCCTGCTGGACGGGTGCTACGACGCGGGCGCGGGGCTCGCCGTCCGGCATCAACTGGTGTGGGGAGACTTCTTCTTGGCGTTGGGGCTGGCCGGACTGACCGGGCTGGCCGACCTGCGCGGCGTCTGACGGGAACGGAGACTGATCTGTGATCGTTCTGCGTGCAACCCGAGGGCAGACGGCAGGGTCGAATGAGGCATGGCCTCTTCTCAAGTCCTCAGCAAGGGGAACTCCTCCGCGACCCTCGGCCCCGACCGCCTGATCGTCAGGCAGGGCCGGCAGCGCAAGGAGATTCCTCTCGAAGCCGTCTCGGAAGTCCGCGCGGGCGGCGACACGGTCCTCCGGGTGGTTCTGACCGACGGAGTCGTGCACCGGCTCGACGGCGGCAACCCGACGGCCACCGAAGCGTTCCGCGTCGCCCTTGACGAAGCCCTGCCCGTGGAGCGGAACCCGGCGGGCAGTTCCCTGGTCGTCACGGAGCGGGAGCCCTCCGCGATCAAGGCCTGGCAGGTGTGGGTGGGGATCCTGCTCTTCGTCGCCGGGTACATCGGCTACGTCGTCTGGGTGGGGCACTCCGCCCCGGATCCGCAGGCCTGGCCCCTGGTGCTCTTCGCGGTGTTCCCGCTGGGCCTGGGCCTGCCCCTCACCCTCGGCATCCTGTTCAAGACCGTGGATCTCGTGGTCCTCGCCCGGCGCGGCATCACCGTCCTCGGCGCCATGACCTACCACGAGAACGGCAGGCAGAGCGGCACCTACCTGTTCACCGACACCGACGGCAACGAGCACACCCACCACCCCACCTTCGGCCGCTCGTCGGAGAACCTCCAGATCGTCTACGACCCCCGCAACCCCGGGGACAACGCTCCTCGGCGCCCTCTGCCGGAGGTGCTGCTGATGTACACCTTCGGCTGGCTCTTCTCGCTCGGGATCCTCGCCATGGGCGTGTTCATGGTGGCGGCCCCCTTCCTGTGAGAGGGCTGGAGACACCCCCTAGCTCCCGTATCCGCCGAGCACCCTCCGGGCCACCCCCGTGATGTGCAGTTCGTCCGGGCCGTCCAGGATGCGGGCCGTGCGGCCCGTGCGGTAGAGGGCGGGCAGGGGGGTGTCGGGGCCCAGGCCGGCCGCGCCGTGGATCTGGATGGCCGCGTCCGTCACCTGCTGGAGCATGCGGGCGGCCGCCACCTTGGCCAGGCCCACCTCCACGTGCGCGTCCCGCCCGGCGCCGATCGCGGCCACCGCCTCGTGGACGAGCGGCCGGGTGGTGCGCAGCGCCAGGAGCGACTCGAAGACGTGGCTCTGCACCAGCTGGTGGCTGCCGAGCGGACCGCGCGACCCGGTACGGGAGTTCACGCGCTCGCACATGAGGTCGAACGCGCGCTGTGCCTGTCCGAGCCAGCGCAGACAGCGCAGGGTGCGGCCCAGCTGGAGCCGTTCCGCGGCGATGTCGAGGGCCCGGCCGCGTTCGCCGAGGAGGTGGTCGGCGGCCACGTGCACCCGGTCGAACTCGATCTCCCACTGGCCGGCCCCGCCCAGCACCGGTAGCTCCCGCACCACCCGGAAACCCGGTGCCGAGGTGGGAACGACGAGCAGGGACAGGCCCGTACGGTCTCCCGGCTGCCCGTCGGTGCGGGCCAGGACGGTGACCAGATCGGCTTCGGCGGCGTGCGAGGTGAACCACTTGCGGCCGCTGACGGTCCAGCTGCCGTCCGCCCGTTCCACCGCGCGCGTGGCGGTGAGGTACGGGTCCGTGCCCGGGGTTTCCGGGTCGGTCATGGCGTAGCAGGCGCGCAGTTCGCCGGACGTCAGCCGGTGCGGGTACAGGGTGCGCACCCGGTCGGTGCCGTGCCGCCACAGCATCGTCGCGTCCAGCAGCGGCGCCGACCCCAGCGCCGCCGGTCCGTGGTCGCTGGCCCCCTCCACCTCGGCGAGGCGTGCGTAGCGCGCCAGATCGAGGCCTTGGCCACCCAGTTCCCCGGGGAGCGGGAGGGCCCAGAGGCCCGCCTCCTTCGCCCCGGCCTGGAGCTTCCGCAGGGCAGCCGCCGCGGCGGGTCCGCCCACGTCGAGGACCGGCTCGTGGGGCATGACGTGCGTGCGGACGAAGTCCGCGACCCGTTCCTTCAACTCCAGCTCGCTGCACGCCGGTTCGTACGGTGCGTGCGTCGCGGCCCCTTCCTCTGCCACGTGGCTCTCCATCACTTTCCTCCAGCACGCCGGGAACCCGTGGGAACGGCAGTCCGACTGCCTTCCCGTGGAACTGGTCGGGCGGGCCCGCCCCTTGGTTCCCGCGTACGGGATCACCTGTACGAGATCGCCTGTACGGGATCACCTGCGGCGCCGGCCGATCGCCGGGCCGGGAGAAGAGGAGAGGCATGGCGTCACCCACCGTCACCCAGACCGCTCGGCCGCTCGACGGGCTGCGCTTCACCGCCTCGGGACCGCCCGCGCTCGCCGGCCCGGTGGCCGAGCACCTGAGGCTGCTGGGAGCGGTCGCCGCGGAGACCGGACCGGCCGCGGAGACCGGACCGGCCGCGGAGGCCGGACCGGCCGCGGCGGGCGACCCCGAGGCGGCCCGCGTCACCCTGGCGGACTCCGACCAGGGTCTCCCCGCCCGCGCCACCATCGCCTGGGCTTCGCCGGAGGCGGCCCGCAGGGGCGTCACCGACGAGGCGACCGCGCAGGCCGCGACCGGGATCATGGCCGTGCACGGCCGTCGCGACGGCCTGCCGCGGGGGCTCGCCGTCGACTACGCCACCGCCGCGACGGCCGTCCTCACCACGCAGGGGCTGCTCGCCGCCCTGCTGGCCCGGGCCAGGGGATGCCACGGCGCCGCCGCGCAGCCGCACACCTACGTCGACCGGGCCGGGCTGCTGGTCGTGTCCCAGTACCTCGCCGCGAGCGGCGCCGACGAGGGCGAAGCCGCCGAACTGGCTCCCGGCGGGCCGCCCTTCACCGCGGCCGACGGCACGCTCTTCGAGCTGGAGACCCTGGATCCGGGCGCCTGGGCGGGGTTCTGGCGGGCCCTGGACGCCCCCGCCGACGCGGTACGGGCCGGCTGGCGGCCCTTCCAGTTCCGGTACGCGACCGCGTGCGCGCCCTTCCCCGGAGCCCTGCACGCCACCACCCGGGCGCACGGCTGGCAGCGGATCCGCGAGGCGGCGGCCGCTTCGGGGGCCGAGGTGTGCCGGTTGCGGAGCCTGGCGGAGCGCGCCGCCGAGGACGACGGAGCCGCCCCCTGGGCCCTGGCCCCGTACGGCCCCGGCGGCCGTGTCCGCCCGCAGGCGGCTCCCTCCGGTCCGGGCCCGCTCGCCGGGATGACCGTTCTGGAGGCGGGCCGTCGCGTGCAGGCGCCGCTCGCCGCCCATCTGCTCGGGCTGCTCGGCGCCGAGGTCGTCCGGATCGAGCCGCCGGGCGGCGACCCGCTGCGCGGCATGCCGCCCGCCTGTTCGGGGATCTCCGCGCGCTGGCTGGCCCTGAACCGGGGCAAGCGTGCCGTGGAGATCGACATCAAGTCGCCCGGCGACCGGCTGCGGCTGGCCGAACTGGCCTCCGGGGCCGACGTGTTCCTGCACAACTGGGCCCCGGGGAAGGCCGCCGAGCTGGGCCTGGACTCCGCCGACCTCGCGCGGGCGAACCCGGCGCTCGTGTACGCGTACACCGGCGGCTGGGGCACGGGCCGGATCGCCGATCCGCCGATGGGCACCGACTTCATGGTCCAGGCCCGCACCGGCGTCGGCGAAGCCGCCCGGCCCGAGGGCGAGCTGCCCGCGCCCTCCCTGATGACTCTGCTCGACGTGCTAGGCGGGCTGCTCGGCGCCGAAGCCGTCCTCGCAGGGCTGCTGCTGCGGGAGCGCACCGGACGCGGGGTCCGCGTGGACTCCTCGCTGCTCGGCGCCGCCGACCTGCTCACCGCCCCGGCCCTGCTCCGCGCCCGGCGCGGGGAGCGCAGCCGCCGGCCCGCGGGATTCCGTACGCCCCTGCGCACCGCCGACGGCTGGATCGCCCCGGCCGACGCGGACGCCCGCGCCGCGGCCCTCACCCACGGGCTCGCCGAACTGTCCACCGAGGACGCCCTACGAGCCCTGCGGGCGCGCGGCCTCGACGCGACCGCCGTCACCACCGACCTTGCCGACCTGCACCACGACCCGCGCTTCGCCGGCTCGATCAGCCGGGACGCGCACGGTGCCCCTGCCGTTCCCGACCCCTGGAGCTTCGTATGACCGTCGCACTGCACGATCTGCTGCCCGTGGGCCTGCGCCGCTCGTGGGCGGTCGACGGAACCTGCCCCGACCTCGACCTCTACAGCCTCTTCCGGGCCCGCCAGATCTCCGACCTGCACCGCACCGCGGTCGTCGATGCCAAGGGCACGCTCTGCTACACCGCGCTCGACCGCAAGGTGCGATGTCTGGCCACCGGCCTCGCGGAGCTCGGCGTACGGCCCGGCGACGTGGTCGGCGTCCAGCTCCCCAACGGCCGCAACGCGGTCATCGCCGACCTGGCCCTGGCCGCCCTCGGAGCCGTGGCCCTGCCCTTCCCCGTGGGCCGGGGCGGCCAGGAGGCCCGTGGTCTGCTGCGCCGTGCCGAGGCCGTCGCGGTGATCGCCGCCGTGGAGCACCGGGGCCACCGGCACGCCGCCGACCTGCGGGACCTGGCCCCCGAACTGCCCGCGCTGCGCCATGTCATCGCGGCCGGCGGAGCGGCGGGCACGGAGCCTGAAGGAACGATTCGGCTCGCGGCGCTGATGCGCTCCGACCCGGCCGCCTTCGTTCCCGTCCGGCCCGACCCCGACAGAGCCGCCCGCATCCTGGTGTCCTCCGGTTCCGAGGCGGAGCCGAAGATGATCGCGTACTCCCACAACGCCCTCGCCGGCGGCCGCGGCAACTTCCTCGCCTCGCTGATGCCCGACGGGACGCCCCCGCGCTGCCTGTTCCTCGTACCGCTCGCGTCCGCCTTCGGCTCCAGCGGCACCGCGGTCACCCTCGCCCGGCACGGCGGAACCCTGATCGTCCTCGACCACTTCACGCCGGAGGCGGCCCTCGCGGCGGTGCGCGAGCACCGGCCCACGCACGTCCTCGGCGTGCCCACGATGATCCGCATGATGCTCGACCGCCTGGAGGCCGAGGCGGCCGCGGGCGACACCCCGCCGCTGCCCGCACCCACCGCCCTGATCCTCGGCGGCGCCCCCCTCGACGAGACCACCGCCGAGAGCGCGAGCCGCGCCTTCGGCTGCCCGGTCGTCAACCTCTACGGCTCGGCCGACGGGGTCAACTGCCACACCGGACTCGGCGCGACGGCGCCGGAGTCCGAGGGCACGGGCATCGCCGCCGGCCGCCCCGACCCCCGGGTCGCCGAGATCCGGATCACCGACACCGAGACCCACGAACGGCTCCCCGACGGAGCGATCGGGGAGATCATCGCGTGCGGCCCCATGACCCCCATGTGCTACGTCGCCTCCCCGGACCTGGACGCGCTGTACCGCACGCCCGAGGGCTGGGTCCGTACCGGCGACCTCGGCTTCATCGACGAGGACGGGGTCCTCCACGTCGTGGGCCGCCTCAAGGACATCGTCATCCGCGGCGGCGCCAACATCAGCCCCGCCGAGGTGGAACGGGAGCTCTCCTCCCACCCCCTCGTCCGCGACGTCGTCTGCGTCGGAGTCCCGGACGAGGTGATGGGCGAACGCCTCGCCGCCTGCGTCGTCCCCCGCGGCGCGCAGCCCCCCACCCTCGACTCCCTGGCCGGACACCTCACGCTCCGCGGCCTCGACCTCCGCAAGCACCCCGAGCGCCTGCTGCTGCTGGCGGAGCTCCCGCTCACCCCGGCCGGCAAGCCCGACCGCGCGGCCCTGCGCGCCCGCCTCGCGAACGGCGCGCCGGTCCGCGCCGGGGCCGCCCCGGCTGCTGCGGCACCCGCCGCGGTGGGCGCGTAGACGAGGGCGGGGCGGCCCCGATGGGACCGCCCCGCTCGCTTCGCCCCGCTCCGCGCTACCCGGCGGAGCCGCCCGCCTTGGCCATGGCCTTCTTCAGCTCGGTCCCCGCGTTGCGGTAGACCGGCAGCAAGTCCAGGTCGTTCCCCGGGTAGTTGGCGATCTCCACCTGGTGCGCGCCGGAGTCGGGCAGGACGGTGCCGGTCGACATGTGCGCGTTGTCCAGGACCAGCGCCGGCTTCTTCGCCGACAGCTCGGCCAGCTGCGCCGGGGTCACGGCCTCGGGGCCGTAGGTGCCCACCGTGGTGGCGCCCGCCAGCTTCGCGGACCAGGCGGTGAACACCTGGCTCACGACCGCCGGGCTCTTGCCGCCGGGCCAGGCGGCCTGGACGTCCTTCGCGACCCGCCCGTACTCGGCGTCGAAGTCCGCGGCCCACTTCGTGGCGGAGCCCGGCGTGCCGAACAACGCCCCCAGCCGAGCGACTTCGGCCTTGACCTTGTCGGCGTCGTTGTCGAGGTTCACCTCCACCAGCTTCGCCTTCGACCCGGCGGCCTCCTTGATCTTCGCGGCGTACGGCTCGAACGGCGCGTACAGCACGAAGTCGGCCCCGGCGACGGCGGCGAGGTCGGAGGGCTTGGGGTCGTAGTCCGGAGCGTGGTGCACGGACTGCGGCACGATCACCTTGACGTTCTGCGCGCCCGCGGCCTTGGCGAAGGCGCCCTCCCAGGTGGTGGTCACGACGACGACCGGAGGGCCCTCCTTGACGGTGCCACCACCGCGCCCGCTGTCGTCGGTGTTGCCGTCGCTGTCGCCGCAGCCGGTCAGGGCCAGTGCCAGGCCCAGTGCCGTGCTCAGTGCGAGGAGGGAAGTGCTGCGGACGCGGGTTCGCGACGCCATGAGCCGATTCTCCGTTCGGGTACGAGGTGCACCGCGAGGACGAGTGCCCCCGCGGTCAGGACGAGGACGGGCCCGGGGGGCCAGTCCAGCCGGAGGGCGATGAGGAAACCGGTCAGGTTCACGAAGACGCCGATGCCCACCGCCCACCCGGTGATCGATTTCAGCGAGGTGCCCAGCCGGCGCGCGGCCAGGGCGGGCAGCAGGGTCAGCGCGTCGACCAGCAGGGCGCCGGTGAGCTTGATGGCCCCGGCGACCGCGACCGCGACGAGCACCAGCAGGACGGTGGTCAGCGCCCGCACCGGCACGCCGGAACACTGCGCGAGTTCACGGTCGTACAGCAGCAGCGCCACCTCGCGCCGCCGCCACCAGAACAGGCCGGGCACGAGCACGGCCAGCACGCCGAGCACCACCAGATCGGCGCCGCCGACGGACAGGATCGAGCCCCACAGCAGCGCGAACGCGCCCGAGGCGTTCACCCCCGAGACCGCGAGGAGCAGCAGCGCGGCGGCGATCGCCAGGCTCATCAGCAGTCCCATCGCCCCGGACAGCCCGTCCGGGGTCCGGGCCAGCGGTGCGACTCCGGCTCCGGCCAGCGCACAGGCCACCAGCGCGCACAGCATGGGATCCAGTCCGGTGAGCAGTCCGACGGCGATGCCCAGCAGCGCGACGTGCATCATCGCGAAGCGCACCGGCATGATGTCCAGCCCGACGATGACCACCCCGATCACGGGCAGCCCGACGGCGGCCAGCAGCAGGGCGAAGCCGGCCCGCTGTACGGGGGCCAGTTGCAGCAGGGTCCCGAGGTCGGCGCTCGCCAGGGAGGCGGCCGCGAGGGTGGCGCTCACGCGACCTCCCTCAGCCGTCCGGCGGCCATCTCCATGACCCGGTCGCAGCGTTCCACGAGCGCCCGGTCGTGCGTGACGACGACCAGCGTCACCGGCAGGGCCGCCAGTACCTCGGCGGCCTCGTCCTGCCCGGCGAAGTCCAGGGCGGCGGTCGGCTCGTCGGCGAGCAGTACGCCGGCCCCCGCGGCCACGCAGCCGATCGCCCGGGCCAGGTACATCCGCTGCAACTGCCCGCCGGACAGGGTGTGCAGCGGCCTTGCGGTCAGCGGCCCCACCCCCAGCCGGTCGGCGGCCTCGGCGGCCGCGCGGGAGTCCCCGCTGCTGGCGAGCAGTTCGCCGCCCAGGAGCGGGAAGCGTCCGGCGGCGGGCTTCTGCGGGATCCACGCGCAGGCCCGCCGCCGCCAGGCCGGGTCGCCCGTGCGGCCGCCGACCAGGATCTTCCCGCTGACCTGCGGGTGCAGTCCGAGTACGGCGCGCAGCAGGGTGGTCTTGCCCGATCCGTTGGTGCCGGTCAGCGCGACGCGCTCGCGGGCCGCGATCTCCAGGTCGACGCCGGCCACGGCCTCCACCCGCCCGTGCCGGCAGCCCACCCCCTCCATCCGCACGTCCAGCCCGCCCATCCCACGCCCCTCCACTGTCACCGGCCGTCTCTCCGCGTGGAGTTGGTCGTCCGGAAGGGACCCGCAGTTCCGGCGATTCCGTACGGGCGTTGCCGACAGCCGCATCTGGCTCGGCGTCCACTACCCGTGGGACGCCACGGACGGCCTCGTCCTCGGCGACAAGCTCGCGAACCAGGCCTTCACCACCAAGCCCCGCACCCTCTGAGCCCCTCCCGGCCGGATGCCGTAAGCCTTTCGTCATCCGGCCGGGCCTGGTCCCGCCAGGCACCCGAGCGTTGAATGCCCATGAGGGCCGAACGGCCGAACGCGAGGAAGGACCGACCACGTGGCACAGACCCAGCCGCCGCAGACCCCGCCGAGGAAGCGGAACGTACGCAGGCACCTGACCGTCCTGGCCCTCCCCGCGGCCCTCCTGCTGGGCCTCGGCCTGTACTGGTTCCAGCCGTGGAAGCTCTGGCAGAACGCAACGGTCCACGAGTCCCTCCCGTCGGCGCCCTCTTCGCCGCTCACCGCCTCGCCCACCAACCAGGCGGCCCCGCAGACCGTCGCCCAGGGCGCACTGATCAGCCACGAGCACACCACCACGGGCACCGCGAAGCTCATCCGCCTCCCCGACGGCTCCCACACCCTGCGCCTGGAGAACCTCGACACCAGCAACGGCCCGGACCTGCGGGTCTGGCTGACGGACGCCCCGGTGAAGGAGGGCACGGCGGGCTGGCGGGTCTTCGACGACGGCAAGTACGTCAGCCTGGGCAAGCTCAAGGGCAACAAGGGCGACCAGAACTACGCGATCCCGTCCGACGTGAACCCCGCCGCGTACACCAGCGTCACCATCTGGTGCGACCGCTTCGACGTCTCCTTCGGCGCGGCGCCCCTCACCCCCGCTTAACCGGCGCCACCCGCCCCCTCACGGGACAATGTCGCTCATGACGACCCCCGCGACCCCCGCGACGCCGATGGACACCGTCACACTGGAGCGCCGCATCAAAGCCCGCCCCGAAACCGTCTTCGCCTTCTTCACCGACCGGGAGAAGTGGCTGTCCTGGATGGGCGCCGACGGCACGTTCTCCTTCGAGCCCGGCGGCTCGTACCGCACCCGGGTCACCGGGCAGGAAGTGGCCTCCGGCCACTTCCTGACGGTCGACCCACCCAGACAACTCATCTTCACCTGGGGCTGGGAGCAGGGCCCCGCACCCCTCGCGGCGGGCTCCACCAGGGTGGAGATCACCCTGGAACCCACCGCCCAGGGCACCGTGCTCCACCTGATCCACAGCGGCCTGCCCACCTCGGAGGCGTGCGAGGCCCACGCGGAGACCTGGCAGCACTACACCGACCGCCTGGCCCTCCGAGCCGAAGGCACCAACCCCGGCCCGGACCCCTGGACCCACCAGCCCCCGCCCTGACCCACCGCGCCCCCTCACCGCTCACTCAGGCGCCGGGAGAACACCCCCCAGAAACGCAGGAAGGGCCCGACCCGCGATGCGGATCAAGCCCTTGACCTGGTCTTACGAAGTCGGGGTGGCGGGATTTGAACCCACGACCTCTTCGTCCCGAACGAAGCGCGCTGCCAAGCTGCGCTACACCCCGATGTCCACCCTTGCAGCGCTTGCTGCCCTGGCGACATCGATTACTTTAGCGGACCCTCGGCCGGAGACGAAATCCGGTTTTCGCGCGGCGGGCGGTAGCGGTCCGCCGCGACCAGGGCCAGGCCGATGGCGTAGAAGGCGAGGCCCAGGACCACCGCGTTCAGCGCGACCCGGGCGTAGCCGTACTGGGCGGCGTCGATGAAGGGGTACGTGTACCGGCTCGGGACGCCGGGGGAGAGCAGGGCGCCGCGGGTGAGGGCGAAGGCCACGTAGAGCAGGGGGTACGCCAGCCACTGCGCGGCGTAGCGCGGGCGCAGGGTGCGGGGGGCGGTCAGGAAGAGGAAGTCCAGGACCGCGCCGATGGGGGTGACCGTGTGGAGGAGCTGGTTGGAGACGGCCTTGGCGCCGGAGAGCTTGTCGAGGTCCTCGAGCACGTTGAAGGGGCTCGACGGGTTGGCCAGGACCAGGTGGAAGACCAGCCCGGTGATCAGGATGAAGAGGAGGACACCGCCCCGCCAGAAGGGGGCCACGTCCGGCTCGCGGCGGTGGACGCGGTAGGCGGAGAGTCCGAAGACCACCGCGACCAGGATGTTCGTCCAGATCGTGAAGAAGCTCAGGACGACGGGCACGCTGCCGTACGCGCACTCGATGACCAGGCCGGTGACGGCCGCTGCCGCGATCAGCGCGCGGAAGGCGACGGTCGGGAGGCGGAGTGCGCCGGGTGCGCCAGGTGCGCCGGGTGTGATCATCCTGTCAACGTACCCGGCGCATCCGCCCGTACTAGGCCTTCGGGGTCAGTGTCAGCAGTGTCGCCTCGGGGGGGCACGCGAAGCGCACCGGGGTGAAGCGGTTGGTCCCGCAGCCCGCCGATACGTGGAGGTACGCGCGCTGCCCCTGCGTCTCGTGCGTCGAGAGGCCCTTCACCCGCTTGGTGTCCAGGTCGCAGTTGGTGACGAGCGCCCCGTAGAAGGGGATGCACAGCTGCCCGCCGTGCGTGTGGCCGGCCAGGATCAGCGGGTACCGGTCGGCGGTGAAGGATTCGAGGACGCGCAGGTACGGGGCGTGGACGACGGCCATCGAGAAGTCCGCGTCCGCCTCCGGCCCGCCCGCGACCTTGGCGTACCGGTCGCGCTTGATGTGCGGGTCGTCCAGGCCGGTGAAGGCCAGCTCCAGCCCGTCGAGCTTGAGCCGGCCCCGGGTGTTGGTGAGGTTGAGCCAGCCGGCCGCGTCGAAGGCGTCCCGCATTCCCTCCCACGGGTTGTGGACGGCGCCGACGACCGGGGCGTTGCCGTTCAGCCCGTGCCGGCCCTGGGTCTTCTCGATCAGGTAGCGCCCGGGATTGCGCATCCGGGGCCCGTAGTAGTCGTTCGAGCCGAAGACGTACACGCCGGGGAAGTCCATCAAAGGGCCCAGCGCGTCGAGCACTTCCGGCACGCCCTCCGTGTCGGAGAGGTTGTCGCCCGTGTTCACCACGAGGTCGGGGCGCAGCCCGGCGAGCGACTGCAGCCAGGCGCGCTTCTTGCGCTGCCCGCCGACCATGTGGATGTCCGAGACCTGCAGGACGCGCAACGGGCGCATTCCTTGCGGGAGCACGGGGACCGTGACCCGGCGCAGGCGGAAGGACCGCGCTTCGAAACCGGCGGCATAGGCCAGACCGGCGGCCCCGGCCGCGGCGATACCGGCGGTGACCTTCAGGGGTACTCCGTAACGCGCACGCATGCCCTCATGTTCGCAGACCCGGCGAGCACGCCGGGAAACCGGCGGGCGCCGGAGCCCCCGTACCTGGCAGACTCGGGGCATGACCACGCTCAAGGCCAAGCTCCAGGAAGACCTCACCACCGCCATCCGCGCGCGCAACGAGCTCGCCTCGTCCACGCTGCGCCTGACCCTCTCCGCCATCACCAACCAGGAAGTCGCGGGCAAGGAAGCCCGGGTGCTCTCCGACGAGGAAGTCCTCAAGGTGATCGCCAAGGAGGCGAAGAAGCGTCGCGAGGCCGCTGATGCCTTCGCGCAGGGTGGCCGTCCCGAGCAGGCCGCGCGGGAGACCGCCGAGGGCGAGTTCCTCGACACCTACCTCCCGAAGCAGCTCGGTGAGGCGGAGCTCGACGCGATCGTGGCGCAGGCCGTCGAGGAGGCCAAGGCGGCGGGCGCCGAGGGGCCGCGGGCCATGGGCGCCGTGATGAAGATCGTGAACCCGAAGGTCGCGGGTCTGGCGGAGGGCGGGCGCGTCGCCGCCGCCGTCAAGAAGCACCTGTCCTAGTACGCGGTTCTGTAGGCAGTTCCGTACGCGGTCCCGTACGCGGTCCCGTACGGGAAACAGGGAGGGCCCCCACCGATCCGGATGCGGATCTGGTGGGGGCCCTCTTCTGCTGTTCGCTGCGGACCCTGTGGACCCTACGGCGCCTAGTCGCGGCCGCCGATGATCCCCGGCGGGATCGTGATCCCGCCGAGCGGGTCGTCCCCGCCCGTGCCGCCGGTGTTCCCGCCGGTGGGGCCGGCCGCGGTCCCACCGCCGGGCCGCCCGTCGCCGGGCTTGCCGTCGCGGCCGGGCTTGCCGGGCTTGTTGGGCTTGCCGCTGGGCTTGGCACCGGGGGTCGGGCTCGGGGTGTCGGGGATGTTCACCGTGGTGAAGCTCGGGGCCTCGCGGCCGGAGAGCGCGCCGGAGACCGCCTGCTTCCAGATCGGGCCGGGCAGGCCACCGCCGAAGACCTTGTCGTAGTACTGGCCGCCGATGGTGATGTTCTCCATCGACACCTGCTTGGCGCCGCCGGAGCCGACCCAGGTCGCGCCGGACATGTTCGGGGTGTAGCCGACGAACCAGGCGTTGTAACGGCTGTCGGTGGTACCCGTCTTGCCCGCGCTCTGGCGGTCGGTCAGACCCGACTGCTGGCCCGTACCGGAGTCGACCACGCCGAGCAGCAGCGTGTTGATGGTGTCGGCGGTCCGCTCGGTCATCGCGCGGCCGCACTTGGACTTCGGGACCGTCAGGGCCTTGCCGTGCGCGTCGGTGATCGACTCGATGGAGACCGGGGTGCAGTACACGCCGCGGTTGGCGAAGGTGGCGTAGGCGTTGGCCATGGTCAGCGGGGACATGCCCTCACTGCCGAGGGCGATGGCCGGGACCTCGGGGAGCTTGGCGCCGTTGGCCGGGATCACGCCGAGCTTGGTGGTCATCTCGGTGACGGGGCACAGGCCCACCTCGGAGATCATCTCCACGAAGTAGGTGTTGACCGACTTGGCCATCGCCTCCTTCATCCCGTACGGGCCGACCTCGGACTCGGTCTCGTTCTCCACCTTGGCGCGGTCGGTGTTGACCCAGGGCTTGTCGCCGCAGGTCCGCACCGGGCTCGGGTAGTCCATGTCGTACGGGGACTGGTACATCTTCGTCGGCGGCAGCCCGCCTTCGAGGGCGGCGGCCGCGACGAACGCCTTGAAGGTGGAGCCGGTCGGGAAGCCGAAGTTCGAGCCGCCCATCTTCTTGTCCACCGAGAAGTTGATCTGGGTCTCGTTCTTGCCGAAGCCGTACGGCTTGGACTGGCCCATGGCGAGGACCCGCCCGGTGCCGGGCTGGACGAGGGTGACGGCCGTCGCGACCTTGTCGTCCTGGTCCACGTGGTCCTTGATGGACTCGTTGACGGAGTCCTGCGACTGCGGGTCCAGGGTCGTGCGGACCGTGAGGCCGCCCTGGTTCCAGACCTTCGCCCGCTCCTCGCGGGTCTTTCCGAAGGCGGTGTCGTCGAGGAAGGTGTTGCGCACGAAGTCGCAGAAGAAGCCCGCGCCCTTGACCGCGGTGATGCAGCCGTTCTTCGGCTTGGTCACCTTCAGCTGGAGCGGCTTCGCCTTCGCCGCGTCCGCCTCGGCCTGCGAAATGTTCTTCACGTCGGCCATGCGCTGGAGGACGATGTTGCGGCGCTTCGTCGCCTCCTGCGAGTCGTTCACCGGGTCGTACCGGCTCGGCGACTGCACGACGCCCGCCAGCATCGCAGCCTCGTCCAGGGTGAGGTCCTTGGCGGGCTTGCTGAAGTAGCGCTGGGCCGCGGATTCGATTCCGTACGCCTGCTGCCCGAAGTACGTGATGTTGAGGTAGTTCTCGAGGATCTTCTGCTTCCCGAGCTCCTCCTCGACCTGGATCGAGTACTTCAGCTCGCGGATCTTGCGTCCGAGGCTCTTCTCCTGTGCCTCGCGCACCTTCGTCTCGTCGTCGCCGGCTTCCTCGACGAAGACGTTCTTCACGTACTGCTGCGTCAGCGTCGAGGCGCCCTGCGCCGCGCCGCCCTCCTGGGCATTGCGGTTGACCGCACGCAGGATGCCCTTGAGGTCGACCGCGCCGTGCTCGTAGAAACGGGAGTCCTCGATCGCGACGATGGCCTTCTGCATGTACGGGGAGATGGCCGTGATCGGGACCACCTGCCGGTCGCGCGAATAGACCGTGGCGATCAAGCCACCCTCTGAGTCCAAGATCGTGGTGCGCTGGCTCAACGGAGGTGTCTTGAGATTGGCCGGGATCTCATCGAATCCCTCGACCGTGCCCTTGGCCGCGAGACCCAGGGCGCCGGCGCCCGGGATCGCGATGCCCGCGAGCACAACTCCGGAGAGAACGGACACACCGAGGAACTTGGCGGCCTGCTGTGGCCCCGTGAGCCCGCCGCCCGAGCGCTTCTTTCCCATAGAGGGCAGCCTACGTTCTCATTCGCCGGACACGCGCGAATGCCTTGGCCTAAGCTGTCCCCAACTGTCACAGCAGTGCGGTGGGACATCAACCCCTCGGCTTGTTTTTCACCCTTCCCGAATGGGGTGGACGCATGTCCGAATCTCGCCTCCTGTGATCAGCATGCCCCGTCGATTTCACCCAAATCGCCGGAATGGTCGGGCATGTCGCAGGATCACTCCGTCGGGTGATCTGCCGCTTACCCATAGTCCGTTCGGACCATTCAAGATTGGGCCCGTCGGGGGTGTTGCACTGTGCCCACCTTCCGTAACGTCCTCAACTGGCAGCGGTGAATATGCCGCTACCGCCGTGGGGGAGCCTCGATTCGGGAGAGGACGGCGCCGGGATGGGCTGGGTTACCGACTGGAGTGCGCAGGCAGCCTGCCGCACTACCGATCCGGATGAACTGTTCGTTCAAGGAGCGGCACAGAACAGGGCCAAGGCGGTGTGCACCGGATGTCCGGTGCGGACCGAGTGCCTGGCCGACGCGCTCGACAATCGTGTCGAGTTCGGAGTGTGGGGCGGAATGACCGAGCGGGAACGACGTGCGCTGCTGCGCCGGCGTCCCACCGTCACCTCGTGGAGGCGACTGCTCGAAACCGCACGCACGGAGTACGAGCGCAGTACGGGCATCCTCACCATGGATGACGATGAGGAGATCGGTGTTCCGTACGAGACGTACGCGGCAGCCGGGTAGACCACCTGGGCACCCGTCGTAGGAACGCCTACGCTCCGGCCGGAACCCCGGCCGCGAGTCGCTCTCCGATGGCCCGCAGCCCGGCGAGGTCGTGTACGTCGCCGGGCAGGGCGGCCACTTCGGCCACCGCCACCTCGGGGTGCAGCGAGGTGAAGCGGTCACGCGTGCGCTGTTCGCGCGCGATGACCTGCATGCGCTCCGCGTGCAGGCGCAGCAGTCCTGCAGTGATCAGGTCCACGTCGGCGTCCGCGCCGGCGGCGTCTACGGTGTCGGCGCCGGTCTCTCGCTCGATGCGGGCATCGGGGTCGGTCTCCGTGTCGGGGTCGGTCTCCGGGTCGGTCTCCGTGGAGTCACGAAGTCCAGCTTTCCCGGACTCCTGATCCACAATGCCGCCTTCTTCAAGATTCTCCGCAGCGGCCAACGCCCGCTCCGCAGAGAGCTGTTCGGCGTCACTGCCGTGCACCCGGTTCAGTACGAGCCCGGCCAGCGGCATCCGCTCCGCGGCCAGCCGTTCCACGAAGTACGCGGCCTCGCGCAGCGCGTCCGGTTCGGGCGCGGAGACCACGAGGAAGGCCGTACCGGGAGCCTGGAGGAGCTGGAAGGTCGCGTCCGCGCGGGTGCGGAAGCCGCCGAACATGGTGTCCATGGCGGCCACGAAGGTCTGCACGTCCTTCAGCAGCGAGGCGCCCATCAGCTTGCTCAGCGTGCCCGTCATCATCGACATGCCGACATTGAGGAACTTCATCCCCGCCCGGCCGCCCACCTTCGCCGGAGCCATCAGCACCCGGATGAACTTCCCGTCCAGGAAGGACCCCAGGCGCCCCGGTGCGTCCAGGAAGTCCAGCGCGGACCGGCTCGGCGGGGTGTCCACCACGATCAGGTCCCAGTCGTCCCGGGCCCGCAGCTGCCCCAGCTTCTCCATCGCCATGTACTCCTGCGTGCCCGCGAAGCCGGCCGACAGGGACTGGTAGAAGGGGTTGGCGAGGATGGCCTGCGCCCGCTCGGGGTCGGAGTGGCCCTCGACGATCTCGTCGAAGGTCCGCTTCATGTCGAGCATCATGGCGTGCAGCTCGCCGCCGTCGCCCGTCACCCCGGAGACCTTGCGCGGGGTGTTGTCGAGCGAGTCGATCCCCATCGACTGGGCCAGCCTGCGTGCCGGGTCGATGGTCAGGACGACCACCTTGCGCCCGCGCTCGGCCGCCCGTACCCCGAGCGCCGCGGCGGTGGTGGTCTTGCCGACCCCGCCCGCCCCGCAGCACACGATGATCCGGGTCTGCCGGTCGTCCAACAGCCGGTCGACGTCCAGCCGCGGGGGAGCGTCCATCGTCGCCTCCATGATCCGGGCCTCGCTCATTCCTCGCCCACCTGCTTCCGCAGCTCCGCGGCGAGCCCGTAGAGCCCGGCCAGATCCATCCCCGCGCCGAGCAGGGGGAGTTCGTACGTCGGCACGTCCAGCCCCGCCAGGACGGTGCGCTGGGCGCGCTCCAGCTCCACCCGGCTCGCGTGCTCCGAGGCCTGCGCGAGCAGTGGGTCCACCAGCCGTTCGGCCAGCCCGCCGCGCCGGGCGCTGCCGAGGCCGGCCCGGGACAGCGCCCGGGAGACGTCGGAGCGCCGCTCGCCGGCGGCGGCGCGCAGGGCGTCCTCGTCGAGGTGGTGCGGCCGGACCATGTTCACGACGACCCGCCCCACCGGCAGGCCCGCCTGCCGGAGTTCGGCGATCCCGTCGGCGGTCTCCTGGACGGGCATCTCCTCCAGCAGGGTGACCAGGTGCACGGCCGTCTCGGGGGACTTGAGCACCTTCATGACGGCCTGCGCCTGGTTGTGGATCGGCCCGAACCGGGCCAGGCCCGCCACCTCGTCGTTGACGTTCAGGAAGCGGGTGATCCGCCCGGTCGGCGGAGCGTCCATGATCACGTGGTCGTACACGAACCGGCCCGCCTTGTCCTTGCGCCGGACCGCCTCGCAGGCCTTGCCCGTCAGGAGCACGTCCCGCAGGCCCGGCGCGATGGTCGTCGCGAAGTCGATGGCGCCGAGCTTCTTGAGGGCGCGGCCGGCCGAGCCGAGCTTGTAGAACATCTGGAGGTAGTCCAGGAGCGCCCGCTCCGCGTCGATGGCGAGCGCGTAGACCTCGCCGCCGCCCGAGGCGACGGCGATCTTCCGGTCCTCGTAGGGGAGCGCCTCCGCCCCGAAGACCTGGGCCAGGCCCTGCCTGCCCTCGACCTCCACCAGAAGAGTCCGCCTGCCCTCGCGTGCGAGGGCGAGCGCGAGTGCTGCGGCGACCGTGGTCTTGCCGGTGCCGCCCTTGCCGCTGACCACCTGGAGCCTGCTCACAGGGCCCGAGCCTAATTCCTCCCGGGTGGCGGCGGTGGTGGCGGGGCCCCGCACGGCAGGCACTACGCTCGCTCCCATGACCAAGAAGTTCGAATACGCGACCGTCCCGCTGCTGGTCCACGCCACCAAGCAGATCCTGGACACCTGGGGCGAGGACGGCTGGGAGCTCGTCCAGGTCGTCCCCGGGCCGAACAACCCCGAGCAGCTCGTGGCCTACCTGAAGCGGGAGAAGGCGGCATGAGCGGAGTCGTCGAGGCGAGGCTGGCCGAACTCGGCCTGACCCTGCCCGAGGTCGTCCCGCCGCTGGCCACGTACCAGCCGGCCGTGCGGTCGGGTGCCTACGTGTACACCGCGGGCCAGCTCCCGATGGTCAAGGGCAACCTGCCGGTCACCGGCAAGGTCGGCGCCGAGGTCTCGGCGGAGCAGGCCAAGGAACTGGCCGCGACCTGCGCGCTGAACGCGCTCGCCGCGGTGAAGTCCGTCGTCGGCGACCTCGACAAGATCGCGCGCGTCGTGAAGGTGGTGGGCTTCATCGCCTCCGCCCCCGACTTCACCGCCCAGCCGGGCGTGTTGAACGGCGCGAGCGAGCTGCTGGGCGCCGTCCTCGGCGACAAGGGCGTCCACGCCCGCAGCGCGGTCGGCGTGGCGGTCCTCCCGCTGGACGCCCCGGTCGAGATCGAGATCCAGGTCGAACTCTCCTCCTGACGCGCCCCCCGCACCGCTCGGCCCTGGCGGGCCTCACGGGCTTCGGCCCGCTGCGCCGGACTCCGTCCGGCGGCCCGCCGGGGCCGTTTGCGTCCCGGCGGCGCGGTCCCCGGCGCCCTTCGAGCCGTCCGGCGCTTGAGGACCGGGGTCTGGGGCGGAGCCCCAGGGGGTCCGGGCGCAGCCCGGTGCTCCCTCCCAGCCCGTCCGGGCCACACCCAGCCCCGCCGGCGTTTGAGGCGCGGGTCCGGGCAGCGCCCGGGGAACGGTGGAAGGGCGGGTAGGGGACTCCGCTCCGCGCAGCGGCACATCCGCAGCCGAGGCTGAGCCCCCGTACAACGGTGCAACAAGGTCAACCCTCGAACATCGGGCCGGATGGCCGTAGCATCCCGCCATGCCGAATGGTCAGTACGGTCAGCAAGAGACCTCCGCCGGAGGTCAGTGGTACCCGCCGGAGTGGCCCGACCGGATCCGCGCCCTCGCGGACGGCGCCCTCGTCCCGACGGAACCCAGGCGCGCCGCCACCGTGATGCTGCTGCGCGACACCCCCGACGGCCCCGCGGTGCACATGCTGCGCCGCCGGGTCGAGATGGCCTTCGCCGGAGGCGCCTACGCGTACCCAGGCGGCGGCGTGGACCCCCGCGACGAGGACCACCGCATCGGCTGGGCCGGCCCGAGCCGCGCCGAGTGGGCCGAGCGGATGGGCACCGACCCCGCCACCGCCCAGGCGATCGTCTGCGGAGCCGTCCGCGAGACCTTCGAGGAGGCCGGGGTGCTGCTCGCGGGCGAGTCCGCGGACACCGTCGTCGGCGACACCACCGGCGAGGACTGGGAGGCCGCCCGCGCGGCCCTGGTCGCGCGCGAGCTGTCCTTCGCCGAGTTCCTCGACCGCCGTGGCCTCGTCCTGCGCTCCGACCTGCTCGGCGCGTGGGCCCGCTGGATCACCCCGGAGTTCGAGCCGCGCCGCTACGACACCTGGTTCTTCGTGGCGGCCCTCCCCGAAGGCCAGCGCACCCGCAACGCCTCCACCGAGGCCGACCGCACGGTCTGGATCCGCCCCGCCGACGCCGCCGCCGGCTACGACAAGGGCGAGCTGCTGATGATGCCGCCCACCATCACCACCCTGCGCTCCCTGGAGCCGTACGGGAGCCCCGCCGAGGCCCTCGCCGCGGCCGGGGCCCAGGACCTGACCCCGGTGCTCGCCCGGGCCACCCTGGAGGGCGGGGAGCTCGTGCTCAGCTGGCCGGGCCACGACGAGTTCACCAAGCGCGTCCGCCTCACGCATCCGGGCCCCGCCCGACCGGGCCCCGCCAACCCGGGAGGAGCCTCCGCATGACCGACGCCGCCGCCCTGCCCGGCCAGCCCCGCGGAATGGTCGTCTCCGGGCCCGCCACCGCCCGCGCGGTGAACATCCTGGCCCCGAACGCCTCCGCGATGACCCTCGACGGGACCAACACCTGGCTCGTCTCCGAGCCCGGCTCCGACCTGGCCGTGGTGATCGATCCCGGCCCGCTGGACGACGTACACCTGCGCGCGGTGATCGACGCCGCCGAGAAGGAGGGCAAGCGGGTCGCGCTGACCCTCCTCACCCACGGACACCCCGACCACGCGGAGGGCGCGGCCCGCTTCGCCGAGCTGACCCGGACGAAGGTGCGCGCGCTGGACCCCGCCCTGCGCCTGGGCGACGAGGGCCTGGCCGCCGGGGACGTCATCCGCACGGGCGGTCTGGAACTGCGCGTGGTTCCGACGCCCGGGCACACCGCGGACTCGCTCTGCTTCCACCTGCCGGCCGACCGGGCGGTGCTGACCGGCGACACGATCCTGGGACGCGGCACCACCGTGGTCGCGCACCCCGACGGGCGGCTCGGCGACTACCTGGACTCCCTGCGCCGGCTGCGCTCGCTGACGGTCGACGACGGGGTCCACACGGTGCTCCCGGGGCACGGACCGGTCCTGGACGACGCGCAGGGCGCGGTCGAGTTCTACCTCGCCCACCGTGCCCACCGCCTCGCCCAGATCGAGACGGCGGTCGAGAACGGCTTCACCACCCCCGAGGCGGTCGTCGCGCACGTCTACCGGGACGTGGACCGGTCACTGTGGCCGGCCGCGGAATGGTCCGTACGGGCGCAGCTCGAGTACCTTCAAGATCACGGACTGATTCCCGGGGGCCCCGAATGACGCTCATCCTGATCCTCTCGCTGATCATCACCGCGGGCTGGATCGTTTCGACGGTGACGCTGCGGATCCGGGAGGTGGAACGCAAGACGGACCGGCTGGAGCGACGCCTCGGTCTGCTCCTGGACCACTTCGGCATCGTGGAGCCGGAGCCGGACGGGATGGACGGCGTACGGGCCCTGGCCGCGGAGGGCCGCACGGTGGCGGCGATCAAGGCCTACCGCGAGGCCACCGGAGCCGGCCTGGTGGAGGCCAAGCGGGCGGTCGAAGCCCTCTAGGCGGCGGCTTCGGGGCGGGCCGTCTTCGTGCCGTGCCGGGCCGCGTACTCGTCCGCGAGCCACGGCCCGAGGTCCTCGACGTAGGCGCGCAGCACGGCCGGGTCGGAGACCGGGTCCAGCGCGGCGGCGGCCGCGGCGCGCATCTGGTCGGCGCGCTCGGGGTAGTACTGCGCGAACACCTCCGCCGACTCGGTGAGGTCGCTGGTCCAGCCGCCCCACCGCGGCATGACGAGGGTGAACCCGGTCCGCACGAGGTGCCGGGAGACGCCCCGGCACAGCTTGCGGTACTCCTCCGGGGTGGCCGCCTCCCGGATCCGCTCGCGCACCCGGGGCAGCAGCTCGGCGAGGTCGCCGTTGGTCTCGCGGGCGAGCAGGCCGTCCGGCCGGTAGCGGGGCAGGTGCTCGGCCAGGTCCGCACCGAGCAGCGGGGTACACAGGCAGGCGAGGAACCAGCCCAGGTCGTATCGTTCCTGCTCGCTCAGCAGCCGGTCCTTGCCGTACAGCAGGATCCCGACCCCGTCGATCTCCGCGAACTCCTCGTCGAGGCCGTGCGCCAGCGCCTCGGTGGTGTCGCGGTCCTCCTCGCCGGGTGCGTGGTGCAGGGCGATGAGCAGGTCGAGGTCGGACCGCCCGGGCCGGGCGGTGCCGCGCGGCACGGACCCGTACAGGTAGGCGCTGTGCAGCCGCCGCCCGTAGGCCTCCGCGATCCGCTCCCGCGCGGCGGCGACGAGCCCCCGGAACTCGGCCTGCACATGCCCGAGCGAGCCTTCGCGCTCGAAGTACCCGTACGCGTCGAGGCCTCTGTGCTCCATGGGTCTACTGTGCCTCCTCGGTGGCCGAAATCAGCCCCGCCGGCGTTTGAGGCGCGGGCGCGCGGGGGCAGAGCCCCCGGAACGGCGCCGCAGGAACGCGAAAAGGGGCCCCGCCCATCCGGGCAGGACCCCTCAACCAGCTGAGACCGGCGTCAGCGCGAGCGCTTCGCGAGCCGCTCCACGTCCAGGAGGATCACCGCACGCGCCTCCAGGCGGAGCCATCCGCGTCCCGCGAAGTCGGCCAGCGCCTTGTTCACGGTCTCGCGCGACGCGCCGACGAGCTGGGCCAGCTCTTCCTGCGTGAGGTCGTGCACGACGTGGATGCCTTCCTCCGACTGCACGCCGAAGCGGCGCGACAGGTCGAGGAGCGCACGGGCCACGCGGCCCGGAACGTCGGAGAAGACCAGGTCGGACATCTGGTCGTTGGTCTTGCGCAGGCGCCGCGCGACGGCGCGCAGCAGCGCGGTCGCCACCTCGGGCCGGGCGTTCAGCCAGGGCTGGAGGTCTCCGTGACCCAGACCCAGCAGCTTGACCTCGGTCAGCGCGGTGGCGGTGGCGGTGCGCGGGCCCGGGTCGAACAGCGACAGCTCGCCGATCAGCTCTCCGGGGCCGAGGACGGCCAGCATGTTCTCGCGGCCGTCGGGGGAGGTGCGGTGCAGCTTCACCTTGCCCTCGGTGACGACGTAAAGCCGGTCACCGGGGTCGCCCTCGTGGAACAGGGCGTCACCACGTGCGAGGGTCACCTCGCCCATGGAGGCGCGGAGCTCCGCGGCCTGCTCGTCATCGAGCGCCGCGAAGAGCGGGGCACGCCGCAGTACGTCGTCCACGAGTCTCTCTCCTATGTCGACCAGCCGGGGGATCGCTCCCCCATTTTGCCGGACGGCTCAAACAGTGCGATCAATCACGTTCATCACAAGGATGCCGGACGTACGGGTGTGCTGTGCGGCGAGAGGCCGATCGGGGTGGTGTTACCTGAGGTCCGGGGGCGTCGCCGCCGCCGTGTCCCGGACCGGCCGGGTGTCCAACAGGCCGGTGAGAGCACAGGCCAAGGGGTCCGGGGGAGTGACGACCACAGTAAATTCAGCCGTGGGCGAACATGCCCCGGTGGGAGCCCTCCCGGAGCAGTCACCCCCGTTTCCGGGCAAAACTTGGGCCAAGAAACCCCGTCCGGGCGGAGGTCACGTCCGGCCACGGGCGGAGGGCTGTGCGGCGTAGCCTTCGGGGATGGCAGAGAGCAAGGTCAAGAAGGCCGGGGCGAAGCCGGAGAGCCATCTGGCGATGGTGCGGCGGGCGCGCAGGATCAACCGTGAGCTGGCGGAGGTCTACCCGTACGCGCACCCGGAGCTCGACTTCCGCAACCCCTTCGAGCTGCTGGTCGCCACCGTCCTGTCGGCGCAGACCACCGACCTGCGGGTGAACCAGACGACCCCGGCCCTCTTCGCCGCGTACCCGACCCCCGAGGACATGGCCGGAGCCGATCCGGAGGCGCTGGAGGAGATCATCCGGCCGACCGGGTTCTTCCGGGCCAAGGCCAAGTCCCTGCTCGGCCTCTCGCAGGCGCTGCGCGACAACTTCGGCGGCGAGGTGCCGGGCCGGATCGAGGACCTGGTGACGCTGCCCGGCGTCGGCCGCAAGACGGCCAACGTGGTCCTCGGCAATGCCTTCGGAGTCCCGGGGATCACCGTCGACACCCACTTCGGCCGGCTGGTGCGGCGCTGGAAGTGGACCGAGCAGGAGGATCCGGAGAAGGTCGAGGCGGAGATCTGCGCGATCTTCCCGAAGAGCGAGTGGACGATGCTCTCGCACCGCGTCGTCTTCCACGGCCGCCGGATCTGCCATTCCCGCAAGCCCGCCTGCGGGGCCTGCCCGATCGCACCGCTCTGCCCGGCCTACGGGGAGGGCGAGACCGACCCGGAGAAGGCGGCGAAGCTCCTGAAGTACGAGAAGGGCGGCCAGCCCGGCCAGCGCCTGAGCCCGCCCCCGGACTACCCGGGCCTCCCGGCGCCGGCCAGGCCCGCCAACGCGGACGCCTGAGCCAAATCCAGCCTCGCCGGCGTTTGAGGCGCGGGGGTTCGGGGGCGGAGCCCCCGCAACGGCGCCGCACCCGCAAGGAACGAATCGCTACCCGCACCACGTTTGCCGGAACGTGGGAAACGCAGAAGCACGGACAGGGGTGCCTATGACCGAGGCCACGCAGAACCGCCGGGCGGACGCCGCCGGGCCCGGCGCAGCCACCGCGCAGGAGGCCCCGTACGACACCCAGGGCGGCCGGCGCGGAAGCATCGACCTGCACACCCACGGCCTGCCCGACTGGCTGGACCCCGTCGTCGAGGCGGCCCGGACGGTCCGGCCCGCCCAGCTCAGCCGGTTCCTGCCGCCGGAGGACGGCCGCGGCCGCCAGTCGGCCGTACTGATCCTCTTCGGCGAGGGTCCCCGCGGCCCCGAGCTGCTGCTGATGGAGCGCGCCGGCACCCTGCGCTCGCATCCCGGCCAGCCCTCCTTCCCCGGCGGCGCCCTGGACCCCGAGGACGGCGACCCGCGCACCACCGGCCCGCTGCGCGCCGCGCTGCGCGAGGCCGAGGAGGAGACCGGCCTGGATCCGGCCGGGGTCCAGCTCTTCGGGGTGCTGCCGCCGCTCTACATCCCCGTCAGCAAGTTCGTCGTGACCCCGGTGCTCGGCTGGTGGCGCGCCCCCAGCCCGGTCGGCGTGGTCGATCCGGCCGAGACCGCCCGGGTCTTCACGGTGCCCGTGGCCGATCTCACGGACCCCGAGCACCGCGTCACCGTCGTCCACCCCAGCGGCTTCCATGGCCCGGCCTTCACCGTGGAATCGGCTCTGGTCTGGGGTTTCACCGCCGGAGTGATCGACCGGATCCTGCACTTCGCCGGCTGGGAGCGCCCCTGGGACCGGTCCCGGGAAGTCCCGCTCGACTGGCGCGCATGAGACGGTGGGCCCTGTGAACGTGCTGGACATCCTGTTGCTGCTCGCCGCCGTATGGTTCGCGATCGTCGGCTACCGCCAGGGGTTCGTCGTCGGCATCCTGTCGGTGATCGGCTTCCTCGGCGGTGGTCTCGTCGCGGTGTCCCTGCTGCCCCTGATCTGGGACCGGGTCACCGACAACGGCACCCAGGTGTCCACCACGGTCGTCGTCATCGCCGTGGTCGTCATCATCATCTGTGCCTCGATCGGCCAGGCGTTGACCACCCACCTGGGCAACAAGCTCCGGCGCTCCATCACATGGTCCCCGGCCCGCGCGCTCGACGCGACGGGCGGCGCCCTGGTGAACGTGGTGGCGATGCTGCTGGTGGCCTGGATGATCGGGTCCTTGCTCGCCGGTACGTCACTTCCCACGCTGGGCAAGGAAGTCCGCAACTCCAAGGTGCTCCTCGGCATCGACCGGGTGCTCCCGGCGCAGGCGGACACCTGGTTCTCGGACTTCAGCTCCACCTTGGCCCGCAACGGCTTCCCGCAGGTCTTCAGCCCGTTCTCCAACGAGCCGATCACCGAGGTCAAGCCGCCGGACCCGCTGCTCGCGAGCAGCCCCGTGGCCGAGTCCGCCAAGCAGTCCATCGTGAAGGTGGTCGGCACGGCGCCCTCGTGCAGCAAGGTGCTGGAGGGCACCGGCTTCGTCTTCGCGCCGGGCAAGGTGATGACCAACGCGCACGTCGTCGGCGGCGTCGGCGAACCGACCGTGCAGGTCGGCGGCGAGGGCAAGCTCTACGACGGCAAGGTCGTGCTCTACGACTGGGAGCGCGACATCGCCGTCCTGGACGTGCCCAAGCTGAAGGCGCCGGCACTGGAGTTCACCGACAAGGGCGCGGCGAGCGGCACCGACGCCATCGTCGCGGGCTTCCCGGAGAACGGCGCGTACGACGTCCGCGCGGCACGCGTCCGCGGCCGGATCAACGCCAAGGGCCCGGACATCTACCACCGCGGAACGGTGCGACGGGACGTCTACTCCCTCTACGCGACGGTCCGCCAGGGCAACTCCGGCGGCCCGCTGCTGACGCCCGAGGGCAAGGTGTACGGGGTCGTCTTCGCGAAGTCCCTCGACGACCCCAACACCGGTTACGCCCTGACCGTGGACGAGATCCGCGAGGACATCCGGAGCGGAGCAACGGCGGACCGGCGGGTCGGCAGCCAGGGCTGCGCCCTCTGAGCCCTACGGGAGCCCTGAGGGGCTCCCGCAGCGCTGCCGGGCCCCGTGGGGCCCATCGGCTTCCAGGGCCCTTGCGGGGCCCCTGCCTACGTACGCTGGTGCCTGAGCCGGGCGGAGACCCAGCGGGCCCGCCGGCGCAGGATGCGCGGAATCCCGAGTCGGGGGTCGTCGTGGCCTTCGCGGCCCTGCCCCCTGTGCGTGCCCGGCGTGACCGTCGAGCGGCGTTCGTGTGCGGTGTCACCGTAGTCGTGCGTCCAGCCCATACTCCGAGCTGTGCCCGGGGCCCAAGGTCGGTAATCGCGTTGAGGGCGGCCAATTGGCCTATGCGCCAGGCAATTGAATGCTTGTCATATAAACGGCTGTCGACTCAGCGGTCGGGCTCGGGATCCTGCAGCCAGTTGACCAGCTCGGTGGAGAACGCCGCCGGGTCCTCCTCGTGGGGGAAGTGCCCGAGTCCGTCGAAGAGCCGCCAGCGGTACGGGGCTTCGACGTACTGCCCGGACCCCGCAGCACTCCGCGTGCGCATCACCGGATCGAGCGAGCCGTGCAGGTGCAGCGTCGGCACCCGCACCGGCCGCTTCATGCGCCGGTTGAACTGCAGGCCGTCGGGGCGGGCCATGGACCGCATCATCCAGCGGTACGGCTCGACCGAGCAGTGCGCCGTGGAGGGGATGCACATCGCGCGCTGGTACACCGCGATGTCGTCCTCCTCGGGGAGCCGCGGGCCGGACCAGTCGCGGATCAGTTCGCCGACGAGCGCCCCGTCGTCGGCGACGAGCTGCCGCTCGGGCACGAACGGCCGCTGGAAGCCCCAGATGTGAGAGCTGGCGCGGGTCTGCCCGAAATCGGACAGCATCGCGGACCGCCAGCGGCGCGGATGCGGCATCGAGGACACCACCAGCCGGCGCACCAGCTTCGGCCGCATCACCGCCGCCGTCCAGGCGAGGTAACCGCCCAGGTCGTGCCCGACGAGGGCGGCGTCGGGCTCGCCGAGGGACCGTACGACCCCGGTGATGTCGAGCGCGAGGTTGGCCGGGTCGTAGCCCCGCGGGGTGCGGTCGCTGCCGCCCACCCCGCGCAGGTCCATCGCGACCGCCCGGTAGCCCGCGTCGGCCAGCGCGGTCATCTGGTGCCGCCACGTCCACCAGAACTGCGGGAAGCCGTGCAGGAGCAGCACCAGCGGTCCGTCGCCGAGCTCGGCGACGTGGAACCGCGCCCCATTGGCCGCCACGTCCCGGTGCGTCACTTCTCGCCCGCCGGGGATGTCGATCCGGACCGCCGTGGCGGCGGTGGGGGGCGTACCGGACGTGCCGGAATCCGACGAGGGGGAGGTCATGAGGACGAGCGTGCCACACCCACGGCGTTGTCACTGACCGACCGGGCGTGGGGCTTGACGGTGCCGACGAGGGCCGCCGTCTCCTTGACCGAGGCGATGGTCTTCACCGGCGGCTTGATCTTCTTGAACTTCGCCATGGCGATCAGCCCGATCACGGCCGCGAGCAGCCAGAACGCCACGCCGACGATCAGGAAGGACCAGGCCAGCCCGAGCCCGAGGTTGTGGATCCCGTACGCCGCCGCGAAGCTCAGCACCGGCAGCGAGAAGAGGAGGAGCACGCCCGCGACGATCGCGGCGCCGCTGCCGATGCCCGCGCGCTTGACGTCCTGCTTGATCTCCACCTTGGCGAGGGCGATCTCGTCGTGCACCAGGGCGGACATCTCGGCGGTGGCCGAGGCGACCAGCTGGCCGAGTGTGCGCTCGGCTCCTGGGGCCCCTTGGTCCACTGCGCTCATCGCTCTCTCCCTCTGTCGTCCGACTGCGACGGCTGTCCTGTCGTCAGGTCAGATCATGCCGGACGGCCGCCGTCGGCGCTGGACCCGCCCGCTGCTTCGGCCGCTGCGTCGGCTGCGCGTCCGGCTGCGAGTCCGGCCGCGGGTCCGGCCGCCGGTTCCCGCGCACCGGCCGCGACCTCTTCGGCCCTGCGCAGGTGCTCCGCCGCCTTGGCCTCGTAGATCTTCGCCATCCGCAGGTGGTAGTCCGGCTTGTCCTGCTCGTAGATGTCGGGGATGCCGTCGAGGTCCTCGTCGCGCTCCTCGTCCTCGATGAGCCTCTTGTACTTCCGGTTGCGCATCTTCAGCAGGACGCACGCGACGATCGCGGCGATGAGCGAGCCGATCAGGACGGAGGCCTTGATCTCGTCGGTGAGGACGGGGTCGTCGGTGAAGGCGAGCTCGCCGATCAGGAGCGAGACGGTGAAGCCGATTCCGGCGAGCGAGGCGACGGCGAACACGTCCGGCCAGGCGAGGTCGTCGTTGAGCTCCGCCTTGGTGAACCGGGCGGCGAGCCAGGTGCCGCCGAAGATGCCGAGCGTCTTGCCGACCACGAGGCCGAGCACCACGCCGAGGGGCTCCGGCCGGGTGAAGACCTGTCCGATGGACTCGTCGGAGAGGGAGACGCCGGCCGAGAACAGGGCGAAGAGCGGGACGGCCAGACCGGCCGAGACGGGCCGGACCATGTGCTCGATGTGCTCGCCGGGGGAGTGGTGCTCGCCCTCCTTGCGGTGGCAGCGCAGCATCAGGCCCATGGCGACACCGGCGATGGTGGCGTGGACCCCGCTGTTGTACATCAGGCCCCAGATGACCAGGGCGAGCGGGACGTAGACGTACCAGCCGCGCACGCCTCCGCGGAGCAGGAACCAGAAGAGGACCAGGCCCGCGACCGCTCCGCCGAGGGCCAGGAAGTTGATCTCGCTGGTGAAGAACACCGCGATGATCATGATGGCGAACAGGTCGTCGACGACGGCCAGGGTCAGCAGGAACGCGCGCAGGGCGGACGGCAGCGAGGTGCCGATGACGGCGAGGACGGCCAGGGCGAAGGCGATGTCGGTGGCGGTCGGGACCGCCCAGCCGTCCGTCGAACCGTTGCCGAGCACGTTGGTCAGTACGTAGACCAGCGCGGGCACGGCCATGCCGCAGAGCGCGGCGATCACCGGGAGCGCGGCCGCCTTCGCGTCGCGCAGGTCGCCCGCGACGAGCTCGCGCTTGAGCTCGATGCCCGCGACGAAGAAGAAGATGGCGAGCAGGCCGTCGGCCGCCCAGTGCTGGAGCGACAGGTCCAGGCCGAGGGAGGCGGGGCCGATGTGGAAGGAGCGGACGCTGTCGTAGCTCGCCGAGATGGCGGGCACGTTCGCCCAGATGAGGGCGGCGACCGCGGCCACGAGGAGCAGGACGCCGCCGACCGTCTCGGCGCGCAGGGCGTCGGCCACGAAGCGGCGCTCCGGCAGCGAGAGGCGGCCGAGGAGCTTGCGGCTCTGGTTGTCGGTGGGGCTGGGCGCGGCCACGGGGGGCACCTCCGGGGTGGGTTGGACGGCATGGCGAAGCATGTTGCCGACCAGACTTCCCGGCGCACCCTGTGGAGTAGTTCTTTAACCATCTAATACTTTACAGGGTGTACGCGTGGGTGTATCCGGTGATCGTCACTTTATGTGCGAAAAGGGCATCCGGCGCGGCGCGCCGAATGCCCCTTCCGTCGTGTCGTACGGGTACGACCGGGCCTGCCTCAGTCCTCGCTGCCGGCGGCCGGCAGCTTGCTCTGGATCAGGTCCATGACCGAGGAGTCCGCGAGCGTGGTGACGTCACCGACCGCACGGTTCTCGGCCACGTCGCGCAGCAGGCGGCGCATGATCTTGCCCGAGCGGGTCTTCGGCAGCTCCTGCACGGGCAGGATCCGCTTCGGCTTGGCGATCGGGCCGAGCGTGGCACCCACGTGGTTGCGCAGCTCGGCGACCAGCGTGTCCGTCTCGGAGGCGCTGCCGCGCAGGATCACGAAGGCCACGATGGCCTGGCCGGTGGTCTCGTCGTTCGCGCCGACGACCGCCGCCTCGGCGACCGAGGGGTGCGAGACGAGCGCCGACTCCACCTCGGTGGTCGAGATGTTGTGACCGGAGACCAGCATGACGTCGTCCACCCGGCCGAGCAGCCAGATGTCGCCGTCCTCGTCCTTCTTGGCGCCGTCGCCCGCGAAGTACTTGCCCTCGAAGCGCGACCAGTAGGTGTCGATGAACCGCTGGTCGTCGCCCCAGATGGTGCGCAGCATCGACGGCCACGGCTCGGTGAGGACCAGGTAGCCGCCTCCGCCGTTCGGGACCTCGTTCGCCTCGTCGTCCACGACGGTGGCGGCGATTCCGGGCAGCGCGCGCTGCGCCGAACCGGGCTTGGTCTCGGTGACTCCGGGCAGCGGGGAGATCATCATCGCGCCGGTCTCGGTCTGCCACCACGTGTCCACGATCGGGCAGCGGTCGCCGCCGATGTGCTTGCGGTACCAGATCCAGGCCTCGGGGTTGATCGGCTCGCCGACCGAGCCCAGGACGCGCAGGCTCGACAGGTCGAACTTCGCGGGGATGTCGTCGCCCCACTTCATGAACGTCCGGATCGCGGTCGGCGCGGTGTAGAGGATGGTGACGCCGTACTTCTGCACGACCTCCCAGAACCGGCCCTGGTGCGGGGTGTCCGGCGTGCCCTCGTACATCACCTGGGTGGCGCCGTTGGCGAGCGGCCCGTAGACGATGTAGGAGTGCCCGGTCACCCAGCCGATGTCGGCGGTGCACCAGTAGACGTCGCTCTCCGGCTTCAGGTCGAACACCGCGTGGTGGGTGTACGAGGCCTGCGTGAGGTAGCCGCCGGAGGTGTGCAGGATGCCCTTGGGCTTACCCGTGGTCCCCGAGGTGTAGAGGATGAAGAGCGGGTGCTCGGCGTCGAAGGCCTGCGGCGCGTGCTCGGCGCTCTGCCGCTCGACGATCTCGTGCCACCAGACGTCCCGGCCCTCGGTGAAGGCGGTGTCCTGGCCGGTGCGGCGCACCACGAGGACGTGCTCGACCTGCGGGCACTTGGCGACGGCCTCGTCGATGGCGGGCTTCAGGGCGGTGGGCTTGCCGCGGCGGTAGCCGCCGTCGGAGGTGATGACCAGCTTCGCGTCGGCGTCCTGGATGCGGGAGGCGACGGCGTCGGCGGAGAAGCCGCCGAAGACCACGGAGTGCGCGGCGCCGACGCGGGCGCACGCGAGCATCGCGACGACCGCCTCGGGGATCATCGGCAGGTAGACGGCGACCCGGTCGCCGGCCTGTACGCCCAGCTCGGTCAGGGCGTTCGCCGCCTTGGAGACCTCGTCCTTGAGCTCGGCGTAGGTGATCGAGCGGCTGTCGCCCGGCTCGCCCTCGAAGTGGATGGCGACGCGGTCGCCGTTGCCGGCCTCGACGTGGCGGTCCACGCAGTTGTACGCGACGTTCAGCTTGCCGTCCGCGAACCACTTCGCGAAGGGCGGGTTGCTCCAGTCGAGGGTCTCCGTCGGCTCGGTGTCCCAGCTCAGACGGCGCGCCTGCTCGGCCCAGAAGCCCAGCCGGTCCGCGTCGGCCTGTGCGTACGCAGCCTGAGTCACATTGGCGGCGGCGGCCAGATCGGCAGGCGGTGCGAACCGCCGCTCCTCCTTGAGCAGATTGGCCAGGCTTTCATTGCTCACGACGCATCTCCCTTTCCCAGGGTGTCCGTTGTGTCCCCGGTTGTGTCCCCGGGCATAGCTCATCAGTCAATGGCCCGGGTGACAAGAGGTTGCCGGGAATTGGTGTAGACCTATTACCCGGCCGGGCCCACGCACGAGTGGCCCCCTCCCGCTGCAGGGTGCGGGAAGGGGCCACTCAGTGGCACGGATAACGGAGGGTATCGGTTCAAAGCTCCCCGGGCCCGGGAGCGCGACCGCGCCGGCCGCCCGCCGGGCCCTGTGCGTTCAGCCGCGCACCGACCCCGCGCCGACGGTGTCGAAGACCCGGCAGTCGAAGAAGTCCTGCCCCTCCGACAGCAGGTACGCCTGTGCCTCGCCGACGTGGAAGTACATCCCGTGCAGCTCCAGCGTGCCCTCGGCGAGCCGCCGGGCCACCGATTCGTGGGCCTTCAGGTGCTCCAGCTGCTGCACCACATTGGTCAGGCACAGCTGCTCCACGGCGTCCGCCGGCAGCCTGCCGGAGATCCGGGCCCAGGCGTGATGGCGGCTGCCCATCCGCTCCAGGCTCGGCAGTCCGTGCCGCAGCCACCGCCGCAACGGGGTCATCGGCATCCCCGGGGCGGAGTTGAGCAGGGCCTGCATGGCCCCGCACCCCGAATGCCCGCACACCGTGATGCTGTCCACCTGGAGTACGTCCACGGCGTACTCGATGGCCGCCGCGACCGAATCGTCCGTGGACTCGGCCCCCGGGAGCGGGACGAGGTTGCCGACGTTGCGGACCGTGAACAGGTCTCCGGGGCCGCTCGCCGTGATCATGCTCGTCACCAGGCGGGAGTCCGCACAGGTGAGGAAGAGCTGCGAGGGCCGCTGCCCCTCCCGGGCCAGCCGGGCCAGCTCCTCGCGCACGTGCGGAGCCGTGTCCCGCTGGAAGGCGCTGATCCCGTTGGCCAGTTGGCCGGCGCCGCGCCCGCGGGACCCGGCCGGCGGGGTGGGGGCGGGGGCCGGGGTGGGGGCGGGAGGTGCGGCCGGGCTCTCGTCGTCCGCCGTCAGGTCCGTGAGGTCCGTCAGGCCCGTCGGGTCCGTACGGTCCACCGTGCCGCGGTGGTCGCAATGGTTCTGCCACGGCGTCCAGGGCCGGCAGCACTGGTGATCCCCGCGCTGCGTACCCCGCTGGGCACTCTCGGCCCGCTGGGCCTGCTCGGCTTCGGCGATCCTGGCTCCCGACCGGCCGGTGACCTCCAGCGAGCCGCCGTGGGCCAGGTGGGAGTCCTGCCAGTCCTGGAGGGTCTCGTAGGCGGCGTGGTCCATGAACGAGCCGTCCAGCTCGATGACGGCGTGCCCGTGGTGCGGGATCTGGCTCAGCACCCGGCTCAGCCGCGGCACCGCGAGGAAGGTCAACTGCCCGCGGGCCCACACCCGGTGGACCCCGCTGTCGAGCTGCTCGACGGTGATCCGGGTCCGGGCCAGGCGGTGCAGGGCGAGGGCGACGGCCATCGCGATGCCGACGGCGACGCCCTCGAGGACTCCGCCGAGCACCACGGCCACGATGGTCGTGGCGTAGACGAGGATCTCGCCGTGCCGGGTGACGGTGCGCAGGTGCGTGGCGCTCACCATCTGGATGCCCACCGCCATCACCAGCGCGGCGAGCGCGGCGAGCGGGATCAGGTCGAGGGCGGGGACGAGCAGCCCGGCGGCGAGCAGGATCCACAGCCCGTGCAGCATGACCGAACGGCGACTGACGGCACCGGCCTTGACGTTCGCCATGCTGCGGACGGCGCCGCCCGCGACGGGCAGTCCGCCCAGCGCCCCGGAGACGATGTTCGCGGCGCCCTGGCCGCGCAGTTCGCGGTTGAGGTCGGCCCGTGCGGGACGCCGCTGCGTGCCCCGCCGGGTGGCGATCAGCTTGTCGGTGGCCACCGCCGAGAGCAGGGATTCCACGCTGCCGACCAGGGTGATGGTCAGCACGGCGGCGATGATGCCGAGGACCGGCCCCTCGGGCAGTTCGGGCAGCGCGTGGCTGCGCCAGGACGGCAGGTCCACGCGCGGCAGGGTGAGCCCGGCGAGGGCGGCGCAGGCCGTGGCGACGGCGACGGCGGCCAGCGCGGCGGGCACCTTGCGCAGGTGCCGCCCGGTGCGCCCCGGCAGCCGCGGCCAGCAGAGCAGGACGGCCAGGGTGAGCACGCTGACGCCGAGCGCGGCCGGATGCAGATCGGCCAACTGGTCGGGAAGTCCGCGGACATTGGCCAGGGCGGAGCTCTGCGGGGTGCCGCCGAGCACGATGTGCAGCTGTGCCAGCGCGATCGTCACGCCGACACCGGCGAGCATCCCGTGGACGATCGCAGGGCTCACCATCAGCGCGGACCGGGCGGTCCGCAGCGCGGCCAGCCCGAGCTGGCACAGCCCGGCGAGCACCGTGATGGCACAGGTGGTGCGCCAGCCGTAGTGCTGGATCAACTCGGCGGTGACGACGGTGAGTCCGGTCGCGGGGCCGCTCACCTGGAGCGGTGTTCCGCCGAGCCGTGCGGCCACGATCCCGCCGGCCGCCGCGGCGACGAGCCCCGCCTGGAGCGGGGCGCCGGTGGCCAGGGCGATGCCGAGGGAGAGCGGCAGGGAGATCAGGAAGACGGCGACGGAGGCGGAGAGGTCGGCCTGGAGGCCGGCCGGGAGGCCTTTGGTGGGGGGAGGGGAAGTGGGGGAGGGCGTGGCGGTCATAGGTCCCGTCTCCTCGGGGGAGGGGTGAAGCGGCGGGATTCTCAACACTCGGTAAATGAACGGTAATGGAGAGTAAAGCTCTGTGGTGAGTAATGCGGGCAAACGGCCTAGGAATTAGCGCTCACGAGTGATTAAGCATTTAGTCCGGCTTG
Organism: Streptomyces sp. NPDC056883; assembly: GCF_042788835.1. Taxonomy (NCBI): domain Bacteria; kingdom Bacillati; phylum Actinomycetota; class Actinomycetes; order Kitasatosporales; family Streptomycetaceae; genus Streptomyces; species Streptomyces sp. NPDC056883. The sequence continues at coordinate 213,314 of NZ_JBHUBS010000009.1, read as the reverse complement.
TCACACCTTCCTTAAAACGGACCGCATGGGACGTTGCGGCGCGGAAGTCCTGCGACGGAAGTGCGATGGAACTGCGACGGAAGGGGTGCGGCGGATGACTGCCACCACGAAGAGGCCCGCCACGAAGAAGGCCGCCAAGAAGAGGATCGCCGGCGGTCTCGTCGCCACGGCGCTGGTCCTGGGAGTGGCCGGGTGCAGCACCTCGGAGCCCGCCGGCCGTCCGGCCCCGGGAGGTCAGGCGGCCAAGAAGGGCGCGCCCGCGCCGGAAGGCCCGGCTCCGGGCAGCGTCAAGCGGCTCATCGGCGACGGCTCGACCTCGTTCACGGGTCTGCAGCCGAACGTACAGAAGGCGGAGAAGCTGAAGCCCGGCGAAAAGCCGCCGCAGTTCGTCGTCTATTCGTGGGACGGGGCGGGCGAAGACAGCCAGAAGCTCTTCTCGCATTTCCGTGAGGTGGGCAAGAAGTACAACGCCCGTATGACGTACTTCCTCAGCGGTGTGTACATGCTCCCGGAGGAGAAGCGTTCCCTCTACACCGCCCCCCAGCACTCCCCGGGCCGCTCCGACATCGGCTTCGGCGACCCCCAGGGCATCAAGGACACCGCTCTCCAGGTGCGCGAGGCCTGGCTGGAGGGCAACGAGATCGGCACCCACTTCAACGGCCACTTCTGCGGACCCGAGGGCGGCGTCGGGACCTGGTCCGTGGACGAGTGGAAGAGCGAGATCAACCAGGCGAAGTCGTTCGTCAAGAACTGGAAGACGAACTCGCCGGCCCTCAAGGGCATGGAGGCGCTCCCGTTCGACTACGACAAGGAGATGATCGGGGCCCGCACCCCCTGCCTCGAAGGCCAGAAGAACTTCATGCTGGCCGCGAAGGAGATGGGCGGCTTCCGCTACGACTCCAGCGGCATCAGCAAGCAGATCTGGCCGAAGAAGACGGACGGCCTCTGGGACATCCCGCTCCAGCTGGTCCCCATGCCCGGCCGCGCCTTCGAAACGCTCAGCATGGACTACAACTACCTGGTCAACCAGTCCGGTACGACCACGCAGGGCGACCCCTCGCAGCACGCGTACTGGGGTGAGCAGATGCGCGACGGCCTGGCCAAGGCCTTCGAGCGGACCTACCAGGGCAACCGTGCGCCGCTGATCATCGGCAACCACTTCGAGTCCTGGAACGGCGGCACCTACATGCGGGCCGTCGAGGACTCCATCAAGACCATGTGCACGCAGAAGGAGGTCCGCTGCGTGCCGTTCCGCGAGCTGGTGGACTGGCTGGACGCCCAGGACCCGAAGGCCCTGGAGTGGATGCGCACCCTCGACGTCGGCGAGGCACCGAAGGAGGGCTGGAACAAGTTCCTGACGGCGGGGCCGCCGGCCAAGCCGGCCGCCCCCGCCGGGGTCAAGCCGGCTGCGGAGCCGGCAGACGCGAGTCAGAACGAGGAGTGAGCAGTTCCCGTAGGACGAAACCGGGGTCGATCTGGTCCGCCAGGTCGATCCCGGTCTTCGCGTTGCCCCAGCTCTCCGCGTTGCGCAGGTGGAAGTGGACCATCTGCTCGGTGTACCGCTCCCAGTCGCGGTGCGCGTAGGAGTCGTCCGCCGCGTCCTGGAGTGCCTGCAGGGCCAGCCGGTTGGTGGCCTCCAGCAGCTCGAAGGCGGCCGGGCGGCCCTTCTCCATCGCCCGTACCCAGTCCGACTGCCCGACGGTGACCAGCAGGTCCTCGCCGGCCTCGTCCTGGAGGAACTCGATGTCCTCCGGGCCCTGCACCTTGTTGCCGACGACCTTGAGCGTGATCCCGAAGTCCCGCGCGTACTCCTTGTACTGGCGGTAGACGGAGATGCCCTTGCGGGTCGGTTCGGCGACCAGGAAGGTCACGTCGAAGCGGGTGAACATGCCGGAGGCGAAGGAGTCGGAACCGGCCGTCATGTCGACGACGACGTACTCGTCCGGGCCGTCGGCGAGGTGGTTCAGGCAGAGCTCGACCGCGCCGACCTTGGAGTGGTAGCAGGCCACGCCCAGATCGGACTCGGTGAACGGCCCCGTGGCCATCAGCCGTACGGGCTCGCCGTCGAGCGTCACCGTGCGCGCGCAGGCGTCGTAGACGGGGTTGTCCTCGTCGACGCGCAGCAGCCGGGAGCCGGTCCCGGGCGGAGTGGTCTTGATCATCGTGTCGGCGGAGGCGATGCGCGGGTTGGAGCCCCGCAGGTAGTCCTTGATGAGGGGCAGGTGCGCGCCCAGCGCGGGCAGCGAGGCCGCGTCGTCCTCGCTGAGCCCGAGCGCGGTGCCCAGGTGCTGGTTGATGTCGGCGTCCACCGCGACGACACGGGCTTCATTGGAGGCGAGGTGGCGGATGAAAAGGGAGGACAGCGTGGTCTTGCCGCTGCCGCCCTTCCCCACGAAAGCGATCTTCATGTTCACGAAGCGTAGTGGGTCGGTGGCTTTGTGTTGTATGCCTGAGTGAAGAAGACCACTCCAAGGAGGGGTCGGTGCTATGGGGGAGCAGTGCGTAGGCTCCTTACTTATGAGTAGCGCCTCTGCTTCCGCCGCCTCTTCGGCCGCCGCTTCCGCTTCCGCTCCTGCTTCCGCCGACCCGCTCGCCCCGCTGGGCGCTCTGCCGGGCGTCTCCGAGTCCGTGGAATCCGTACGCAAGGCGGTGGACCGGGTCTACGGCCACCGCGTCATGCGCCGCCGCGCCGTGGCGGTCGCCTCGGAGGCCGCGCTGCGCGGAGCGCGCGGGAGCGCGGCACTGTCGGGGGCCGACTGGGCGCTGGAGGAGGTCCGCCGCCGGAGCGACTTCGGCTCGGAGCCGGAGGCCCGCACGGTGGGCGCCGCCCTGCGCCTGACGGCCGAGGCGGGCCAGCTGCTGAGCATCTGGCGCCAGTCGCCGCTACGGGTCCTGGCGCGGCTCCACCTGGTGGCCTCGGGCTCCACGGCCGACGGCGACGTGGTCGGCCGGCCCCGCCTGGCCGGTGAGCCGGTGGACGAGCCGCTGATCGACCTGCCCCTGCCGGACGCGCAGGAGGTGGCGGGCCGGCTGGAGGGGCTCTCCGGCCTGATCATCGCGGGCGGCTCCGCTCCGGCGCTGATCACGGCGGCGGTGGTGCACGGCGAGCTGCTCGCGCTGCGTCCGTTCGGTTCGTACAACGGCCTGGTGGCGCGGACCGCGGAGCGGATCGTGCTGATCAACAGCGGCCTGGACCCGAAGGCGATCTGCCCGGCGGAGGTCGGGCACGCGGAGCAGGGCCGGGATGCCTACGTGGAGGCCTTCAAGGGCTACGTCTCCGGGACCGCGGAGGGGATGTCGGCCTGGATCGCGCACTGCGGCCGCGCGATCGAGCTCGGTGTCCGCGAGTCGACCGCGGTCTGCGAGGCGCTCCAGCGCGGCGCGGCCTGACGGGGGTCGGCAGGCCGGGCGGCGGGCGGCCGGCGCGGCCTGACGGGGTCCGGACATGGGTTGCGGCGACACCGTACTGCTCTGGTGTCGCCGCTGGCATTTACGCCCAGTTACCAAGCGTCCTCGATGATTGCCCATCAGGTCGGGAGCTTTGCCCGTCACCTGGTGCGGCTGGCCCGTAATCGACGGGTCGACGTCGCGTGGGTGCTCGGCGTTCATGCGGTGTTGCGATCTTGCTTCGGTCCGTGGGCCATACTGCGTTTTAAAGATGATCCTCTCGGATGTTCTTTGGTCTCGCGGGCCTTGACTCCTTTGTACTCCGCTTCGGGGTGGAGCGAAACCCCTGGCCGCATTTCTTTGCTTTCCGGTGCGAATCAGGGTGTATCGGACACCCGGTGTTCGTGCAGGTCAGCGGGATGCCGTGGCGGCCAGGGCGCGCCGCCGGCTCGCGTACCAGACCAGTCCGGCGGTGGCCGCGGCCGCGCCGACCGCGGCGGCTGCGACGAGCGCCGGCCGAGCGGGCATCGACAGTCCGGGCAGCCGCTGCTTCAGCCGTACCGGCCGGTTGAACACCAGCACCGGCCACTCGCGCGCCACCGCCTCCCGTCGAAGGGCCCGGTCGGGGTTGACCGCGTGCGGGTGCCCGACCGCCTCCAGCATCGGGATGTCGGTGGCCGAGTCGCTGTACGCGTAGCAGCGCGAGAGGTCGTACCCCTCGGACTCCGCGAGTTCGCGCACGGCCTCCGCCTTGGTCGGGCCGTAGGCGTAGTACTCGATCTCGCCGGTGAAGCAGCCGTCCTCGCCCACGACCATCCGGGTGGCGACGACCCGGTCGGCGCCCAGCATCTCGCCGATGGGCTCGACGACTTCGGCTCCGGAGGTGGACACGATCACCACGTCGCGGCCCGCGGTGTGGTGGGCCTCGATGAGGGAGGCGGCCTCGTCGTAGATCAGCGGGTCGATGAGGTCGTGCAGGGTCTCGGCGACGATCTCCCGGACCTGCTGCACGTTCCACCCCTTGCAGAGGGCGGACAGGTACTCGCGCATCCGCTCCATCTGATCGTGGTCGGCGCCGCCGGCCAGATAGATGAACTGCGTGTAGGCGGTGCGCAGCACGGCCCTTCGGTTGATCAGGCCGCCCTGGTAGAAGGACTTGCTGAACGTCAGAGTGCTCGACTTCGCAATGACCGTCTTGTCCAGGTCGAAGAAGGCTGCGGTGCGAGGCAAGGAGTGCGGCAAGGGCTGATTTTCCACGACCCGAGCATATGCGCCCACCATTCGGCGTAAAGTGCGGCGCGTGGGTTTGCCTGAGAAGCCTCTCGGGTACACCATGGAAGTCACGGATCGTTCGCGACCGTGCTAACCCGGTCTGGCTCCTCCCCCCCCGAGTCGGACCGTGGGGACGACCCCCGCTCTCCCCCCCGGCGGGGGTCGTCGCATGTCCGGACGCGGTTTGCGTCCCTGTCTTCGACCCCAAGTGATCACTCCTCGGGCTTCCTCGTCTTCGAGGGGCCTGCGCGGCGAAGGCCCTCACCCCCTCGAACTCGTCACTGTGCGTAGTCGTTCCGGCGCGCTCCGGAACTCACCTGTTGGGGTGAGCGAGTTATTCACAATGAGGCGACCGTCCACGGTTTTAGAGCAAGATCCACTTCTTTTTCCCGATCCCGTCACGGTGATTCCGGCCGCGAAGTCCGCGGCGCTGGATTTGCTGTGAGAAGGAGGCGGAGATCGTGGCTGGATCGAAGTCGTGTGAACTCCGGGATCTCGCGATGGCGGGCGGGGACGGGCCGAATCCCGGGGCCGGAGGGCCTGTGGCCGCCGGCGGACGGCCGCTGATCATCACCGAGGACCCCCTGCTGCTCGACGACCTGCTGCGGCTGTGCGCCGCCGCGGGAGCCGAGCCGCATGTGCACCACGCGGTGCCCGAGCAAAGCGGAGCCGGTGGTGACGAGAGGGGCGCCGGGAGCGGCGGGGGCGGCGGGGGCGCCGCCGGGGGCCTCGGGGTCGCGGGGGTCGGCTGGGAATCCGCACCGCTCGTCCTGGTCGGCGACGACGCCGCGCGGCGGGTTCGCGGCGCACCCCGGCGGGACGGGGTCTTCCTCGTCGGCCGGGATCTGGACGACCCCCACGTATGGCAGCGGGCCCTGGAGATCGGCGCCGAGGAGGTGCTGACCCTCCCCGACGCCGAAAGCCGGCTCGTCGACCGGATCGCCGATGTCGTGGAGGGAGCCGGACGGCCCGCCCTCACGGTCGGGGTGATCGGGGGCAGCGGCGGAGCCGGAGCCTCCACCCTCGCCTGCGCGCTGGCCCTGCGAGCCGCCCGGGCCGGGGAGCGGACCATCCTCATCGACGGCGACCCCCTCGGCGGCGGCATGGACGTCCTCCTCGGAGGCGAAGCCGCCGAAGGACTGCGATGGCCCGACTTCGCCGCCTCGCGCGGCCGCGTCGGCGCCGGAGCCCTGGCGGAATCCCTGCCCGAACTGCACGCCCTGCGGGTGCTCAGCTGGGACCGCGGGGACCGGGTGGTGGTGCCGCCCGCCGCGATGCGCTCGGTGGTGGCCGCCGCGCGGCGCCGGGGCGGGGTCGTCGTGGTCGACCTGCCGCGCCGGGTCGACGAAGCCGTCGCCGAGGTGCTCGCGCAGCTGGACCTGGTGCTCATGGTGGTGCGGGGCGAGCTGCGGGCGGTGGCCGCGGCCGGCCGGGTGGCCGCGGGAGTCCGGATGGTGGCCCGGGACGTCCGCGTGGTCGTACGGGGCCCCGCGCCCGGCGGACTCGACGCGGAAGCCGTCGCCGGACTCCTGGGGGTGCCCCTGGCCGGCGAAGTACCGGTCGAGGTGGGACTCCCGGGCCGAGTGGCCGAGGGTGAGCCCCCGGGATCGCACGGGCGGGGCGCCCTCGCCCGCTTCTGCGACGGCTTCTGGCAGCGCGCCCTCGGCTCCGCCCAGGGGGTGGCGGTATGAGCGCCGTACTCCTCGACGCGGTGCGCCAGCGGCTCGCCGAGAGCGGGGCGGAGCCCACCCCGGCGCGGGTGGCCGCGGCCCTGCGGGCCCAGGGCCGGCTGCTGGGCGACGCGGAGGTGCTCGGCGTCGCCGCCGAGCTGAGGTCCGAACTGGTCGGCGCGGGCCCGCTGGAGGCACTGCTCGCCGACCCCGAGGTCACCGACGTCCTGGTGGCGGCCCCCGACCGGGTGTGGGTGGACCGCGGCGGCGGGCTGGAACTGACCGGGGTGACCTTCACCGACGCGGCCGCCGTGCGCAGGCTCGCCCAGCGGCTCGCCGCCGTCGCCGGGCGCCGCCTCGACGACGCCCGCCCTTGGGTGGACGCCCGGATGCCCGACGGCACCCGCTTGCACGCCGTACTGCCCCCGGTGGCCGTCGGATCGGCGTGCCTGTCCCTGCGGGTGGTGCGGCCGCGCGCCTTCACACTGGAGGAGCTGGTCGCGGCGGGGACGCTGCCGCCCGGCGGGCAACGGCTGATGCGGGACATGGTGCGGGCCCGGCTGTCCTTCCTGGTCTCGGGAGGGACGGGCACCGGCAAGACCACGCTGCTCAGCGCCCTGCTCGGGCTCGTCGGCCCCGGGGAGCGGATCGTGCTCGCCGAGGACTCGGCCGAGCTGCGGCCCGACCATCCGCACGTGGTGCGGCTGGAGACCCGGCCGGCCAATCAGGAGGGCGCAGGCCACGTCACCCTCGCCGACCTGGTCCGCCAGGCGCTGCGGATGCGGCCGGACCGGCTCGTCGTCGGCGAAGTCCGGGGCGCCGAGGTCGCCGACCTGCTGGCCGCCCTCAACACGGGTCACGAAGGCGGCTGCGGCACCGTCCACGCGAATGCCGCCGCCCATGTGCCGGCCCGGCTGGAGGCCCTCGGAACGGCCGCCGGGCTGGACCGGGCCGCCCTGCACAGCCAGTTGGCGGCAGCCCTGACCCTGGTGGTCCATCTCGTACGGGACCGGGCCGGCCGGCGCCGGGTCGCCGAGGTGCACGTCCTGGAGCGGGACCCCGCCGGGCTCGTGGTCACCGTGCCGGCGCTGCGCTGGGGCGCCCGCGGGTTCGTACGGGACCGGGGCTGGGAGCGGCTGCGCCCGCTGCTCGCAGGTGCCCGGTGAGCGCCGGGGCGGTGGCACCGCTGCCGGTGGTCGCCGGAGTGCTGTGCGCGGGAGCGGCAGCCTGGGCGCTGGCCGGGGCCGACGGGGTGTCCCGGCGGGCCAGGGCGGTGCTGGCCGGGCCGGGGCGGCCGGCAGCGGCGGGGCCGGCGCCGTGGGAGCGGCTGGCGGCCGGAGTCCGGGTCCGGGCCGCGCGGAGCCGGGAGTGGACCTGCCTGGGGGCCGGGCTGGTGCTCGCGCTGCTGGGCGGGTCGGTGCTCCCGCTGCTCGCGGGGGCGGCGGCGGTACCGCTGGTGCGCCGGTGGCTGCGGGCCGGGCAGCGGGCGCGGGCCAGGACGGCGCGGGCCGCCGAAGTGGTGGCCCTGTGCGGCGCGGTGGTGGGCGAACTGCGCGCCGGTGCGCAGCCGGGCCGGGCACTGACCGAGGCGATGCGCCGCACGGTGTCGGGCCCCGGCGGGCCGGGAGCCGCGGAGACCGGGGTCCTGGCGGCCGCGGCCTTCGGCGGGGACGTGGCCGCAGCCCTGCGGCAGGCGGCACGGGAGCCCGGCGCGGAGGGGCTGGCGGCGATGGCGGCCTGCTGGCGGGTATCGGTGGACGGCGGAGCCGGGCTGGCCGCCGGACTGGACCGGCTGGAAGGGGCCCTGCGGGCCGAGCGGGACCGGGAGGAATCACTGCGCGCCCAGCTCACGGGAGCGAGATCGACGACGGCGGTCCTGGCCCTGCTCCCGGTGGTCGGCCTGCTGATCGGTACCGCGCTGGGCGCCGATCCGCTGCGCGTGCTCCTGCACACGCCGGTGGGATGGGGCTGCCTGCTGGCGGGCGCGGTGCTGGAGGCGCTGGGGCTGCTCTGGTGCCGGCGGATCGTACGGGTGGGGGAGCGGTGATGGACGGCTCCGCCATCCACAGGCTGGGGACGGCCCTGGGCCTCGCGGCGGCGGCGCTGTGCGCGGCGTCGCTGGTGGCGGCGCGGATCAGGGCGCGGGCGGCCAGGCGCCGGCTCACCCGCCTGCTCGCGGTGGAGACGGCGCGCAGGCGACCGCTGCCCGGGCCCCGGCTGCGGGCGGCGCTGACGGCCTGGGCCGGGCCGGCCGGAGCGCTGGCGGTGGCCTGGGTGCTGATCGGCGGGCTCACGGGCGCGGCGGCCGGCTTTGCGGCGGGCTTCGCGGTCCGCAGGTGGCTCGCGCGGCGACGGCCGGCCGCAGGGGTGGACCTCGGGGAGGCCGAGCGCCAGCTCCCCTTCGCCGCCGACCTGTTGGCCGCCTGTCTGGCAGCCGGAGCCGGGCCGGTGGACGCCGCCGAGGCGGTGGGGGAGTCGCTGGGCGGCCCGGTGGGCGAACGGCTGGCGATGGCCGGGGCGGAGCTGCGGCTCGGCGGCGAACCGGGCGCCGCGTGGGGGAGGTTGGCGGAGATACCGGGAGCCCGCGCCCTGGCCGAATGCCTGGAGCGCTCCGCGCGGACGGGGGCGCCCGCCGCGGAACCGGTCTCCCGGCTCGCCTCGACGCTCCGGGCGGACCGCGCGCGCCGGGCGGGGGCCCGGGCGCAGCGGGCGGCGGTCCTGGTCACCGCACCGGTGGGCCTGTGCTTCCTCCCCGCCTTCCTCGCGCTGGGAGTGGCACCGGTGGTGATCGGAATGGCCTCCGGTCTCCTCTCCGGCAGCTGAGGGCCGCCGGGGGCATCTGAAGATCCGTCTGAATGGCCGCCCGAATGGGCCGCCCGAATGAGCCACCTGAAATGACCATCCGACATCCGAGATCTGAGAACACGTCAAAAAGCTGAATCAACGGGAGGTTGTCATGTCGATCATCTGGATTCGAGTGCGGGCGGCAATGGCGGGACTGGTGGGACACGCGCGACTGAAGGGCCGTGGAGGCGACGCGGGGATGACCACGTCCGAATACGCCATGGGCACGATCGCGGCGTGTGCGTTCGCGGCCGTTCTGTACAAGGTGGTGACGAGTGAACTGGTTTCGACGGCACTTCAGTCGACCATCGGGAAGGCACTCGATGCGCCGTTCTGACAGCGGATTCGTGACGGCGGAGGCGGCCCTGGTGATTCCGGCGCTGGTGCTGTTCACGGGGCTGCTGGTGTGGGCGCTGATGGCGGCCGCCGCGCAGATCCGGTGTGTGGACGCCGCTCGGGCCGGTGCCCGGGCGGCGGCCCGGTCGGAGCCGGCGGGCGCGGTGGTGGCGGCGGCCGAGGCGGCGGCCCCGCCCGGGGCGCGGGTGGAGCTTTCGCGGACGGGCGACCTGTGGCGGGTCCGCGTCTCGGCGCCGGCCCCGGGCCCGGCCGCGCTGCCGGTCCGCCTCACCGCCCTGGCCGCCGCCCTGGCCGAGGACACCGTCGGGCCGCCGCCGTGAGCCGCCGCGGGGGCCGCCCGGGGGAGCGCCGCCGCCTGCGGCCCCGGGACCGGGACCGGGGGTCGGCCACGGTGTGGGGGGTCGTGCTCGTGACCGTGCTGATGGCGGTGTTCGGCGGGGTGCTCCTGCTCGGGCAGGCGGTGGTCTCCCGGCACCGTGCCGCGGCCGCCGCCGACCTGGCCGCCCTCGCCGCGGCCGCGAGCTGGGCCCACGGCCCGGAGGCCGCCTGCGCCACGGCGGTACGGGTGGCCGTGGCGCAGGGCGTGCAGGTCACCGGGTGCGTGGTGACGGGCGAGGTCGCGGAGGTCACCGCCCGCACCCCGACGGGCCTCTTCCGACCGGAGCTGCGCTCCCGCGCGGGCCCACCGCTGCCCGGGGAGCCCCGATGAGGGGTCCTCCCCGGGGTCGAGGGCTCGCCCTGCGGCCCAGCGTCCGGGAGGGGCCGAAGGCTCGCGCTATTCCGGGCGGGGCTGAGGGGTCCCGTCCCCGTCTGGGAGGGGCTGAAGGTGCCCGCGCCGGGGTGGGTGGGGCTGAGGGTGCCCGCGCCACCTGGGAGGGGGCTGAGGGCGGCCTGGAGGCTCGTCTGGGAGGGGTTGGGGGTGCGGGAGTGGTTCTGGGGCGGCTGTCCCGGTTTGGGTGGCGTCAGGGGCGATATTCAGCCAATCGGCGGTGAGCCCGTGAAGCCGCGGTTGCCCCCGTCGGCCCCGTCGGCCCCGTCCCCGGGGTTCGGAGGGCTCAGAGGGTTGCCGGTGGGGCGGGGGGTGGGGATTCCGAGAGGAGGTGGGTGAGGAGGCGGACGGCGCCGCGCTTGTGCAGGGGGTCGTTGCCGTTGCCGCACTTGGGGGACTGGATGCAGGAAGGGCAGCCGGCCTCGCACTCGCAGGCGGCGATCGCGTCACGGGTCGCCGTCAGCCAGGCGCGGGCCGTGTGGAAGGCGCGCTCGGCGAAGCCTGCTCCGCCCGGGTGGCCGTCGTAGACGAAGACGGTCGGGAGGAGGGTGTCGGGATGCAGCGGGATGGAGACCCCGCCGATGTCCCAGCGGTCGCAGGTGGCGAAGAGCGGGAGCAGGCCGATGGAGGCGTGCTCGGCGGCGTGCAGGGCGCCGCCGAGGATCTCCGGGTTGATCCGGGCCTCGTCGAGCTGGTCCTCGGTGACCGTCCACCACACGGCCCGGGTGCGCAGGGTGCGGGGCGGCAGGTCCAGTTTGGCTTCGCCGAGCACCTCGCCGGTGATCAGTTTGCGGCGCAGGTAGGAGACCACCTGGTTGGTGACCTCCACCGAGCCGAAGCAGAGCCGGGCCCGGCCCCAGGGGATCTCCGTCTCGGTCTCCAGGATCGAGATGGCGGTGGTGTCGCGGGCGGTCGTGGAGAACGGCGGGTTCGACTCCTCGACCAGCGCGACCGAGTCCTCCAGGTCCAGGTGCTTCACCAGGTACGTGCGGCCCTGGTGGAGGTGGACCGCCCCGTCGTGGACGGCGGTGTGGGAGGCCTCCTCGTCGACCGTGCCCAGCAGGCGGCCCGTGGCGGCCTCGACGATCTGGACCGGGCGTCCGCCGCCGCCCCGGATGTCGGTGAGGTCCGAGGCCCGTTCCCGGCGGGTCCAGTGCCAGGCCGTGGCCCGGCGGCGCAGCAGTTTCGCCGCTTCGAGCTGGGGGAGGAGGTCGCGCGCCGCCGGGCCGAAGAGGTCGAGGTCGGGCTCCGTGAGGGGCAGCTCGGCCGCGGCCGCGCACAGGTGCGGGGCCAGGACGTACGGGTTGTCGGGGTCCAGGACCGTGGCCTCCACGGGCTGCCGGAACAGGGCTTCGGGGTGGTGGACCAGGTAGGTGTCCAGCGGGTCGTCGCGGGCGACCAGGACGGCCAGCGCGCCCTGGCCCGAGCGTCCGGCCCGGCCGGCCTGCTGCCACAGGGAGGCGCGGGTGCCCGGGTAGCCGGTGATCAGGACGGCGTCCAGGCCGGCGACGTCCACGCCCAGCTCCAGGGCGGTCGTCGCGGCCAGGCCGAGCAGGTCGCCGGAGTGCAGGGCCCGCTCCAGGGCGCGGCGCTCCTCGGGCAGGTAGCCGCCGCGGTAGGCCGCGACCCGCCGGGGCAGGGAGCGGTCCACGGCGGCGAGCTTCTCCTGGGCGATCACCGCGATCAGCTCGGCGCCGCGCCGGGAGCGGACGAAGGCGACCGTGCGGACGCCCTGGACGACCAGGTCGGTGAGCAGATCGGCGGTCTCGGCGGTGGCCGTGCGGCGTACGGGGGCGCCCCGCTCGCCCTTGAGCTCGGTCAGGGGCGGCTCCCACAGGGCGAAGACGACCTCGCCGCGCGGGGAGGCGTCGTCGGACACCTCCACCACCGGCAGGCCCGTCAGCCGGGACGCGGCGGTCGCCGGGTCGCTCGCGGTGGCGGAGGCCAGCAGGAACACGGGATCGGCGCCGTAGCGGGCACACAGCCGGCGCAGCCGCCGCAGGACCTGGGCCACGTGGGAGCCGAAGACGCCCCGGTAGGTGTGGCACTCGTCGATGACCACGTAGCGCAGGGCCCGCAGGAAGGAGGACCAGCGCGGGTGGGCCGGGAGGATCCCGCGGTGCAGCATGTCGGGGTTGGTGAGGACGAGGTTCGCGTACTGGCGCACCCACTCGCGTTCCTCGAACGGGGTGTCTCCGTCGTAGACGGCGGGCCGGACGGCGTTTCCGAGCGGGCCGGCCAGTTCCCGTACGGCGCGGCGCTGGTCGGCGGCCAGGGCCTTGGTCGGGGCCAGGTACAGGGCGGTCGCGCCCCGGCCGTTGGGCGCCTCGGCCCCGTCGGCGAGGGCGGAGAGCACGGGCGCGAGGTAGGCCAGGGACTTGCCCGAGGCGGTGCCCGTGGCGACGACCACGGACTCCCCGTCGAGGGCGTGCTCGGCGGCCGCGGCCTGGTGTTCCCACGGATGGTCGATCCCGGCGGCCTGAATTGCGGCTACGACATCAGTTCGGATGCGATCGGGCCAGACCGCATGACGACCCTCCCGAGGGGGCAAGTGCTCCGTATGGGTGATGCGCGCAGTGCGGGAAGGCCCCCGTGACAGCCGGTCCAGAACCGTGCCGGGGGTGGGTCTGACGTCCTCGGGTGCCGTGGGCGGACCGGGACGGTGAGTGTTGGCCATTGGAACCGAGTGTGTCACCGGCGTGCGGGACAATGGTCGGAAGGCGTCGTGCGCGCCTGCCGGTAAGTGATTGAATGCCATCGCGGCAGCCAATCCCTCTCCTACCTCCGGGTTGGGGAGGCCCCTGGGGGGCGCCGCTCGATAGCAAGGTGCTGGAGGATCCGTGGACCTGTCCCTGTCGACTCGCACTGTCGGCGACCGTACGGTCGTGGAGGTCGGTGGCGAGATTGATGTGTATACCGCGCCCAAGCTGCGCGAGCAGTTGGTCGAGTTGGTGAACGACGGCAGCTACCACTTGGTTGTCGACATGGAGCGAGTGGACTTCCTCGACTCCACCGGACTTGGTGTGCTCGTGGGAGGCCTCAAGCGCGTCCGCGCGCACGAGGGCTCGCTGCGTCTGGTGTGCAACCAGGAGCGCATCCTGAAGATCTTCCGAATCACCGGCCTGACCAAGGTGTTTCCGATCCACAACTCGGTGGAAGACGCCGTCAACGCCACCGACTGACGGCGCTCGGCGGCGAAACGGCCGATGATGGAGCGGGGGGTACCGGGCCACAAGCGGTCCGGGCCCCTGTAAGGCACGCCCGTAGTCCGAGGGGGACGCGCATGGCCACCGTTGAACTGCGCTTCAGCGCCCAGCCCGAACACGTCCGGACGGCCCGCCTGGTCGCGGCCGCCGTGGCGCGGCGGGCCGGTGTGGAGGAAGCCGTCCTCGACGAGGTCCGCCTCGCCGTGGGCGAGGCCTGTTCGCGTGCCGTCGGACTGCATCGCACCAACGGGCTGACCGCGCCCGTCCGGGTGGTGCTGACCGAAGAGGAGAAGGTGTTCTCCATCGAGGTCAGCGACGAAGTGCCCGGACCGGCCGGCGGCACGGCTGCCGCCGTGCCCGGGATAGACGCCGTCCTGGACCCCGACACCGAGGGCGAGGACGAGATGGGCCTTGCCGTGATCAGCGGCCTGGTCGACGACGTCGAGGTCATCAGCGGGGAAACCGGCGGGACCATCCGGATGAGCTGGCCCGTGTCGGGGGCCTCCGAACTGCCGTAGCCGGCGGTTGCCCCGCCCGCTCCGGGTCGGCGGGCTCCGGCTCGACCGCCGCCGGTCACGGGGCGCTGACCGACCGCTACGTACCCGCCGGGTGGCCCTGTGCCGACCGGGGGGTTTTCGTGCTGCCCCGGCCCTCGTGGCCCCGGTGGGGTCTCCTTGGGTCGGCGGGTTCTCCTGGGGCCGCCGGGTTCTCGTGGGGCTACGGCGGGTTCTCGTGGGGCACGGCGGGTTCTCGTCCCGCCCCGTGGGTTTGGTGCTTTCCCGTCTGTTTCGTGTCCCGGTCGGGCTCTGCGGCGGGCGGTTCTCGGCGTCCGGTCGTCTGGCGACGGGGGACCGGGCGGGTGCCGGCAAGGCGTCGGAGGCGCCTTGGTGTGGGCACCGATGATGTTCCCCCGCGCGTGCCGACGTATCTTCTGATCTTATTCAAGGCCCTGCCGAGCAGGGCCTTTTGTGTGCCTCTAGATCAATTCCGTGATCGTTCTCCGGCGGATTTCCGGATCGGTGATCAAGCGTCAACGCTTTTGCCCCATTACCACTTTCGAGGGTAATGGAGTGACCAGATCTATTGGTGAGGAGCAAGTGCGGGCCAATTCCGCTTCCTGCGTACTGTTTTGATCTGGTCCCGCTCCCTACAATCCGTCCACATCTTGAGCTCATCACGTCAAGGAGGACGAATGACGGGGCTCTTCACCCCTATCGCGCCGGGTCGCACCACAGACCTGGCATCCGCAGTACTCACGGATGACAATCGGCTCATCGTGATCGTCATTGCGGCCGTGGCCATCGCCGCGCTCGTCGTCGCGCAGATCCTGGTCCGCCAGGTCCTCGCCGCCGACGAGGGAACCGACTCCATGAAGGAGATCGCCGCCGCCGTCCAGGAAGGCGCCAACGCCTACCTCGGCCGGCAGCTCCGCACGCTCGGCATCTTCGCCGTCGTCGTGTTCTTCCTGCTGTTCCTGCTCCCCGCCGACGACTGGACGCAGCGCGCGGGACGTTCCGCCTTCTTCCTCGTCGGCGCCATCTTCTCGGCCGCCACCGGCTACATCGGCATGCGCCTCGCGGTCCGTGCCAACGTCCGCGTCGCCGCCGCCGCGCGCGAGGCCACCCCCAGAGAGGGCGAGCCCGCCAAGGACCTGACCGAGGTCTCCCACAAGGCCATGCGGATCGCGTTCCGCACCGGCGGCGTGGTGGGCATGTTCACCGTCGGCCTCGGCCTGCTCGGCGCGTCCTGCGTCGTGCTCGTCTACGCCGCCGATGCGCCCAAGGTCCTGGAGGGCTTCGGCCTCGGCGCCGCGCTCATCGCGATGTTCATGCGTGTCGGAGGCGGCATCTTCACCAAGGCCGCCGACGTCGGCGCCGACCTGGTCGGCAAGGTCGAGCAGGGCATTCCGGAGGACGACCCGCGCAATGCCGCGACCATCGCCGACAACGTGGGCGACAACGTCGGAGACTGCGCGGGAATGGCCGCCGACCTCTTCGAGTCGTACGCCGTCACCCTCGTGGCGGCCCTCATCCTCGGCAAGGCCGCCTTCGGCGACCTGGGCCTGGCCTTCCCGCTGATCGTCCCCGCCATCGGGGTCGTCACCGCGATGATCGGCATCTTCGCGGTCTCCCCGCGCCGTACCGACCGCAGCGGAATGACCGCCATCAACCGCGGCTTCTTCATCTCCGCCGCCATCTCGCTGGTCCTCGTCGGGATCGCCGTCTACGCGTACCTGCCGGGCACCTACAAGGAGCTCGTCGGTGTCGACGACGCCGCGATCTCCGGGCACTCCGGCGACCCGCGGATCCTGGCGCTGGTCGCCGTCGCCATCGGCATCGTGCTCGCCGCCCTGATCCAGCAGCTCACGGGCTACTTCACGGAGACCAACCGCCGTCCCGTCCGGGACATCGGCAAGTCCTCCCTGACGGGCGCCGCCACGGTCGTGCTCGCCGGCATCTCGGTCGGCCTGGAGTCCGCCGTCTACACGGCGCTGCTCATCGGCCTCGGCGTGTACGGGGCGTTCCTGCTCGGCGGCACCTCGATCATGCTGGCGCTCTTCGCCGTGGCGCTGGCCGGCACCGGCCTGCTCACCACCGTCGGCGTCATCGTCGCCATGGACACCTTCGGCCCGGTCTCCGACAACGCCCAGGGCATCGCGGAGATGTCCGGGGACGTCGAGGGCGCCGGCGCGCAGGTGCTGACCGACCTGGACGCGGTGGGCAACACCACCAAGGCCATCACCAAGGGCATCGCCATCGCCACCGCCGTGCTCGCCGCGGCCGCGCTCTTCGGCTCGTACAACGACGCCATCGCGGGCGCGGTGAAGGAAGTCGGCGTCAAGACGGCCGGGGAGATGAACCTCAGCCTGGACATCGCCCAGCCCAACAACCTGGTCGGGCTGATCCTGGGCGCGGCCGTCGTGTTCCTGTTCTCGGGCCTCGCCATCAACGCGGTGTCCCGTTCGGCCGGCGCGGTGGTCTACGAGGTGCGCCGCCAGTTCCGGGAGCACCCCGGGATCATGGACTACACCGAGAAGCCCGAGTACGGGCGCGTCGTGGACATCTGCACCAAGGACGCGCTGCGCGAACTCGCCACGCCGGGGCTGCTCGCCGTCCTCACCCCGATCGCCGTCGGGTTCACGCTCGGCGTCGGAGCCCTCGGTTCCTTCCTCGCCGGCGCGATCGGCACCGGCACCCTGATGGCGGTCTTCCTCGCCAACTCCGGTGGCGCGTGGGACAACGCGAAGAAGCTCGTCGAGGACGGGCACCACGGAGGCAAGGGCAGTGCGGCCCACGAGGCGGTCGTCATCGGCGACACCGTCGGCGACCCGTTCAAGGACACCGCCGGTCCCGCCATCAACCCGCTGCTCAAGGTCATGAACCTGGTGGCGCTGCTGATCGCCCCCGCGATCGTGCAGTTCAGCTACGGCGCGGACGCCAGCCCGACCGTACGGGCGATCGTCGCGATCCTCGCGATCGGCGTCATCGTCGGCGCCGTGTACGTCTCCAAGCGCCGCGGCATCTCCGTGGGCGACGACGGGGCGGGCGAGGGCGCGACCGCGGAACGGGTGGGCCAGCAGGGCGACCCGGCGGCGGCGGTCTCCTCCTGAGACGGCTCTCGCGGGGCTGACGACGGCTCTTGAGGGCCTGACCCGGCCCGACTCGACCGTACGCCCGAACGGCGGACGGGGGGCGCGGACTGACGCGCCGTCCGTCCGCCTTTGCGTTTCCCGGATGGTGGGCGTGTATCTTCCGGGCCGAGAGCCTTCGAAGGGACCAATCCGGTGAACAAGAAGCTTGCGGCCGCGGTATCGGGCGCTGCGGTGCTGATGCTCGTCCTGTCCGGCTGCGGCGGGGACGACGGCGACAAGAAGACCGACGCCTGGGCCAAGAAGGTCTGCGACAGCTGGCAGCCCGAGCTCGAGAAGATCGAGAAGGCGAACGCCGACATCAAGCGGGTGGCGACCGAGAGCAGTAAGCCAGAAGAGGTCCAGGCGACCGACTCGGCGGCCTTCGGGACCATGTCCGAGTCGTACAAGGCGATGGGTACGGCCCTCACGGGCGCGGGAGTTCCGCCCGTCAAGGACGGCGAGAAGACCCAGGCCGCCGCGGTCATGGGCTTCGAGTCGACGTCTGCGGGCTACACCGCCCTGAAGACGAAGATGGACGCCCTCGACGCCAAGGACCAGGGCAAGTTCGCCGAGGGCCTCAAGGAGGTGGCGGGCGGTCTGGAGGAAGCGACCAAGGGCGGCAAGGAAGCCCTCGACCAGCTCAAGGCGGGCGGGCTGGACAAGGCGATGAACAGCCAGAAGGGCTGCCAGGTGACGACTCCGTCGCCGGCGAAGTCCTAGAAGTTCTAGAGGTTCCAGAAGTTCTTGAACCTCTAGAAGTTCCAGCGCGGGCCGCCGCCTTGCCGGCGGCGCCGCGACCACCGGGGCGGCCGGGATCCTTCGGGACCCGGCCGCCCCGGCGCATGTCCGGGGACGGCCCGGGCCGTACGGAGCTGCGCCCGGTCGGGGCCCGTTCCGGGGTGCGGCCCCCGGGCGGGAGCTCCCGAAGGCGACGGGTGCCCGCGCCGCAGGCCGTGTGGCGCGGGCAATGGCGGCGGCAGCGGCCACAATGGGCGGGTGAGTACCACCAGCCTTCCTCCCGGTCTGCCCGCCCGCCTCCCCTCGTCGGCCCGCGCGGCCGAGCTCCGCGCCGCGTTGCTCGCCGCGGGCTTCACCG
Organism: Streptomyces sp. NPDC056883; assembly: GCF_042788835.1. Taxonomy (NCBI): domain Bacteria; kingdom Bacillati; phylum Actinomycetota; class Actinomycetes; order Kitasatosporales; family Streptomycetaceae; genus Streptomyces; species Streptomyces sp. NPDC056883. The sequence continues at coordinate 195,082 of NZ_JBHUBS010000009.1, read as the reverse complement.
CCGACGGCCTGCTCGACCTGCTCGGTGCCCCGGCGTACGCCGCGCTGGCCCGCAGCGAGACGGTCCCCGCCCTGCGCGCCGTGCGGAGCCGCGGCGACGGGCCGCTCGCGAGCCTGACCCGGCTGTTCCTGCTGCGGCAGCCGGTGCCGTACGTGCATGCCGCGACGGCCCTGCCCGTCGACGCGGCGCTGGCCGACGGCTGGCTGCGGCGCGAGGGCGACGAGGTGCACGCCACCGTGGACGTGCGCCCGTACGGCGGTCCGGACGGCGAGGACTGGTTCATCGTCTCCGACCTCGGCTGCGCCGTCGGCGGGGCCGGCGGGATCGGCAGCCGCGAGGAGGGTGTGGTGCTCGGTGTCGGCGGCGCCTCCACGACCCTGGCCGGGATCACCATCCGCATCCCGGTCGGCTCGGCGCTCGACGTCGGCACCGGATCCGGGATCCAGGCGCTGCACGCCGCCCAGCACGCGACCCGGGTCACGGCGACCGATGTCAACCCGCGGGCCCTGGAATTCACCCGGTTGACGCTGGCGCTGTCGGGGGCCCCCGAGGCGGAGCTGCTCACCGGGTCGCTGTTCGAGCCGGTCGGCGCGGCCACGTACGACCTGATCGTGTCGAATCCGCCCTTCGTGATCTCGCCCGGAGCCCGGCTGACGTACCGGGACGGCGGGATGGGCGGCGACGACCTGTGCCGGACCCTGGTCCAGGAGGCCGGAGCCCGGCTCAACCCGGGCGGATTCGCGCAGTTCCTGGGCAACTGGCAGCACGTGGACGGCGAGGACTGGCACGACCGGGTACGGGCCTGGGTGCCGCGCGGCTGCGACGCCTGGATCGTGCAGCGCGACGTGCAGGACGTGACGCAGTACGCGGAGCTGTGGCTGCGCGACGCGGGCGATCACCGCACCGACCCCGCCGAGTACGAACAGCGGTACGAGGACTGGCTGGACGAGTTCGAAGCGCGCAAGACCAAGGCGGTCGGCTTCGGCTGGATCACGCTGCGGCGCAGCGACGCGGCCGAGCCGTCGATCGTGGTCGAGGAGTGGCCGCACTCGGTGGAACAGCCGCTCGGGGAAGCCGTCCTGGCGCACTTCGCGCGCCAGGACTACCTGCGCGACCACGATGACGCGGCCCTGCTCGCGGGCTACTTCCGGCTGACCGAGGAGGTCGTGCAGGAGCAGGTCGGCGCGCCCGGCGCGGAGGATCCGGAACACGTCGTGCTCCGGCAGAACCGGGGCATGCGGCGCGCCACCAAGGTCGACACGGTCGGGGCCGGCTTCGCCGGGGTGTGTGACGGATCACTGAGCGCGGGGCGGATTCTGGACGCCATCGCCCAGCTGGTGGAAGAGGACCCGGTGGTCCTGCGGGACCGGACGCCCGAGGCGATCCGGATGCTGGTGGAGCAGGGGTTCCTGGAGCCGCTGACCGCGGCGGAAGCGGAAGCGGGGGCGCGGGCCGCCGAGTAGTCGGGAAGCAGGGAAGCCGGGAAGCCGCGCAGTCGGAGCCGGGATGTAACCCCGGGTTCGTCTGCTGTCTCCCCCCGGCTGAAATCCTCCCGTCAGCGGGATCCGGGGGGATCCCGAGAGCGGCCCGGGGGATGAGGTGAACGGCATGGAGCACGGTCCGGCGATCTTCGCGGCGGCCGTGTTCCTGCTGTTCGGGGCCGCTCTGCTGGCTTGGACGGGGGCGCGCGCCCCACGCGGCGCGCCGGTGGCCGAGGGCGTGCGCCCCGTCGTGGCCGTACCACTGGCCCTGCTCGCCGGCGGGGCCTCGCTCGCCCTCGGGGTCTGGTGCCTCGGACGGCTGTGAGGCCGGCCGCGAGGCCGGGGGCTCCATGAGGCGAAGCTCACGGGACCGGGGGCTCCGCGGCAGTCGGGCCCCTGACGGTCGGGGTGGTGTCGCCCCTGGTGGTGGCGGGTGCTTCGGTCCGGCGGGGGCGGGGCTCGGGAGTCGCGGCCGCGGAATCGGCCGGATGTCGCTCACGTCCGGCGGCGCGCCGGGTTTCCTCCGCTCGTCCGGAATGTGCGCAGGACCGTAAAGCGCGACGTGAAGCGGGGTCCCGGGGCGGGGCCAGACGGCCCTTCGGCCACTCTGCCCGGTGAGTGCGGAGGGCCCGGCGCGGCATCCGGGCGGCAGAAATGGCACTTGTCGGGTTACCGTTCGAGTGGCCGTTGCGGGCTTCTGCCGTTTGACACGGGGGCGGGTTGTACCGTCACACTCCGCAGCGTCGCCGTACTGCGACCGAGTGCCGACCGGAGAGAAGAGCCAAGTTGTCCCCGACTAGCGAGACCGCAAAGGGCGGCCGCCGACTCGTCATCGTCGAGTCCCCTGCCAAGGCGAAGACGATCAAGGGCTATCTCGGCCCGGGATACGTCGTCGAGGCGAGCGTCGGGCACATCCGCGACCTCCCGAGTGGCGCGGCCGAGGTTCCCGACAAGTACACCGGTGAGGTCCGCCGTCTCGGTGTGGACGTCGAGCACGACTTCGCGCCGATCTACGTCGTCAACGCCGATAAGAAGGCCCAGGTCAGGAAGCTCAAGGAGCTGCTGGCCGAGTCCGACGAACTCTTCCTCGCCACCGATGAGGACCGCGAGGGCGAAGCCATCGCGTGGCACCTGCAGGAAGTCCTCAAGCCCAAGGTCCCCGTCCACCGGATGGTCTTCCACGAGATCACCAAGGACGCGATCCGCGACGCCGTCGCCAACCCGCGCGAGCTCAACCAGCGCATGGTCGACGCCCAGGAGACCCGCCGCATCCTCGACCGCCTCTACGGCTACGAGGTCTCGCCGGTCCTGTGGAAGAAGGTCATGCCGAAGCTGTCGGCGGGCCGCGTCCAGTCGGTGGCCACCCGCATGGTGGTCGAGAAGGAGCGCGAGCGCATCGCCTTCCGCTCGGCCGAGTACTGGGACCTGACCGGCACCTTCGCCACCGGCCGCGCCGGTGACGCCTCCGACCCCTCCACGCTGGTCGCCCGCCTGAACACGGTGGACGGCAAGCGCGTCGCGCAGGGCCGCGACTTCGGTTCGACCGGGCAGCTCAAGAGCGAGGTGCTGCACCTCGACGAGACGAACGCGCGGGCGCTGGCCGCCGCGCTGGCGGAGACCTCGTTCGCCGTCCGGTCCGTCGAGTCCAAGCCGTACCGCCGCTCCCCGTACGCCCCGTTCCGTACGACGACGCTCCAGCAGGAGGCCTCGCGCAAGCTCGGCTTCGGTGCGAAGGCGACGATGCAGGTGGCGCAGAAGCTGTACGAGAACGGCTTCATCACCTATATGCGTACCGACTCCACGACGCTCTCCGACACCGCGGTGTCGGCGGCGCGTGCGCAGGTCACGCAGCTCTACGGGGCCGAGTACCTGCCGGAGAAGCCGCGCACCTACGCGGGCAAGGTCAAGAACGCGCAGGAGGCGCACGAGGCGATCCGTCCTTCGGGTGATCGTTTCCGCACTCCGGCCGAGACCGGTCTGACCGGCGACCAGTTCCGGCTGTACGAGCTCATCTGGAAGCGCACCGTCGCCTCCCAGATGAAGGACGCGGTCGGCAACTCGGTGACCGTGAAGATCGGCGGACGGTCGGCGGACGGCCGTGACGCCGAGTTCAGCGCGTCCGGCAAGACGATCACCTTCCACGGCTTCATGAAGGCCTACGTCGAGGGCGCGGACGACCCGAACGCCGAGCTCGACGACCGTGAGAAGCGCCTCCCGCAGGTCGCCGAGGGCGACGCGCTGTCGGCCGAGGAGATCACGGTCGACGGCCACGCGACCAAGCCGCCGGCCCGCTACACCGAGGCCTCGCTGGTCAAGGAGCTGGAAGAGCGGGAGATCGGCCGCCCGTCGACGTACGCGTCGATCATCGGCACGATCCTGGACCGCGGGTACGTCTTCAAGAAGGGCACGGCGCTCGTGCCGTCCTTCCTGTCGTTCGCCGTGGTCAACCTGCTGGAGACGCACTTCGGGCGGCTCGTCGACTACGACTTCACCGCCAAGATGGAGGACGACCTCGACCGCATCGCGCGGGGCGAGGCCCAGTCCGTGCCGTGGCTCAAGCGCTTCTACTTCGGCGCGGAGGACGCGACCGAGGTCGTGCCGGCCGACGGTGACGCGCTCGGCGGTCTGAAGGAGCTGGTGACCGACCTGGGCGCGATCGACGCCCGGGAGATCTCCTCCTTCCCCGTCGGCGAGAACATCGTGCTGCGCGTGGGCCGCTACGGGCCGTACGTGGAGCGCGGCGAGAAGGACGCCGAGGGCCACCAGCGGGCCGACGTCCCGGAGGAGCTGGCCCCCGACGAGCTGACGGTCGAGTACGCGGAGGAGCTCTTCGCGAAGCCGAGCGGCGAGTTCGCGCTCGGCAAGGACCCGATCAGCGGGAACGAGATCGTCGCGAAGGACGGCCGCTACGGGCCGTACGTGACGGAGATCCTGCCCGAGGGCACGCCGAAGACGGGCAAGAACGCGGTCAAGCCGCGGACGGCCTCGCTGTTCCAGTCGATGAGCCTGGACACGGTCACCCTCGAGGACGCCCTGCGTCTGATGTCCCTTCCCCGGGTCGTCGGCGTGGACGCGGAGGGCGCGGAGATCACCGCGCAGAACGGCCGCTACGGCCCGTACCTGAAGAAGGGCACGGACTCGCGGTCGCTGGAGACCGAGGACCAGCTGTTCGCCATCACCCTGGAGCAGGCGCTCGCGATCTACGCGCAGCCGAAGCAGCGGGGGCGCGCGGCCGCGAAGCCGCCGCTGAAGGAGCTGGGGACCGACCCGGTCAGCGAGAAGCCGGTGGTCGTCAAGGACGGCCGGTTCGGCCCGTACGTGACGGACGGCGAGACGAACGCGACGCTGCGGCGGGACGACGACGTCGAGACGATCACGCCGGAGCGGGGCTACGAGCTGCTCGCTGAGAAGCGCGCCAAGGGCCCGGTGAAGAAGACGGCCAAGAAGGCTCCCGCGAAGAAGGCCCCGGCGAAGAAGGCGACGGCGACGAAGACCGCTGCCGCCAAGAAGACGACGACGGCCAAGAAGGCGACGGCCAAGAAGACTGTCGCCAAGAAGACGACCGCCAAGAAGACGGCGGCGGCCGCTCCGGCGGACGAGTAGTCACCGGCAGGGCCCGTGCACTTGTGCACGGGCCCTGCTTGTTTCAGCCGTCCGGCGTTTGAGGACCGGGGTCTGGGGCGGAGCCCCGCGCGGTGGGTCGGGGGTCACACCGGACCTTGTCCACAGGCCTCCGCACCCGCCCAGCACAGCGGATAGGCTGGGCGGATGACGCGAGCCGAGCAGCCAACGGTCGTGACCGCCACCGCCGACACCGCCCCCACCTACGACGAAGCCCTCGCCGCGGACTCCCGCGAGCGCGCGGTGCGCGCTCTGCTGCGCACCCCCGGGCTGCGCCGTCTGTGGAGCGCGCAGTTGGTGAGCGGCATCGGCGATGCCCTCGCCCTGCTGGTCCTGGTGCTGCTGGTCTTCCAGGCGGCCGTGGACCAGGAGCCCTTCGGCGGTGGTTACACCGGCTGGGCCCTCGCCGTGGCCGCCGTCTTCGGCGTCCGCGTGGTGTCCACCGTCCTCTTCGGCGCGGTCCTCCTCGGGCCCCTGGCCAAGCTCACCGCCCCCGGCGGCACGCTGGACCGCCGCTGGACGATGATCGGCGCCGACGGGCTCCGGCTCGGCCTCTTCGTCGTCGCCCCGCTGTGGCTCGACTGGATCGGCCCGCACGCGCTGACCGCCCTGCTCGCCACCGTCTTCGTCTCCGGCGCCGCCGAGCGGATGTGGGGGCTGGCCAAGGACAGCGCCGCGCCCGGCCTGCTGCCGACGCCGCCGCCGGAAGGGGCGACCGTACGGCCGCTGCCCGACCACCTCGACGCACTGCGCCGGCTGAACCTGCGCACCGCCTTCGCCGCCCTGCCGATCGCCGCGGCCGCACTGCTCGCCTCGACGCTGATCGGCAAGGCCCTCGGCCTCGGCATCGGCTGGTTCGCCGAGAACCAGGCCGCCCTCGGCTCGTACGTGGCCTCCGGTCTCTTCGCGGCCTCCGTATCGCTGCTGCTCCCGCTGGTGCTGCCCGGAACGAAGACCCCGCGTCCGCGCTCCCCGCTGGAGGGCCTGCGCGCCCCCAAGGCGGGGGACCGGCCGGAGAAGGGGCGGACCGGGGCCATCCCGCTGTTCGTCCTCGTCTGCGCCGCCGTCGCCGGAGCCATCGCCTCCGCCGCCGCCGTGGCCGTCCTGCACGCCACCGACCTGGGGGGCGGAGCGGCCGCGTTCTCGCTGTTCGTACTGGCCCTGCTGGGCGGTACCGCCCTCGGCATCCGCGCCACCCAGGCCGGCAAGGTGCTTCCCTCCCTGTCCCGGCGCCGCCTGCTGGCGCTGGCCGTCGGGGTGGCCGGGCTGGCGCTGCTGCTGACCGGGCTGGTTCCGGACACCTCGACGGTGGTGTTCCTCTCGCTGCTCGCCGGCACCGCCGCGGGCGTCGCCGCGAACACCGGGCACACGCTGCTCGACCAGGAGACCGAGGAGTTCCGCCGGGCCCGGGTCACCGAGCACCTGCAGGCCGTCGTCCGGGTCGCCGTGGCCGTCGGAGCCGTCGCCGCCCCGCTGCTGGCCGCCCTGATCGGACCGCACCGGCTGGCCGCCGGCGAGGTCGTCTTCGCCCACGGCGGCGCGGCCTTCACGCTGATGCTGGCCGGCGCCCTGCTGCTGCCGGTCGCCGTCATCGTCCTGGCCAAGGCCGACGACCGCAGCGGCGTACCGCTGCGCCGCGACCTGCGCGAGGCGCTGCGCGGCGGGGAGCCGGTCCAGGCCGCGTCCGACGCCGGGTTCTTCATCGCCCTGGAGGGCGGCGACGGCGCCGGCAAGTCCACCCAGGTGCAGGCCATGGCCGACTGGATACGGGCGAAGGGCCACGAGGTCGTCGTCACGCGCGAGCCCGGGGCCACCCCGGTCGGCAAGCGGCTGCGTTCGATCCTGCTCGACGTGTCCTCCGCCGGCCTGTCGAACCGCGCCGAGGCCCTGCTGTACGCGGCCGACCGTGCCGAGCACGTGGACACCGTCGTCCGGCCCGCCCTGGAGCGCGGCGCGGTGGTCATCACCGACCGCTACGTCGACTCCTCGGTGGCCTACCAGGGCGCCGGCCGGGACCTGTCCCCGACCGAGATCGCCCGTATCTCGCGCTGGGCCACCGACGGACTGGTACCGAATCTGACCGTGCTGCTCGACGTGTCGCCGGAGACGGCCCGGGAGCGGTTCACGGAGGCGCCGGATCGGCTGGAGTCGGAGCCGGCGGAGTTCCACCAGCGGGTGCGGGCCGGATTCCTGACCCTGGCCGCGGCCGACCCCGGTCGCTACCTGGTGGTCGACGCGGGCCAGGACCCGGAGTCGGTCAGCACCGTCGTGCGCCACCGCCTGGACCGGATGCTCCCGCTGTCGGAGGCAGAGGTGGCCGCGCAGGCGGAGGCCCGCCGGCTCGCCATCGAGGAGGCCAAGCGCAAGGCCGAGGAAGAGGCCGCGCGCAAGGCGGAGGAAGCCCGGCTGCTGGCCGAAGAGGAGGCCCGCAAGGCCCGCGAGGCCGAGGAGGCCCGGATCGCGGCCGAGGCCGAGGCCGCCCGCGAGGCGGAGGAAGCCCGGCTGCGCGCCGAGGAGGAGGCCCGACAGCGGGCCGAGGCCGAGCGGCTGCGGCTGGAGGCCGAGGAGAAGGCCCGCGCGGTGGAGCAGGAGAGGCTGCGCAAGCAGGCGGAGGAGGAGGCCCGGCTGCACGCCGAGGCCGAAGAGCGCCGGCTGGAGAAGCAGCGGCGGGCCGAGGAGGCCCTGCTGAAGGCCGAGGAGGCGCGGCGGCTGGCCGAGGCCTCGGCGGCGGAGGCGGCGGCGAAGTCCGCTGCCGCCGCGGCTGCGGCCGCCTCGGTGGCGGCTGCTTCGGCGTCCGTGGCGGCGGCTGCGCCCGCTGCCCCGACGGCTCCCGCGGCGGCCCCTGCTGCCGCTCCTGCCGCTGCGCCCGTCGCCGGGGAGGCTGCTCCCAAGGCCGACCTGCGCAAGGAACCGCACCACGACGAGGCCGTCACGATCGAGACTCCGGTCGTCAAGCGGGTCGTGCAGCCGGACGACGTCACCCAGACGGTCCCGGTGCCGAAGGCCGATCCTGCGGCGGGTCCGGCGGACGAGACGGCCGTGCTGCCGCCCGTCCGCGCGACGGGTCCGGCGGACGAGACGGCGGTCCTGCCGCCCGTACGCCCCACGGGCACGGGCACGGGCGAGGCGGCGCCGACGCGGCCGGCCGCGCCCAGGGCCTCGTACTCCGCGTCGCGGCCCACGGCCCAGCGCCCCGAGGAGAACCCGGCCGACCGGGTCCCGCCGGGCATCTTCCGCGACTCGGGCAACGACGCGACCCGTGAACTGCCGCTGGTCACCGACGCCACCCAGGACGGCCGGCCGCGCAGGCCCCGCTCGGACTGGGCGGAGGAGACTCCGCTGGACGATCTGCCGACGCTGGCGGACGAGCTGCTGGGACGGCGCCGGGACGACGAGGACGACCAGGGCCGGGGGCCGCGCCGCCGCTGACCGCGGCGGTGACGGGTACGGCGGGTGCTGACGGCCGTGGCCGTCGTGGGGACCGGCTGACCGGGATTGTCAGTGGGAGCCGCCACACTGGGTGAGCAGACGGCACGGACGGTACGCGAGGGAAAGGCGGTGGGCGGGATGCCCGTATGGGACGACCTGGTGGGACAGGAGCGGATCCAGACCCAGCTGGCCGCCGCCGCGGTCGACGCCGACGCCCTGGTCACCGCCATCGAGTCGGGGAACCCGCCGCCGCCCGGCTCCAAGATGACGCACGCCTGGCTGTTCACCGGTCCGCCCGGCTCGGGGCGGGCCACCGCCGCCCGCGCCTTCGCGGCCGCGCTCCAGTGCACCAGCCCGGACCGCGCCCTCGGCGGCGAGCCGGGCTGCGGGTTCTGCGACGGCTGCCACACCACCGTGATCGGTACGCACGCGGACGTGGAGATCGTCCGCACCGATCAGCTGTCCATCGGCGTGAAGGACACCCGGTCGCTGGTGCGCCGGGCGCAGCTGTCCCCGGCCGTCGGACGGTGGCAGGTCATCGTCCTGGAGGACGCCGACCGGCTGACGGAAGGCGCCGGAAACGTGCTGCTCAAGGGCGTGGAGGAGCCCGCTCCGCGAACCGTGTGGCTGCTGTGCGCCCCCTCGCTGGAGGACGTGCTGCCCACCATCCGCTCCCGCTGCCGGCACCTGTCGCTGCGCACCCCGTCGGTGTCCGCCGTCGCCGAGGTGCTCGTGCGGCGCGACGGCATCGAACCGGCCGTCGCGCAGGCCGCCGCCCGCGCGACCCAGGGGCACATCGACCGGGCCCGGCGGCTCGCCACCGACGAGGCGGCCCGCTCGCGGCGCGCCACCGTCCTGCGGATGCCGCTGCGCGTGGCCGACGTCGGCGACTGCCTGAAGGCGGCGCAGGAGCTGGTGGACGCCGCCGCGGAGGACGCCAAGCAGGTCGCGGAAGAGGTCGACACCAAGGAGACCGAGGAGCTGCGCGCCGCGCTCGGCGCCGGAGCGGGTACGGGCGGACGGATGCCGCGCGGTACGGCGGGCGTGATGAAGGAGCTGGAGGACCGGCAGAAGCGCCGGCGCACGCGTACGCAGCGCGACAGCCTCGACCTGGCCCTGACCGACCTCACCGGCTTCTACCGGGACGTACTGGCCCTCCAGCTCGGCTCCGCGCTGGCCATCGCGAACGAGGAGATACGGCAGGACCTGGACCGGATCGCCCGGGAGTCGGGCCCGGAGCGCACCCTGCGGAGGATCGAGGCGATCATCGCCTGCCGGCAGGCGCTGGACCGCAACGTCGCCCCGCTGCTCGCCGTCGAGGCGATGACGATGTCGCTGCGCGCGGGCTGACACGCGCTTGCGCTGCGCCTCCGGTTGACGGCCTCACCCGTTCGAGGGGTCCGCGGGGCGGGCCGGAGACGCCCCCGGTCCGTGCGGGGCGGCGCCCCGTGCCCGGGCGGCCGCCCGCCGCCCGGCGCGTGCACGACCGCCCCGGGCATGCCCGCAGGCCGTAGGCTCCGGGAATGGACACCAGTCGCCTGCTGCGCACCACCGGGACCGTGATCGCCGCTGCGGGGCTACTGCTCTCCGGGTGCACCTCGGGCGGTTCGGGAACACCCCGTGCCGCCGCGTCGTCCGGCGGGGCCTCCGAGGCGCCGTCGGCCGAGCCGACCGCCGTCCCGGCCGCGCTGCGCCCGTACTACGACCAGAAGCTGACCTGGCGCGAGTGCGGTGTGCCCGGCTTCGAGTGCACCACCATGAAGGTTCCGCTGGACTACGAGAACCCCGGAGCCGGGGACATCGACATCGCGGTGTCCCGCCGCAAGGCCACGGACCCCGCCAAGCGGCTCGGCTCGCTCGTGGTGAACCCGGGCGGCCCGGGCGGATCCGGCATCGGCTACCTCCAGGCGTACGCGGGCATCGGCTACCCGGCCCCGGTGCGTGCCGCGTACGACATGGTCTCCTTCGACCCGCGCGGAGTGGACCGCAGCAGCCCCGTGGAATGCCTGAACGGCCCGGCCATGGACAAGTACACCCAGGTGGACCAGACGCCGGACACGCCGGCGGAGCAGGCCCTGCTGGTGGCCGCCTTCAAGGAGTTCGCGGCCGCCTGCCAGACGCACTCGCAGCGGGTCCTGCCGCACGTCTCCACGGTCGACGCCGCCCGCGACATGGACGTCCTGCGCGCGGCGCTGGGCGACGAGAAGCTGAACTACGTCGGAGCCTCGTACGGCACCTTCCTCGGGGCGACGTACGCCGACCTCTTCCCGGGCCGGACCGGACGGCTGGTGCTGGACGGGGCGATGGACCCCTCCCGGCCCGCGGTCGATCTGAACCGGGACCAGACGGAGGGCTTCGAAACCGCCTTCCGGGCCTTCGCGGCGGACTGCGCGAAGCAGACCGACTGCCCGCTCGGCAAGGGCACCCCGGAGCAGATCGCGGAACGCCTGAAGGAGTTCTTCCGCAAGGTCGACGCCCAGCCGGTCCCCACGACCGACCGGTCGCGCACCGCGCTCGGCGAGTCGCTGGCGACGACCGGGGTGATCGCCGCCCTGTACGACGAGAACGCCTGGCCGCAGCTGCGAGAGGCGCTCACGGCCGCCATCGACGGAGACGACGGCAACGGGCTGCTGGCGCTCGCCGACAGCTACTACGAGCGCGAGCAGGACGGCAAGTACGCCAACCTCATGTCGGCGAACGCCGCCGTCAACTGCCTCGACCAGCCCCCGGCCTTCGCCGGGCCCGAGGCGGTCGAGAAGGCGCTGCCCTCCTTCGAGAAGGCCTCTCCGGTCTTCGGCGCGGGCCTGGCCTGGGCCTCGCTGAACTGCGGGTACTGGCCGACGAAGGCCACCGGCACGGCCCAGGCGCTGCACGCGAAGGGCGCCCCGCCGATCGTGGTGGTCGGCACCACCCGCGACCCGGCGACCCCGTACAAGTGGGCGAAGGCCCTGGCGGGCCAGCTCGACTCGGGCGTCCTGCTGACCTACGACGGCGACGGCCACACCGCGTACGGCCGGGGCAGCGACTGCATCGACTCGGCGATCAACCGCTACCTCCTGGAAGGCACCGCTCCGCAGGACGGGAAGAAGTGCTGACCCCCGCCGTCGGCGGCGCCGACGGCACCGCCGAGGGACCCTGTTCGAGGCACCCCGTTTAACCCTGTAGACTTGGCGCCGCTGCTGATGAGAGCCTCCCACCAGGGAAATTCTTGTCTTCCCAGCGGTGCCGCCTTAGCTCAGCTGGCCAGAGCAACGCACTCGTAATGCGTAGGTCTCGGGTTCGAATCCCGAAGGCGGCTCTGTAGAACCCCCAGGACTCACTCGCCGTGACCTGGGGGTTTTGCTTTTTACCGAATCTTGCGCCGCCGCCGTGTGCGGGCGGCCCGGGTGCTCTCGGTCTCAGTTCTGGTCTCAGACAGCGGATCGGGGCCAGGCATGAACGCCTCGCCCATGCGGCGCATGGCCTCCCGGGAGAGCTCGGAGCGGCCCTTCACGTACCGCCTCGTCTGGCTGATCTGGGTGTGGCGGAGGATCTCCATGATGGTGGGCATGTCGATGCCCAGCTCGTTGAGGATCGTCCCGGCCGTGTGACGGCTCCCGTCGTGCTGGCGGCGGTCGCTGATCCCCGCCTCCTCCAGCAGCTCCTTGAACTCCTCCCAGTCGGCCCGGGGATCGAGCGGCCGGCCGTCGGCACGGGTGAACACGGCGCCGCACTCCTCCCACAGTTCCCCGGCGGCCTGCCGCTGCTCGTCCTGCTTCGCCCGGTGCTCCAGGAGGTAGGGCAGGAAGGGCGGCGGGATCGGCACGGGCTGCTGGCTCTTCTTCGTCTTCGGTCGGGTGAACGCCAGCCCGCCGCCCTTCCGCTCGGGGCAGGTGCCGGCGTGCCGGCGGCAGGTCTTCGCGCACGGCTGGGGGCAGCCCCGCTTGTAGCCCTTGTGGGTCGAGCACTCGGTGGTGCAGGGCTCGAACCGATGCAGCCGGGCGCCGCAGGCGTGCGCGTTCTTGCAGCCGTGCCTCCAGGTGAGGCGCTGGAGCTGCCAGGCGGGGTGGAACAGCCCCTGGTCCAGGTCGACGTGATGCCAGCGCAGGCCCAGGGCTTCGCCCTGCCGGAAGTCCATGCCGACGCCGATGGCCCAACGCATGAACGAGGGGCGCTTCGCGGCTGCCGCGAGGAAGGCCTTGGACTCGTCCCGCGAGAACGGGTTCGCCTCGGTCTCGTCGACCGACGGCGGGTCAACGAGCGTGGCGACGTTCTCGTTGGCCCGTCGCACCCTGGAATGGATCAAGGGCCATAGCGGCTGGAAGTGGCCCGGCGGCAAGGACAGGTTGCAGCGGACGCAGGACGAACGCTGGGCTTGGATCCGTCTCGCGGTCGAGGACCAGACGCGGGGTCTACCTGCGGCACGACGTCCGGAACAGCCGCCAGAGCCTTACGCGCATGAGGTACGAGCTGTACGACCTTCTCGGCGGCGTCACGTGCCAGGTCGTCGAGGACCGACTGTTGGATGTCCCGCGTGATCCGCGTGATCCGCGTGATCCGCGTGTCCGAATGGCCGAGGGTCTCCGAGACGACCTTGATGTCGACGCCCGCCGCGAGCATCAGCGTCGCAGCGACGTGCCGGAGGTCATGAAGGCGGATCGGTGGCAGGCCGGCCGCCTCCACGAGGCGCCTCCTGGGTGAAGATACGACCGGTGTTCTGCCAGCCTTCACCCCGTGCCTCGCGCTCGGTCTGCTGGAGAGCCTTGTGCGTGAGGATGCCCTCGTTGGTCTCGCCGTCCAGGGCGATCAGCCGGAGGCCGCTGTCGGTCTTGGGCGCACCCTCGTGGACCTCCCAGCCGTCTTGGACGAGCTGCGTGGCGATGGCTAGCGAGCAGTGCTGCGCGGAGTGGTCCTCCCAGCGGACACCGCGCGCTTCTCCTCGCCGAGTACCTCGAAACGCAATGAGTCGCCAGAGCAAGTACAGCCGGTCGCCCGCGACGAAGTCGAGGAAGACGACGGTCTGCTCCGGGGTCCAGACCATGACTGGCGACGGCCGCTTGCCGGTCTCCTGCCAACGAGCGATGCGCTCCTCGGTCCGGACAAGGGCCTTCGGCTTGGTATCGGGCAGCAGCTCGACGTGAGCGGCCGGGTTGAAGGCGCGCATGACCTGCTGAGCGATGGCGACGTTGAGCGCGGCCCGGAGCGTGTTGCGGATGTGGGGCTGAGTGTTCAGCCCGGTGACTGACGGAACGGCGGCATCGCGTCGAGCTGTGCGCGGAACCATTTCCGGCGTGGACGACCAGGTCCATTTCGGCCGGCACGCCGTGGGTCTGGTGCTTGCCCTGATGTCGGTTTTCCTCGGCCTGCCCCTTGTCCGGAGCCGATATGATGATCTTATGGGGATGTTCAGACGGCCCGGCGCAGGCCAACTCTTCGCGGTCAGCGACCTGCATGCCTCCGTGCAGAACAACCGTCCGCTCCTCGACCGCCTTCGGCCGGAGACACCGGACGATTGGCTCATCGTCGCCGGCGATGTGGCCGAGCAGACTGCCGAGATCGGCCGGACGCTGGAGCAGCTGGCCGACCGCTTCGCCCGTGTCATCTGGGTGCCGGGCAACCACGAGTTGTGGACTCATCCCGGCGATTCGGTCCAACTGCGCGGCGTCGCCCGCTACGAGCGGCTCGTGGACATGTGCCGCGACCTCGGAGTTACCACGCCGGAGGATCCGTATCCCCTGTGGACCGGTGAGGGCACTCCGCTGCGCATCGCCCCGCTCTTCCTCCTCTACGACTATTCCTTCCTCCCGGAAGGGGCGACCGATCCGGTGCGCGCCCGCCAGGCAGCGATCGAGACCGGCGTCTACTTCAACGACGAGCACCTCCTGCACTCCGATCCGTATCCCAGTCGCGAAGCCTGGTGCGAGGCCCGCGTCACCGCGACCGAGCAACGGCTGGCCGAGGCCGACGACCCCGACGTCCCGCTGGTCCTCGTCAACCACTACCCCCTCGTGCAGGAACCGACCAGGGTGCTGCGCCTCCCGCACCTCTCCTTGTGGTGCGGCACGACGCGGACCGCCGACTGGCACCGTCGTTTCCATGTCGCCCACGTCGTCTACGGACATCTGCACATCCCGCGCATCACGCATCACGACGGCGTCCCCCACCACGAGGTCTCCCTCGGCTACCCACGCGAGTGGCAACGCCACGGCCACCCGTACGGCCTGCTGCGCCGGATCTCACCGCTCCGCAGCCCGAGCCCGCAGCCCACGGTGGAGGGGGAGCCCGGTGATCGATGAGCTACTGCCCCCCGAGGTGCACTGCGACGTCGCCTTCGGAGACCCACCGGACGCCGTGTTGCTCACCGAGGAGGAGTCCTTGGTCGAGCAGGCGGTGCCCAATCGGCGTCTGGAAGTCACGACCGTCCGGCACCTGGCGCGCTCCGCGTTGGCACGCCTCGGGTACGGGCCGGTGCCGCTGCTGCGCGGTGAGCACGGTGCTCCGCTGTGGCCCGAGGGCGTCGTCGGCAGCATGACGCACTGCGACGGCTACCGGGCGGCCGCTGTCGCCGACGCACGCGTCATAGGCTCCCTCGGCATCGACGCCGAGCCTCATGCCCCGCTCCCGGACGGTGTGTTGGACGCCGTCTCCCTCCCGGTAGAGCGCACGCACCTGGCCCGGCTGCTCGACTCTCATCCCGATGTGTGCTGGGACAGGCTGCTGTTCTCCGCCAAGGAGTCGGTCTACAAGGCCTGGTTCCCCCTGACCCGGTCCCGGCTCGCCTTCGAGGACGCAGAGCTCACCTTCCACCCGCGGGAACGGACCTTCTCCGCCCTCATCCTCCCCTCCGGCCACGCCTCTGCCCGCACGACCGGAGCCACGGCGAAGAAGCCGCCCGAGGGCTTCGTCGGACGCTGGACGGTGAGAGAAGGGCTGGTCGTGACGGCTGTCGCGCAAAACCCCACCTGAGCCCTGAATCACGCGGCCGGCACACTCGACGGCGGCCGCACCTCAATTCAACTCGTATGGCTGGCGTCAGTGACAAGGTCGGCTTTGAGACGAAGGTGGCCATGGCCAAGTGATGGTCGGCCGAGCGATCGCCGACCAGATCCCGTTCCGGTGGGTGACCGCGGATGCCGCCTACGGCTTCAGCAAGGGCCGGCGCTTCGAGCTGGAGCAGGGCGATGTCTTCCACATCATGGCCGCCACTCGGCACGACACGGCCGTCACCCGCTGGGCGATCGACCACCCCGTCCGCGACCTGCTCACCGGCCTCCCTCGCCAGAAAGGGAAGCGCCGCGGCAAAGGCGCACACGGCCGGCGAATCTACGACTGGGCACGGGTTGAGGTGCGGCCCTGGCACCGGCCAGACCGCCGCCACTGGGTCCTCGCCCGTCGCAGCGTGAGCCGGCCGGAGGAGATCTCCTACTCCATCGCCTACTGTCCGGCAGACACCACACTCAATGCGATGAGCACGCCGACTCTGGTCGTCGTGAGTGGTGGTCCCGGTACGGGTCATGTCCCATCCCGGCTACCAGAGCGGCGGCGACAGTTCGGACGGATACCAGCCGGGCCTCCAGGCCATCGCGGGCGTCCCTACACAATGGGTCAGCCCTGAGCCGGAGTTGGGGGCTGTCCCGGATGAACGATCACGGATGGCGGTCAAGGACGAGCGGCTTGGACTCGCTCGCCGCGAAGTGGTGCCGGAGAAGGGCCGTGATCTCGTTCGCCCGGGTGGTGACGAAGAAGTGCCCGCCGGAGTAGGTGCGCACTTCACACGCACCGCTGGTGTGGCGTTCCCAGGCCCGGGCCTCCGACGACGTCGTATGGGGGTCGGCGTCGCCGGTCAGGACGGTGACCGGGCAGCTGATGGTCACCTCGGGAGGGCATCGGTAGGTTTCCGCCGCCGTGTAGTCCGCACGCAAGGCCGGCAGGGCGGCCCGCATGAGCTCCTGGTCGTCGAGGATGCTCGAAGCAGTGCCGCCGAGACCGCGCACCTCGGCGACGATGCCATCGTCGTCCCGCAGGTGCACGGCCTCGTCACGGTGGGCCGACGGCGCGCGGCGGCCGGAGGCGAACAGATGCGTGACCGGGTGGCCGGCAGCCTCGAGCCGGCGGATGGTCTCGAAGCCGACCGTGGCGCCCAGACTGTGGCCGAAGAACGTGACCGGGAGCGGCGGCTGCCGCAGGAGCAGGTCACTGATCCGCTCGGCCAGTGCCGCCACGTCCGTGAGGGCCCGTTCGGCCCGGCGGTCTTGCCGGCCGGGGTACTGGACGGCGACGACGTCGACACCGGGACCGAGTGCGGAGGCGACGGGGAGGAAGAACGGTGCCGAGCCGCCCGCGTGGGGCAGGCACACCAAGCGGGCCGAGGCCGTGGGGGAAGGGCGGTAACGCCGGAACCACAGCTTTTCGTCGACAAGTAGATCGGACATACCACTCCCGGTCGGGTTCCGGCTGAATGCCCAGGCTACATATTCTCCCGCCGTTCCTCCAACCAGGGGAATCGTTCAACTGAACACCCTGGGCCCGGTGTTCGTGTCAGCTGCCACGGGCATCGGGAGATCCTCGGCCTGCAGGTCGGCTCCGCCGAGGACGGCGCGGGCTGGCTGGGTTTCTTCCGTGACCCGACCGCTCGCAGCCTGTTCTGGGTCGAGCGGGTCACCTCCAACGCCCACGCCGGGCTGGTCGCCGCGATCGGCGCGACCCTGCCTGGGGCAGCCTGGTAGCGTTCCGCACCCACTACGCGGCCAACCTGATGGCCGCGATCTCGAAAGCGTCCTGGCCGTGGGTACGGACGCTGCTGCACTCGGTCTCACCGCCGGCGTTCACGCCCAGTTCGACCCCCTCCGAGCGACTCGACAGAGAGATCCGCCGCCGCACCGACGTCGTCGGGATCTTCCCCGAGCGCGACTCACTGATCCGCCTCGTCGGCGCCGTGCTCGCCGAACAACACGACGAATGGGCCGAAGGACGCCGCTACTTCGGCCTCGACGTCCTCGGCCGGGCCCGCATCACCGCCGTCCCCGACAGCACCACCAACACCGAGGAGGGCACCCCCACCACGCGATCCCGACGCTCAGCGCCTGAACCGCCAGAAGATCACCTGTCAAACCGTCACACACTACGCCAGCAATCTTAACCATCGAGACGATCTTGACCGCCGAGATCCGGCCGTGGCTATTTTCTTCCGGACAAGAGGGGGATGTTGTGAGGTTGTACGAGCGGGACCAATCGTTGTCCGACCTGAGGGTGCTCTTCGCGGAGTGCCGGCTCGGCCAACAACGGACAGTGGTGCTGACCGGCGCGGTGGGGACCGGCCGGACCGAGGTGGTCCGGGCCTTCACTCAGGAGGCGGTGGTCGCAGGTGCGCTCCACTGCGCGGCCGCGATCTCCAGCGTGGACCACGCGCTCCCCTTCGGCACCATCTGGCAGCTCTTCATGAACCCGGGACTGCCGGCGAGGACGCGCAAGCAGGCGGCTCAGCTCCTGGACTCAGAGGTCATCCACACCCGACTCGGCGCCGACGGTTCCGCGGACGGGAGTCTCCACCAGAAGCTCGCCTATGTCTCCCACGTCCTGAGCGGTCTCCTGCTGGACGTGATCGAGGAGACCGGCCGTCCGCTCCTGCTGACCGTCGACGACGCTCACCATGCCGACCCGGCGTCCCTGCAATGTCTGCTGTCGATCACCGGACGGCTGCGGCACTCCCCGCTCATGGCCGTCGTCAGTGCGGCCGACGGGCCCCAGTCGTTCAGCCCGGCGTTCCTGGGCGGGCTGCCGGCGGAGCCGATTTGCCGTCATCTCCGGCTCGACCTGCTGACCGAGCGCGGTGTGGAAAGCATGCTGGCCGAGCACCTCCCCGGCGCCGTGGCCAGGCGGGTAGCCGCGGAGTGCCACGCCCTGACCGGTGGCAATCCGGTCATGGTGCGCGGTTTCGCCGACGACCACCGCCGATCCGACGAGGACGCCGGCCCGCTCGGACCGGAGACCGTGCACGCCTGGACGCGCATCCTCCACCGGTGCGATCCCGGCATGCTCCGGCTGGCCCGCTGGACGGCGATCCTCGGGGAGTCGGGGACTCCGTCGGTGGGGGGCCGCCTCGCCGGCCTCGACGACGAGGCGACGTCACGGACCCTGAGGGCGCTCGACCGGACCGGCTGCTTCGCCGGCGGCCGGTTCCGGCATCCCTCGCTCCGTCAAGCCGTCCTGGACGGCCTGGCTCCCGCCGAACAGGCGGCCATGCATGCCGGGGCGGCGGCCCGCTTCCGGATCGAGGGTGCCTCCGTCCTCGTCGTCGCCGATCATCTCGTCGCGGCCGGGGAACCCCAGGATCCCTGGATGGTCCCGACCCTCAACGAAGCAGCCGAACAAGCCCTGTCCCAGGGACGGGTGAACCAGGCGCTCACCTACCTCCGGCTCGCCTGCCGGATCCCGGCCCCGGGCCCCCACCACGAGGTCTCGCGGGCGCTCCTGGCGCGAGCGGAATGGCGGACCGACCCCGCCCTGACGATGCGGCACGGAGCGGAGGTGATCGCGGCCCTGCGGTCCGGCGACGATCCCGGCGCGCCGGAGCTGCTGGCCTGGGCGGGCCGCCTGATCTGGTTCGGCCGAGTGAACGACGCACGGACGGCACTCGAGCGGCTCGGCGACCGGCAGCAGGCCCTCGACGAGTCCCAGGCCAATCTTCTGGAAGCCTTGCGGCTGGGGCTCTCCTGCCTGTTCCCCGCGGGCGACGGGCCGGGGCCGACCGTCGGGGCACCCGCTGGGAGCCGGGTGGGAGCGGCGACGGCCGACCCCCTGGGGCAGGCCCTCGGCCTGCTGGTCAGGAGCCTGACGGACGGTCCCGGTGAGTCGACGGTCGCCGCCGAGCACCTCATCGAGCAGAGCCCGCTCGGCGAGCGCACCTTCGGGGCGCTCGCCTGCGCCCTCGGCGCCCTGGTCTACGGCGGGCAGCTAGGCACCGCCGACCGGTGGTGTGCGTCCCTGGAGGGGGATGCCGCCGCGGC
The DNA here is from genome assembly GCF_042788835.1 of Streptomyces sp. NPDC056883. Taxonomy (NCBI): domain Bacteria; kingdom Bacillati; phylum Actinomycetota; class Actinomycetes; order Kitasatosporales; family Streptomycetaceae; genus Streptomyces; species Streptomyces sp. NPDC056883. The sequence goes on along the minus strand of NZ_JBHUBS010000009.1, from coordinate 175,566 downwards.
GGAGGCGCCGACCTGGCTGGCGGTGCTGGCCGCGCTCCGGTCGACGATCGCCCTGCGGCAGGGCGATCCGGTCTCGGCGGGGACGCACGCCAGCCGGTCCCTGAAGCTGGTCGCGGCCGAGGGCTGGGGGGTAGGGGTCCTGCTCCCGCTCGGCGTGCTCATCGAGGCCACGACGATGACGGGTCGGTACCAGGAGGCGCTCACCCATCTGCGCACCCCCGTGCCCGACGTCCTGCTCAAGACGCCCCTGGCCATCCCGTACCTGCGGGCCTGCGCCCGCTTCCACGCCGCGACGGGAAGTCTCGACCGCGCGCTGAGAGAGATCGGGATCGTCTCCGAGCTGGTGACCCGATGGAACCTCGACCAGCCCGCGCTGGTGCCCTGGCGAACCGACGCCGCGCTCGTCCACCTGGAGCTCGGGCGCCGGGAGGAGGCCCGTCGCCGGGCGGCTGAGCAGTGGGAGATGCTCGGGCCGGCGCAGGCCCGGGAACGGGGGATCACCCTGCGCGTGCTGGCCGCGGCCGGTGAGCCGGCCGACAGGCTCACACGCCTCGAGCAGTCGGAGGGGGAACTCCGGCGGGCCGGAGACCACTTCGAGCTCTCGCTCACCCTGACCGACCTGGACCGGGCCCGGCAGGGAGGGATCGGCCCCCGGGTACGGCAGATCGGCTACTCCGCCGCTGACCGGGACGGGGACGAGCTGGCCGATGCCGGCACGGGGGAGTGCTATCAGGTCCTGAGCAAGGCAGAACTGCGAGTGGCGGCGCTGGCCGCAGACGGTCACAGCAACCGGGAGATCGCCGGCAAGCTCTTCGTCACAGTCAGCACGGTCGAGCAGCATCTCACCAAGGTGTACAGCAAGCTCAACGTCCGCTGCCGGAGTGAGCTGCCGATCCGGCCTCACGGTTTGACCGCAGCCAACGAGCTTTGCGCGTAAGACGCTCAAAAAGCCAACCCCTAGAGCGCCGAAGCAGACCCCTATTTCAGGCCGCCCCATCCTTTACGGACGAGCCCGATGGGAATTCCGGCGGATAAGACAGGGGTTCCCGAACTAGCCGAGCCGGGCCAGGATGAAGGCCCTTCCATGCCTCGCGAGCGACTCTCGGTGCTCGGGCGTGACGATGCGAAGAAGCACCAGTACCGGGAAACCAACGAGAATGACGGGGAAGAATATGGCGGACGAGTCCCTGCCACTTGCCGATCTCACTATCATCGATCTCTCCACTGTTCTGGCCGGCCCTTTCGCCGCGCAGGTGCTCGCCGACTTCGGCGCGAGAGTGATTAAGGTCGAACACCCGGCGGGCGACCCGATGCGGAGTTTCGGTCCGTCGGTGGACGGGGCACCGCTCTGGTGGAAGGTCTTGAACCGGAACAAGCAGGGGATCGTCATCAACCTGAGCACCCCCGATGGTGCGGCCCAGTTCCTTCGGATCGCGGCGACGGCCGACGCCGTGATCGAGAACTTCCGTCCCGGGACGCTGGAGCGATGGGGGATCGGGCCGGAGAAGCTGAAGGAGGTCAATCCCGACCTCGTCCTGACCCGGATCACCGGCTTTGGCCAGGACGGCCCGTATTCCCCACGCCCTGGGTTCGGCACGCTGGCCGAGGCCATGGGCGGCATCGCCTCCATCTCAGGCGGGCCCGACGGTCCGCCGGTGCTCCCCGGGTACCAACTCGGCGACGCGCTGGCCGGCCTCTACGCTGCCTGCGCGACCCTCATCGCGTTGCACGCCCGCGGCCGTATCGGGCACGGGCAGATCGCGGACGTCGCCATCACGGAGGGTGTGGTCAGCCTCCTGGGAGGGCACTTCGCCGTCCACGAGAAGCTGGGCGTCAAGCCGGGCCATGCCGCGCCCACTGCGCCGCGGAATGTCTACCGCTGCCGGGACGGTCGTTGGGTCGCCCTCTCAGCCCCGGTCACCTCCGTCGCCGAGCGCCTCCTGCGGCTCGTCGGACGGGGAGACCTCGCCGACCAGCCCTGGTTCCAGGAGGGCAGCGGAAGAGGGGCCCACAGGGCCGAGATCGATGAAGCGGTGGGCAAGTGGATCGCCGAGCGCGACCGGGACGAGGTGATCGCGGCCATCGAGCGCGCCGAGGCAGCCGTCGCGCCGGTCTACGACATCGAGGACATCCTGGAGGACCCGCACTTCCGTGCCCGCGAGACGGTGGTGAACGTCCCCGACGCCGAACTCGGCTCGATCACCATGCCCAACGTCGCGTTCCGGCTCTCGGCCACCCCCGGACGCATCCGGCACGCCGGCCCGCGGCTGGGCGCGGACACCGAGGAGATCCTACGGGCCGTCGCGGAGCACGAGGGACAGCGCGGCGAGGAGCAGAAAGCGTGAATCCCAACCAGACGGAACATCTGGTCTTCAGGAGCTGTCTTTACGTACCGGCCCATCAGACGCGTCTCGTCGAGCGTGCCTACGAATCCCAGGCGGACGCCGTCATCCTCGACCTTGAGGACGCGGTACCGCCATCCGAGAAGCTGCGGGCCCGCGAGAACGCCGCGCGCATCACCGCTTCGACGCCCCCCAAGCCGACCTTCGTACGGGTGAACTCCGTGGCGTCGGGACGTGCTGAGGACGACGTGCGGGCGGTGGCCGGTCCTGGGCTGAGCGGGGTCCGCATGGCGAAGGTGGCCCGCCCGGAGGACGTGCGGCAGATCGCGATGCTGCTGGCCCAAGCCGAATGCCCGGCCGCCATCCACCTGCTCATCGAGACCGCGCACGCCCTGGAGATCGCCTTCGACCTGGCCACATCCTCCCCCGCGGTATCCATGATGAGCCTCGGGGAGTCCGATCTGTGTACCGATCTCCGGATCAAGCCCGAGGCCCCGACCATGGACGCCTGCCGCAGCCGCGTGGTGATCGTGTCCCGGGCGGCCGGCCTGCCGAGCCCTTGCCAGAGCGTGTTCACCGACGTCCACGACATCGACGGCCTGCTACGCACCAGTCGGAGCGCCAAGGCGCAGGGCTTCATGGGTCGGATGGCCGTGCACCCCATGCAGATCCCCGCCATCCACGAGGTGTACACACCGACGGCACAGGACATCGCCGACGCCCAGGCGATCTCCCGCACTGCGGAAATCGCGCGGGAAGCCAACCGGTCGATCGTCCTGAACGAACGCGGAACCGTCATCGGCCCGCCCATCCTGGCGAACGCGAGGAACGTCCTGCAGCTCGCCGAAGCTCTCAACCTTCTCGAGGCCCCCGTATGAGCACACCAGTCGTAACCCCGCGGGACCCCCTGCTCGGGGCGGTACTGGCCGGTGTCGAGGTCTTCGACCTGGCCCAGCCACTGGTCGACGGAATGCCCTGCTCGCCCAACCATCCCGGCTTCAAGATGTCCCTGACCAGGCGCCATGGTGACATGGTTCGCGCGGACGGCGGCTCGGCCGCCAGCGAGATCATCGTCACCGGTGGACATGTGGGGACGCACATCGACGCCCTCGCGCACGTGTCCCACGAAGGCAAGCTGTTCGGGGACGTCGACTGCGCCGAGGCACAGACAGGAGGCAGGTTCAGGTCCCACGGTGTGGAGACGATCTCGCCGATGGTCTGCCGGGGGGTGCTGCTCGACATCGCCGCCCAGCATGGTGTCCCGGCCCTGCCCGCGGGCTACGGGATCACCGCGCAGGACCTCGAAGACGCCGCCGACCGGGCCGGTGTGCGGCCCACCCCAGGAAGCGTTTGCCTGATCCACACCGGCTGGAGCCGGTGGTGGGACGACCCCGCCGCGTACCTCGGCGTGCAGACCGGGGTGCCGGGGCTCACCCCGGACGCGGCCAGGTGGCTGGCCCAGCACCGGGTCATCGCGGCCGGTGCCGACACGACCGCTTTCGAGCAGATCCACCCGGGGCAGGGGCACGCAACCCTGCCGGTCCACCGCATCCTTCTTGTCGAGCACGGCATCCACATCATCGAGCACATGCGGCTCACAGAGTTGGCGGAACGGGGCGTGGCCGAGTTCACCTTCGTCCTGTCCCCGCTCAAGATCGTTGGGGGCACGGGGTCTCCCGTGCGTCCGCTCGCGATCGTGAGCCGTTGCCATGACTAGCGCACAGGGCAGGGGCGGGCTGCTCGACGAGGTCGCCGACTTCGCCGCTCACGTGGCCGGCGCGGGGTTGCCGGCGGCCCGTCTCCGGCACTCCATGCGAGCGGTCTTCGACACGGTCGGCAACATGGTCCTGGGCTCTGCCCAGCCCCTGTCGCTGAACGTCGCACAGGCCACCCGGCATTGGGGCTCGGACGAGTCCGCCACGGTGATCGGCGCCGGACGGCGCGCTCCGGTGGGCACCGCGGCGTTCGTGAACGGGACGTTCGCGCACTGCATGGACTTCGACGACACCCACCTGCCATCGGTCCTGCACCCGAGCGCGTCGATCGTTCCCGCCGCCCTCGCCGTCGGCGAGGCGGTCGGGGCCACCGGTCCGCAGACTCTCGCCGCGATCGCGGTGGGGAACGAGTTCTGCATCCGGCTGGGCATGGCCGGGTACGACATGGAGAACGCCAACTCGATCTTCTTCGACAGGGGGCAGCACGCCACGTCGATATGCGGCACCCTGGGTGCCGCCGTCGCGGCGGCGATGCTGCTGTCCGGCGACTCGTCCTCGATCGCCGCCGCTGCGTCGATCGCTGCGAGCATGGGATCCGGGATCATCGAGTGCAACCGGACCGGCGGCACGGTGAAGCAGATCCACACGGGGTGGGCGGCCCATTCCGGGATCGCGGCCGCACAACTCGCCGCGTCCGGCATCACCGGGCCGCCGACGGCTCTCGAGGGCCGGTTCGGCTTCTTCGAGGCGTTCTGCGGCGCCCGGGCGCATCCGAAAACCGTCACCGCGGACCTCGGCCATCACTGGCATTCCGACGCACTGCGCATCAAGCCGTACCCGTGCAACCTCTTCACGCATGCCGGGATCGACGCGGCTGTCGAGCTCCGGGAGCGCGGGGTGCGGCCGGAGGAGATCACTGAGCTCAGGCTCGGCGTTCCGGGGCCGGTGCTGAGGACGATCGCGGAGCCTGCCTCGGTGAAGGCCGCACCGGCCAGCGGATACGCGGGCGCGTTCTCCGGTCCGTACACGGTCGCTGCGGCCATGCACGGAGGAGGCGGACTCGCGCTGTACGTCGACGACTTCACCGACCAGGCGGTCCGTCGTCCGGAGGTCCTGGCGCTGGCCGCGAAGGTCACGTGCTACGCCGATCCGGAGTGCACGTCGCTCTTCCCGATGCAGATCCCGGCCAGGCTCACCGCCCACCTTGCCGACGGCCGTGTCGAGGAGGCGTACTGCCCCGACAGCCGGGGCGGCCAGCGGCTGCCGCTGAGCGATGAGGACCTCGCCCTCAAGGTCGGCCTGAACCTCTCCCCCGTCCTGGACGAGGTGTCAGCCCGGGAACTGCACGAGGAGATCTTCCAGCTCACCGACCGGTCGTCACCGCGGTCGATCATGCGCCTGCTGTCACGACCCGGAACCGCCGACCCCAGGAAACCCGGAGGAAACCCATGACGGAAACCGCCACCGACCCGCGGTGGGACGTCCTCGATCCGGCCGTCCGTCCGAAGGATCCGACCCAGTACCTCCGTGCCGCCGTGCAGTGGCACTTCGGGGAGGAAACCGGGTCGAAGTTCTGGTTGGACCGGGCCAAGGAACTGGACTTCGACCCGCTGACCAGCATCCACTGTTACGACGACCTGCGGCGGTTCCCGAACATCGTCGACGACCTGCGGGACGTTCCGGTCGAGGACCTCATTCCGCGCGGCTACGGTCCCAACCCGCCGGCCCCGCGGGTCTTCGAGAGCGGCGGCACCACCGGGGCGCCCAAGCGCATCATCCTGATGCCGGACTGGCTGGAAAGCGCGCTGGACCGGATGGAGCAGGGCCCGCAGTTCTCCGGACGGCCACCGTCGAACATCCTGGTCGCCATGCCGACCGGCCCCCACAAGGCCGGGAGCCTCTACGACTACATCGCCGAGCGGCAGAACTTCACCAAGTTCAGCATCGACATCGACCCGCGCTGGGTGAAGAAACTGATCAGCCGGGGCGAGACCGAGCAGGTCAGGGCATACGTCGAGCACGTCCTGGACCAGATCGAGCATGTGCTGATCAGCCAGAACGTGGGGATGCTGGTCACTACGCCGCCGCTCCTGCTCGCCTGCGCGCGGCGCCCGTCGCTAGTCGAGCTGATCAACGCCAAGATCGACCTCATCACCTGGGGTGGCGCTCACATGACCCTCGACCAGCGGTTCGAGCTCGAGCGGGTGACCTTCCCCAAAGCCCGGTTCCTCAGCCGGTACAGCAGTGCCCTGATCCTCGAGGGTTCCCGGCAGCGGTCCGGCACCAGTCTGGACGAAGAGATCGTCTACGACCCGGGCAGCCCGGTCGTCACGTTCCTGGTCGTGGATCCGGCGACCGGCGAGCCGGTGCCGTACGGCCGGCGAGGCCAGGTGGTCATGAACCATGTCAGCAAGGGCATGTTCCTGCCGAACAACCTCGAACGCGACACCGCGATCCGTGTTCCTGGACCGCCGGGGCAGATCGGCGACTCGGTCTCGGCTCCCCAACCGGTGGAGACCTTCGGCGGCGAGGAAGTCATCGAGGGCATCTACTGAACGCCGTACCCGGTCCTAGGGGCCTTGCATCGCCATGCCCCTAAACAGCCCCTAGATATCACTGAATGCAAAACGCCCAATTCTTAATAAGATAAATACGACAAGGGGTGTAGTCATGCTCAATCGAAGAAACCTGTTGAGGGTCGGAGGCAGCGCGGCTCTGGCAGTAGTGGCCTCAGGAGAGGGGCTCTTGTCGCCGGCCTTCGGAGCCGACAACGATTGGACCCGCCTCGCGGGCCGGCTGCAGGGTGATCTGGTCCTGCCGGGGGACGCGAACTACCCCTACGCCAAGCAACTGCAGTTCGCGGCGTTCGACTCGGTCAACCCGCAGGCCATCGCCTACTGCGAGACCGTCGCTGATGTCCAGGCATGCGTGCGGGTCGCTCGGCGGAACGGGGTGGGCGTCCGCGTGCGCAGCGGCGGCCACAACTTCGAGGGCTGGTCCACCGGTCCCGGCCTGGTGATCGACGTGTCTCGGCTCAACCACGTGTCGGTGGGCGCCTCCACCGTCCACATGGGTCCCGGCGCCGCCTCGATCGACGCGCTCGCCGCGCTGGCCCCGCACAACAAGCAGATCATCGCGGGCACCTGCCCCACCGTCTGCCCTGGCGGATTCATCTCCGGCGGCGGTATCGGCAACCAAACCCGCATGTTCGGTCTCGGCGCCGACCGCTTGGTCTCGGCGAAGGTCGTCTTGGCCGACGGAAGCGTCGTGCACTGCTCGCCCACCCGCGAATCGAGCCTGTTCTGGGCGCTGCGCGGCAGCGGCGGCGGCACCTTCGGCATCGTTGTCGACTTCGAGGTGAAGCCGATCGACGCGCCGAACATGGTGCACTTCGTCACCTACTGGTCCTGGAACGATGCCCAGCGGATGTTCCCTGCCTGGCAGGAATGGATGGCCAGTGCACCGCGCGCGCTCGGCTCTACGTTCGTCGGCTACCTGTTCGACGCTGCCCCGGGCAACGCACCCGGGATCGGGATCACGGGCGGCTTCCATGGTCCGAAGAGCCAACTCGACGCGGAGCTTGCCCGCTTGTCGGCGCTGTCGGGAGCTCAGCCCGTCAACACCACGGTGAGGGACCTGTCCTACGTGGACGGTATGAAGGCCGCTTACCTCTGCGACACCATCAGTACCTCCCAGTGCCACCGGGTCGGTCAGACTCCGGATGCGGTCCTTCCGCGCACCGGTTACCAAACGAACGGCTTCCGCCTGTTCAACCGGTCGCTCGACTCCTCCACCAACGACGCGATCCTCACCGCGTTCGAGGCCGACCGGCACGCGGGCCAGGGCCGGTTCCTGCAATGCATCGCGATGGGCGGGGCGGCCAGCGACATCAACCCGAGGTCAACCGCGTTCTGGAACCGCGACGCGCAGTTCCTCGCCGGCTATGTAGCCCTGGGTGAGAAGGCGACGCCGGCCGACGAGGCCGCGGCCACGGCCTTCATCGACAAGGGCTCCGCCGTGCTCGACCCGGCTTCGAGCGGTGCCTACGTCAACTTCCCCAGCTCGAAGCTGCCGAACTGGCGAGAGGCGTACCACGGCGGCAACTACCCACGCCTGCTGCGCGTGAAGCAGGCCTACGACCCGGGCAACTTCTTCTCCCACCCTCGAAGCATCGGCAGCTGACCTGGTCGTTGAGAGTGCCCACGGGAGCTCGTTCTGGTGGCGGTTGTGCCGCTGCCGGCGGGCTCCCTCGTCACTCACGCTTCCGTGCACCCAGCTTCACAAGCCCTGCGAGGGGGGAGCGACGATGCGGCGGGCGCTTGAAACTGGCGGACCTCTGTCGGGGCCGGCACCCGACGGACAAGAGCGCGGCTGGGAGCCGGGAGTTCGCCTCGGCCGCGCCTTACCGGACGACGACAGCCGAGGGTGCCGTGATCTCGTGTGTCACCGGCGTCTGCGGGGTCCATGTCGGCCATGACGGGCGCCCTTCCCGGGCCAGGGAGATCAGAGCGTTTTGCACCTGCTGCCCGATCAGCCGGTCGGTCTCCGTCCCGTCGCTTCCCTCGGTGTCGACGAACAAAGACGCCATGTCGGTGCCGTGCACCGGGCGATCCGCCATGGAAGGAAACTCGGACGCGAAGTTCGAGTTGGTCGGCGCGTAGCAGAACTTCTGCAGCCACGCCTTTCCGCCGGCTTGGTGGGCGGTCCGCACCAATCGGTTGGCGGGTGCCCAGTAACGCTTCTCCGTGAGCAGCCGGGTCTTCTCGTCCAGGTCGGCCGAGGAATCACCTGTGGCGATCGCGTTGTAGACGCGGTCGAAGACCGCTTCGCCCATGGCGACGTAGATGCCGGCCTCGTCCGACGTCACTGACACCATTACGGGCACGTCGGCGATGCCTCCGGCGAGGACGCTCTCGAGCGGCGGCCTGGGAATGACGGTGCCATCGATGAAAGGGCGGTACCGGACCGGGATCCCCCGTTCGAGCAGCTTCCCGTGGATGTGCCGCAACCCCACGTTCGGGAGTCGGGTCAGATCCTCGGGCGACTTCGCCAGTGGCCCGGCCGCCGCGAGGAACTCGTCGGTGAAGCGCACCGCGGCCTCCTCGGACGTGGGCACCTCGGCGTTCCCGCTGTAGATCGCCGCCCGATGGAAGAGCCCGTAGGCCGCGGGCGTGCCGAGCAGAGTCGCCACGTCGGAACCGCCGGAGGACATACCGAACAGCGTGACGTTGCTCGGGTCGCCGCCGAAGCCGGCGATGTTGTCCCTGATCCAGCGCAGCAGCATGACCTGGTCGAGAGCCTCGAGGTTGGCGCTTTCCGCGAAGTCCGGGTCGTGGCCGCCTAGGTACAGGCATCCCCACGGGCCGAGTCGGTAGTTCGCGGTGATCACGACGGCGCCGTGCCGGGCCGCGAAATGCCACGGGTCGATCCAGCTGCTCGCACTGCCGTTCACCCGGCTGCCTCCGTGGAACCAGACCAGGACCGGCAGGGGTTCGTCTGGCCGCGGACCAGGGGACCACACGTTCAGGTTCAGGCAGTCCTCGTTCTCTACGAGGTCGCCCAACGGGAGGTGGTAGAGGCCCCGGCTCACCTTGATCGGCAACTGCCAGCTGACCGGTCCCCATGCGGTGGCCTCGATCGGGCCGCCCGGCTCCACCGGTACCGCCGGCCGGAAGCGCCGCTCGACGCGCGCGTAGGGTACGCCCCTCCAGTTGGGCACCCCCCGGTCGAGAAAACCGTGCACCGGCCCGGACGTGGTGCCGACCACGAGGTCCCTTTCGGTGAACTCACGCACGGTCTCATCTCCGAATCCTTGGAAGCCAATCACTGATCATGCTTCTGGTGGGGTCCGGAGAATGTCAATAGGGGATATCCGCTCCCGATGAGCAGGGGCCCCTAGGACTGATTCGGCCAACCCCTAAATACGTTACGGCGGTTGCCCGGCCAGTTGCGGTCAGGCCAATATGAGCCGTTCCTGCCCTTCTCCCGTGTAGTCGATCGCCGTCTGGAGGCCCCGATGCAACCTGCGAATCCGGCGGGCAATGTGAACTCGCCCATCGGTCATGTGCGCACGTTGCTGGTGGACAACTACGACTCCTACACCTACAACCTTTTCCAGATGATCGCGCAGATCAACGGCGCGGAGCCCGTGGTCGTCCGCAATGACGACCCGGCACTGAGGGACGACGCCTTCATCTTGCAGTTCGACAACGTCGTGATATCCCCGGGCCCCGGCCACCCTCAGGATGGCCGGGACTTCGGCGACGCCGCCCGGCTGCTGTCGCTGCCGGACCTGCCGGTGCTCGGGGTCTGTCTCGGACACCAAGGCATCGCTCTGTTCCACGGTGCCGAGGTGCGCTCGGCCGGCGCACCGAGGCACGGCCACCTCTCGCAGATCACCCACACGGGCGAGGGCGTCTTCGAAGGACTGCCCCAGGACTTCACCGCCGTGCGCTACCACTCCTTCGCGGTGGACTCCCTGGCCTCGACGTCTCTGGAGGCGATCGCCTGGGCCGAGGACGGCGAGATCATGGGCATCCGCCACATCAACCGGCCGCACTGGGGCGTGCAGTTCCACCCCGAGTCGGTGGCGACCGAGCACGGCGCCCGGATCCTGGAGAACTTCCGCGACCTGACCCGGGGCCGGACCGCCACGCGCCGCGACCTGTCGGTGGCCAGCCCGGACGGTGAGGGTCCGTTCGTCGTCCGCATGTCGACCGTGGAACGCGAGGTCGACGCGGAGTCGGTCTTCATCGGTCTCTACGGCGACAGTGCCCACGCGTTCTGGCTCGACAGCAACCGCTGCGAGCGCGGCCTGGCGCGGTTCTCGTACCTGGGCGACGCCTCGGGCCCGCTCAGCGAGGTGCTCAGCTACTCGGTGACCGACGACGTGGTCGTCGTGGACTCTGCGGATGGCGCCCAGAGCCTGGTCGAGGGGAACATCTTCGACGTCCTGAGCCGGCGCTTGGCCCAGTCGCGGGTCGAGCTGGACGCGCCGTTCGACTTCAACGGTGGGTACGTCGGCTACTTCGGGTACGAGATGAAGGCGGACTGCGGCTTCAGCAACCGCCACAAGGCGGAGACCCCCGACGCGCAATGGATGCGCGCCGACCGGTTGGTCGTCGTCGACCACGTCGAGCACCGGACCTACCTGGTGGCGCTGTGCCGGCCGGGCGCGGAGTCCGTCGCCGAAGCCGACGCCTGGCTGGCCGACACGGCCGCGGCCGTCGACGCGCTCGACAAGGCGGGGCCGACGCTGCCCGAGGTGGGCCCAAGCCCGCACGTGGACGTCCCGGCGTCCCTCGTGCGGGACCGGGAAACCTACCTTGCCGACATCGCCGAGTGCCAGCGGCAGCTGCGAGCGGGCGAGAGCTACGAGATCTGCCTGACCAACATGCTCCGGACCGCGGCCCCGGACGACGACCTCGCCTTCTACCTGCGGATGCGACGCACCAACTCGGCCCCCTACAGCGCGTTCCTACGGTTCGGCGAGCTGCGGATCCTGAGCTCCTCACCCGAGCGATTCCTGCGGATCGACCGCCACGGCATGGTCGAGAGCAAGCCCATCAAGGGCACTGTGGCCCGCAGCGAGGATCCCGCGACTGATGAGTCCCGGCGGCTTGAGCTGACCCGCAGCGCCAAGACCCAGGCTGAGAACCTCATGATCGTCGACCTTGTGCGCAACGACCTCGGCCAGGTGTGCGAGGTCGGGAGCGTGCACGTCCCGAAGTTCATGGCGACCGAGTCGTACGCCACCGTGCACCAGCTGGTCTCCACGATCCGCGGGCGGCTGCGGTCGGAGGTGAACGCCGTCGACTGCGTGAAGGCGTGCTTCCCGGGCGGCTCGATGACCGGAGCGCCCAAGCTGCGCACGGTCGAGATCACCGACCGGCTGGAGTCCGAGGCCCGCGGCGTCTACTCCGGGACACTCGGCTACTTCGGGTACGGCGGGTCGGCCGACCTCAGCATCGTGATCCGGACGGCCGTCTTCTGGCGCGACGTCGTCCTCATCGGAGCGGGCGGCGCCATCGTGCTCGACTCGGACCCGGTCGACGAGTACGAGGAAATGCTGCTCAAGGCCCGCACCGTCCTGCTGAATCCAGCCCGGCAGAAGTGATGAGGATTCTTCGTACGCAGGTCGTCGTCATCGGCGCCGGCCCAGCCGGGCTGTACCTGTCCCACGAGCTGCGCGCCCACGGCGTCGACTCCGTGATCGTCGAGAGCTGCAGTCGCGAGCATCTGGAACGACGGGTGAGGGCGGGGCTGCTCGAGGAGGGCACGGTGCAGCTGCTGCGCGGTTCCGGGCTGGCCGACCGGCTTGACCGGCAGGGTCTGGTACACGACGGTTTCCAGCTGCGCTTCGAGGACACGGTTCAGCGGATCTCGACCGAGTCGCTGATCGGTGAGCCGACCTACATCTATGGTCAGCAGGAAGTCGTCAAGGACCTGTTGGCCGCTCGTCCGTCGGATGACGGATCGCTGTACTTCGACGCGCTGGACGTTCAGATCGCGGGGATCACCGGCGACAAGCCCTCGGTGGCGTTCACGGTCGGCGGGGAGCAGGTCGTCGTCGAGGCCGACTTCATCGCCGGCTGCGATGGATACCACGGAGTGTCCCGCGCGAGCATCCCTGCGGCGTCCCTCGCCTTCCACACTCGGCGCTACCCGTTCGACTGGATCGGGCTGCTGGTCAACGCGGCGCCCTTCGCGTCCGAACTGGTCTACTCCGTGCACCCGCGCGGCTTCGCCCTGGCGAGCATGCGCACGCCCGAGGTCAGCCGCCTCTACCTACAGGCCGACGCCCGGGACGAGCAGAGCAACTGGCCGCATGAACGGATCTGGGACGAACTCGGGCAACGGCTGTACGTGGACGAGGGCCGGATGCGGGCGCGGGGAGCGATTCTCGAGCAGGTCAGGGTTCCGCTTCGGGCCACCGTCGCGGAGCCCATGCAGTTCGGCCGGCTCTTCCTCGTAGGCGACGCCGCCCACATCTTCCCGCCCACCGCTGCGAAGGGGTTGAACGTGGCGCTCGAGGACTCGAGCGTGCTCGCCCACGCCCTCATCGGGTGGTTCCGCCGCGGTGAGGCCGGTCCCCTTGAGGGCTACTCGTCCGCGCGTTTGCCTGCGGTCTGGCGTGCCCAGGACTTCTCGGCCTGGCTGACCTGGCTGTTCCATCCTGCGGCGGACGCGACCGCGTTCGACCACCGCCGCCGGACCGCGAGCCTGACACGACTGGCTGAGGGTGGTAGCAGCGCTGCCGCCTTCGCCGACGAGTACGTCGGCCGCTCTCGGCGCCGGCTGTCCTCACCTTCTTACATTCACGAACTCGACGGCATGGAGGCTTGAGTGTCCACTCAACGGCGGGAAGCAGGCCGGGCATTGGTCGTCGGCGCCGGTGTCGCCGGCTTGACCGCGGCGCTGAGGTTGCACCGGGGCGGCTGGCAGGTCCAGGTCGTGGAGAAGGCCTCCGGCAATCGCAACGGCGGGACGTGGATCAGCTTCCGGGGCGTGGGCTACCAGGCGGCCGAGCGGCTCGGCATCCTCCCGCAGCTCACCGAGGGGCAGCTGCCGTGGGAGGACATCCACATGCTGGACACCGACGGACGGCTGCGTGTCGTCTGGCGGGCGGCCACACAGCTGGCGCTGAACAACGAGCCGACCTTGCACATCCCGCGCGACAAGATCGCGGACATCCTGCTCGACGCGCTGGACGGCGAGGTGAAGATCGAGTACGGCACGACCGTGTCGAGCATCACCCAGGACGAGTCCGGAGCCGAGGTCGTTCTGTCGAACGGTGACAGTGATCGCTTCGACCTGGTGATCGGCGCTGACGGCGTCAACTCCGTCGTTCGCGAGCTGGCCTTCGGCCCGGAGACGGAGTTCCGAACCGACTTCGGTGACCTCATGGCCATCTACAACCTGGAGCGCAGTCCGGTCGACACCGGGGTCGAGCATCTCCTGAGCGGAGTCGGGCGGATGATCGCGGTCAGCCGCCTCGGCGACACCTTCTCGGTGATCTTCTTGTGGACGAGCACCGACCTGGCCGGCGACCTGTCCACCGATCTGTCCAAGGCGGTTCGGCGCCGGTTCGAGGACCTCGGCTGGGCCGTCCCGGCCCTGCTGAAGGAGGCCGAGGCCGTCCCGTCGGCCTACTACGGGCCGGTGAGCCAGATCAAGATGGACACCTGGAGCCAGGGCCGGGTGGTTCTCGTCGGCGACGCGGCCTGGTGCACCGGGTTCTACGCGGGTTACGGCGCTTCGCTGGCCGTCGGCGGCGCCGATCTCCTCGGTGACGTGCTGGAACGCCACCCCGGGGACATCCCCACGGCTCTGCGCGAGTGGGAGGCCGAGTACCGCCCCATCGCGCTGAAGGTTCAGGCGCAGGCTCGTCGGGGACGCGAGAGCTTCTTCCTGCCACCCACCGAGTTCGCCATCAAGCTCCGCACGATCTTCCTGCGGGTCGCTGGCAACTCCGTCACCACACGGCTGCTCCGCCTGTTCATGGGCGTCCGGTCCCCGAAGTAGGGACCCGCCCGCTCGCCTCCCGGACGAGCGCCCGCACCGAAACTTGATCACAGAAAGTGTCACGCAGTTGCTTATCGAGCTGGTTCGGCCCCTGAGCGAGATCGTCCGGGCAAACGCCACCCGTCTGGGTGACAAGATCGCCTTCTCCGACGCGCATGGCAGCGTCTCCTACGCTGATCTGGACCGGGACACCTCCCGCCTCGCCGGGCACCTCGCCGCGCTCGGAGTGGAGCCCGGGGACCGGGTCGCGCTGTTCCTCGGCAGCTGCGTCGAGATGATCGAGAGCTACCTGGGGGTCGTCCGCGCGGCGGGGATCGGCGTGCCGCTCTCACCGGACTGCACGGAGGAGGAGCTGCGCCACTACCTCGTCGACAGCGGAGCGAAGGTCGTCATCACCCGGGCTGCCTACGCCGGTCAGGTGCGCCGGGCAGCGCAGGGCAGCGACGTCCGTGAAATCGTCGCGGTGGGGAGCGCGCCGGGGACCACGTCCTTCGCCGACCTGATCGGATCGGAACCCGACACCCCCGCCCGGGACAGTCTCGGACTCGACGACCCGGCCTGGATGCTCTACACGTCGGGCACCACCGGCCGGCCCAAGGGGGTCCTGTCCACCCAGCGCAGCTGCCTGTGGTCGGTCGGTTCCAGCTACCTGCCGATGGCCCGGCTCGAGGAGCAGGACCGCATCCTGTGGCCCCTGCCCCTGCACCACAGCCTGGCCCACTGCCTGTGCCTGCTCGGCGTGACCGTCGTCGGCGCCTCCGCGCACATCGTGAGCGGATTCGCCGCCGACGAAGTGCTCGACACTCTGAGCCGGGAGCCGTTCAGCATCCTGTCCGGCGTCCCTGCCATGTATCACCTGCTGATCGCCGAGGCCCGGGCACAGGCCCGTGAGGTCCGGGGCCTGCGGCTGGCCCTCGTCGCCGGTGCCGTCACCTCCGACACCCTGCGCGAGGAAATCGAGGAGACGCTCGGCGTCGTCGTGCTCAACACCTACGGCAGCACCGAGACGTGCGGGCCGATCACCATGAGCAGCCTCGACGAGCCCGCGCCGGCCGGGTCCTGCGGCCGGCCGGTCCCCGGTCTCGACGTACGTCTGGTGGATCCCGTCGCCCTCCGCGACGTCGGCACCGGCGAGGAGGGCGAAGTCTGGGTCCGGGGGCCGGGCCTGATGCTCGGCTACCACGACGCCCCGGCCGAGACCGAGGGCAGGTTCAGCGACGGCTGGTACCGCACCGGCGACCTGGCCCGCAGCGACCAGGAGGGCTTCTTCCGGATCACCGGCCGGATCAAGGAACTCATCATCCGGGGCGCGGTCAACATCCACCCCGGCGAGATCGACGAGGCCATCCGGCCGGTGCCGGGGGTGATGGACGTCGCGGCCGCCGGCAAGAGCGACGACGTCCTCGGTGAGGTGCCGGTCGCCTTCCTGGTCGCCGGTGACGGCGGCCTCGAACCCGGCCGGGTCCTGTCCCGATGCCGCGAACTGCTGTCGGTCCACAAGATCCCCGAGGAGCTGTACGAGACGCAGCACATCCCGCGGACGGGCTCGGGCAAGATCGCCCGCCATCTCCTCGCAGACACCCCCGCCCGGCTCCTGGCCGTCAACCACACCGGCCGGGCGACAGCGGCCACGCGCATTCCGGGCGCGGACGGGGAAGAGACGACGCTGCCCCTCGGTCGGAGCGGGACCCGCGCCGGCGCCCCGAACCCGTGGTTCGGGCCGTCCGACACCGTGATGATCTCGGGCGCCGCCACGACGCTCGGGGCGGCGGTGGCGGACCTGCTCGCCGACCGGTACTCCGTGCGCCGGCTCGTGCTCGTGGACACCGCTGAGCACCGGGACCTCCTCGGCATGCTCGCCGACGGCATCGGCCGGCGGACCGGCATCGAGGTCATCCTGGGATCCGCCGACACGCCGGACGCCGAGATCACGGGCCTCGTCCACATCGAGGACCCCGCCCGCGGCGCGGCGCCTGACGGCGAGGACCTGGTGACCGCGTCGTCGGCGCGAACTGTCGTCCTCTGCGCCGGTGCGGTCTCGCAGCCCTTCGACGTGCTCGCGCGCCGTCACGACTCAGCGGACCGGCGCGTCCTGTCCCTGACGTGCGACGGCTGGGCGGTCACCGGCGGCTTCTTGCGCACGGGCCTGTCGGATCCGTGGTCGGCGGCCGAGCTCGCCGGGGCGTTCGACTCCGCCGTCCGTTCCTCGGGCACCACGATGGCGATCACCGAGGTCGTGCCGCAGGACGACCGGCTCGCCGTGGCCGGTGCGACCGAGTTCTTGCGCGACCTGATCTACCGTGAGGTGGCTTCGACCGTCGGGGACGAGGTGTTCGACCGGCAGCGGCCGTTCAAGGACCTCGGCCTGGACTCGGCCCGTGCCGTCGCCCTCCGCAATCGGCTCGCCTCGCTGACCGGGCTGAACCTTTCGGTCTCGGCACTGTTCGACCACCCCACCCCGTCGGCTCTGGCCGACTTCCTGTCCGCCCAGGTGGCAGGGGAAACGCCCGCACTCGCGGCCACCCCCATGGCCGCGACGACGGACGAGCCGGTGGCGATCGTGGGTCTGGGCGTGCGGCTGCCCGGAGGCGTGGACAGCCCGGCCGCCTTGTGGGACCTGCTGTCGTCGGCTGCGGACGTGGTGGGTGAGTTCCCCACCGACCGGGGTTGGGACCTCGACGGCTTGTTCGACTCGGCCCCGGACGCGGTAGGCGTCTCGCACGCGCGTGAGGGCGGGTTCCTCACCGACGCGGCGGGGTTCGACGCGGGGTTCTTCGGGATCAGTCCGCGTGAGGCGTTGGCGATGGATCCGCAGCAGCGTCTGCTGCTGGAGACGTCGTGGGAGGCGCTGGAACACGCCGGGATCGACCCGTCCTCGCTGCACGGCCGGGACGTCGGCGTCTACACCGGACTGATCGCCAACGACTACCAGTCCGCCGCGGACGCGGTGGTGCCGATTCCGGAGCTGGACGGGTACCGGTCGACTGGTGACGCGCACAGTGTGGCGTCGGGGCGCATCTCCTACGTGCTGGGTCTTGAGGGTCCGGCGGTGAGCGTCGACACGGCGTGCTCGTCGTCATTGGTGGCGTTGCATCTGGCCGTTCAGGCGTTGCGCGCGGGTGAATGCTCGATGGCGCTGGCCGGTGGCGCGACCGTGATGGCCACTCCCGAGACCTTCGTGGAGTTCTCCAGGTTGCAGGGCATGGCCCTTGACGGCCGGTGCAAGGCGTTCTCGGACTCTGCGGATGGCATGGGCTGGGCCGAGGGCGCGGGGATGCTGGTCCTGGAGCGGCTGTCGGATGCGCAGCGGCTCGGGCATGAGGTGCTGGCGGTGGTCCGGGGCAGTGCGATCAACCAGGACGGTGCGTCCAACGGGCTCACGGCTCCGAATGGTCCGTCGCAGCAGAGGGTGATCCGTCAGGCGTTGGCGAGTGCTGGACTTGCTGCGGCTGAGGTCGACGCGGTCGAGGCCCACGGCACGGGGACCACTCTGGGTGACCCGATCGAGGCGCAGGCGCTGCTTGCGGTGTACGGCGATCGTGGTGAGCAGGGTGAGCCGTTGTGGTTGGGGTCGGTGAAGTCGAACATCGGCCACACCCAGGCCGCGTCGGGTGTCACCGGTGTCGCCAAGATGATTCTGGCGATGCGGCACGGTCTTCTGCCCCGGACTCTGCACGCTGAGACGCCTTCGTCGAAGGTCGACTGGAGCGTGGGGAACGTCCAAGTGCTGGCCGAAGAACGCGAATGGCCGCAGACCGGCCGTCCGCGCCGCGCCGGCGTGTCCTCCTTCGGTATCAGCGGTACCAACGCCCACGTCATCCTCGAACAGGCCCCGGACGCTCCTGCGACGCCGGACGTGCTTGCCGAGCCGGTCTCGGACTCGTCGGGTGTGGTGCCGTTGGTGGTGTCGGCGCGGTCGCCGGAGGGTTTGCGGGCTGCTGCGGGGCAGTTGGCTGACTTCCTGGAGCAGCAGCCTGCGTCGGGCTTGGCTGACCTGGAGCAGGTCGGTCGGGCGTTGTTGACGTCTCGTTCGGTGTGGGAGTTCCGGGCTGCGGTTGTGGCCGCGGATCGGGACGAAGCCGTGGCGGGGCTGCGTGCCGTGGCGGCCGGGGACGCGGGGTCCTCGGGGGCGGCCGGCATGGGCCGGGTGGTGTTCACGTTCGCTGGGCAGGGTGCTCAGCGGGCGGGGATGGGCCGGGATCTGTGTGAGGCGTTCCCGGTGTTCGCTGCTGCGTTTGATGAGGTGTGTGCGGCGCTGGACGCCGAGTTGGGCGGGGTGGCGGGGTTCCCTCTTCGTGAGGTTGCGTTCGCTGATGCGGGTTCGGATCTGGCGGGTCTGCTGGATCAGACGATGTATACGCAGTCGGTGTTGTTCGCGTTCGAGGTTGCGCTGTGGCGTCTGGTGGAGTCGTGGGGCGTTCGTGCGGATGCGCTGGTCGGTCATTCGATTGGTGAGCTGGCTGCGGCGTTCGTGGCTGGTGTGTGGTCTCTGGAGGATGCCGCTCGGGTGGTGGCTGCCAGGGCTCGCCTGATGCAGTCGCTTCCGGCCGGCGGCGGAATGGCGTCGCTGGCTACGGGTGAAGAGCAGGTCGCGGAGCTGCTTGCCGGTCGCACCGGTGTGTGGGTCGCTGCGGTGAACGGGCCGCGCGCGGTCACGGTTTCAGGTGAGCAGGCGGCTGTTGAAGAGGTCGTCGCGCTCGCGGTGGCGGGCGGGATCCGGGCGCGGCTGCTGTCGGTCAGTCATGCCTTCCACTCGCCTCTCATGGATCCGATGCTGGAGGAGTTCGGCTCCGTGGCGGCTGGCGTCTCCTACCGGGAGCCGTCGGCGGCCGGACGGCGGGAGTGGATGTCGCCGGAGTACTGGGTCCGACAGGTCCGTGAACCGGTCCGCTACGCCGATGCGCTCACCGAAGCCCGGGGCGACTTCCTGGTCGAGATCGGTCCGGATGGGAGTCTGACGTCTCTCGCCCGGTCCAGTGACCACGCGGTTGCGGCGGTTGCGTTCTCGCGTCGGAAGCAGCCCGAGGTGGCTGCTGCCGTTGGTGGGCTGGCGGAGTTGTGGTCTGTTGGCGGGCCTGTTGCCCAGACGGCCTTGGCTGCGCTGATTCCCGGCGCCCAGGTGTCGGGCCGTGTCGTTCCGCTGCCGACTTATCCGTTCCAGCGCGACCGTTATTGGCTCACCCCCGCCGCTGCTTCTGGTCAGGTGGCGGGCGGGCATCCGCTGCTGGGCATGGTGGTGGAGGTGCCGGGTGGGGTGATGCTGACCGGGCGGGTGTCGCTGCATACGCATCCGTGGCTGGCCGACCACATGATCGCCGGTGCGGTCGTGGTCCCTGGCGCTGCTCTGGTCGAGCTCGCCATCAGCGCGGGAGACCGGATCGACTGCCCCGTCGTGGATGAGCTCATCATCCATGCTCCTTTGCCGGTCCCCGCGTCCGGCAGCGTCGAAATCCAGGTTCACGTCACCGAGCAGCCGGACCCCAGTGGCCGTCGGCAGGTCCTCATTCGCTCCCGCCTGTCCGGGGCAGAACAATGGCGATCCAACGCCGAAGGCTTCCTCGCACCCGTCGCCGCGGCTGCCGGCACCGACGACCTGCGAGCCTGGCCGCCGCCGGGAGCACGCCCGATTTCCGTTCAGGGCTTCTATGAGGACCTGGCCGGCCGTGGTTACGCGTATGGGCCGTCGTTCCAGGGTCTGACTGCGGCCTGGACCGTTGACGGGGTGTTGTTCGGTGAGGTTGCTCTTGCTGAGGGCTCCGAGATTGATGTGTCGGGGTACGGGATTCACCCCGCTCTTGTGGACGCTGCTCTTCATCTGTCGATGGCGGCGACTCCGCCGGGTGCTACTGACAGTGTGTTGATGCCGTTCGCGTGGAACCGCGTCGCTCTGCATGCGACCGGTGCCACAAGGCTTCGGGTCCGTGCGACCCAGAGCCCCGAGGGGCTGACGGTGGACCTGGCCGACACTGCCGGTGATCCGGTCCTGACCCTGGGAGCCCTGACCACACGGCCCGTCCTCGCCGCCGACCTCGCCGCCGCCGACGCGTCGGCCCGCGGCGCGCTGTTCACCGTCGACTGGACCCCCCTCGCCACCGGCCACACCCTGGCCGACGCGCCCGCCAGCGCCGTGATCGCAGACGGGGTCGACCTGCGATCGCTGGAACAGGACGTCCCGTCGTGGCTGATCCTCGATGCCGGGCAGACCGATGGAGCCGGAGAACTTGCGCGGGTGCGCGCGGAACTGGCGCGGGTGCTGGAGGTGCTGCAGGTCTTCACGACCGACCCGGCCTTCAAGGAAACCCGGCTGGCCGTGGTGGTCCGGGATGCGGGCAGTGACCCGGTAGCGTCTGCGATCGCCGGGCTGACCCGCTCGGCCCAGTCCGAGAACCCCGGCCGGATCCTGCTTGCCGACCTCGCCTCGGACGCGGCGGAACTCGTCGATCTGACGGGTCCGCTGGAGCAGGCCGCTGCCGAGGACGAATGGGAGATCCGGCTCCGGGACGGGCAGACCGAAGTCCCCCGGCTCACCCGGGCACCTCAAGCGGACTTCGCAGCCGGGGACCTGAGTGCGGGCTGCGTGGTGGTCACCGGAGGAACCGGGACCCTGGGCGGCCTCGTCGCCCGCCACCTCGTCGCCGAGCATGAGGTCCGGAGCCTGGTGCTGGTCTCACGGCAGGGCCTCGCCGCGCCCGGAGCCGCACAGCTGCAGGCGGAGTTGGAGGCCGCCGGCGCCCACGTGCAGATCGTCGCCGCTGATGTCGCCGACCGGGATCAGGCCGAGGCCCTGCTGGCCGCGGTGCCGGGGCCGCTCAGCGGGGTGATCCACACCGCTGGTGTGCTGGATGACGCCGTCCTGGGTGGGCTCACGGTAGAGCGGCTCGAGACCGTACTGCGTCCGAAGGCGGATGCGGCCACGCATCTGGACGAGCTGACGCGTGGGCTCGGGCTGGCGGCGTTCGTGCTGTTCTCCTCCGTTGCCGGGGTGATGGGTACTCCGGGACAGGGGAACTACGCGGCGGCAAACTGCTACCTCGACGCCCTGGCCACCCGTCGGCGGGCCGCCGGCGAGGCCGCGGTGTCCCTGGCCTGGGGCTATTGGGCATCGGCGAGCACGATGACCGAGCACCTCAGCCAGGCCGACCTGGCACGAATGAGCCGCACCGGGATGGGCGCGCTGGATCCCGAGCCGGGTATGGCGCTGCTGGATCAGGCTCTCACTTCCGGTCAGCCGACGCTGGTCCCGATGGTGCTGGACCTGGCGGTGCTGCGCCGCCACCACGGTCCGGTCCCCGCTCTGCTCCAGGCGCTGGCGGGGCCGCAGCGCCGCGCTGCCGCCTCCGGCACCGTCGGAGCGTTGCGAGCGACGCTGGCGGCGATGGGGCGGGAGGATCAGGTGGCCCATCTGGTCGGCCTGGTCCGCGCGGAGGCCGCTGTGATCCTGGGGGCCGCCGGTCAAGACCTGATCCGGGCCGACCAGGCGTTCAGCGACGCGGGGTTCGATTCACTGACCTCGGTCGAGCTGCGCAACCGTCTCACCGCTGTGACCGGAACACCCCTGCCCGCGACGCTGGTGTTCGACTACCCCACCCCCGCGGCGCTCGCTGACCACCTGTTCACCGAGCTGGCCGGTCTCACCCCGGCGCACGCGATCATCCCCGCCACGAAGATCGTCACAGACGAGCCCGTCGCCATCGTCGGTCTGGGACTGCGGCTGCCCGGAGGCGTGGACAGCCCGGCTGCCTTGTGGAACCTGCTGTCCTCGGGCATGGATGTGGTGGGGGAGTTCCCCACCGACCGGGGTTGGGACCTGGACGGCCTGTTCGACCCGGACCCTGAGGCTGCTGGGAAGTCCTATGTGCGTGAGGGCGGGTTCCTCACCGAAGCGACCGGGTTCGACCCGGGGTTCTTCGGGATCAGTCCGCGTGAGGCGCTGGCGATGGATCCGCAGCAGCGGTTGCTGCTGGAGACGTCGTGGGAGGCGCTTGAACACGCTGGGATCGACCCGACTTCCCTACGGGGCCGGCACGTGGGCGTCTACACCGGCCTGATCGCCAACGACTACCAGACCTCCGCCGACGCCGCGGCCGCACTTCCGGAGCTGGACGGATACCGGTCGACGGGTGCGATCTCAAGCGTGGCGTCGGGACGTATCTCGTATGTGCTGGGCGTGGAGGGCCCGGCGGTGAGCGTCGACACGGCGTGCTCGTCGTCGCTGGTGGCTTTGCACCTGGCCGCTCAGGCGTTGCGTGCGGGCGAGTGCTCGATGGCCCTGGCGGGTGGCGTGACGGTGCTCGCGCATCCGGGCGTGTTCGTCGAGTTCTCCCGGCTCCGCGGTGTCGCCGCCGACGGCCGCTGCAAGGCGTTCTCGGACTCTGCGGATGGCATGGGCTGGGCCGAGGGCGCGGGGATGCTGGTCCTGGAGCGGCTGTCGGATGCGCAGCGGCTCGGGCATGAGGTGCTGGCGGTGGTCCGGGGCAGTGCGATCAACCAGGACGGTGCGTCCAACGGGCTCACGGCTCCGAATGGTCCGTCGCAGCAGAGGGTGATCCGTCAGGCGTTGGCGAGTGCTGGACTTGCTGCGGCTGAGGTCGACGCGGTCGAGGCGCATGGCACGGGGACCACTCTGGGTGACCCGATCGAGGCGCAGGCGCTGCTTGCGGTGTACGGCGATCGTGGTGAGCAGGGTGAGCCGTTGTGGTTGGGGTCGGTGAAGTCGAACATCGGCCACACCCAGGCCGCGTCGGGTGTCACCGGTGTCGCCAAGATGGTCCTGGCGATGCGGCACGGCGTTCTGCCCCGGACCCTGCATGCCGAGACGCCTTCGTCGAAGGTGGATTGGTCGGTCGGTGATGTGCGGGTCCTGACCGAGGAGCGGGAGTGGCCCGCGACCGGGCGTCCGCGCCGCGCCGGCGTGTCCTCCTTCGGCGTCAGCGGTACCAACGCCCACGTCATCCTCGAACAGGCCCCCGACACCCCTGGCAGCACGGACGTGGCTGTCGAGTCCCCCTCGGACACGTCGGGTGTGGTGCCGTTGGTGGTGTCGGCGCGGTCGCCGGAGGGCCTGCGGGCGGCGGCGGGACGGTTGGCTGATGTCCTGGCCCTCGAACCTGACCTGGAGCAGGTCGGTCGGGCGTTGTTGACGTCTCGTTCGGTGTGGGAGTTCCGGGCTGCGGTCGTGGCCGCGGATCGGGACGAAGCCGTGGCGGGGCTGCGTGCCGTGGCGGCCGGGGACGCGGGGTCCTCGGGGGCGGCCGGCATGGGCCGGGTGGTGTTCACGTTCGCTGGGCAGGGTGCTCAGCGGGCGGGGATGGGCCGGGATCTGTGTGCTGAGTTCCCGGTGTTCGCTGCTGCATTTGATGAGGTGTGTGCGGCGCTGGATGCGGAGCTGGGTGCAGCGGCGCTGAGTTCGGTGCGTGAGGTTGCGTTCGCTGAGCCGGGTTCGGATCTGGCGGGTCTGCTGGATCAGACGATGTATACGCAGTCGGTGTTGTTCGCGTTCGAGGTTGCGCTGTGGCGTCTGGTGGAGTCGTGGGGCGTTCGTGCGGATGCGCTGGTCGGTCATTCGATTGGTGAGCTGGCTGCGGCGTTCGTGGCTGGTGTGTGGTCTCTGGAAGACGCGGCTCGGGTGGTGGCTGCCAGGGCTCGCCTGATGCAGTCGCTTCCGGCCGGCGGCGGAATGGCGTCGCTGGCTACGGGTGAAGAGCAGGTCGCGGAGCTGCTTGCCGGTCGCACCGGTGTGTGGGTCGCTGCGGTGAACGGGCCGCGCGCGGTCACGGTGTCCGGAGAGCAGGCGGCTGTTGAAGAGGTCGTCGCGCTCGCGGTGGCGGGCGGGATCCGGGCGCGGCTGCTGTCGGTCAGTCATGCCTTCCACTCGCCTCTCATGGATCCGATGTTGGAGGAGTTCCGCTCCGTGGCGGCTGGCGTCTCCTATCGGGAGCCGTCGGCGGCCGGGCGGCAGGAGTGGATGTCGCCGGAGTACTGGGTTCGGCAGGTCCGTGAACCGGTCCATTACGCCGACGCCTTGGCTGAAGCCATCGCCAGCACCGGTGCGGGGTTCGTCGTCGAGATCGGTCCGGACGGGAGTCTCACCTCGTTGGCCCGGTCCGGCGACCACTCGGTTGCGGCGGTTGCGTTCTCGCGTCGGAAGCAGCCCGAGGTGGCTGCTGCCGTTGCTGGGCTGGCGGAGTTGTGGTCTGTTGGCGGGCCTGTTGCCCAGACGGCCTTGGCTGCGCTGATTCCCGGCGCCCAGGTGTCGGGCCGGGTCGTTCCGCTGCCGACTTATCCGTTCCAGCGCGATCGTTATTGGCTCACCCCCGCCGCCGCTTCTGGTCAGGTGGCGGGCGGGCATCCGCTGCTGGGCATGGTGGTGGAGGTGCCGGGTGGGGTGATGCTGACCGGGCGGGTGTCGCTGCATACGCATCCGTGGCTGGCCGACCACATGATCGCCGGTGCGGTCGTGGTCCCTGGCGCTGCTCTGGTCGAGCTCGCCATCAGCGCGGGAGACCGGATCGACTGCCCCGTCGTGGATGAGCTCATCATCCATGCTCCCTTGCCGGTCCCCGCATCCGGCAGCGTCGAAATCCAGGTCCACGTCACCGACACCGACGCCACTGGACGTCATCCGGTGACGGTGAGTTCACGTCCGACAGGCGCGCAGGACTGGCGGCGAAACGCCGAGGGTTTCCTCACCGCGACCGTGAGTGCGGCCGATCAGACCGGCACGGCGATTTCGGGAACGTGGCCGCCGCCGGGAGCACGCCCGATTTCCGTTCAGGGCTTCTATGAGGACCTGGCCGGCCGTGGTTACGCGTATGGGCCGTCGTTCCAGGGTCTGACTGCGGCCTGGACCGTTGACGGGGTGTTGTTCGGTGAGGTTGCTCTTGCTGAGGACTCCGAGATTGATGTGTCGGGGTACGGGATTCATCCCGCTCTTGTGGACGCTGCTCTTCATCTGTCGATGGCGGCGACTCCGCCGGGTGCTACTGACAGTGTGTTGATGCCGTTCGCGTGGAACCGCGTCGCTCTGCATGCGACCGGTGCCACAAGGCTTCGGGTCCGTGCGACCCAGAGCCCCGAGGGGCTGACGGTGGACCTGGCCGACACTGCCGGTGATCCGGTCCTGACCCTGGGAGCCCTGACCACACGGCCCGTCCTCGCCGCCGACCTCGCCGCCGCCGGCACCGGGGGCGGGGGTGCCGAACCGCTGATGCTGGCGGTCGACTGGACCCCGCTCCCCGTCCCGGCCCTCGGTGACACCGCCACCCCGGCCACCGGGACGGTGGACGGGGAGATCGGCGTGGTGATCACGGACGCGGCAAGCCTGGAGGCGCTGGGTGCGGAGGCACCGGAGTGGCTGATCCTGGAGACGGACCCGCTGATCGCCTATGCCGCTGAGTCCAGCGCTGTCCCCGGCGCGGATGAGCCGGCGCGGGTGCGTGTGGTGCTGGCACGGGTACTGGAGGTGCTGCAGGCCTTCACGACCGACCCGGCCTTCAAGGAAACCCGGCTGGCCGTGGCGGTTCGGGATGCGGGCAGCGACCCGGTCGCGTCCGCTGTCGCCGGGCTGACCCGCTCGGCCCAGTCCGAGAACCCCGGCCGGATCCTGCTCGCCGATCTCGGCCGGCCGGACCCCGGCACGGACGCCGCGGCACTCGCGCATCTCGCGGGATCGTTCGGAACCGCCGCGGCGGCGGACAAGTGGGAGATCAGGCTCCAGGACGGGCAGATCGAAACCCCGAGGCTGATGCGGGCCGCTGACGACCGGCTGGAGCTGCCGGCCGATCCGTGGGTGCTGTCGGCGTCGGCGGCATCGACGGTCGAGGAGCTGGCGGCGGTTCCGTGGCCGGCGGCGTCCGAGCGGCTGGAGGCGGGGCAGGTCCGGGTCGGGATCCGCGCCAGTGGCGTGAACTTCCGCGATGTCCTCGTCACGCTGGGCATGATCCCTCCGATCGCCGGCGCCGGCCTGCGGCTCGGTGGCGAGTGCGCGGGCGTCGTCCTGGAGACCGGACCCGGGGTAGTGGATCTGGTCCCCGGAGACGAAGTCACCGGTATCGGCATGGTGATCGGACCGACGGCGGTCGTGGATCACCGGTACCTGGTGAAGGTCCCGTGCGGCTGGACCCCCGAACAAGCGGCCTCGATGCCGGTCGCGTTCATGACCGCCTGGTACGCCTTCACCGAACTGGCCACCGTCGGAGCCGGAGACACCGTCCTGGTCCACGCCGGTGCCGGAGGCGTCGGCATGGCCGCCATCCAGCTCGCTCAGCACCTCGGCGCCGAAGTCTTCGCCACCGCCAGCCCCGCCAAGCACGACCTCCTGCGGAGTCTCGGACTCGACGAAGACCACATCGCCAGCTCCCGCGACGGCGACTTCGAACAGCGATTCCTCACCGTCAGCGGCGGACGCGGCATGGACGTGGTGCTGAACTCCCTCGCCGGTGAACTGACGGACGCGTCCCTGCGGCTCCTGCCCAGAGGCGGCCTGTTCCTCGAAATGGGCGCCACCGACGCCCGCCGCCAGGACGAGACCGAAGCCGCGTACCCCGGCGTGGCGTACCGGGTGTTCTACCTACAGGAACTGGACCCGGCACTGATCCAGCGGATGCTGCTGGATCTGGCCCGGCTCTTCGAGGCCGGGCACCTGACCACGCTGCCGTTGACCGTCTGGGACGTCCGCGACGCTCGCGACGCCTTCCGTCACATGGCCCAGGCCAAGCACACCGGCAAGAACATTCTGCGGCTGAACTCCACGACCGGGACGGAGGGTCTGGCTGCGGGGTGTGTGGTGGTGACCGGTGGTACCGGGATGTTGGGTGGGCTGGTGGCCCGGCATCTGGTCGCCGCGCACGGGGTCCGGAGTCTGGTCCTGACCTCGCGGCAGGGTGGTGCTGCGCCGGGGGCTGATGATCTTCGGGCGGAGTTGGAAGCTGCTGGCGCCGAGGTGCGGATCGTCGCCTGTGACGTGGCCGATCGTGATCAGGTGGTGGACCTGCTGGCTGGGGTTCCGGGGCCGTTGAGCGGGGTGTTCCACACTTCCGGTGTCTTGGACGACACGGTCTTGGGCGGGCTCAGTCCGGAGCGGTTGGACACGGTGTTGCGTCCGAAGGCGGATGCGGCCACGCATCTTGACGAGCTGACGCGTGGGCTCGGGCTGGCGGCGTTCGTGGTGTTCTCCTCCGTCGCAGGGGTGACGGGCGGACCCGGACAGGGGAACTACGCGGCGGCGAACTGCTATCTCGACGCTTTGGCCGCCCGACGGCGGGCCGCCGGCGAGGCTGCGGTATCCCTGGCCTGGGGCTACTGGGCGCAGGCGAGCACGATGACCGAGCACTTGACCTCCGGTGATCTGGCTCGGATGAGCCGCGCCGGATTCGGCGCGCTGGACGCCGAAGAGGGCATGGCGTTGCTGGATCAGGCCCTCGTCTCCCAGCACCCGATGCTGGTTCCGATAGCGCTGGACCTGGCGGTCCTGCGTCGCCAGGACGGCCCGGTTCCTCCTTTGCTTCGGGCTTTGGCCGGGACTCAGCGTCGCGCTGCCGCTACCGGCGCTGTGGATGTGTTGCGGTCGACGTTGGCCGGGATGGCGGCGGGAGATCAGGTCGACTATCTGGCTGGGTTGGTGCGTGCTGAGGCGTCGGTCGTTCTCGGTGGTGCGGGTCGGGAACTGGTCCGGGTTGACCAGGCGTTCAATGACGCTGGCTTTGATTCGCTGACGTCGGTCGAGCTTCGTAATCGTCTGACCGCTCTGGCTGGGATGCCGTTGCCGGCGACGTTGGTGTTCGATTACCCGACTCCGTTGGCGCTGGCTGACTTCCTGCTGGGCGAGTTGGTTGGTGTTGCTCCCGCTCACGCCGTGATGCCCGTGGCCGCGACGGTCACGGATGAGCCGGTGGCGATCGTGGGCCTGGGCTTGCGGCTGCCCGGCGGTGTGGACGACCCCGCCGCCCTGTGGAACCTGCTGTCCTCGGGCATGGACATGGTGGGGGAGTTCCCCACCGACCGAGGCTGGGATCTGGGTGACCTGTACGACCCGGACCCTGAGGCCGCAGGGAAGTCCTATGTGCGTGAGGGCGGTTTCCTCACCGATGCGGCGGGGTTCGATGCGGGGTTCTTCGGGATCAGTCCGCGTGAGGCGCTGGCGATGGATCCGCAGCAGCGTCTGCTGCTGGAGACGTCGTGGGAGGCGCTGGAGCGTGCCGGGATCGACCCGACTTCGCTTCGGGGCGAGCGGGTTGGGGTCTATGCCGGACTGATCGCCAACGCCTACCTCGCTGCAACCGACACCCCGGACCTCGAGGGCTTCCGAGCCACCGGCACCACCCCGAGTGTGGCGTCGGGGCGTATCTCCTATGTGCTGGGTCTTGAGGGTCCGGCGGTGAGTGTGGACACGGCGTGTTCGTCGTCGCTGGTGGCGTTGCACCTGGCCGCTCAGGCGTTGCGTGCGGGTGAGTGCTCGATGGCGCTTGCCGGCGGCGTCACCGTGATGGCCAATCCAGAATCCTTCGTGGAGTTCTCCCGGCTCCGAAACATGGCCCTCAACGGCCGGTGCAAGGCCTTCTCGGACACCGCCGACGGTGTGGGCTGGGGCGAAGGCGCGGGGATGCTCGTGTTGGAGCGCCTGTCGGATGCGCGGCGGCTCGGGCATGAGGTCCTGGCCGTGGTCCGGGGCAGTGCGATCAACCAGGACGGCGCGTCCAACGGGCTCACGGCTCCCAATGGTCCGTCGCAGCAGAGGGTGATCCGTCAGGCGTTGGCGAGTGCCGGACTCGCTCCGGCTGAGGTCGACGCGGTCGAGGCCCACGGCACGGGGACCACTCTGGGTGACCCGATCGAGGCGCAGGCGCTGCTTGCGGTGTACGGCGATCGTGGTGAGCAGGGCGAACCGTTGTGGTTGGGGTCGGTGAAGTCGAACATCGGCCACACCCAGGCCGCGGCCGGCGTCGCCGGTGTCGCCAAGATGATTCTGGCGATGCGGCATGGCGTTCTGCCCCGGACTCTGCATGCCGAGACGCCTTCGTCGAAGGTGGATTGGTCGGTCGGTGATGTGCGGGTACTGGCCGAGGAGCGGGATTGGCCCGTGACCGGGCGTCCGCGCCGGGCGGGCGTGTCCTCGTTCGGGTTCAGCGGTACCAATGCCCACGTCATCCTCGAACAGGCCCCGGACGCTCCTGAGACGCCGGACGTGCTTGCCGAGCCGGTCTCGGACACGTCGGGTGTGGTGCCGTTGGTGGTGTCGGCGCGCTCGCCGGAGGGTTTGCGGGCGGCTGCCATGCAGCTGGCCGATTTCCTGGAACAGCAGCCTGTGTCGAACCTGGCTGATGTGAGCCGGGCGTTGCTGACGTCTCGTTCGGTGTGGGAGTTCCGGGCTGGAGTGGTGGCCGCGGAGCGGGATGAGGCGGTAGCGAAGCTCCGTGCGGTGGCTGCGGTGGAGCAGGCCGGTGTTGTGGATGCTGTCGTGGCCGGGACGTTGCGGCGTGACGAGGATGAGCCGGTCGGGTTCGTCCAGTCGCTGGTCGATGCGTGGGTGGCGGGTGGCCCCGTCTCCGTGGCCGAGCTCGCCGCTGCCATTCCGGGAGGCGCGGGGTCCCCGGGACGGTTCGTTGCGTTGCCGACGTATCCGTTCCAGCGGGATCGGTACTGGCTGGCTCCGAATGTGCATGGCCGGTCGGTAGCCGGCTTGGCGGGAGCTCGCTCATCAGGTCATGCGTTGCTGGATGCGGTGGTCGATGTTCCCGGTGGGGTGATGCTGGCCGGGAGCCTGTCGCTGGAGGCGCATCCGTGGCTGGCTGATCACGCGATTGCCGGCACCGTCGTGGTTCCGGGTGCTGGTCTGGTCGAGTTCGCGATCGCCGCGGGTGACCTGGTGGATTGCCCGGTTCTGGATGAGCTGGTGATTCAGGCGCCGTTGCGGATTCCGGCCTCGGGCGCGGTAGACGTTCAGGTTCATGTCGGGGAGACCGACGAGGCTGGGACACGGCCGGTGACGGTGAGTTCGCGTCCCTCGGGCAGAGAGGGATGGGAGCGTAACGCCGAGGGGTTCCTTGCTCCCGCCGCTGCTGCGGTTGTCCATGACGGTGCTGACGTGGGGGCCTGGCCGCCACCAGGAGCCGAACCGGTCTCGGTTGAGGACTTCTACGAACGCCTCGCCGACCTCGGCTACGTCTATGGGCCCGCGTTCCAGGGCCTGACCGCGGTCTGGACCCTTGACGGGGAGACGTTCGGCGTAGTCACCCTCCCTGAGAGCACCGATACGGCCGGGTACGGGATCCACCCGGCTCTCCTTGACGCTGCGCTGCACGTGTCCATGGCTGCGACGCCCTTGGGCGACACCGACACCGACACCGTGCAGATGCCGTTCGCGTGGAACCGCGTCGCTCTCCACGCCACCGGCGCCACCGCCCTTCGCGTCCGAGCCACCCCTGGTTCTGATGGACTGAGGGTGAACCTGGCTGACAGCGCCGGCGAGCCGGTTCTGACGCTGGAAGCTCTAGCCTCACGACCTTTCACCGCCACCGATCTCAATGCTCCCGACGCACCGCTGCGCCTGTCGGCTGGTCCTCAACGCCGCGACGCCGGGTCCGCGACCGGCCTGTCGGCGAAGCTGGCCGCAATGACACCGGAGGACCGGGACCGGTATGTGTTCGAGCTGGTCCGCGGCGAAGCGGCCGTCGTCCTCGGCGCTGCGGGCCAGGATCTGGTGCGGGCCGATCAGACCTTCGGCAACGCGGGATTCAACTCACTGGCCGCGGTCGAGTTCCGGAACCGGCTGATGGCCCTGACCGGGGTCAAGCTGCCGGCGACCTTGGTGTTCGACTATCCGACCCCGTCGGCGCTGGCCGACTTCCTGATCGCACAGTTGGCGGGCACCGTCGCCGTATCCGCGCCCGTCTCGACACCGGTTCAGGTAAACGAGCCGGTGGCGATCGTGGGGGTGGGGATGCGGCTGCCCGGCGGTGTGGACAGCCCGGCCGCGTTCTGGGAGCTGTTGTCCTCGGGCACGGATGCGGTGGTGGAGTTCCCGACCGATCGGGGTTGGGATCTGGAGGGCTTGTTCGGTTCGGATTCTGACCCCGCAGGGAGATCGTCTGCTCGTGTAGGGGGCTTCCTCGCCGATGCGGCGGGGTTCGATGCGGGGTTCTTCGGGATCAGTCCGCGTGAGGCGTTGGCGATGGATCCGCAGCAGCGGTTGCTGCTGGAGACGTCGTGGGAGGCGCTGGAGCGGGCGGGGATCGACCCGTCCTCGCTGCACGGCCGTGACGTCGGGGTCTACACCGGCATCATCGAGAACGACTTCCAGGCGGCGGCCGGCGCGGCCCGGGATATGGAGGGATACCGAGCCACCGGTGGCGCGCACAGTGTGGCGTCGGGGCGTATCTCCTACGTGCTGGGTCTTGAGGGTCCGGCAGTAAGTGTGGACACGGCGTGTTCGTCGTCGCTGGTGGCGTTGCACCTGGCCGCTCAGGCGTTGCGTGCGGGCGAGTGCTCGATGGCGCTTGCCGGCGGCGTGACCGTGATGGCGGGCCCAGGCATTTTCGTGGAGTTCTCCCGGCTCGGAAACATTGCCCTCAATGGCCGGTGCAAGGCGTTCTCGGATGAGGCGGACGGCATTGGCTTGGCCGAGGGCGCCGGGATGCTGGTCCTGGAGCGCCTGTCGGATGCGCGGCGGCTCGGGCATGAGGTCCTGGCCGTGGTCCGGGGCAGTGCGATCAACCAGGACGGAGCGTCGAATGGTTTGACGGCTCCGAATGGTCCGTCGCAGCAGAGGGTGATCCGTCAGGCGTTGGCGAGTGCCGGACTCGCTCCGGCTGAGGTCGACGCGGTGGAAGCGCACGGTACGGGGACCACTCTGGGTGACCCGATCGAGGCGCAGGCGCTGCTTGCGGTATATGGCGACCGCGGTGAGGGCGGTGAGCCGTTGTGGTTGGGGTCGGCGAAGTCGAACATCGGCCACGCCCAAGCCGCAGCAGGTGTGATCGGGATCGCCAAGATGATTCTGGCGATGCGGCACGGGGTCCTGCCCCGGACCCTGCACGCTGAGACGCCTTCGTCGACGGTGGACTGGTCGGTCGGGGATGTGCGGATCCTGACCGAGGAGCGTGACTGGCCGCAGACCGGGCGTCCGCGCCGGGCGGGCGTGTCCTCGTTCGGGTTCAGTGGTACCAACGCCCACGTCATCCTCGAACAAGCCCCGGACACTCCCGACATCCCGGCCAGCGCCGTCCCTGACTCGGACGAGCCTGCTGTCCTCGCTGCAGAAATGGATGCGGATGGTGTGCCGGTCTCCGAGGCACCAGTCGACACGGACGCTGAGGCGTCGGGTGTGGTGCCGTTGGTGGTGTCGGCGCGTTCGCCGGAGGGCCTGCGGGCTGCGGCCGGGCAGTTGGCTGACTTCCTGGAGCAGCAGCCTGTGTCGGGCTTGGCTGATGTGGGGCGTGCGTTGTTGACGTCTCGTTCGGTGTGGGAGTTCCGGGCTGGAGTGGTGGCCGCGGAGCGGGATGAGGTGATAGCGAAGCTCCGTGCGGTGGCTGCTTCTTCGGGTGAGGAGCAGGCGGCTCGTTCGGCGGGCCGGGTGGTGTTCACGTTCGCTGGGCAGGGTGCTCAGCGGACGGGGATGGGCCGGGACCTGTGCGAGGCGTTCCCGGTGTTCGCTGCTGCGTTTGATGAGGTGTGTGCGGCGCTGGACGCCGAGTTGGGCGGGGTGGCGGGGTTCCCTCTTCGTGAGGTGGCGTTCGCTGATGCGGGTTCGGATCTGGCGGGTCTGCTGGATCAGACGATGTATACGCAGTCGGTGTTGTTCGCGTTCGAGGTTGCGCTGTGGCGTCTGGTGGAGTCGTGGGGCGTTCGTGCGGATGCGCTGGTCGGTCATTCGATTGGTGAGCTGGCTGCGGCGTTCGTGGCTGGTGTGTGGTCTCTGGAGGATGCCGCTCGGGTGGTGGCTGCCAGGGCTCGCCTGATGCAGTCGCTTCCGGCCGGCGGCGGAATGGCGTCGCTGGCTGCGGGTGAAGAGCAGGTCGCGGAGCTGCTTGCCGGTCGCTCCGGTGTGTGGGTTGCTGCGGTGAACGGGCCGCGCGCGGTCACGGTTTCAGGTGAGCAGGCGGCTGTTGAAGAGGTCGTCGCGCTCGCGGTGGCGGGCGGGATCCGGGCGCGGCTGCTGTCGGTCAGTCATGCGTTCCACTCGCCTCTCATGGATCCGATGTTGGAGGAGTTCGGCTCCGTGGCGGCTGGCGTCTCCTATCGGGAGCCGTCGGCGGCCGGGCGGCAGGAGTGGATGTCGCCTGAGTACTGGGTTCGGCAGGTTCGTGAACCGGTCCATTACGCCGACGCCTTGGCTGAGGCCCGGGGCGACTTCCTGGTCGAGATCGGTCCGGATGGGAGTCTGACGAATCTCGCCCGGTCCGGCGACGACCCGGTTGCGGCGGTTGCGGTGTCGCGCCGGGATCAGCTGGAGTCGGTTGCGGTGGTCGCGGGACTCGTTGAACTCTGGGCTGCTGGCGGGCCGGTCACGCAGGCTGCTTTGGCTGCGTTGATTCCCGGCGCTGCCACTCCCGGTCGGGTCGTTCCGCTGCCTACCTATCCCTTCCAGCGGGACCGCTACTGGCTGGCGCCTGGTGTTGCCGGTATGGCTCAGGTGGCTGGTGGGCATCCGCTGCTGGGTCCGGTGGTGGAGGTTCCGGGTGGGGTGATGCTGGCGGGGCGGGTGTCGTTGAACACTCATCCGTGGCTGGCCGACCACAAGATCGCCGATGCTGTGATCGTTCCGGGTGCTGCGATTGTTGAGCTTGCGATCGCTGCGGGGGACCGGGTGGATTGTCCGGTGCTGGATGAGCTCGTCATCCATGCTCCGCTGCTGGTCCCGGCGTCCGGTGTTGTCGAGATTCAGGTGCATGTCACCGACGCCGGTGCCGACTCTGCTGGGCGTCGGCCGGTGATGGTGAGTTCGCGTCCGGTCGGGACGCAGGAATGGCAGCGGAACGCCGAGGGCTTCCTCACTCCCACCGCCGATGTCGCTGGAGTGCAGGCGATGGCGTCCGAGGCATGGCCGCCCTCGGGGGCGCGTCGGGTTTCTTTGGATGGTTTCTATGAGCGGCTGGTCGATTACGGCTATGGGTACGGGCCGCTGTTCCAGGGTCTGAGCGCGGTCTGGATGCGTGAGGGGGAGATGTTCGGCGAGGTCACCCTTCCCGAGGGTGCCGATGTCGACGGATACGGAATCCACCCCGCCCTCCTCGAGGCCGCCCTCCACCTGCCCACGGCCATCACTCCGCCTACCGGCGACACACTCATGCCGTTCGCGTGGAACCGGGTCACCCTCCACGCCACCGGAGCCACCACGCTTCGGATCCGGGCGACCACGGGTCCCGGCGGGTTGACGATGGACCTGGCCGACACGGCCGGCGAGCCGGTCCTGACCCTGGGAGCCCTCACCTCACGGCCCATCACCGCCACGGATCTCAATGCTCCCGTCGCCCCCGCCCGCGGCGCGATGTTCGCCGTCGACTGGACCCCCCTGTCCGGCAGCGGCGCAGGTGATGCGAGCCGGCCGAGTAGTGCTGTGTTCGTTGATGTGGTGGGTCTGGCGGCGCTGGGTGAGGATCTCCCGGCGTGGCTGGTTCTCGATGTGGATCCGCTGACGGCTGACTCTGAGTCGGACGAGTTGGTGCGGGTGCGTGTGGTGTTGGCGCGTGTGTTGGAGGTGTTGCAGGCGTTCACCTCTGGGTCGGCTCATCGCGATGCCCGGTTGGCGGTCGTGGTTCGGGGCGCGGATGGTGATCCGGTTGCGTCTGCGGTCGCCGGTCTGGTGCGTTCGGCCCAGTCGGAGAACCCCGGCCGGATCCTGCTGGCTGATCTCGGCTCTGGGGCTGCGGAGCATCCGGATCTGGTGGGTGCGCTGGAGCAGGCTGCTGCTGGTGGAGAGTGGGAGATTCGGCTGGGTGATGGCCTGGTCGAGGTCCCCCGGCTCGTCCGAGTCGTGGAAGAAGATCTCCTGGCTGGGGATCTGGCCGCGGGTTGTGTGGTGGTGACCGGTGGTACCGGGACGTTGGGCGGGCTGGTGGCCCGGCATCTCGTCGCCGCGCACGGCGTCCGGAACCTGATGCTGGTCTCACGGCGCGGCGCGGCTGCTGAAGGAGCCGCACGGTTGCGTTCCGAGCTGCAGGCCGCTGGGGCCCAGGTGCGGATCGTGGCCTGTGATGTGGCTGATCGTGATCAGGTTGCGGCGTTGCTCGCTGGAGCGTCGGCGCCGCTCAGCGGGGTGATTCATACCGCTGGCGTGCTGGATGACGCGGTTCTGGGCGGGCTCACTCCGAAGCGGTTGGACACGGTGCTGCGTCCGAAGGCGGATGCGGCCACGCATCTGGATGAGTTGACGCGTGGGCTCGGGCTGGCGGCGTTCGTGGTGTTCTCCTCTGGCGCGGGAGTGTTGGGTACTCCGGGGCAGGGGAACTACGCGGCGGCGAACTGCTATCTCGACGCGCTGGCCGCCCGACGGCGGGCCGCCGGCGAGGCTGCGGTGTCCCTGGCCTGGGGTTACTGGGCTGAGGCGAGCACGATCACTGGGAATCTGACCCAGGCTGATCTGGCTCGTATGGGCCGGGCCGGGATCGGCGCGCTCAGCGCTGAAGAGGGCACGGCGTTGCTGGACCAGGCGCTGGCCTCGCGGCATTCGACGTTGCTTCCGATGGTGCTGGATCTGGCGGTGCTGCGTCGTCAGGACGGGCCTGTTCCCGGTCTGCTGCGGGCTCTGGCCGGGCCCCAGCGCCGTATCGCCTCTGGTGCCGTGGATGTGTTGCGGTCGACGTTGGCTGGAATGGCGGCGGGAGATCAGGTCGACTATCTGGCTGGGTTGGTGCGTGCTGAGGCGTCGGTCGTTCTCGGCGGTGGGGGTCGGGAACTGGTCCGGGTTGACCAGGCGTTCAATGACGCTGGCTTTGATTCGCTGACGTCGGTCGAGCTTCGTAACCGGCTGACCGCTCTGGCTGGGATGCCGTTGCCGGCGACGTTGGTGTTCGATTACCCGACTCCGTTGGCGCTGGCTGACTTCCTGCTTGGCGAGCTGGTTGGCGTCATCCCCCGTGCCGTTGTCCCCGCGATGCCTGTGGCCGTGACGGATGACCCGGTGGCGGTCGTGGGTGTCGGGCTGCGGCTGCCCGGCGGCGTGGATGGTCTGGCGGCGTACTGGGAGTTGCTGTCCTCGGGCATGGATGTGGTGGGGGAGTTCCCCACCGACCGAGGCTGGGATCTGGGTGACCTGTACGACTCGGATCCCGATGCTGCTGGGAAGTCCTATGTGCGTGAGGGCGGTTTCCTCACCGATGCGGCGGGGTTCGATGCGGGGTTCTTCGGGATCAGTCCGCGTGAGGCGCTGGCGATGGATCCGCAGCAGCGTCTGCTGTTGGAGACGTCGTGGGAGGCGCTGGAGCGAGCCGGGATCGACCCGACTTCGCTGCGTGGTCGGGACGTGGGTGTCTACGCCGGACTGATCGCCAACGACTATCTCTCTGCCGCTGGAACGGTGCCTGAGACCGAGGGATACCGGGCGACGGGCGCGATTTCGAGTGTGGCGTCGGGACGTATCTCGTATGCGCTGGGTCTTGAGGGTCCGGCGGTGAGTGTGGACACGGCGTGTTCGTCGTCGCTGGTGGCTTTGCACCTGGCCGCTCAGGCGTTGCGTGCGGGCGAGTGCTCGATGGCGCTTGCCGGCGGCGTGACCGTGATGGCGCACCCGGGCGTATTCGTCGAGTTCTCCCGGCTCCGCGGTGTCGCCCCTGACGGCCGGTGTAGGGCGTTCTCGGATGAAGCGGACGGTGTGGGCTGGGGCGAAGGCGCGGGGATGCTGGTCCTGGAACGGCTGTCGGACGCCCAGCGCCTCGGGCATGAGGTCCTGGCGGTGGTCCGGGGCAGTGCGATCAACCAGGACGGCGCCTCCAACGGGCTCACGGCTCCGAATGGTCCGTCGCAGCAGAGGGTGATCCGTCAGGCGTTGGCGAGTGCCGGACTTGCTCCGGCTGAGGTCGACGCGGTGGAAGCGCATGGCACGGGGACCACTCTGGGTGACCCGATCGAGGCGCAGGCGCTGCTTGCGGTGTACGGCGATCGTGGTGAACAGGGCGAACCGTTGTGGTTGGGGTCGGTGAAGTCGAACATCGGCCACGCCCAGGCCGCGGCCGGCGTCGCCGGTGTCGCCAAGATGATTCTGGCGATGCGGCACGGTGTCCTGCCAAGGACTCTGCATGCCGAGACGCCTTCGTCGAAGGTGGATTGGTCGGTAGGTGATGTGCGGGTCCTGGCCGAGGAGCGGGATTGGCCCGTGACCGGGCGTCCGCGCCGGGCGGGGGTCTCCGCGTTCGGGTTCAGCGGTACCAACGCCCACGTCATCCTCGAACAAGCGCCGGACACTCCCGACATCACGGGTATGGCTGTTTCGGACGCACCGGTCGACACGGACGCTCTTGCGGTGCCGTTGGTGGTGTCGGCGCGCTCGCCGGAGGGCCTGCGGGCGGCTGCCGGGCAGTTGGCTGACTTCCTGGAGCAGCAGCCTGTGTCGGGCTTGGCTGATGTGGGGCGTGCGTTGTTGACGTCTCGTTCGGTGTGGGAATTCCGGGCCGGAGTGGTGGCCGCGGAGCGGGATGAAGCTGTGGCGAAACTCCGTGCGCTGGCTGCGGTGGACACCGGGTCTTCTGGTGTGGCCGGGGCCGGGCCGGTGGTGTTCACGTTCGCTGGGCAGGGTGCTCAGCGGGCGGGGATGGGCCGGGATCTGTGTGCTGAGTTCCCGGTGTTCGCTGCTGCATTTGATGAGGTGTGCGCGGCGCTGGATGCGGAGCTGGGTGCAGCGGCGCTGAGTTCGGTGCGTGAGGTTGCGTTCGCTGAGCCGGGTTCGGATCTGGCGGGTCTGCTGGATCAGACGATGTACACGCAGTCGGTGTTGTTCGCGTTCGAGGTTGCGCTGTGGCGTCTGGTGGAGTCGTGGGGCGTTCGTGCGGATGCGCTGGTCGGTCATTCGATTGGTGAGCTGGCTGCGGCGTTCGTGGCTGGTGTGTGGTCTCTGGAGGATGCCGCACGGGTGGTGGCTGCCAGGGCTCGCCTGATGCAGTCGCTTCCGGCCGGCGGCGGAATGGCCTCGCTGGCTACGGGTGAAGAGCAGGTCGCGGAGCTGCTTGCCGGTCGCACCGGTGTGTGGGTCGCTGCGGTGAACGGGCCGCGCGCGGTCACGGTTTCAGGTGAGCAGGCGGCTGTTGAAGAGGTCGTCGCGCTCGCGGTGGCGGGCGGGATCCGGGCGCGGCTGCTGTCGGTCAGTCATGCCTTCCACTCGCCTCTCATGGATCCGATGTTGGAGGAGTTCGGCTCCGTGGCGGCTGGCGTCTCCTATCGGGAGCCGTCGGCGGCCGGGCGGCAGGAGTGGATGTCGCCGGGGTACTGGGTCCGACAGGTTCGTGAACCGGTCCATTACGCCGACGCCCTCGCCAAGGCGCTCACCGAAGCCGGGAGCGGCGGTTTCCTGGTGGAGATCGGTCCGGATGGGAGTCTGACGAATCTCGCTCGGACCAGTGACCA
Source organism: Streptomyces sp. NPDC056883 (assembly GCF_042788835.1). NCBI lineage: Bacteria > Bacillati > Actinomycetota > Actinomycetes > Kitasatosporales > Streptomycetaceae > Streptomyces > Streptomyces sp. NPDC056883. The sequence continues at coordinate 136,436 of NZ_JBHUBS010000009.1, read as the reverse complement.
CCCGGTTGCGGCGGTCGCGTTCTCGCGTCGCGATCAGTTGGAGTCGGTTGCGGTGGTCGCGGGACTCGTTGAACTCTGGGCTGCTGGTGGGCCGGTCACGCAGGCTGCTTTGGCTGCGTTGATTCCCGGCGCTGCCACTCCCGGTCGGGTCGTTCCGCTGCCTACCTATCCCTTCCAGCGCGATCGCTACTGGCTCGCCCCCACCACCCACGTGGCCTCGTCCGCAGGTGGTGCCCAAGCCATGATGCTCGCCGTCGACTGGACCCCCCTGTCCGGCAGCGACGCAGGTGGTGCGAGCCGGCCGAGTAGTGCTGTGATCGCGGATGCGGCGGGTCTGAAGGCCTTCGCCGAGTACGTGCCGGCGTGGCTGGTTCTCGATGTGGATCCGCTCACGGCTGACTCTGAGTTGGATGAGTTGGTGCGGGTGCGTGTGGTGTTGGCCCGTGTGTTGGAGGTGTTGCAGGCGTTCACCTCCGGGTCGGCTCATCGCGATGCGCGGTTGGCGGTCGTGGTTCGGGGCGCGGATGGTGATCCGGTTGCGTCTGCGGTCGCTGGTCTGGTGCGTTCGGCGCAGTCGGAGAACCCCGGCCGGATCCTGCTGGCTGATCTTGGTGAGCGGGATCTCGGCGGGGACGTTGTAGAGCTCGCGGAGTTCGCGGGGACGTTCGGGCGTGCTGCGGCGGCGGATGAGTGGGAGATCCGGGTCCGGGACGGACAAGCCGAGATCCCCGGCTTCACTCGTACCGCGGATGTTCCCCTCGTGCCGCGTGCCGACGCCACCGAACCTGACGGCGCCGTCCGGGCCGCGGGTCTGGGTGCGGGTTGTGTGGTGGTGACCGGTGGTACCGGGACGTTGGGTGGGCTCGTGGCGCGGCATCTGGTTGCTGCGCATGGTGTTCGGAGTCTGGTTCTGGCGTCGCGTCAGGGTCCGGCTGCTGAAGGGGCTGCGCGGTTGCGTGCGGAGTTGGAGGCGGCTGGTGCGGATGTGCGGATCGTGGCGTGTGATGTCGCGGACCGGGCTCAAGCTCAGGCTTTGCTCGCCGAGGCACCGGTACCGCTGAGCGGTGTGATTCACACGGCCGGCGTGCTGGATGACGCGGTTTTGGGTGGGCTCACGCCGGAGCGGTTGGACACGGTGCTGCGTCCGAAGGCCGACGCGGCCACGCATCTGGACGAGTTGACGCGTGGGCTCGGCCTGGCGGCGTTCGTGGTGTTCTCCTCTGGCGCCGGGGTGATGGGTACTCCGGGGCAGGGGAACTACGCGGCGGCGAACTGCTACCTCGACGCTTTGGCCGCCCGTCGGCGGGCCGTCGGCGAGGCTGCGGTGTCCCTGGCCTGGGGCTACTGGGCTGAGGCGAGCACGATCACCGGGCATCTGACGGAGGCTGATCTGGCTCGGATGAGCCGGGCCGGGATCGGCGCGCTGGACGCCGCAGCGGGTATGGCATTGCTCGATCGGGCCCTCGTCTCCCAGCACCCGATGCTGGTTCCGATATCGTTGGACCTGGAGGTGCTGAGCCGTCAAGACGGCCCGGTCCCCGGCCTGCTGCGAGCACTGACGGGAACCCGGCACGCCGCCGACGGCGCTGGCGCCGTGGATGCACTGCGGGCGACGTTGGCCGGGATGGCGCCTGCGGATCAGGCCCTTCATCTGGCCGGGTTGGTGCGTGCTGAGGCCTCGGCCGTCCTCGGCGGTGCGGGTCGGGATCTGCTCCGGGTTGACCAGGCGTTCAATGACGCGGGCTTCGATTCGCTGACCTCGGTCGAGCTCCGTAACCGCCTGACCGCTCTGGCCGGGATGCCGTTGCCCGCGACGTTGGTGTTCGACTACCCGACGCCATTGGCGCTGGCCAACTACCTGCTCACCGAGCTCCCCGGCGACACGCGAGGACTCGATGCCACAGCGTCGCCATGGGATCTCCTGGAGCACCTGGAGACCAGCCTCCTCACCATCCCGGCCGACGACGACATGCGCCGCATGCTGAGCCTTCGTCTGAAGAAGACCCTGGCCAAGCTGACCGGCGAGAACGAGAAGACGAGTGGAGAGACCGACGTGACGGTGGCGACCGTGGACGAGCTCTTCGACCTGCTCGACGAAGAACTCGATCTCTGATCACCGGCCCCTCCTGTACCTCCCCTCTTACCACCAGAAATGGAGCGAACTCCGATGTCTGAGGACGCCCGGACCCTCGAATACCTCCGACGCACGACAGCAGCACTGCAGCAGGCCCGTCACCAGCTCAAGGAACTTGAGGACGTCCGATCAGAGCCGTTGGCGGTCGTGGGTGTGGGGTTGCGGCTGCCCGGCGGTGTGGACGGTCCGGCGGCGTTCTGGGAGCTGCTGTCCTCGGGCACGGATGCGGTGGGCGATTTCCCCACCGATCGGAGTTGGGATCTGGAGGGCTTGTTCGATCCGGATCCTGACGCCGTGGGGAAGTCGTCTGTTGGTGTCGGGGGCTTCCTGGCCGATGCGGCGGGGTTCGATGCGGGGTTCTTCGGGATCAGTCCGCGTGAGGCGTTGGCGATGGATCCGCAGCAGCGGTTGCTGCTGGAGACGTCGTGGGAGGCGCTGGAACACGCCGGGATCGACCCGTCCTCGCTGCAAGGCCAGCGCGTGGGGGTCTATACCGGGCTGTCCGCCAACGACTACCAGTCTGTGGCTACTGCGACTCCTGAGCTGGACGGGTACCGGACGGGCGCGACTTCGAGTGTGGCGTCGGGGCGGATTTCGTACGTGCTGGGTCTTGAGGGTCCGGCGGTGAGTGTGGACACGGCGTGTTCGTCGTCGCTGGTGGCTTTGCACCTGGCGGCTCAGGCGTTGCGTGCGGGTGAGTGCTCGATGGCTCTCGCGGGTGGCGTGACGGTGCTCGCGCATCCGGGCGTGTTCGTGGAGTTCTCCCGGCTCCGGGGTGTCGCCCCTGACGGCCGGTGTAAGGCGTTCTCAGAGAGCGCGGATGGTGTGGGCTGGGCCGAGGGCGCCGGGATGCTCGTGTTGGAGCGCCTGTCGGATGCGCGGCGGCTCGGGCATGAGGTCCTGGCGGTGGTCCGGGGCAGTGCGGTGAACCAGGATGGTGCGTCGAATGGGTTGACGGCTCCGAATGGTCCGTCGCAGCAGCGGGTGATCCGTCAGGCGTTGGCGAGTGCCGGGCTTGCTGCGGCTGAGGTCGACGCGGTCGAGGCGCATGGCACGGGGACCACTCTGGGTGACCCGATCGAGGCGCAGGCGCTGCTTGCGGTGTACGGCGATCGTGGTGAGCAGGGTGAGCCGTTGTGGTTGGGGTCGGTGAAGTCGAACATCGGTCACACCCAGGCCGCATCCGGCGTCGCCGGAGTCGCCAAGATGATTCTGGCGATGCGGCACGGTCTCCTGCCCCGGACTCTGCACGCTGAGACGCCTTCGTCGAAGGTGGATTGGTCGGTCGGGGATGTGCGGGTCCTGGCCGAGGAGCGTGACTGGCCGCAGACCGGGCGTCCGCGCCGCGCCGGCATCTCCTCCTTCGGCGTCAGTGGAACCAACGCCCACGTCATCCTCGAGCAAGCCCCGGACGCTCCTGAGACGCCGGACGTGCTTGCTGAGTCCCCCTCGGACACGTCGGGTGTGGTGCCGTTGGTGGTGTCGGCGCGGTCGCCGGAGGGTTTGCGGGCTGCTGCTAAGCAGTTGGCTGACTTCCTGGAGCAGCAGCCCGGGTCGAACCTGGCTGATGTGGGGCGTGCGTTGTTGACGTCTCGTTCGGTGTGGGAGTTCCGGGCTGGAGTGGTGGCTGCCGGCCGGGATGAGGCGGTGGCGAGACTCTCTGCGCTGGCTGCTTCTTCGGGTGAGGAGCAGGCGGCTCGTTCGGCGGGCCGGGTGGTGTTCACGTTCGCTGGGCAGGGTGCTCAGCGGACGGGGATGGGCCGGGACCTGTGCGAGGCGTTCCCGGTGTTCGCTGCTGCGTTTGATGAGGTGTGCGCGGCGCTGGACGCCGAGTTGGGCGGGGTGGCGGGGTTCCCTCTTCGTGAGGTGGCGTTCGCTGAGCCGGGTTCGGATCTGGCGGGTCTGCTGGATCAGACGATGTATACGCAGTCGGTGTTGTTCGCGTTCGAGGTTGCGCTGTGGCGTCTGGTGGAGTCGTGGGGCGTTCGTGCGGATGCGCTGGTCGGTCATTCGATCGGTGAGCTGGCTGCGGCGTTCGTGGCTGGTGTGTGGTCTCTGGAGGATGCCGCACGGGTGGTGGCTGCCAGGGCTCGCCTGATGCAGTCGCTTCCGGCCGGCGGCGGAATGGCGTCGCTGGCTGCGGGTGAAGAGCAGGTCGCGGAGCTGCTTGCCGGTCGCACCGGTGTGTGGGTTGCTGCGGTGAACGGGCCGCGTGCGGTCACGGTTTCAGGTGAGAAGTCCGCAGTTGAGGAGCTGGTTGCTGCTGCGGCTGGTGCGGGGATCCGGGCGCGGCTGCTGTCGGTCAGTCATGCGTTCCACTCGCCTCTCATGGATCCGATGCTGGAGGAGTTCGGCTCCGTGGCGGCTGGCGTCTCCTATCGGGAGCCGTCGGCGGCCGGACGGCAGGAGTGGATGTCGCCGGAGTACTGGGTCCGACAGGTTCGTGAACCGGTCCATTATGCCGACGCCTTGGCTGAGGCCCGGGGCGACTTCCTGGTCGAGATCGGTCCGGATGGGAGTCTGACGAATCTCGCCCGGTCCAGTGACCACCCGGTTGCGGCGGTTGCGTTCTCGCGCCGGGATCAGCTGGAGTCGGTTGCGGTGGTCGCGGGACTCGTTGAACTCTGGGCTGTGGGCGGGCCGGTCACGTCGGCTGCTTTGGCGGCGTTGGTTCCTGGTGTCGCTGTTCCTGGGCGGGTCGTTCCGCTGCCGACATATCCCTTCCAGCGGGATCGTTATTGGCTGGCGCCTGCTGTTGCCGGTATGGCTCAGGTGGCTGGTGGGCATCCGCTGCTGGGTCCGGTGGTGGAGGTTCCGGGTGGGGTGATGCTGGCGGGGCGGGTGTCGTTGAACACTCATCCGTGGCTGGCCGACCACAAGATCGCCGATGCTGTGATCGTTCCGGGTGCTGCGATTGTTGAGCTTGCGATCGCTGCGGGGGACCGGGTGGATAGCCCGGTTCTGGATGAGCTCGTCATCCATGCTCCGCTGCTGGTCCCGGCGTCCGGTGTCGTCGAGATTCAGGTCCACGTCACCGACGCCGGTGCCGACTCTGCTGGGCGTCGGCCGGTGATGGTGAGTTCGCGTCTGGTCGGGACGCAGGAATGGCAGCGGAACGCCGAGGGCTTCCTCACTCCCATTGTCGGCTCCGTTACTGACGGAGCCGATCTGCGGGCCTGGCCGCCGCCGGGCGCCGAGCCGGTCTCGGTCGAGGGCTTCTATGAGCGGCTGGTCGATTACGGCTATGGGTACGGGCCGCTGTTCCAGGGTCTGAGTGCGGTCTGGGCGCGTGAGGGGGAGATGTTCGGCGAGGTCACCCTTCCCGAGGGCACCGATGTCGACGGATACGGAATCCACCCCGCCCTCCTGGACGCCGCCCTGCACATCTCCATGGTCGCCACGCCGGCTGGTGACACCGGCGAAGTGATGGTCCCGTTCGCGTGGAACCGCGTCACCCTCCACGCCACCGGAGCCACCACGCTTCGGATCCGGGCGATCACGGGTCCCGGCGGGTTGACGATGGACCTGGCCGACACGGCAGGCGAGCCGGTCCTGACCCTGGGAGCCCTCACCTCACGGCCCATCACCGCCCCCTCTGCCACCACCCCCTCCGTCGGCGGTGCCGAACCGATGATGTTCGCCGTCGACTGGACCCCCCTCGCCACCGGTGATGGCGGCGGCGCGGCCGGGACGACCAGCGCTGTGATCGCGGATGCGGCGGGTCTGAAGGCTTTGGCCGAGGACGTGCCGGAGTGGCTGGTCTTGGACTCGGACCTGCCCGTTTCCTCTGGCGCTGACTCTGAGCTGGACGAGTTGGTGCAGGTGCGTGCGGTGTTGGCGCGTGTGTTGGAGGTGTTGCAGGCGTTCACCTCTGGGCCGGCTCATCGCGATGCCCGGTTGGCGGTCGTGGTTCGGGGCGCGGATGGTGATCCGGTTGCGTCTGCGGTCGCCGGTCTGGTGCGTTCGGCCCAGTCGGAGAACCCCGGCCGGATCCTGCTGGCTGATCTCGGTGAGCGGGATCTCGGCGGGGACGTTGTGGAGCTCGCGGAGTTCGCGGGGACGTTCGGGCGCGCTGCGGCGGCGGATGAGTGGGAGATCCGGGTCCGGGACGGACAGGCCGAAACCCCTGGGCTCACCCGGGTCACGGATGTTCCCCTCGTGGCGGGTACCGCCGACACCGGACCTGACGGTGTTGTCCGGGGTGCGGGTCTGGGTGCGGGTTGTGTGGTGGTGACCGGTGGTACCGGGATGCTGGGTGGGCTGGTGGCCCGGCATCTGGTCGCCGCGCACGGGGTCCGGAGTCTGGTCCTGACCTCGCGGCAGGGTGGTGCTGCTCCGGGGGCTGATGATCTTCGGGCGGAGTTGGAAGCTGCTGGCGCCGACGTGCGGATCGTCGCCTGTGACGTGGCTGATCGTGATCAGGTGGTGGCCCTGCTGGCTGGGGTTCCGGGGCCGCTCAGCGGGGTGATTCACACCGCCGGTGTACTGGATGACGCCGTCCTGGGCGGGCTCAGCCCGGAGCGGTTGGACACGGTGTTGCGTCCGAAGGCGGACGCGGCCACGCATCTGGACGAGCTGACTCGTGGGCTCGGCCTGGCGGCGTTCGTGGTGTTCTCCTCCGTCTCAGGGGTGATGGGCGGCCCTGGGCAAGGGAACTACGCGGCGGCAAACTGCTATCTCGACGCGCTGGCTGCCCGGCGACGGGACGCCGGTGAGGCTGCGGTGTCCTTGGCGTGGGGTTACTGGGCTGAGGCGAGCACGATCACTGGGAATCTGACCCAGGCTGATCTGGCTCGCATGAGCCGGGTCGGGATGGGCGCGCTGGATGCCGAGCGGGGTATGGCGTTGCTGGACCAGGCTCTGGTCTCGCGGCATTCGACGCTGGTTCCGATAGCGCTGGATCTGGCTGTGCTGCGCCGCCAGGACGGCCCGGTCCCCGGCTTGCTGCGGCCTCTGACAGGACCGCGGCGCCGCGCCGCCGCCAGCGGTGGCGCTGTGGATGTGTTGCGGTCGACGTTGGCCGGGATGGCGGCGGGAGATCAGGTCGACTATCTGGCTGGGTTGGTGCGTGCTGAGGCGTCGGTCGTTCTCGGTGGTGCGGGTCGGGAACTGGTCCGGGTTGACCAGGCGTTCAATGACGCTGGCTTTGATTCGCTGACGTCGGTCGAGCTTCGTAACCGGCTGACCGCTCTGGCTGGGATGCCGTTGCCGGCGACGTTGGTGTTCGATTACCCGACTCCGTTGGCGCTGGCTGACTTCCTGCTGGGCGAGTTGGTTGGGGTCGCTCCCGCTCACTCCGCGATGCCCGTGGCCGCGACGGTCACGGATGAGCCGGTGGCGATCGTGGGCCTGGGCTTGCGGCTGCCCGGCGGTGTGGACGACCCCGCCGCCCTGTGGAACCTGCTGTCCTCGGGCATGGACATGGTGGGGGAGTTCCCCACCGACCGAGGCTGGGATCTGGGTGACCTGTACGACCCGGACCCTGAGGCCGCAGGGAAGTCCTATGTGCGTGAGGGCGGTTTCCTCACCGACGCGGCAGGGTTCGATGCGGGGTTCTTCGGGATCAGTCCGCGTGAGGCGCTGGCGATGGATCCGCAGCAGCGTCTGCTGTTGGAGACGTCGTGGGAGGCGCTGGAGCGAGCCGGGATCGACCCGTCCTCCTTGCGGGGCGAGCGGGTTGGGGTCTATGCCGGACTGATCGCCAACGATTATCTCTCTGCCGCTGGAACGGTGCCTGAGACCGAGGGATACCGGGCGACGGGCGCGATTTCGAGTGTGGCGTCGGGACGTATCTCGTACGTGCTGGGTCTTGAGGGTCCGGCGGTGAGTGTGGACACGGCGTGTTCGTCGTCGCTGGTGGCTTTGCACCTGGCCGCTCAGGCGTTGCGTGCGGGCGAGTGCTCGATGGCCCTGGCCGGCGGCGTGACCGTGATCGCGCACCCGGGCGTGTTCATCGAGTTCTCCCGGCTCCGTGGTGTCGCCGCCGACGGGCGTTGTAAGGCGTTCTCGGATGAAGCGGACGGTGTGGGCTGGGGCGAAGGCGCGGGGATGCTCGTGCTGGAGCGCCTGTCGGATGCGCGGCGCCTCGGGCATGAGGTCCTGGCGGTGGTCCGGGGCAGTGCGATCAACCAGGACGGCGCGTCCAACGGGCTCACGGCTCCGAATGGTCCGTCGCAGCAGAGGGTGATCCGTCAGGCGTTGGCGAGTGCCGGACTTGCTCCGGCTGAGGTCGACGCGGTGGAAGCGCATGGCACGGGGACCACTCTGGGTGACCCGATCGAGGCGCAGGCGCTGCTTGCGGTATATGGCGACCGCGGTGAGGGCGGTGAGCCGTTGTGGTTGGGGTCGGCGAAGTCGAACATCGGCCACGCCCAAGCCGCAGCAGGTGTGATCGGGATCGCCAAGATGATTCTGGCGATGCGGCACGGGGTCCTGCCCCAGACCCTGCACGCTGAGACGCCTTCGTCGAAGGTGGACTGGTCGGTCGGGGATGTGCGGATCCTGACCGAGGAGCGGGACTGGCCGCAGACCGGGCGTCCGCGCCGGGCGGGGATCTCCTCGTTCGGGTTCAGCGGGACCAATGCCCACGTCATCCTCGAACAAGCCCCGGACACTCCCGGCATCCCGGCCGCTGCCGTCCCTGACTCGGACGAGCCTGTGCCGGTCTCGGATGTGCCGGGTGTGGTGCCGATGGCGGTGTCGGCGCGGTCGCCGGAGGGATTGCGGGCTGCAGCCGGGCAGATGGCCGACTTCCTCGAACAGCAGCCGGCGCTCGGTCTGGGCGCGGTGGGGCGTGCGTTGCTGACGTCTCGTTCGGTGTGGGAATTCCGGGCCGGAGTGGTGGCCGCGAACCGGGATGAAGCTGTGGCGAAACTCCGTGCTGTGGCTGCTTCTTCGGGCGGGGAGCAGGCGGCTCGTTCGGTGGGACGAGTGGCGTTGGTGTTCCCCGGTCAGGGGGCGCAGTGGGTGGGGATGGGCCGGGGCCTGTGGGCGTCCGACGCTGTCTTCGCATCGCGGATGGATGAGTGTGATCGGCTTCTGGATTGGTCGCTGCGGGATGTGGTCGATGGCGTAGAGGGTGCTCCGTCGCTGGATCGGGTCGATGTGCTCCAGCCGGTGTCGTTCGCGGTGATGGTGTCGCTGGCGTCGATGTGGCGAGCGCGCGGTGTCGTTCCGGACGCGGTGGTGGGCCATTCCCAAGGCGAGATCGCTGCGGCGGTCGTTGCCGGGAAGTTGACTCTGGCTCAGGGAATGCGGTTGGTGGCGGCTCGTAGCCAGGTGATCGCGGCGCAGCTGTCAGGACGAGGCGCGATGTTGTCGGTTGCGGTGGGTGAGGAGCGGGCCCGAACGCTGATCGGTGAACGGGCGGTGGAGATCGCCGCGGTGAACGGTCCGGCGTCGGTGGTCCTGGCCGGCACTGGAGATGCCATTGCGCTGGTGCGCAAGGAGTGCGAGGCGCACGGGGTGCGGTCCTCGCTGCTGCCCGTGGACTACGCATCGCACTCGGTGCATGTCGAAGCGGCTGAAGCCGAGTTGACCGCTGCTGCGGTCGCCGCCTTGGCCGGGGTCGGTGATGCGGATCAGGGCGAGGGGTTCGATCCGCCGGTGAAGATGATGTCGACCGTGGAGGTGGACTGGGCTGTCGGGGAGCTGGACGCGGGTTACTGGGTGCGGAATCTGCGTTCGCGGGTGCGGTTCGCCGAGGCGTTGGAGCGTCTGGCGGACGAGGGGCACCGGGTGTTCATCGAGGTGAGTTCGCATCCGGTGCTGACGATGGGCATCGAGGCCGTGCTGGAGCAGGCCGGCGTTGTGGATGCCGTTGTGGCCGGGACGTTGCGGCGTGATGAGGATGAGTCGGCCAGGTTCGTCCAGTCGATGGTCGATGTGTGGGCGGCGGGTGGTCCTGTCTCCGTGGCCGAGCTTGCGGCTGTGATTACGGGGCCTGCGGGGAGAGTCGCCTCCCTGCCGACGTATCCGTTCCAGCGGGATCGCTATTGGCTGGCTCCGAGTGTGCATGGCCGGTCACTGGTCGGTTTGGCGGGGGCGGGTTCGTCGGGTCATGCCCTGTTGGACGCGGTGGTCGATGTTCCCGGTGGGGTGATGCTGGCGGGGAGGCTGTCGCTGGAGGCGCATCCGTGGCTGGCTGATCATGCGATTACCGACACTGTCGTGGTTCCGGGTGCTGGTCTGGTCGAGTTCGCGATCGCCGCGGGTGACCTGGTGGATTGCCCGGTCCTGGATGAGCTCGTGATCCAGGCGCCGTTGCGGATCCCGGCCTCGGGCGTGGTCGACGTTCAGGTTCATGTCGGGGAGGCCGACGAGGCAGGGGTACGGCCGGTGACGGTCCGCTCGCGTCCTTCGGGTGAGGAGGGGTGGGAGCGGAACGCCGAGGGGTTCCTTGCTTCCGTCGCTGCTGCGGTTGTCCATGACGGTGCTGACGTGGGGGCCTGGCCGCCACCGGGCGCCGAACCGGTGCCCTTGGAAGGCTTCTACGAGCGGCTGTTCGACCATGGATACACCTACGGGCCGTCGTTCCGCGGCCTTACTGCAGCCTGGACCCGAGAAGGGGAGATGTTCGGGGAAGTGCACTTCCCCGAGGGCACCGGAACCGAAGTGGCCGGGTACGGGATCCACCCCGCCCTCTTGGACGCCGCCCTCCATCTGTCCATGGCCACCGCACCGCCCAGCGTCACCGGTGGTGTGATGGTCCCGTTCGCGTGGAATCGCGTGGTCCTCCACGCCACCGACGCCACCACCCTCCGGATCCACGCGGCCCAGGGCCCCGACGGGCTGAGGATGGAGCTGACCGACCACGCCGGTGACCCGGTTCTCACCTTCGGCGCCCTGAGCTCACGCCCCATCAATCCGTCGGCACTCACCGCCTCCTCTGCGAGTAGCGCCGTGGCGACGATGCTGGCCGTCGAATGGACGCCCGCCCTCATCGGGACGGCTCGTGCCGGCGGCGGCAAGGCCGCCGCCGGTCAACCGGGCCGTGTCGTGATCGGCGACGTGGCGGACCTGGAAGCGCTGGGCGAGGACGTGCCCGAGTGGTTGGTCCTCGACGCGGAGCCGTTGAGCACTGACTCTGCCGAGGGTGAGCTGGCGCGGGTGCGGGTGGTTCTGGCGCGGGCGCTGGAGGTCTTGCAGGCGTTCACGACCGAGCCGGCCTGTCGTGAGGCTCGGCTGGCTGTGATCGTCCGGGGGGCGGGCAACGATCCGGTGGCGGGTGCGGTCGCCGGACTGGTCCGTTCGGCCCAGTCGGAGAACCCCGGCCGGATCCTGCTGGTCGACCTCGCCGACCCGGACCCTGGCACTGAACTCACGGGCTTGGTCGGGTTGTTCGGCCGGGCCGCGGCGGCGGACAAGTGGCAGATCCGGCTCCGGGACGGGCAGGTCGAGACTCCCAGGCTCACCCGGGCTGAACACGCCGACGGCGCCGTCCGGGCCGCGGGTCTGGGTGCGGGTTGTGTGGTGGTGACCGGTGGTACCGGGACGTTGGGTGGGCTCGTGGCGCGGCATCTGGTTGCTGCGCATGGGGTTCGGAGTCTGGTTCTGGCGTCGCGTCAGGGTCCGGCTGCTGAAGGGGCTGCGCGGTTGCGTGCGGAGTTGGAGGCGGCTGGTGCGGATGTGCGGATCGTGGCGTGTGATGTCGCGGACCGGGCTCAAGCTCAGGCTTTGCTCGCCGAGGCACCGGTACCGCTGAGCGGTGTGATTCACACGGCCGGCGTGCTGGATGACGCGGTTTTGGGTGGGCTCACGCCGGAGCGGTTGGACACGGTGCTGCGTCCGAAGGCCGACGCGGCCACGCATCTGGACGAGTTGACGCGTGGGCTCGGCCTGGCGGCGTTCGTGGTATTTTCGTCCGGCGCCGGGGTGTTGGGCACCCCGGGACAGGCGAACTACGCGGCCGCGAACAGCTATCTCGATGTTCTCGCCGCTCGCCGCCGGGCCGCCGGCGAGGCTGCGGTGTCCCTGGCTTGGGGCTACTGGGCTGACGCCACCACGATGACCGGGTCCAAGGACCAGGGCGACATCGAGCGGATCAGCCGGGCCGGGTTGGGTGCGCTGGAAACCGCCGAGGGGATGGCGCTGCTCGACGCGGCGCTTGACGGCGGACATCCGGCGCTCGTCCCGATGGTGCTGGACATAGCCGTCCTGCGCCGTCACGTCGGACCCGTCCCCGGGGCACCGTGGGCGTGGCCGCTGGCGCGCATGCTGGCTGGACCGCGGCGCCGCACCGCTGCCGCCGTCGGCAATGTGGGAGCACTGCAGGCGACGCTGGCCGCGATGGCGCCGGCGGACCAGGTGCAGCACCTGGCAGGGCTGGTCAGCGCCGAAGCGGCCGTCATCCTTGGGACGGCCGGGGACCTGGTCGCCATCGACAGTCCGCTGCTCGACATCGGATTCGATTCGCTCACGGCGGTCGAGCTCCGTAACCGGATCACCAGGCTGACCGGGACCTCCCTGCCCGCGACTTTGGTGTTCGACCACCCGACCCCATTCATGGTCGCCGAGCGATTGGTGGAACTGATGAGAAATGAGAACACCCATGCTTGACGTTGATCAGTACCTTGCCGCCATCGGCTACGAGGGGCCGCTCGATCCCAGCCTGCGAACGCTTCGGGGCCTGCATGAGAGCCATGTCCGGGCCGTGCCGTACAACACTCAGCCCCACGATGCCGATTTCCTGACCGGCGCGGAATTCGACGTGGAGCAGGCCTTTCAGCGTGCGATCGTCAGCCGGGCCGGTGGAAGCTGCTACGAGCTGAACGAATCGTTCCGTCAACTGCTCGAACAGCTCGGTTTCACGGCGCACCGGCTGGCGGCGAGCACGCGACTGCCGAGTGGCCGGTTCGGGCCCGAGATCGAGCACTTGGCCGTGCTGGTGGACCTGGACGGTGAGCAGTGGATCGCTGACGTCGGCTACAGCGAACCGACCTCCTTCGGGCCGCTCAAAATCACCGGCGAGGTGCAGCGGCAGGACGGCTTCGAGTTCCGCATGGTGCCCGACGGCGAGTGGTGGGTGCTCGAACGGCTTTCCCCGGTGAAAGGGTGGTCGGGGATCTACCGGTTCAAGGCGGTGGTGCGTTCGCAAGCCGATTTCGCCGCCAGCATCGGCGAAATCGCCGCGCAGCTGAACGAATGGCCGGCGGCGAATCTCCGGATCCTCAGCAGAGTGGTCGGCAATTCGACCGTCCTGATGACCGGCCGTCGCCTCATGAAGCACGAAGTCGGCCGAGAAGTGAGCCGCATGGTGATCGACCAGGGCGAGTACGAGAAGCTCGCCGACCTGATCCTCGATCCCGAAGTGACCGACGAAGAACGCGCGGAGCGGATAAAGGAATTCCATCCGTGAGCGGTGAGACGCCGTTGTCAGCCATCAAGGACGGAAAGATCGCATGAACATGACTGGAGCGGGCGGCGACCGTATCGCCGTGTTCGGGGCCGGTGTCATGGGCGTCGGCATCACCGCGCTCGCGCTCGGGCACGGTGTCCCGGTTCTGCTGGTGGACGTGGATCCGGACAAGCTCGCCGCCGCGTCGGGTGAGATCCGCGGACACCTCAGGCAGGCCCAGCTGATGGGCGCGCTGCCGGACGTGCCGGCCGGCGAGCTGACCACCTCGGAATCGCCGGACGGCGTCGAGGGCGCGATCGCCGTCATCGAGGCCGTCACCGAGGACTTCGAGACGAAGGCCAAGCTGCACGCCGAGATAGCGGCGGCGGTCGCTCCCGGTACACCTCGGATCACGAACACCTCGTCGATCCCGGTCGCCGAGCTCGCCGCGGCGCTACCACACCCCGAGGACCTCGTCGGCGCTCACTTCATGAACCCGCCGTCGCTGATCAGGACGATCGAGGTGATTCGCGGGCCGCAGACCGGCGACGCGGCGCTGGCCGCCGTCAAGGCGCTGGTCGAGCGGCTCGGGCGCAGACCGATCGTCGTGGAAGACGGACCCGGCTTTGTGACCAGCATGCTGCTCCACCGCATGATCAACGCCGCGGCCGACCTCGTCGAACAGGGACGCGCGTCGGTCGAGGACGTGGACGCGCTCATGGAGGGCTGCCTCGGTCACCCGAGCGGCCCGCTGCGCACGGCCGACCTCATCGGGATCGACAACCTGGTCGACTCGCTGCGCGTGCTGCACCAGCGGACCGGCGACGTGGGATGCAGCCCCTCGCCACTGCTGCTGCGGAAGGTCGCAGAGGGCGAACTCGGCCGCAAGACCGGCCGCGGCTTCTACGAATATGCGAGGTTCTGATGGCGGGCCAGGTCGAAGTGAGCGACGCACTCCAGCAGTACGTGCGCGACGTCTCCCTGCGCGACGACGAGGTGCTGCGTGATCTGGCGGCCGAGACCGCCGGCATGAGCGCCCTCGCCGCGATGGTCACGATGCCCGAGGAAGGCCAGCTGCTGGGCCTCCTGACCAGCCTCGTGGGCGCGCGCAACGTGCTGGAGCTCGGCACGTTCACCGGCTACGGCGCGTTGTGCATGGCACGCGCCCTGCCGTCGGGCGGCCGTCTGGTGACCTGTGACATCAGCGAGCGTTGGACGCGCATCGCCCAGCGGTACTGGGAGCGCGCGGGCGTCGCGGACCGGATCGAACTGCGGCTCGACACGGCCACCAAGGTGCTCGACACGCTCCTCGCCGAGCAGGGACCCGACAGCTTCGATCTGATCTTCATCGACGCCGACAAGTCCGGATATCCCGACTACTTCGAGCGCGCGCTGACCCTCGTGCGGCCGGGCGGCCTGATCATCCTCGACAACACCCTGTTCTTCGGTCGTGTCGTGGATCCCGCCGCGCAGGATCTCGACACGCTTGCCATCAGGGAGCTCAACGCCGCGCTGCGCGACGACGATCGCGTCGAGCTGTCCCTCATCCCGATGGCCGACGGCATCACCCTGGTGCGCAAGCTCGCGCCGGACCCACAGAGCCCGTCCCCCGACGGATCATCACGAGAAGAAGGAACGCGTCATGCCTGAATCGACCACCGAGCACCTGACGACCGCAATGATCGAACAGCGGCTGCTCGATTTCCTCGCCGAGCGGACCAAGCTCGAGTGGGAGGTCGGGCAGGACCTGTTCGACTCCGGAGTCCTCTCCTCGTTGTTCGCGATGGAGCTCGTCGTCTACGTGGAGAAGTCCTTCGACGTCGCCGTCGAACGCGAGTACCTCGCACTGGCCAACTTCCGCACCGTGCGCGCGATGACCGACTTGGTGCTGCGGCTGAGGAAGCCCGCCGATGCGTGAAGACCTGTCCGCGATCGTGACCGAGGCGGTCGGTGACGCCGCAGAGCGCTGGGACCTGGCCGGCGAGATCCCCTTGGACCTGCTGCGCGGGCTCGGCGGCAAGGGCCTGCTGTGCCCCGAGATCGGGACGCAGTTCGGCGGGCTCGGCCTGACCGGCAAGGAGTGCGGGGAGCTGACGGCCCATGTCGGCTCCCTGTGCAGCTCGCTTCGGAGCGTCATGACCTCACAGCAGATGGGCGCCTGGACCATCTCGCGGCTCGGCGACCGTACCCAGCGCGAGGACTACCTGTCCCGCCTCACCGGTGGCGAGCTCGTCGCCGTCGCGTTCAGCGAACCGGACGCCGGAAGCGATCTGTCGGCGATGTCCACCGTGATCCGCGAGGACGGGGACAGCCTCGTCATCGACGGCGTCAAGACCTGGATCACGGCCTCCGTGTACGCGGATCTGCTCGTCGTGTTCGGCCGCTACGGCGACGGTGGCGCTGCCGTCATCATTCCGGCGACCAGCCCGGGCGTCCGGCGGGACCCGGCGCGGTCGCCGCTGGGCTGCCGCGCCGCCGGGCATGCGACGGTGACGCTCGACGCGGTACGCGTTCCGCGCGCGAACCTGCTCGGCGCCGCCGGGCAGTCCCTGGCCATGCTCACCACGATCGCGCTGACCTGCGGCCGTCTCTCGGTCGCTTGGGGCTGCGTCGGAATCCTGCGCGCCTGCTTGGCCGCGGCGACGGCGCACGCACGCGACCGGCGGCAGTTCGGCGTGCCCATCGCCAAGCACCAGCTCGTCGCCCGTCATCTGGCGGAACTGTACGTTGCGGAGCGCACCGCGACTCTGGCCTGCGAGCGTGCCAGCGACTGTTGGGACGAGGGCTCACCCGACCAGTTCACGGCAGCCGTACTCGCCAAGCTCGTCGCCTCCCGGGCAGCGGCCCAGGGTGCCGCGACGGCGGTTCAGGTGTTGGCCTCCGCGGGAGCGCAGGACGGGCACGTCGTCGCCCGCGCTTACCGGGACGCCAAGCTCATGGAGATCATCGAAGGTAGTAGCGAGGTCAGCCAGATGATTCTGGCCGATCGGGTGATGGGAGCGGGCCGATGACGATCGGTATCGGAGCGATCACGTGCCTGTTGCCGCCGCGGCGGGTTGCCGTGACCGAACTGCCCGAAGTATCTGAACTCGGCTCGATGGAGCGCGAGTTCCTGGAGACCTCCGGCGTGCGCACGGTCGGCATATTCGAGGACGGCGATGTCGGCTCGCTGGCCGGCCGGGCCTGCAAGACGCTGCTTGAGGAGTACGGGGGGAACCCCGATGTGATGATCATGGTTGGGCCGCGCGCGCCGGATGTGCTGATCGGGTCCGACGTCTGCAAGGCCCAGGCGCATGGCGAGGTCAAGAGCGCCTTCGCCTTCGCCGTGGACGGTCTCGGATGCGCGGGCTCGTCCGCGGCCTGGGCCCTCGCCCGAGATCTGCTGATCGCGGACCCGAGTCGCGAGAGCGTGCTGATCACCTTCGCCAGCCTGCCGACCGGCGATTTCCGGATCCGCTATCCGGTCACGGTGATCGGCGATGGCGCCTACGCCATGACGGTCGTGCGCGGCGGTCGGCCGGTGCTGCGCGCCCACCGGCAGGAGACCGATGGCGCCTTCCACGACCTGTTCTATGTCGACTACAAGAGCGGCCCGATGCCGGAGTGGCGCGAGGAGTGCCGCTCACGCGACCGGTACAGCTTCGAGTTGGCCATGCACAGCAGGGTCCGGTTGAGTGCGCTGGTCGACGGCGTGCTCAAGGACGCCGGGATCACGAAGGCGGAAGTCTCCGCGACGTTGATGCAGAACGTCACCGAAAGCGCCTTCCAGTTCTACGAGCAGACCCTCGAGCTGCCGATCCACCAGTTCTGCCGGGCACACCTCGCCGACGCCGGGCACCTCGGGGCCATGGATGTCGTGCTCAACCTCCAGCGGGTCGTGTCCATGGGAGGCCTGAGCCGCGGGGATTTCGTGCTGGTGCTCAACAACAGCCCCGTGGCGGCGTGGATCGTCACGCTGTGGGAGATCTAGGAGTCATCTGATGGAGAACGATCCGACGCTGGTCAAATGCCTGATCTGGGACCTCGACAACACACTGTGGCAGGGGACGATCGCCGAGCAGGACAAGGTCGTCTTGAGCGACGCCGTCCGCAAGGTGATCGTCGGACTCGATGAGCGCGGCATCCTGCAATCGGTCTGCAGCCGCAACGACTTCGACCACGCGTGGAGCCGGCTGGAGGAACTCGGAGTGGCGGAGTACTTCGTCGTTCCGCGCATCGGCTGGACGCCCAAGTCCGGCATGGTCAAAGAGATCGCGGAGGAACTCTCGTTCGCGCTGGGGGCCATCGCATTCATCGACGACATGCCGGCCGAGCGCGCCGACGTCTCCTACCACCATCCCGAGGTGCGCTGCTACGAAGCCGAGCGCGCAGCCGAGCTGCTGGAACTGCCCGAGTTCACACCCACGGTGATGACCGTCGACGGACGGCGGCGCCGCCAGATGTACCAGGCGGCGGCCCGCAGGGAAACCGCGAAGTCCGAGTTCGCCGGTCCCGACGAGGACTTCCTGCGCACGCTCGGCATCGTACTTCGGATCGTACGCGCCACCGATGAGGACATCAGCCGGGTCGAGGAACTCACCCTGCGCACGAGCCAGATGAACGCCACGGGCGTGCATTACTCGGACGGGACACTGCGCTCACTGCTCGCGGATGAGTCCCACGAGGTGCTCGTGGTGACGCTCGACGACAAGTTCGGTGGGTATGGCGCGGTGGGCCTGCTGCTGATCGAGAAGTTCGAGCACGCATGGAATATCAAGCTGCTGGCCACATCGTGCCGGGTGGTCTTCTCCGGCGCGGGCACGATACTGCTGCGCTGGCTGGCCGACGCCGCGGCAAAGGCGGGGGTCCACCTGGTCGCCGACTTCCGTAAGACAGACCGCAACCGGATGGCCGAGGTCGCCTACAGCTTCGCCGGTTTCCGGTCCGAGGACTGCGACTGCGTGGAGGAGATCCCGCCGGCGTCCGAACCGGGGGTCGAACGGCTGCACCTCACGCCCACGCAGCAGGAGCCGCCGTCCACGATGACGGTGTATGCCACCGATGTGCGTTCGCCCGAGGCTGCCGACCTCATGTGGGGCATCGCCGGGGCGGAATCGTAAACCGCGGCCTCGCCCGAGCCTCAACTGCCAGAGATAACGCATTTTCGCCACATGCCGCGCATGTGGCTTGATCTGCGCCCGAAATCATTGAATCAACACACCTGGTGTGAGATCCCCCCTCCCCCCACGGTAGAGCACAGGAGTAATCGAATGACGTCGACCGCTGCGAAGCAGAGTATGGCCGCGCAGAACGAGCCAGGACGGGGTCGGTGGCTGGTCTTCGGCGTGCTGGCTTTCGCCCAGTACCTGATGACCTTGGATACCAGCATCGTGTTCGTGGCGCTGCCGTCGATCCAGACAGACCTGCACTTCACCCAGACCGGGCTCGCGTGGGTCATGAACGCCTTCATTCTTTCCTTCGGCGGCTTCCTGATGCTGGGCGGCCGGGCAGCGGACGTCTTCGGCCGGCGCAGGGTGCTGACCGTCGGCCTGGTACTGATGGGCATCGCGTCGCTGGCCTGTGGGCTGTCGACGCAGCCCTGGCAGATCGTCACGGCCCGGGCGATACAGGGCCTGGCCGGCGCGTTGGTGCTGCCCACCACGATGGCGCTGGTCCTGGACATCTTCGAGCCCGGGCCGGACCGCAACAAGGCGCTGGCCATTCTGGCCAGCCTCGGCGGGATCGCCGGTGCCACCGGAACGGTCTTCGGTGGTCTGCTCACCGCCATCGCCTGGCAGGCGGCGTTCCTGGTGTACGTCCCGATCATGCTCCTTCTGCTCGTGTTCGGCGTTCGGGTAGTGCCCGCGAGCGCACCGACCGCCACGGGTGGCATGGACGTGTGGGGTTCCCTGACCGGTACCGGCGGACTGTGCCTGCTGCTGTACGGCCTCTTGGAGGGCGGCAACAAGAGCTGGACCTCGGCGGCCGTGCTGAGTGCCCTCGCCGCCGCGGTGGTGCTGCTCGCGGTGTTCGTCCTGCGGCAGCTTCGGGCCGCCGTGCCGCTGATTCCTCGCCAGTTGTTCGGGCTGCGCAACGTCGTCTTCGGCAACCTGACCAACGTGGTGCTCGGCACGCTGCTGGTCGGGATCTTCTTCGTGCTGACTCTGCACCTGCAGGCCGAGCGCGGCTACTCGCCCGTCGAGGCGGCCCTGCTGACCACCCCGATCTGCCTGGGGCTGTTCGCCGGCGCCAACATCGTGGTCCGGTTGTTCGCCCGGATGGCCCCGGTCACTGTGCTGGTCCTCGCGTTCTCGCTCCAAGCGGTCGCTCTGGTGTGGTGGGTCGCAGTGCTCGACGTGCACGCCAACATCGTGCTGTCCTTCATCCTGCCCGGCATGCTGTACACCTTCGGGATGGGACTGGCGATCGTGCCTGCGGTCATCATCTGCACCACCGGGGTTGAGGGGGACGTGGCCGGCGCGGCGTCCGGTTTGAACAACACCACCCTGCAGATCGGCGGCGCGATCGGTGTCGCACTCCTGAGCACACTGAGCCAGCACCGGTTCGACACGGCGCTGGCCGACGGTGACAGCATGGCGGAGGCCAGCAACGCCGGCCATGCCTGGGCGCTGGCCGGCGGTGCGGGCGTAGCCGTCGTCGGCTTGCTGCTGGCCCTGATGCTGCGGGCCGGCATCCGAGGGCAGCAACCCCCGGCCGACTCCCAGCCTGCCGAACCGGTTGCTGCCGAGGGCGTCCAACCCGCCTAGTGACCTGGTCCGGAGAACTGGAGCAGTAGCAGCAGGCGGATGCGGTCGATGATCTGCAGGGCGCAGTGGATCGTCTCCCGCGGGGGCCGTTTGCGGCCCGCGAGACGTCGTCCTGTGTGGAGATCACGCGCGATCCTGGCCTCGGCCGGCGGCCGAGGCCAGGATCGCGGACGCGTGGCTATTGATGGGTGCTCGACTCACCTGCTGGCGCAGCCTCAATCGCGTGTTCGATTGAACAGCGGCGTCTTACAAAGACTCGTGGGGGGTTTCCTCGTACAGCTTTCGCACCTTGTCCAGGACCTCGTGGTCGGTGCGCCATTCGGTGCGGTCGACGGACAACACTGCCCGAACGCCGGTGCCTGCGTTGGTGACGAACGCGGCCTCCATGTCCGGTAGGTCGGACACGCTGACGGGCTCCGTCACGGTCAACTGGTCGAGTTCCTGGTTGATCAACGCCATGGTCACGCCCGGCAACCATTCGGCCTGCGGCCATATCACCCGCCCCTGCTTCACGAAGCCGATGTTCGACGTCGAAGCCTCACTGATCATTCCGCCGTCGTCGGTGAACAGTACGTCGTCGAAGCCGGCCCGCTGTGCGCGACGGCGGTGCATGAGCGCGCCGAAGACGCTGACGTGTTTGACCGTCGGAATCTCGCGTTGGTACCGCGCGGCCTGAAGTCTCAGGGGCGCCGAGACGCCGGGCGCGACCGGTCGAGTGGTCACCAGGATGCTCGGCTCCGCGTCCGAGCCCATGGTCCCGAGGTCGAGAGCCGGGTCGTAGATCGTGACCCGAACCATGACCGGCCCAGGATCCGCGGCCAATGCGTGCCGCACATGGTGACGAACGGCGTCGGTGTCGAGTTCGACGTCGAACAGTTGCCGGCAGTCCCTCGTCAAACGCTCCAGGTGCAGGGAAAGGCCCCGCACGGCGAAGTTCTTTACCAGCATCGTTGTGAAATGCCCGTAGTTGGTCAGGGCGAGCACTCTCATCTGATCCGGGCCGACCGGAGCGCCATTCAGTTCCATCGCGTCCTCAATTATTCGAAGAAGTCCGCAGACCGATAATCGAACCGCCATTCTTTCACATTCAACCACGAATAAGCTACTTGCGTGCTCGCAGTAGAACATCCAGCTTTTCTGGCGGTGCTCTGCGAACTGGCTCAGGCAATGACTCTGACGCGAACCCGCGAAAGGGTCCACCAAAAGCCTCAGCCGTTACAGTCTGACGAGTCCACAGCGGGAATCAGGTCAGCGATCCCGTGAATGGAATCGGACTCTGGAGACCAAGGCGCGAGCGCTGAATTCGTAATCGGCGCCTGGCCCCGATTGTTCAAGTTCGAGACTTCCTCGTGCTGCCGGCGGTCCAGCCCGGCCGATATTCGAAGAGCGGATCAGATTTCATGCACCTGCCCGCCCGGCTCGCGGCTCATGCCCGCCGCCGCCGGCTGCGGATCGACCGAACCCGGCGTCACCGCAGCGTCATGCGACGGCCCGCCCTGAACGGCATCGGGACAGTACGGGCGAACCGCCGATCCGATCACCGAGGACAGGCCGCTGAAGGATCGAGGCCAATGGTCAAATCCGCCGACGCGGTTGCTTGGGCGATGGGTAGTAGTGATGGACGTGAATTCCCCTAAGAACAACCCACTGCCCTGTAATAGATGAGGCTGCCAGTCGGTTTTGCAAGAAGGTTTACCGTGTTGACCGTCGCGACCGAACGCCGGATTGAAACTGCAAGGCAAGTCGACGCCGAGGCCGCCGCCGAGTCGCGGTCCTTGCGGAGGCTGGCTCGACCTCGTCTATGTTCGCTCTGTGGTAGAGCTCAACCGGTACACGAGCATCGCGCTCACCAAGCTCGACGTCCTCGACACCTTCGACAGAATCGGAATCTGCGTCGCCTTTTCAACGCTCCGCGAAAACAGCGAGTCAGGTGGGAGTTTCTGACATGATTGGTGCATGGATTCCGCCGAGATAACAACAGTCGCTGGGCTCTTGGACCGCACCCGTGACGGTGTCCTGCTGTACGGCCTGACCCCACCACGGCAGACCACCACTCCCGACCAGGCTGCCGCCGTTGCCGCCGCGGCCCTGAACCGGCTCCGGTCGGTGCAGATCGACGGGCTCATCCTCTACGACGTGGACGCCGAGGCCGACCGGACCGAGGCCCCGCGACCGTTCCCGTTCATGCCGATGATGGACCCGGCCCACTTCGTCGACGACCACTTCGCCGACTGGGCCGGCCCGGTGATCGTCTACCGCGCCGTGGGCAAGTACACCGGCGACCAGCTGGACAACTGGTGGTCGAAGGCCGACCGCGACCGGGTGCTGACCGTTCTGGTCGGCGCGGCCTCCCGGCACCAAGTGGTCCGGACGAGCCTTTCCGAGGCCTACAGCAGGCATGCCGGACTCTCCCTCGCGCCGCGGATGGGCGGCGTGGTCATCGCCGAACGGCACGCCGCCTCGGGGACGGAGCACGCACGCATGCTGCGCAAGCAGGACGCTGGCTGCGAGTTCTTCGTCTCCCAGGTCTGCTACGACCTGAACCACACCCTCAACCTGCTCTCCGACTACACCCAAGACTGCCGCGACCGGGGCCTGGACCCGAAGCCGGTTGTGCTGACCCTGGCCCCGTGCGGGTCGGTGAAGACCCTGGAGTTCATGACCTGGCTCGGCATCGACGTCCCGCGATGGCTCCGGGCCGAGATCACCCACGGTGACCCCCTCACCGCCTCGTACGAGCAGTGCCTTCTCAACGCCCGGGCCCTGATCGAGTACTGCCGCCGCCTCGGCCTGCCGTTCGGGATCAACGTCGAGAGCCTCACCAACCGCAAACTCGAGATCGAGGCCTCCATCGACCTCGCCCGGGAGATCCGCGACCTGCTGGGCTGAATCACAGAGAAGCGACTGGCACGAACGCTCATGGTCTCGTAATGCGTAGGTCTCGGGTTCGAATCCCGAAGGCGGCTCTGTGGAAGCCCCAGGACTCACTCGCCGTGACCTGGGGCTTTTGCCTTTCCCGGGGTCAGGCCGGTACGGATGCCCTGTCGCGGAGGTCGGCGTGCAGTCGGTGTCCCCAGGCCAGGGCGGAATCCGCGGTGGGGGCCACGTGGAGCACGGGGTGTCCGGCGCGGACTTCGGTCACCATGCGTTCATCGGTGATCTCGCCGGTGAGCCCGTTCTCGTCGAGGCAGCGTCGCACGTCGAAGAAGCCGCCGTTCACCACCACCAGATGGCGGCCGGGCCAGTCCGGGGCGCTCACGGACACCCCGGCGGATTCGAGTGCCGCGAGGGCGAGCTCCGCCTCGGACGGGGTCCCGAACTCGGCGACGACCGAGCGGGCGTCGATGATCACGGCGTCCGCGCCGATGCCGTCGCCGATGCCGTCGATCACCGAACCCGCTTCGAAGTCGCCCGTGTTGAGCCGGCAGACGATCTGCACCGAGTGGCGCTGGGCGGTCCGTACCGCCTCCGGGTGCAGGACCTTCGCGCCGTGGTGGGCGAGCAGCACGACGTCCTCGTAGGAGAGGGCGGGAATGCGCCGCGCCTGCGGGACCAGGCGGGGGTCGGCGTCGTACACGCCGTTGACGTCGGAGTAGATCTCACAGCTCTTCAGGCCCAGAGCACCGGCCAGCGCCGTGGCGCTGAGGTCGGAACTGTTCTTACCGAGCCAGGCCGGGGTCCCGGCCCCGTCGTCGGCCTGGCCGCCGGGAAGCACGACCACGGGAGCGCGCGTGAACGCCTGCTCCAGCGGGCCCGGGTCGAAGCCGGTGAGCGTGGCCCCCTTGTGCCGGGTGCCGTCGGAGTGCAGTCCGGTGCGGTCGCCGTGCAGCATCACCGCGTCGACTCCCTCGCCCTGCAGGGCTATCCGCAGCAGACCCGCGCCGATGGTGTCCGCGAGGGGCAGCACCCCGTGGAGCGCTTCCACGGAGACGCCGGGGTCGATGGACCGGGCGATCTCGCGCAGGTTCTCGGTCGCGCCCGGCATGCCGCTGACGACCACGACGAGCCGTTCCCCGGCGTCGACCCGGGCTCTGATGTGCGCGGCCACGTCGCGGTAGTGGCCGGCGGAGGCGAAGCTGGACCCGCCGAACTTCAGTACGCCTGTGGGGCGGTGGTCGGTGGTGCTGCTCATGCGATGCCCTCCTGGACGGCTCGTTCGGCGATCTGCAGTGCGTTGAGTGCGGCGCCGATCCTCAGGTTGTCCGCGACGAGCCACAGCAGGGCGCGGTTCGGGCGCTCGGGGTCGACCCGAATGCGGCCGACGTGGACCAGATCGGGCGCGTCGACGATGGTGCGGGGCGTGGGCCAGCCCTCGTGCCACACCTTGACCTCGTCCTGGGCGTCCAGCAGCCGGGCCAGTTCGGCGGCGTCCACCGGGCGGTTGCACTCGAGGGTGACGGCCTCGCTGTGCCCGTTCTCCACGGGGACCCGTACGCAGGTCGCGACGAGGTCCAGTCCGGGCAGATCGAGGATGCGGCGGGACTCCTGGCGCATCTTGCGCTCTTCGAGGGTGAAGCCGTCGTCCTGCAGCACGTCGATGGCCGGCAGGACGTCGAAGGCCAGCGGGCGGCTGAACCGCCGGGCCTGAGCGGTGTCGCCCGCCAGAATGCTGCGCGCGCCGTCGTACAGCTCGTCGATGCCGTTCTGACCGCCGCCGGAGGCAGCCTGGTAGGTGGAGACGTAGACGCTCCGCAGTCCGAAGGTCTCGTGTACCGGGCGCAGCAGACGAACCAGCGGAATGGTCGAGCAGTTGGGGTTGGCGACGATCCCGGAGATCGGGCGCTCGGCCAGCAGGGCGCCGTTGACCTGCGGAACGACGAGCTGCGATGCGGGGTCCATCCGGAAGGCGTTGGTGTTGTCGATCACCAGGGCACCTGCCCCGGCGGCCTTCCCCGCCCATTCGGCGCTGACGGGCGTACCCGCGGAGAAGAACGCGATGTCGACGTCGGAGAAGTCCGCGGTGCGCAGGTCCTCGACGACGACGCTCCGGCCGAGGACGGACACGGTGCGGCCGGCGGACCGCTCCGAAGCGATCAGCCGCACGGACTCGTGGGCGAATCCGCGCTGCTCGATCAGGCCGAGCAGGGTCTGGCCTACGGCTCCGGTGCCGCCGACGACGGCGATACGGGGTGGACGCGAACGGCTCACGTGGTGCTCCGGGAAGGGAGGGCCGGTACGGGACCGGCGGCGTGGACTGCCACAGGGGCGACAGGAGTGGGGACGGGGGTGACGACAGGAGCAAGGGGGGTGGGCTCGGCAACCGGGGCAACCGGGGCGACCGGGCGGCTCGGACCGAAGCGCCAGCCGAGGTTGATGCCCAGGGTCGCGGCGGCGATCAGCGGAATGCCCAGGGCCTGGAGGAGGCTCACGCGGTGTCCGTACACGGCCCAGTCGCAGAACATCGCGACGGCCGGGTAGATGAAGGCCAGCACGGCGATCTTGGACGTGGGCAGCTTCTGGTACGAGGAGTACATGAGGGCGTACATCACGCAGGTGTGGATGACTCCGAGGCCGACGAGCCAGGCCCAGCCGGCGCCCAGGCCCGCGGTTTCCGCGAGGCGCGTGAACGGAAGCAGCAGCGGGATGCCCACGAGGACCTGCATCAGGGCGACCAGATGCGGCCGCACGCCCGTCACGCGCTTGGTGAAGATGGTGGAGAGCGCGTAGAAGAGGGCCGCGAGCAGTGCCTCGCCCAGTCCGAGGAGGTAGCTGCCGCCTCCGACCAGGTCGGCGGGGGACACCCCGGCGACCAGGACGAGTCCGCCGAAGGCGACGGCCAGCCAGGCGAACTTCGAAACCGTCAGCTTGTCGCGGAAGAAGAGCGCGCCGAGCAGGACCACGTAGAACGGCTGCGTGTGGTAGACGACCGTGGCGACCGAGATGGACGTGGACCGGTACGACTCGAAGAGCAGCACCCAGTTGAAGACGATGAACACGCCGCCCAGGCAGGTCAGGAGAACCTTGTGCCGGGTGAAGCCATGGTCACGGAAGAATCCGCCGGCCAGGCAGTACAGGCCGAGTGCGACCGCGCCGAACACGCAGCGGAAGAACACCACGTTGAACGGAGTGGCTCCGGACTCGACCACGAAGACGCCGATCGTGCCCGAGAGGGCCATCGCCAGTGACAGCTGGAGGGTGCCCTTGCGTTCCAGGGCCGCTCCGGTCGGGGCTGCGCTCATGGTGAACCTCTTCTATCGAAGGACGGGGGGTGCGGGCCGGCGGTCGTAGCGCCTCTGGTTCTCGCCGAGCATCCGGAGCAGCTCGGCCGATCCGCCCGCGCGGGGGGCCGTGCGCGCGCTCCGCGGAGGCAGGGGCATCCGGCCGGTGTCGGCCCAGGTGAGCCGCCCCTCGGGGGTGAAGGCGGTCCGGGTCCGCCCGGCGTTGTCCGGGTGGAGGCAGTACGGCAGGTCCAGCACACCGGTACGGAACGCGGTGACCAGGGCGTCACCGATGTCATGACGCAGCCCGCGGACCGCATCGATCAGGGCGCGTGCCTCCAGGTAGGTCTCGCTGTCCGCGCCGTACTCGTCGTACTCGCCGTTCTCGTCGCGGTGCTCCGTACGGGCGACGCGAGCGGCCTGCTGCCCGAAGCGGGCCGCGTGCTCGGCTGCGAGTTCCAGCGCCTCGACGTTCTCCGCGACCGTGGGGATGCGCGAGGATTCGACGGCGGTCTTGACGATCAGCCGGTGCGCGCCGGCCGACATGGCCAGTTCCACGCTGTCGCGGGAGATCGCCGCAGCGCCCTCGGGAGTACTGGGGAAGAGCCCCATGAACGTGTAGACGACGATGTGGGTGTCCAGGCCGGGCAGGAACTCGCCGACGAGTCGGCGCAGTGCCCGGATGGCCTCGAGGTCCTGCCCGGCGTGCACCTGCTGGGCGTAGCTCAGCGAGATGCTGCGCAGACCGTGCTGCCGGAAGAAGAGCCCCTCCAGGACGCTGAGCGCGACCGTCAGCGAGGGCGGGCACAACTGGCCCAGCATGCAGCCGGCGAAGCTCTCCAGGTGTCCGGGCCTGCCGTCGCCGGGGCCCGGCGCGAGGATCTCGCAGCACTCGGCCCAGGCCTCGACGGCCTTGGCGAGCGGAACTCGGCTGTAGGGCAGGCAGTAGGAGACCGGGCCGCCCTCGGTGGCGTCCAGTCCCGCGTCCAGCAGGGTCCTGAAGATCTTCAGGGGCTGGGCGGATCCGTGCCGTACCTGGACGGGTACGCGGGTGCCGACGGCCTCGGCGACCATGTCGCGGGTGTCGGCGGCTCCGTGCAGTACGAGGGGATAGCCGTTCAGGTCGTGGCCGTCGCGGAGGGCGAGGTCGGCGGCCGCGTGATCGCCGACCCTGGTGTAGCTGTCCAGGGTGAGGGTGGCGACGGTGTCGGCCCGTGCGCCGGCGACGGCCCGCAGACCGTCACGCATGCGGGGGATGGTGCCGAAGCCCATGCGGGGCTGGACCACGAGCCGGCCCTGCGCGTGGTGCTCGGCCACGTAGGCGGAGAAGGCGGTGGGCGCCGGTGAGGTCGTCACGCCGCGACCAGGGCGTCGAGGTGCTCGAGGTGCCGGACGAACTCCGGAATCGCGTCGTCACCGACGAAGACCCCGGAGAATCCCTGGTCGAGCAGGTCGGCGATGTAGTCGGCGTTCCCGTCTCCCCGAGTGCCCAACTTGCCGCCGATGACGACCGGAAGTCCGGGAAGGTGCTCGTGCACGGCGCGGACGTACGAACCACCCTGCTGGTGGCCGTGACCGTTGACGCTGCTGATGACGATCAGGTCGGGACGCTCGCTGAGGGCTTCCTGCACCAGCAGTGATTCCGGCACACAGGCACCGAGATTGACGGTCTGATGACCGAGTTCCTCCAGCAGGAGCTGGAGATAGACGAGATTCCAGGTGTGTGAATCCGAGGAGACACTGGATATGAGGACTCTCATGGCGTGCTGGGCTCCTGCTGCTCGGTGGCGGTGTTCCTCGACGAGTGGGGGTGGGGGGCGACGGCACGGCATGCGGTCTGTTTGGAGACCGTTTCCCGTTGGCGTTGGAGAGAGCTTCTCCCCCCGTGCATCCCGCGCGTAAGCACTTGCGGCTGGCATGAAACGCCCGGGCCGCATGGTGCCGTTCGCGGACCCCAGAAAGCGCGATCGACCAGCACCTTCGTCCCCTTGGCACGCACCGGCCAGGACCTAGCTGGCCACGCCCTGACGGCCCGCCCGAGCTGCTCCGAGTCCGCGAAGGCCGCCGTCGGCGGCAACGGCACCGCCAGTCGGCTGCCGTGCGCGGTCAGCCGCTCCGCCCAACGGTTGCGGGGGCGATCAGCTCTGTGGGTGAGCGCCGCGTCTTTTCGACAGCTGGGACCGCCGTGCCCAGCGGGCCAGGGCGCCGACGGCGAGCGAGGTGACGATCGCGCCCCAGTCGATGACGTGGGGAAGCCCCGGGAAGAAGGCGAAGAACGCGAAGGACGCCGCGGTGGCCAGCAGGAAGGCCGCCAGGCCGGCACGGCGGAGCTGGGCTTCCCACGCGGATTCGTCGGGTGAAGGCTGGGTGGTCATGTGCGGCTCACTTCGTGATGTGGTGGCACTGACTGACCCGGCGCACACCGTTGACGCTGAGGTGAGCGCAGGCCTTGCCGTAACGAGGCAGTGTCTGAGGTGCGTTGTCGCGCAGGGGATGGATCTCGCACTCGGTGTGCGTCTTGCCTCGGGACGTGCGGTAGGTCTTGTTGTCGGTGTCCGCGTAGGTGAAGTCGATGCGCCAGTTGCAGAAGCCTGAATTGAGGGCACCTACGAAACCGCAGTCGACGCCGGCGTTCTGGTAGGTGATCTTCTTGCCTTCGCCGCGGATGACGTGAGTGAACATGCAGCCCGTCGGGACCTTCATGGTGACACCGCCGACTTGGTAGTCGAAGCCGGTGACGGGCGTCGAGCCGATGACGCCGGCGTGCGCCTCGGCGGGAGGTAAGACGGCCAGCCCGGCCGTCGTGGCGAGAGTGGCGATGATTCGGGCTGCCAAGAGCTTGCCGATCAGTGTCCCTTCAGGCGGAGTGTGTCTGCCGGAAGGGAACGCTCGTCGTCGACTTGCAGTTCTGCTCCGGGAGGCACTCCACTACGAAGAGTGATCAGCAGATTGGCTTGCTGACTACCCGTAACCGCCGACCTGTCTAAGCCCCTTGGCACGGCAGAGCCCGGACTCCTGGTCGTGGGCGAGGAGTCCGGGCTGGACGTGTGTGGGTGGGTCAGGGGCGGCGGGTGGGGAGTTGGGAGGCCGGGATTAGGGCCAGGGTGAGGAGGAGGGCTGCGAGGGCGTATGTGGTGCGGAAGCCCGTTGGGGTCGTGCCCGTCTCGGTCAGGGTGATCGAGAGGAGGGCGGTGCCGACCGACGCGCCGATCTGGGAGTTGATGCTGAGGAGGGTGCTTGCGGCGGTCAGGTGGGCCCTGGGGAGGTCTCGGCTTGCGGTGGTCATCGTCGGCATCATGACCATCCCGGCTCCGATGCCCATGACGATCGAAGCGGTGACGAACCGCCAGGGTGCCGCCTCCGCGGACCCGGCCTGGAGTGCGGTCAGGGCCATGCCCAGTGCGCCCACCGCGATCCCGGCCCGGATCAGCCGGCGCGGGGAGACCTTGTCCACGCGGCGCGAGGCGATCTGCATGACCAGTCCGACGGTGAGTCCGGCCGGTGCGCCCAGCAGCCCGGCCGCCGTCGCGGTCATGCCGCGGCCCTGCTGCCAGTACATCGGTCCGAGCAGCATGGATCCGAAGTAGCCGCAGGTGAAGAGGGTGAGCGTGGTGATGCCCGCCCGGAAGGTGCGGTCGCGGAGGAGTTTCAGGTCGAGGAGGGGCTCGCGGGCGGTCACGGACCGGCGGGCGAAGGTGGCCACGAGTGCGGCGCCGGCCAGGGTGGGGAGCAGGGCGTCGGGGGCGGTGAAGGTGCCGCCTTCCCCGCCGCGGGCCAGGCCGTAGAGGAGCAGGGCGAGGCCCGGGGAGAGCATCAGCAGGCCGGGTACGTCCAGCCGGGGCGGGGAGGCCGCGGAGCCCGGCGCGTCGGAGCGCAGCAGTTTCGCGGCGAGGAACAGGGCGACCGCCCCGACGGGCAGGTTGACCAGGAAGATCCACTGCCAGGACGCCGAGTCGACCAGCCAGCCGCCCAGCACCGGACCGGCCACCGGCCCGACGATGATGGGCAGCCCGAGCAGGGCCATCACCCGCCCGAGCCGGGCCGGGTCCGCGGTGCGCATCACCATGGCCATGCCGACGGGCATGAGCAGCCCGCCGCCGAGGCCCTGTACCGCGCGGAAGGCGATCAGGCTCCCGGCGCTCCAGGCGCACGCGGCGAGCAGCGATCCGAGCGAGAAGAGGGTGAGGGCGCCCAGATAGGTGCGCTTGGCGCCGAAGCGGCCCATCGCCCAGGCCGAGGCCGGGATGACGGCGGCGAGCGCGAGCGAGTACGCGCTGGCGGCCCACTGGATCGTCGCCAGGGGGGCGTGGAAGGCCTCGGAGAGGCGGTGCAGGGCCACGTTGACGATCGTCATGTCGAGCACCGACATGACCGAGCCGACGATGACGACGCCCGCGGTGCGGCGTAGCAGCGCTGCGGATGCCGGGGAGGGGGCAGGGGTGACGGCAGGGGCCTCGGGGGCAGGGGCGTCGGGGGCGGGGGTCTCGGTGGTGTGTGCGCCGATCGCCCGGTTCGTCGTACGCATCCTCGTGCCGCCCCTCAGCCCTGGTACGGGTGGCTCGCGCGGGCGGCGCGCAGAGCGCGTCCCCACCAGGTCAGCTGGCCGAGCATGCCCTTGAGCGCGCCCTCGGCCACGGCGGTGTCGCGCGGGACGCCGTCCGTGCCGAGCCCGGACCAAGGCCCGTGCAGGCTGACGGAGTCGCGCACGGTCACGGAGTGCAGCTCGGCGAAGACCAGCCGGAGCTGCTCGACGGCGCGCAGGCCGCCGCCGAGGCCGCCGTAGGAGACGAAGCCGGCCGGCTTGGCCTGCCATTCCTCGCGGTGCCAGTCGATGAGGTTCTTCAGTACGGCCGGGAAGCTGTGGTTGTACTCGGGGGTGACGATGACGAAGGCGTCGGCGGCGGCCAGCCGCGGGCTGACCTCCGCGAGGGCGGCGGCCGCCTGCGGGCTCGGCGAACCGCCCCAGCCGGGCATGGCCAGCGGCAGGTCGACGTCGGCGAGGTCGATGAGGTCGAGGTCCAGGCCGCCGACGGCGCCCGCGGCGCCGAGGAACCAGTCGGCGACGGCGGGGCCCTGCCGGCCCTCGCGGACGCTGCCGAGGATGACGGCGACGCGCAGCGGCGCGTCCGTCCGGGGGGTGGTGGGACCGGAAGTGGCGGCGGACATGGCAGGTTCCCCTCGTTGGCGGTGCGGCCGCCCGTGCGGCTGCTCCTCCGGTAAACTACAACGACCGTTGTAAAAAGTGCAACGGTCGTTGTACTTCTCGTGTGGAGGCGAAATGAGCACCGGCACCGGCGCGGGCACCGGCACCCATGACAAGAAGCTGGAGAAGCGGATCGCCATCGCGAGCGCGTCCTGCGGGGTCTTCGGCCGCGAGGGCTACTCCCGCGCCTCGGTCGACGCGCTCGCCGCAGCGGCCGGCGTCTCGACGCGCACGCTCTACAACCACTTCCCGGGCGGCAAGGCGATGCTCTTCGCCACCGTCGTCACCTGGACCTCGGGGCAGGTGCGCGACGCCCAGATCGCCCAGATCGAAGCCGTCCTGAACCCCGAACGCCCGCCCCGCCCCGAGGACCTGGAGCGGGACCTGGTCGCCTTCGCCCAGCGGGTCATCGGGCTCATGACCGACTACGCCGACCACTTCGCGCTGGTCCGCCACATCCACGCCGAAGCCGACCACGTGCCCCCGGAGGTGCTGGAAGCCTGGACGAACGCCGGCCCCGGCCCGGTGTCCCGCGCGCTCGCGGACGCGATGGCGGGCCTCGAGGCCGCCGGGCTGATCGATGTGCACGGCGACGCGATGCTGGCGGCCGCCCACTTCATGGCGCTGACCTCGCACTCCATCGTGCAGCTCTCCTACTACGGGGTCCTGCCCCTCCCCAAGGACCGGACCGACCACTTGATCGCAGGCGGCGTCGCCGCCTTCCTCCGGGCCTACCGGGTGGGCTGAACGGCTCCGGTCGCCCGGCCCCCGGGCCGGGGCTACGTTGGACGGGTGAGCACGACACGGTTGCGCAGGGCGGCTGTGGGAGCGGCCGCAGTGGGGCTCCTGATGGTGCCCGTGGGGGCCGGTGCCGGGTACGCCGTGGACGTGCCGACACCACCGGCGGCGAGCAGTACGGCCGTATCCGATGAGTTTCCGCAGCTCACCCCCGCCGTGGCGCGGCAGTTGGACGACGCCATCCGGAAGGTGATGGACGAGGCCAAGATCCCCGGGGTCCAAGTGGCCCTGTCGGCGCCGGGCAAGGGGACGTACCTACGGGCCTTCGGCGTGGCCGACAAGGCCACCGGTGCGCCCATGACCGACGGCCTCAACATGCGGATCGGCAGCGAGACCAAGACCTTCACCGTGACCGCGATGCTGAAGCTGGTCGACGAGGGGAAGATCGGGCTGGACGACCCCATCGGCAAGTACGTCGACGGCGTGCCCAACGGCGACCGGATCACCCTGCGCGAGCTGGCGGGCATGCGCAGCGGACTGTTCAACTACTCGGCCGACGAGGACTTCTTCAAGGCGCTGACCAGCGATCCCCGTAGGCCCTTCACCCCGCAGGAACTGCTCGCCTACTCCTTCAAGCACCCGGTGCTCTTCGAGCCGAACGCGAAGTTCTACTACTGCAACACCAACCTGATCCTCATCGGGCTCGTCGTGGAGAAGATCAGCGGGCAGACGCTCGCCGACTACATCACCGAGGAGGTCGTCGAGCCCGCCGGGCTGAAGCACACCCTCTTCCCGACCGGCGCCGAGTTCCCGACCCCGCACGCGCAGGGCTACACGGACCAGACGGCCTCGGGGAAGACCGAGGACGCGGCCGACTGGAACCCCTCCTGGGGCTGGGCCGCCGGGGCGATGATCTCCGACCTCACGGACCTGCGGCAGTGGGCCAAGGTGCTGGCCACCGGTGAGCTGCTCACCCCCGCCACCCAGGCCGAGCGCCTCGATGTCGTACCGGCCCTGCCGGGCACCGGCTACGGGCTGGGGATCTTCAACGTCCAGGGGTGGATCGGGCACAACGGCTCGCTGCCCGGCTACCAGTCGCTGACCGTCTACAACCCGCAGCAGTCCGAAGCCACCCTGGTCGTGCTGCTCAACACCGACATCTCCGCCGAGGGCGAGGAGCCGAGCACGCTGTTCGGCAAGGCGATCACCGAGATCGTGACCCCGCAGCACGTCTACACGCTGCCGGCCCAGCCCGTCACGGGGAAGGACTGACCATCCGGCGGGCGGCCGCCTCCGCCAGTGCCGGAAGCACCGAATGGTCCGAGTCGAACGGGAGTTGCAGCATCAGGACGTGGTCCCCGCGGCGCAGGACCATGCGGCGGCCCCGCAGGTACGCCTCGTCGGCCGCTCCCGCGCCGACCGGGGTCGCCCGGCGCTTGTGGGTGGCGAGCAGCCGACGGCCCAGGACCTTCGAAGCCGTCTGCAGGAGCAGGAACGCCTCCCCGTCCGCGGTGTCGTAGGTCCGGACTCCGAGGTGGGGGGAGTACTCCGCCTCGCGCAGCTCCGTCCGGAGGATCCGTGCGGCCTCCGCGAGCGGGAGGAACTCCTTCGGGTCGCCCCGCGCGAACAGCGCGGCCACCCCGGCCCACGGGGCCGGCGGCCCGGTGTCCTCGTCCCAGGGGCCGTTCTCGGCTGCGTCCCCGTCCGCGTGCTCGTCCGTGTGCCCGTCCGTGTGCTCGTCCGGCGCGTACCCCGCCGGGAACAGCTCGCCCTGCGGTGAAGGCGTCACCAGCACCACCTCGTAGACGTGCCCGAGCATCGGTCCCCGCAGCACCCGTACGACCGCCCCCTCGCGCAGGGCCCCGTACAGCTCGGGCCGTACGGGCCAGGCCGTGACCGCGGTCCGTCCGCCCGGGTCGAGCGCCAGGTGGTGGAGCCCCTTCCCGGTGCGCAGCCGGACCACCTCGCCCTCGCTCCAGGCCCGCCGGGACAGGTCCAGCAGGGCGGAGGCGAGCAGGAACAGGTACCCGAGCAGCGCGGGGCCGGCGATCAGCACCGGCGGCAGCTGCGCCCACACCACCTGCGGCGGCACCGCCCACTCCCCGGAGATTTGGAGCCCCCCGGTGAAGCCGGCGAAGGCGAGGAGGCCGCCGTACACGTACGCCGCGAGCGGGATCACCGGCCGCCGGCCGGTCCACAGCCAGCGGGACCCCATGAGCACGCCGATCAGCAGGGCCACCTCCGCGACCAGCAGCGCGATGCTCGCGACCGGGAGCCGGATCACGGTCGGCGGATGCGCGTGCCACCAGGCCACCAGCAGCAGCACGATCGATGCCGACCCGATCCGCCGCAGGGCCAGCCGCACGCTCTCCCGCGGCGGGCGCAGGGTGCGGGCCGGGGCCGGGGCGTAGCGCAGCCGGACCTCGTGCCAGCCGCCGCCGTACGTGGACCAGGCGCGGCGCTCGTCGCGCGGGCCGAGCGGGAGCACGGCGAGTGCGGAGCGGGCCACACCGGTGGCGGCGCCGTAGGCGAGGTAGCGGTCCCAGAGGGTCACCGCCGCCGGGGGCAGCCCGGGGAAGGACTCGTCGCGGGCCAGCCACTCCCGTACGCCGAGCCAGTGTGCGCAGGCCTCGACACCGGCGGGCGTCTCGCGCTCCCCGGTGAGGCGGGAGACCAGCAGGGTCCCGAGGAACCACACGACCAGGCCGATGGCCAGGGACATGAACCAGCCGCCGGGGCCGACCAGGGACAGGAACAGGACGGCCGCCAGGGCCGCCGGCAAGGCGGCGGCCAGCGTCAGCCCGGCCTTCAGCCGCGCCGGGTAGCGGTCCCGGGCCAGTCCGCGGGCCCGGGCGTCGGCGGCCACGGCCCGGCCGAAGGCCCGCCACCAGCCCCGGTCCTCGTCCTCGGTGCCCCGGGCCAGGGCGCCGGCGGGCAGCACCCCGCCGGAGGCCAGGGCGGTGACCCGGGCCAGCACCAGGGCCTCGTAGGGGAGCAGGTCCTCGGGGGGCTCCTTCCGGGCCGGCCGGATGCGGACGAGGGTGTGGCGCGGATCGGGGCCCGTCTGCTCCAGGGCGAGGAACCCGCGCGCGGCCAGGTCCAGGAGCGTGGCGCGCGGGGCGCCGCGGCCGGCCTCCCAGCCGCCGGTCAGGAACTCCACCAGCGCGGGCGGCTCGGGCCGCAGCTCCATCGTCGGCCCGTCGGCGGCCACGGACACGGGCCGGTGGGCGACCACCGCCCAGCCGACGGCGGACAGCCACAGCAGGGCGCTCACCAGGGTGGCCGCCGCGACGAACCAGGTCCAGGTCATCTAGAACCGGACCTGGACCGGGTCGGT
Source organism: Streptomyces sp. NPDC056883 (assembly GCF_042788835.1). Taxonomy (NCBI): domain Bacteria; kingdom Bacillati; phylum Actinomycetota; class Actinomycetes; order Kitasatosporales; family Streptomycetaceae; genus Streptomyces; species Streptomyces sp. NPDC056883. Next base: position 100,785 of record NZ_JBHUBS010000009.1, on the reverse strand, counting down.
TTCGCCCTCCGCCGCGCGGAAGAACGCGCGGGCCCGGAAGCCGAGCGGTCCGGCGACCAGCAGGGTCGGGAAGGAGGCCACGGAGGTGTTGTAGGCCAGAACGGCGTCGTTGTAGTACTGCCGGGCGTACGCGGCGCGGTCCTCGGTGGCCGCCAGCTCCCGCTGGAGGGAGTCGAAGTTGCCGCTCGCGCGGAGCGCCGGGTAGGCCTCGGCGAGGGCGAGCAGTCCGGTCAGGCTGGTGCGCAGGACGGCCTCGGCCTGCTCCTTGTCGGCGGGGCCGCTCGCGGCGACGGCCGCCTCGCGGGCTCGGACGACGGCCTCGAAGGTGCCGCGCTCGTGGGCGGCGTAGGCCTTGACGGTCTCGACGAGGTTGGGGATCAGGTCGTAGCGGCGCGTGAGCTGGACGTCGACCTGGGCCCAGGCGTTGTCGACCTGGTTGCGGCGCCGGACGAGTCCGTTGTAGGTGGCGGTCAGCCAGACCGGAACCAGCAGGACGATCACGACGCAGACGATGACGAGCATGCCGAGCGGTGTCATGTGTGGCCCCCCGTTGCCGGGCCGGTTCCCTGCCGGCCCGGCCGTAGCGTAGGGCGGCGGCGCTGGATTGGGACCCCCCGCGCACAAGGGAATCGGCGCGCGGAGACACCCCCTAGGGGGCGGCCTTCTCCGGCGGTGGCGTCCCGTCGGAGGCTTCCGCGCCCAGGAACTCCACCACCGCCAGGGCGAAGAGCAGGGCGAGGGCCAGGCCGAGGACCACCCAGCCGGTGGGGTAGGACCAGAGGACGTAGGCGGCGAGTGCTGCCGCGGTCAGGGCCCAGACGATCCAGGAGCGGTGGCGGCGGACGAACGGCCCCACCGGGCCCGTACGCAGGCCGGCGCGGTCGGCCGTGGTGCGCGCGGCGCCGATGCCCGAGGTCCACAGGCCCCTGAGCAGGCCGGCGCGGCGACCGGGGCCGGTGAGCCAGGCGGACAGGGCGAGGACGAGGCCCAGGGCCACGACCATTCTGATCATGGTGTGGATCAGGTGGGTCAGGGTGTCGTAGACGGCTCCGGCGGCTTCCGGGGAGACCCCCGCGGGCAGCGCGTCGAGGTAGACCACGCGGAAGACCCGGAGCCCGATGCCGAGCAGCGCGGTGGCGGCGGCCACGCCCAGGGCCCCCGCGACCAGGGCCCGGCGCCGCCGCCGCGAGAGCAGGACGCCGCCGGCCACGAGGAGTACGGCGAGTACGGGCAGCCAGTTGCCGGTGATCTGCAGGAGCCGGACGTACGTCTTGACCTTGCCGATCTCGTCGGAGCGGACGAGCGTGAAGTCGGTGTGGATCTCCGGGATGCGCCCGGCGGCCTGCATGCCCTCGTCCACGAGGCGCTGTTTCACGAGGTCGACGACGGGACCGAGGTCGAGGGTGACCGTGTCGCCCTCCAGGCGCACCGCGCCGCCGCCCTTCCCGGTGAGCGCCTTGTCCACCGAGGCGTGGATCTTGCGGTTGGCCTCGGTCCAGATGGTGGCGAAGGCGTCCGAGCCGGTCACCGCCCGCGCCTTGTCGTGCACGAAGCTGCGGACCGCCCCTTCGAGGGAGTCGCCCAGCTTCCCCAGCCCCTTCTCCAGGAGCGGCCGGTCCTCCGGCGCCGTGTCGGACAGCAGGGACGCCAGGTCGATACGGGTCATGAGGGCGTCGGTGACCCGGTTGGCGACGGCGTCCTGGACGGCCGGGTCCGAAGCCAGCGGGGCGACGGTCGCCACGTAGCGGTCGGTGTCGCCCACCTGGTCCGCCGCCCAGGCCGCGACGATTCCGAGGGGCGCGAGCACGCAGCCGAGGACGATCAGCAGGGCGGCCAGGAAGGACTTCGCGCGGTGCCGGGGCGGCCGCGCCGTCCGTTCCGCTTCGAGGGTCGCGACACGGCTGCGGAGTTCCCGGAGCTCCCGTTCAGACCGCTCACCGTCCCGCGCGGCCGATCCTTCGTCCGACACCCTGCCTCCTCATCCGCGGTGATCGCGGTGCGTCCTCGTCAGCCTCGACCGGTGCGGTCCCCCGGGCGACCGGGGTTGGGCCGTCCGGGGGACGGGGATTCGGGGGACGGGGATGCGGGGGGCGACCCGCTGCGGGGCGTTCTCACGTACCTGTTCAGGGGCGGTTCCTCCGCCAGTACCGCGCCGATGGTCACCGCGAAGGCGACCGAGGCGCATAGGGCGATCAGCCACGAGAGCACGACGAGCACGAGGCCGAGGGAGCCGTATTCCCCCATGGCCCGGTCGAGCGCCGGCGGTATGTAGATGCGCGCCGTCAGCCCGAGCACGCTGGTGGCGGCTCCCGCCAGCAGGGCGCCGGGAAGCAGCGCCGACCAGGTGACGCGGTTGGCGAGCAGGAGGTGCTGCGTCCACAGCCAGACGCCCGTGCTCACCAGGAAGAAGAGCGGTGTTCCGACGAGGGGGCCGGCGCCGAAGCCGTCGCGGATCGGGCCCTGCAGCACCAGCACGAGCACCATCACCAGGAGCCACACCACCCAGCGCCAGGCCGAGATCCGGGTCCCGGCCTTGGGCAGCAGCCAGGCACGCTCGCAGACCCGGGCCATCGCCCGGCTGAGGCTGGTGGCCGACACCAGTGCGACCAGCACGCCGACGATGCCGGTGGTCTCGCGCAGGCCGTCGTCGGACGCCCCGTACAGGACCTGTTGCAGCTCCTCGTCGGGTGCGCCGCTGAGTCCGAACATGGTGCGCAGGGAGTCGCGGAGCTGGTCGCGCACGCCCGCCGGGGCGAAGGCCGCGAAGGCGAACAGCAGGGGTACCGAGCCCAGGAAGGCCTGGGCCGCGAGGCGGGTCCCCGAGTCGAGCAGGTTCGCGGACAGCAGCCTGCTCGTGAGCTCGGAGAGGAAGGGGAAGCGCAGCTCCGCACCGGAACGCAGGCCGGCCAGACCGGAACGCAAGCCTTCCAGCCGGGTCTTCCACCGCATTGCGTCTCCTGCCCGGGCCCGTTTCACGAAGTATCGACGGTCTGCCGTCGTGCCGCGATTCGGCGGTTCCCGCGCCGCAGCCACGGCCGGTGCGGGTCGCGACCCGCGCGCGGTTGCAGAATTGGGGAGCGCGACAGGGACGCCACGAGGGAGAGCGATATGAACGGTCGGACGACGCACGACGAGGCCCGCACCCCGGAGGCCGCCGACGGCGGGGGCAAGGTGGTCCTGCGCGAGGCGGGCGAGGCGGATCTGGACACCGCCGCCGAGCTCTTCCGCGGCTACCTGGAGTTCTACGAGGTGGAGGTCGAGGACCCGGAGCGCCCGCGCGCCTTCCTGGCGGAGCGGCTGGCGGGCGGCGACTCCTTCATCCTGCTCGCCGAGGTCCCGGGTGCGGGCACGGTCGGCTTCACGCAGGTCTACCCGATGTTCTCCTCGCTGGCCATGAAGCCCGCCTGGCTGCTGGGCGACCTGTACGTGGCGCCCGAGGGCCGCCGTACGGGCGCGGGCCGCGCGCTGCTGCGCGAGGTGCTGCGCCGGGCGCGGGAGGCCGGGGTCTCGGGCGTGCAGCTGGAGACGGCGTACGACAACCTCGTCGCGCAGGGGCTGTACGAGGCGGAGGGGTTCGTCCGCGAGGAGTTCCACATGTACTTCCACGACCTGACCGTTTCCGCATCGGTCTGAGATCGGCTGAAACATTCCCGCTCCCCGTCGCGTCATTGGGGTGAGACGGACACGAGGGGGAGCCGATGGGGTACGGACGCAGAGATGGGTTCCGTGAGTTCGCGGCGGGCAGATCGGCACATTTGTACCGGTCGGCCTGTCTGCTGACGAGCGGGGACACTCACCTCGCGGAGGATCTCGTACAGGAGACCCTCGGGCGGATGTACCTGCTCTGGGCACGCGTCGCCCGGATCGACAACCCGGCGGCGTACGCGCAAACCGTTCTGGTGCGTGCCTTCCTGACGCACCAGCGCCGCCGGTCGGCGGGGGAGCGTCCGGTCGGGGAGTTCCCCGACGCGGGCGCGCCGACCGGCGGCGATCCCGCGCTGCGGCTGACGCTGCTGGAGGCGCTGGGGCGGCTGGCGCCGAAGGACCGGGCGGTCCTGGTGCTGCGGTACTGGGAGGACCGCAGCGTCGAGGAGACCGCCGACGCGATGAACGTCAGCTCGGCGGCCGTACGGACCCGCAGCTCGCGTGCGCTGACCCGGCTGCGGGAGCAACTGGGCGGCTCGCTGGCGGAGTTCGCGGGGCGCTGAGTCCCCCGCTCGCTCGGGCGCACGCCATTTCCATTCTTCTCATCCCATGATTCCCTTTGGACGGAAGGTTTGATTCCGCATGCCCTTTGAAGATGAGCTCGGTGAAGCCCTCCGGCGTACGGGTGACGGTTTCACGTCCGAAGGCCGGGATCTCGTGGACGCCGGGGAGCGGCGCGGGCGGCGGATGGTGGCCCGTCGCCGGGCCGCCATGGCCGGTGGCTCGGCGCTCGCCCTGGCCCTGATCGGTACCGCCGGGGCCTACGCGAACGGGATGCTCGGGTCCGGCGGCGGGGGCCGGTCGAACGTCGCGTCCTCGGCGGAGCCGCCCGCACCGGGGGTGTCGGCGCCGGGGCAGCCCCGCAGCCGCGTCGGAACCGGCGCCGTTTCCGCCGAGCAGCTGACCGGGGTGCTCAAGCAGCTCCTGCCGCAGGGCACGCTCAGCACCGTCGAGGCGCGGGGGACGGAGCACGAGCTGGGCCCGATGGTGAGCGCGGTCTTCGACGACGGCGAAGGCAAGAGCTCCCTCGGCTTCGGTCTCTACCGGATCGACCCCAAGGGTGCGATGGCCGAGGACATGCTCGAGTGCCCCTCCAAGACCACCACGAAGTACGACAGTTGCACCTCGGAGACGCTCGCGGACGGTTCGCGGCTGCACCTCTACAAGGGCTACGTGTTCCCCGACCACCGGGCCGACGTCAAGTCCTGGCGCGCCATCGTGGTGACCCCGCAGGGGTTCATGGTGGACGCCCACGAGGAGAACTCGCCGGAGGAGAAGGGCGCGCCCGTCAGCCGTCCGACACCGCCGCTCACGCTCGCGCAGATGCAGGCGCTCGTGACGTCCCCGCTGTGGCACCCGGCCCTGAACGACCTGCCCGCCGCCGGTCAGGAGAACGAGCGTCCGGCCGGCCGCCAGGGGGCGAAGGCGGCAGTCATCCTGGAGGAACTGCTGCGTACGGACGCGATCCCGATCGTGCGCCGGGACGAGGAGCACGCCGATCTGGGCTACCTGGTGCTCGACGACGGCAAGGGCAAGTCGCTGGTCAGCCTGGAGATCCAGGTGGACAACGCGAGGAAGCCGGGAGAGCCGGCCACATGGGCGGACTTGTTCAAGGACGCCGAGACGCTGCCGGACGGATCGAAGGTCCTGACCGAGAAGCGGGACGGGGACAAGGGCGTGCCCGGCATGGTCTGGTGGAAGGCCGAGGTGCTGCGGCCGAACGGGACCCGGTTGATGCTGTCCGCGTTCAACGCCGAGACCCAGGGGTCGGCGGTGACCCGCAAGGAGCCGGTGCTGAGCGTGGAGCGGCTGAAGGAGCTCGCCACGAGCCCGAAGTGGGCCTCGGAGTACGGACAGTAGACGTCACTTCGCGTCCGCGTAGCACTCCACGACGGCCGTGGTGAAGGGGAAGCGGACCGGGGTCTCGCCGAAGGTGATGCGGCCGGCCAGGTCGCCCGCCGCGCGGATCGCCGCGACCACGGCGGGCGCCTCCTCCTCGGGGCAGTGGACGATGACCTCGTCGTGCTGGAAGAAGACCAGCTCGGCCCGCATCCCCGCCTCCGCGAGGGACCGGCGCAGGGCCGCGAGCAGGAGCAGCGCCCAGTCCGCGGCGCTGCCCTGCACGACGAAGTTGCGGGTGAAGCGGCCGCGGGCCCGGGCGTCGGTCGAGGCGTAGCTCGGGACGTAGCCGTCGGGGAGCTCCTCGGCGTCCTCCGGATCGGCCGGCGGCGGACAGGTGCGGCCCAGCCAGGTCCGTACGAGCCTCCCCTCCTCGCCCGCCTTCGCGGCGTCGTCCACGTAGGCCACGGCCCGGGGGAAGCGGCGGCGCAGCGCGGCCAGGTTCTTCAGACCGTCCCCGGAGGTCTGCCCGTACACCGCGCCGAGCACGGCGATCTTCGCCATGTCGCGGTCTCCGGAGAAGCCCTGGCGGGAGATGGAGGTGTACAGGTCCTCAGGGCGGCCGGCCACCTCCATGAAGGCGGGGTCGCGGGAGATCGCGGCGAGCACCCGGGGCTCCATCTGGTCGGCGTCGGCCACGACGAGCCGCCAGCCGGGGTCGGCGACGACGGCCCGGCGGATCACCTTGGGGATCTGCAGGGCCCCGCCGCCGTTGGTGACCCAGCGGCCGGTGTAGGTGCCGCCGGGGATGAACTCGGGGCGGAAACGGCCGTCGTGGACCCAGTCCGCGAGCCAGGACCAGCCGTGGGCGGTGTAGATCCGGTACAGCTTCTTGAACGCGATCAGGGGCTCCACGGCCGGGTGTTCCAGGTCCTGGATCTCCCAGCGCCGGGTGGACTTGAGCTTGATCCCGGCCTCCGCGAAGGCCTTGATGACATCGGCGGCCAGCTCGGGCCGTACGCGCCGGCCGAACGCCGCCGAGACCTCGTCGGCCAGCTCCGCGAGCCGGCGGGGCTGGCCGCGCCCCGCGTACCGCTCGCCGAGCAGCTCGGTGAGCAGGGCCCGGTGGACGTCGGCCCGCCAGGGCAGCCCCGCGCGGTTCATCTCGGCGGCTACGAGGAAGGCCGCCGACTCGGAGGCCACGAGCAGCCGCATCCGGTCGGGGTGGGCGGTGGAGTCGAGCCGTTTCGCCTGGTCGGCGTGGACGGCGACGAGGGCGTCGAGCGGGACGGGGGCGGGCTGGGGGTCGAAGAGGGAGTGCTGGCTGCCGGGTTCCGCCGCGCGCTGCGGGGGATCGGGCGGTACGGGCGCGTTCGTCAGGCGGGCCCAGGCGGCGGCCGCCGAGCGGGGTTCGCCGAGGCGGCCCTCGTGGGCGAGCAGGAGCAGCTCGGCGTCCTCGATGTCGTGGCAGCGATCGACGCGGGCGCCGGCGGCGAGGATTCGGGGGTAGACGGCCTGTGTGGAGCGCCAGACCCAGCGGGTGCCGGTGGGGGCTGCGCGGATCGCTTCCGCGGGGTCGGTGACCGTGAGCGGTGTGGCGGCGGCCGCGGTGCCGGTGGCGGGGTCCAGGGGCGTGGCGTGCCATCGGCCGTCGCCGTCCTCGGCGAGGGCCCACCGGGGGATGCGGTCGCTCATGAGTGCGAGTGTCCCACCGGGGTCTGACAGCGCCCGCGCGCGGCGCGCTCGTACAGGTGTACGCCGCTGCGCGGGCGTCGGGTCCCCTACCCGCCCTTCGCCCGTTCCCCGGGGCTCCGCCCCGGACCCCGTCCTGGGGCTCCGCCCCAGACCCCGGTCCTCAAACGCCGGACGGGCTGGATTTGCCCAGACCCCGGTCCTCAAACGCCGGACGGCTGGATTTGCCCGGACCCCGGTCCTCAAGCGTCGGACGGCTGGATTTGCTGCGCCCGGACTTGCTGCGGGAGAGAGGCCTTGTAGGTCTCCAGCGCTGGGCGCGGAGGGTGGGGCAGGAGGGTGCGGAGGGGGCCCCGGTCCGGGGTGGAGAGGAAGTCGGCGGCGATCGCGGAGTAGGTGCCGACCAGCATCGGGGGCTGGAAGGGGGGCGTTCCGGGGGCGGAGAGGGCCGCGCGGGCCTCGGCGAGGGTGGCCGGGGCGTAGACGGAGCCCGTCGCGGCGGCCAGGTCGGCGCCCGACAGGGGCCGGTCGCCCACCAGCTCGTACACCCGGCCCGCGTGTGCGGCGGGGTCGAGGGCGACCCGTACCGCCACGTCCGCCAGGTCCTCGCGGGCCACCGCGGCCAGCCGGCCCCGGCCCAGCGGGGCGGTGATCCGCCCGTCGGGGCCGGGCGGAGCCAGGGCGGCCAGGAGTTCCGCGTACAGGCCGTTGCGCAGGACGGTCCAGGCGAGGGAGGGGGAGGCGGCGAGGCGGCGTTCCGTCCAGCGGTGGGCCAGTGCGTACGGGAGGTGGTCGCCCTCCGCCGTGAGGCTCGTGTAGACGACGTGGCGGACCCCGTCCCGCTCCGCCGCGGCGATCGCCGCCTCGTGACGGCGGATCACCTCGTCGTCCTCCCCGTAGCCGGCCGAGATCAGCAGGAGGGTGTCCACGCCCCGGAAGTCCAGGGTCTGCGGTGCGTCGAAGTCGACCCGGACCCGGGAGGGGCCGGTGGGGCGGCGGGTGCCGATGCGGACGTCCGGGCGGTCCGCCAGCCGCTGTGCGACCAGGGAGCCGAGGCCGCCCGAAGCGCCGGTGATCAAGAGCATGGAAGGGCCTCCGAGCCATCGTCAGGGGGGTGCGCTTTCGCGTCACGCCTATCGTGTTCGATCAGTGCGCGGCGCATAAGGAGGCACATTCATGTCAGCAGGGCACACCGAAGTAACCGCCCCCGACCCCGTGGTGAGCTGCGACGACGACTGCGGGATCCGCGACGTCCTCGACCGGCTCGGTGACAGGTGGTCGGTGCTCGTCGTCGTCCAGCTCGCCGCCGGAGCCCTGCGCTTCAACGCCCTGCAGCGGTCCCTGGAGGGCGTCTCCCAGCGGATGCTGACCCTCACCGTCCGTCGCCTGGAGCGCGACGGACTCGTCCGGCGGACCGTGTATCCGACCGTGCCCCCGCAGGTCGAGTACGAGCTGACCGCGCTCGGCCACAGCCTGACCCACCTCGTGAAGGGCCTCGCCGACTGGTCCCTGGCCCACCGTCCGCAGATCGCGGCCGCCCGGGCCGAGTGGGACGAGGAGAAGGCGCAGCAGGCGGGCATGCCAAGCTGAAGGGGTGAGAGACATCGTCGACCGGGCCTGCGAGGCCGCGCTGTACAACCAGGACGACGCCGGGCTGGACGCCGGGGCGTCGGTGCTCGTCGCCGAGGGGGACCGGTGGGGCGGGGTCGGGCAGGCGCTGCTCGCGCGCGGGGAGGAGTACCTGCGCCAGGCCTGGGAGCGCGGGTGGCGGCCGGCCGACGTGCTGCGGCTCGTGCGTCGGGACCTGGAGCAGCCGCACCTGCGGATCGCCGAGGACCTGATCGCCGCCGAGGCCCGGCGGTACGCGCGGCTGCCCGAGCGGTGGACCGACGCCGAGGTGTGGTGGGGGGACGACACCGGGTACGGGGAACGGCTGGTCCAGCGGGAGCGCACCGACCGCTTCAGCCTGGCCGGGACCGTTCTGGAGGTGTTCCGGCTGCTGATCCGGCTGCCGTCCATCGAACCGGTGGGGCCCGTGCCGGGAGACCCGGCGGGTGACCTGCTCGAACACGCGCACATCGAGCCCCGCATGCTCGGCCGGATCCGGGCGCTGCTCGCGAAGGCCGAGGCGACCACCTTCCCGGAGGAGGCGGAGGCGCTCAGCGCCAAGGCGCAGGAGCTCATGGCCCGCCACACCGTGGACGCGGCCCTGCTCGCGGTGAAGTCCGGCACTGCGCAGATACCCGGGGCCTGCCGGATCGGCGTCGAGGCCCCGTACGAGGAGGCCAAGGCGGTGCTGCTCGACGCGGTGGCGAGCGCGAACCGGTGCCGGTCCGTGTGGAACAGCGCCTACGAGTTCTCCACCGTCGTCGGCTTCGAGAGCGACCTGGAGGCGGTGGAGCTGCTGTACACCTCCCTGCTCGTCCAGGGCACCGCCGCGATGACCCGTGCGGAGGCCGGTCAGCGGGCGGGCGGGCGCAAGCGCACCAAGACCTTCCGGCAGTCCTTCCTCCTGGCCTACGCGAGCCGGCTCGGCCAGCGCCTCGCGGAGACGGCCGAGCACACGGTGGCCGACACCGTGGCCGAGGCCCCCGACAACCTGCCGGCCCTGGTCGCCCGGGACGTGGCGGTCACCTCGCGGGCGGAGGAGATGTTCCCCCGGACCACGACGACCCGGCTGCGCGGAGCGACGGACCTCGCGGGCTGGGAGGACGGTACGGCGGCGGCCGACCGGGCGCACATGGCGGACGCGCGCCGGCGCTCCCTGCGGGGCTGAGCCCGGAGGTCCGGATCAGCGCTCGACGGGGGCCTCCTCGCGCAGCGCGCGGGCCTCGGCCTTCAGGATGCGGGCGGACCGGCCCAGCCCGCGGGCCATCTCGGGGAGCTTCTTGGAGCCGAACAGCATCAGGCAGACGAGCACGACGATGGCGACGTGCCAGGGTTCCAGGCCGTTCCTGAGCATGGGTGTGTCCGCCTTCCGGGGCGAGTGCCGGCAGCCTGCCGGGACGGTGCCGGAATGGGCCCGTCGGGCCGATGATCGGCGCTTGCAGGGCGTCCGCGCCATAGATCACGCCAAGCCTGAAGAACACCTGAAACCCGGGGCCCGCGCTCCGGCTGCCCTGCGGGGCTGTCCCCTACCCGCCCTTCCGCCGTTCCCCGGGCTGCGCCCGGACCCGTACGTGCGCTGCGCGCCCGTGCCCTCAAACGCCGGGCGGGCTGGAGTTTGAGCCCCGGGGAACGGCGGAAGGGCGGGTAGGGGGCTTCGCCCCGCGCAGCGGGAGCCCCTGGGCGGGGCTACGCTCGGGATCATGAGCTGGGTCCGGGCGCTGAAGGACACCGCCCGGGCCGGGCTGACGGTCGAGCGGACCCGGCTGCAACCCCTCATCGCGCTGCGCGCCGCCGCGGGCCTCGCCATCGTCATCGGCGTGAGCCTCGCCCTCCTCGGGCCCGGCTCCGCCGCCAGTTCCGCGTTCGGCGCCTACATGGCGGCCGTCGCCACCTTCCAGAAGAGCTGGCGGCCCCGGCCCGTGCTCGCGCTCTCCGCCGGGCTGACCCTGGCCGTGTCCACCTTCATCGGCTACCTCGTCGGGTCCTCGCACACCCTGGCCTTCATGCTGCTGCTCGCCGTGTGGAGCTTTGCCGCAGGAATGATGTGGGCGGCCGGCCCCACCGCCGGCATCATCGCCTCCGGCAACGTCGCGATCATGCTGGTCACCGTCACCCTGCCCACCTCCGTGCCGCAGGCCGCCGGGCACGCCGCGATGATCGCCGCCGGCGGGGTGGTGCAGGCCCTGCTGATCGTGCTCTTCCCGATCCGGCGGTGGGGCGCCCAGCGGGACGCCCTGGCCGACGCCCTCGCCGCCGAGGCCGACTACGCGCGCCGCCTGCGCCAGGACCCGGTCGCCTCCTTCGACCCGCAGCCGCTGATGAAGGCGCGCGACGCCGCGACCGTGACGGTGCGCCAGGCCCGCCGCCGCCCCGCCGAGCTGCACGGCGCGCGGGGGCTCGCGGAGCGGATCCGGCCCGTGCTGGCCCTGCTGGCCGACCCGGCGGTCGGGGCCCCGGCCGAGGGCCCGGCGCGGGACCGGGTCCGGGAACTGCTCGCCGCGGCCGGGTCGGTGCTGGACGCCGCCGCGTCCGCGATCCGGCACGGGGAGGCGGTGCGGCTTCCCGCGCCGGCCCTCGCGGTGCTCAAGGCCCCCGACACCGCCGACCTGTTCCGGGGCCCCGCGCTGCGCGCCGCGCGCCGGCTCACCGCCCTGCTGGACGACGTACTCGACACCGCCGAGCCGGGCTCGGGGCGCACCGCGGATCCCGGGGAGTCGATGCTGCGGCCCACCCTGCCGGCGCTCGCGCCGATGGTGCTGGCCGCCGTACGGGCGGAGCTGCGTCCCGGGTCGCCGATCCTGCGGCACGCCGTCCGGGTCACGGCCGTCGCCTGTGCGGGCTACGGCATCGGCCACGCGCTGCCGTTCGGCCACGCCTACTGGGCCCCGATGGCCTCCGTCATGGTCATGCGGCCCGATTTCACGCAGACCTACACCCGCGCCGTCGCCCGGTTCGGCGGCACCCTGGTCGGGGTCGCCCTCGCGACGGCCGTCGTCCAGCTCGCGCACCCGGGGATGTACGTGTCCGGGCTGCTCGCCGTCGTCAGCGCGGGCCTGATGTACACGTTCATGCGCACCGGGTACGCCGTTTCGATGGTCTTCGTCTCCGCCTACGTGGTCTTCCTGCTCGGCATGGGCGGCCTGCGCTGGGACCAGACCGTGCCGGACCGCGTCATGCTCACCCTGGTCGGCGGAGTCCTCGCGATGATCTCCTACGCCGTCTACCCGGCCTGGGAGACCCCGCGCCTGCGGACCCGGCTGGCCGACTGGGTGGCGGCCAACGGCCGGTACGCGGCGGCCGTGCTCGGGCAGTACGCGGACCCGGCCGGAGCCCGCCGCGACGAGGTGCGCAGCGCCCTGCTGGCGGTGCGCGACGCCCGGGTCGCCTGGCAGGAGGCGGTGGACCGGGCCGCCGGGGAGCCGGTGCGCCACCGCGGGATCTCCGGGGCGGCCGCCGAGGACGCGGGCCGGGCCCTGGCCGCGATGGGCCGCCACGCGATGCTGCTGGAGGCGCACTTCCCGGACCGGTCCCGGCCCCCGGTGCCGGGCGCGGCCGAGCTGGCCCGGGCGCTGCGCGAGGCGACGGAGGCGGGCGCGAAGGCGGTACGGGAGCGGCGGGTGCCCGACTGGGAGGGGGTCCGCACGGCGCTGGCCGACGGGGGCACCCCCGACCCGGGCGTGCTGCGCGGGGCGGCGCGGCAGCTTCTGGACTCCCTGGAGGAGGTCTCCGAGGCCCTGCGCACCCCGCCGCGTCCGGACTCCGGGGAAGGGCGTCACGCTTAGTGGTGCCTTGCCCTCCGTTCGTGCACGTGCATCTGCCCATGCAGGCGTTCATGAACACAGCTATGATCCGGTGCAGTTGACATCTGCACTATCGGGGGCTTCCTGTGGACCACGCGTACAACGGGATGGCAGCTGCAGAGCTTGACGGGGTGACCTGGCAGAAGAGCAGACACAGCAACTCGCAAGGTTCCTGTGTGGAGTTCGCGAAACTGCCCGGGGGCGACGTTGCCATGCGCAACTCGCGGTTTCCGGACGGACCGGCACTCGTGTACACGCCGGCCGAGATAGAAGCGCTGCTGCTGGGTGTCAAGGACGGCGAGTTCGACCACCTGATCAGCTGAAGACCAGCCGAAGATCAGCCATGCACGTGCAGCGGCCGGGATTGATCGTCATGATCAATCCCGGCCGCTTGTCGTCTATGGGGTGATTGTGCGGTGGCTCAGTCCTGGAGCGCGAACAGCGCCCAGACCACCTTGCCGGTCAGCCGCCCCGCGAGCGGGTGCCAGCCCCAGCTGTCGCTGTAGGCGTCGACGAGGAAGAGCCCGCGCCCCGACTCCAGGTCGCTGTTGCGCTCGGTCGCCTCCGGCGCGAAGCACCCGCCGGGCCGGTCCTCGCTGGGGTCCCGCACCGCACACACCAGCCGGGTGCTCCACCGCATCAGGTGGAGGCGCACCGGCGGCTCGCTCTCGCCCGGGGCCGGCCGGGAGTCGTCCGGGAGGGCATGGCGCAGCGCGTTGGTGACGAGTTCGGAGACGACCAGCGCCACGTCGTCGAACCGGTCGTCGAGGCCCCACTGGGACAGGGTGGAACGCGTGAAGGTGCGTGCACCGCGCACCGCTTCGAGGCGGGCGGGGAGGGCGCAGGACGCGGACCCGGAGACAGCCGTGGGGTCGACCGGGGGAAGCCCCTGCCGTAACGGCTCGAGCATGGTCGATCCATTCGTCCCCATGCGAGGCACTCCCGGGATTCGAAAGAACTGCGGGGCACGCAGGTGCGCGGGACCATGGTTCCGAATGCCGGAGCCGGATGCAAGGGCAGATGCACGTGCACGCGCCGGACCTGTCCGGTCCCGTGACGGTTCTTGCTCATTTCTTCCTACGCAGACTTACGGACTTCTTTTACAGCGCGGCCAAATCCGTTACAGAACGAGTACGGGCAGATGCGTTTTGGTGGCAGACTGCGGGCCTTGAGGGGCACGGGGGCCCCTGCGACGCAGCCGTACGTATCCATCCACCGCATGGGGAGGGGCAGGACTCGTGACCGCAGAAGCCAGTGGTTCTGTGGTGCGCCGCATCCTCCTGGGCTCCCAGCTCAGGCGACTCCGAGAATCCCGCGGCATCACCCGTGAGGCGGCCGGTTACTCGATCCGCGCATCCGAATCGAAGATCAGCCGCTTGGAGTTGGGAAGGGTGAGCTTCAAGGCAAGGGACGTAGAGGACCTCCTCACGCTCTACGGAGTCACGGACGGCGCGGAGCGGGAGTCCCTCCTGGGGCTCGTCCGCGAGGCCAACGTGGCCGGCTGGTGGCACAGCTACGGCGACGTCCTGCCGGGCTGGTTCCAGACGTACGTGGGCCTGGAAGGCGCCGCCTCCCTCATCCGCATCTACGAAGTGCAGTTCGTGCACGGCCTGTTGCAGACCGAGGCCTACGCCCAGGCCGTCGTCAGCCGCGGCATGCCCGGCGCCGGCCGGGCCGAGATCGACCGCCGGGTCGCGCTGCGCCTGGAGCGCCAGAAGGTGCTGGTCTCCGAGAACGCCCCCGTCTTCCACGCCGTCCTCGACGAGGCCGCACTGCGCCGCCCGTACGGCGACCGGGACGTGATGCGCGGTCAGCTGGAGCACCTCATCGAGATCTCCCAGCGGCCGAACGTGCACCTGCAGGTCATGCCCTTCTCCTTCGGCGGTCACGCCGGCGAGAGCGGTGCCTTCACCCTGCTGCGCTTCCCCGAGTCCGACCTCCAGGACGTGGTCTATCTGGAACAGCTCACCAGCGCCCTCTACCTCGACAAAGACGAGGAAGTGGGTCAGTACGAGCGGGCGATGCTGCGCCTCCAGAATGACTGCCCGGACCCCGGCCAGACCCGCGATCTCCTGCGTGGTCTGCTCCAACTGTCTTGATTCGCACGTACTATGACGCCTGATCAGGCAGTGATACTCAGAGCGTGACGATGACCCAGATGACCACTGGGTCTCCGGTGCAGCGCAAGGAAGCGCGTTCGACGTAAGGGATGGCATGTCCATATTCGAGGACCTGGCTCACCAGTACATCGACGGCGCATGGCTGGCCGGAAACGGCTCGTGGGACATCATCGACGTCAACCCGTACAACGGGGAGAAGCTCGCAGCCATCACCGTGGCCACCGTCGAGCAGGTCGACCAGGCCTACCGGGCCGCCGAGCGGGCCCAGAAGGAATGGGCCGCCACCAGCCCGTACACCAGACGAGCCGTCCTGGAACGCGCCCTGCGGATCACCGAGGAGCGCGGCAAGGAAATCATCGAGGCGATGATCGACGAACTCGGCGGGACCCGTCCCAAGGCCGAGTACGAGGTCCACCTCGCGAAGGAGTTCATCCGCGAGGCCATGCAGCTGGCCGTCCGCCCCGAGGGCCGCATCCTGCCCTCGCCGGTCGAGGGCAAGGAGAACCGGATCCAGCGCCTGCCCGTCGGGGTCGTCGCCGTGATCAGCCCCTTCAACTTCCCCTTCCTGGTCACCCTGAAGTCGGTCGCCCCGGCCCTGGCCCTCGGCAACGCCGTCGTCATCAAGCCGAACCAGAACGCGCCCGTCGTCGGCGGCGGGGTCATCGCCAAGATCTTCGAGGAGGCGGGCCTGCCGGCCGGCCTGCTCAACGTCCTGGTCACCGACATCGCCGAGATAGGCGACGCGCTCCTGACCCACCCCGTCCCCAAGGTCATATCCTTCGCCGGCTCCGACCGGGTCGGCCGGCACGTCGGCGCGGTGGCCGCCCGCCACTTCAAGCGGACCGTCCTGGAGCTCAGCGGCAACAGCGCGCTCGTCGTCCTCGACGACGCCGACCTCGACTACGCGGTGGACGCGGCCGTCTTCAGCCGCTTCGTCTACCAGGGCCAGGTCTGCATGGCCGCCAACCGGATCCTGGTCGACGCTTCGGTCGCCGAGGAGTTCACCGAGAAGTTCACCGCCCGCGTGCGCGCCCTGAAGACCGGCGACCCGCACGAGGCCGACACCCACATCGGCCCGCTGATCAACTCCTTCCAGGCCGACGCCCTCACCGCCCTCGTCGACCGCGCCGTCGACTCCGGCGCGCAGGCGCTCGTACGGGGCTCCACGCGCGGCAACCTGGTCGAGCCCACCGTGCTCGCCGGACTCCCCGAGGACTCCCCGCTGCTCGGCCAGGAGATCTTCGGCCCCGTCGCCCTCCTCGTGGTCTTCGACGGCGAGGACGAGGCCGTCCGCCTCACCAACGCAACCCCGTACGGACTCAGCGGCGCCGTCCACACGCGGGACGTGGAGCGCGGGGTCCGCTTCGCCCGGCGCATCGAGACCGGCATGATCCACGTCAACGACTCCACCATCGGCGACGAGCCGCTCGCGGCGTTCGGCGGGGAGAAGGCCTCCGGCATGGGCCGCCTCAACGGCGAGGCCACCGTCGAGGCCTTCACCACCCAGAAATGGATCTCGGTCCAGCACGGCCGGACGCAGTTCCCGTTCTAGTCCGTCGGGGGATCTAGACTCGGACCGGTCAGGCGAGGACCAGTCCGGGGGAGAGCCGAGTTGAGCAACATACCGGAGACCGGGCGCACACCCCGGGTCCAGAACCGGCTCGTCATGATCCAGATCGTGGTGTTCTCGCTGCTGCTGACCCTCGGCGGGCGTCTGTGGTACCTCCAGATACGCAACGGCCAGGAGTACACGGACGAGGCGAAGAACAACAACACCCAGCAGGTGGTCCAGCCCGCCGTGCGCGGCTCGATCCTCGATGCCCGCGGGATCCCGCTCGCCGACAACGAGACCCGCATGGTGGTCTCCGCCAGCCGCACCGACCTCTCCAAGATGAAGGACCGCGGCAAGGGCGTCCTGACCCACCTCGCCGGGGTGCTGGGCCTGAACCCCGACGACGTGGTCAACGGCGTCCGGCTGTGCGACGCCAAGACCCCCAAGCCCTGCTGGAACGGCTCCCCGTACCAGCCGATCCCCATCACCGACGAGGCGACGACCGACCAGGTCCTGGAGATACGGGAGCACGCCGAGCAGTTCCCCGGCATCACCGCCGAGCCCACCGCCCTGCGCCGCTACGCCGGCCCCGACGGCGCCAACACCTCCCAGGTGCTCGGCTACCTCTCCCCGGTCACCGACGAGGAGATCACCAAGGCGAAGGGCTCCGACTCCCCGTACCTGCGCTCCGACCAGGTGGGCCGCAGCGGCCTGGAGCGCACCTACGACAAGGAGCTCCGCGGCAAGGCGGGCATCACCCGCTACGAGGTGGACAACCTCGGCCGGATCATCGGCGAGGGAGTGAGCGACAAGCCGCAGGCCGGCGCGAACATCGTGACCTCGATCGACTCGCGCGTGCAGGCCGTGGCCGAGCGCGAGCTGAACAACGCGATGATCGAGGCCCGCAAGGGCATCGACAAGAACAACACGGGCCGGCACTACGAGGCCGACTCGGGCGCCGTCGTGGTCATGGAGGCCAAGACCGGCCGGGTCGTCGCGATGGCCTCCAACCCGACCTACGACCCGAACGCCTGGGTCGGCGGGATCTCCGCGAAGGACTACGCCTCCCTCACCGACAAGGGATCGAACTACCCGCTGCTGAACCGCGCCATCCAGGGCCAGGCCGCCCCCGGCTCGATCTTCAAGGTGGTCTCCTCGACGGCCGCGGTCAACGCCGGCTACCCCTTCAACAGGCTCTACGGCTGCCCGAGCTCCTACTCGGTCGGCAGCCAGGTCTTCACCAACTTCGAGTCCCAGGGCCACGGCGACATCACCATCGGCAAGGCCCTGGAGGTGTCCTGCGACACCGTCTACTACGCCATCGCCGACCAGGAGTGGAAGAAGGACGGCGGCATCAAGCCCAAGGCCCAGCCCGGCGACTGGTTCTTCAAGACCGCCCACGAGTTCGGCCTCGGCAAGCGCACCGGCATCGACCTGCCCAGCGAGGTCCCGGGCCGGGTCCCCGACCGCCAGTGGAAGAAGGACTTCTTCGAGGCGAACAAGGCCGCCTGGTGCCGCGACGGCAAGAAGGACGGCTCGTACGCCGAGAAGATCGCCTACGAGAACTGCCGCCAGGGCAACCAGCTCCGCGAGGGCGACGCGATCAACTACTCCATCGGCCAGGGCGACACCCTCGTCACCCCGATCCAGATGGCCTCCGTCTACGCCGCCATCGCCAACGGCGGCACCCTCCACCAGCCCAGCATCGGCAAGGCCGTGGTCAGCGCCGACGGTGCCTCGGTCCAGGAGATCGCCCCGAAGGAACAGGGCAAGCTCCCCATGAACGCGAAGCTCCGGGACAACATCGACGGAGCCCTGGCGGACGTGGTCACCTCGGGCAGCGCCGCCTGGCGGTTCGGCGGCTGGCCGCAGAAGCAGATCCCGATGCACGCGAAGACCGGTACGGCCGAGGTCCAGGGCAAGCAGACCACCTCCTGGTTCGCGTCCTACACCGAGGACTACGCGATCGTGATGACGATCTCCCAGGGCGGCACCGGCTCCGGAGCCTCGGGACCGGCCGTCCGCAAGATCTACGAGGCGATGTACGGCCTGGACGAGAAGGGTGCCCAGGACCTGAAGAAGGCCCTGCTCCCCAAGCCGCAGACGGAACTGCCGCCGGCCCGGCAAGAAGGTCAGTGAGTTCCGGCGACGAGTTTCGGCGCCGCCGGTGATTGCGGACCGGAACTGACCGCAAGGCTTCGTACGGTGGTTCTTGTCAGCAGGAGAACAACCCAGCGAAAGCAGGCGGTCGGTCATGGCTCAGATTTCCACGGAGGTCCCCGGTGACGAGCGCGGCACGCTCCTCGCCTTCGTCGAGGCCCAGCGCACGGCGCTCCGCGAGGCGGCGCAGGGCCTGACCGAGGAGCAGGCGGCGAGCAAGCCCAGCGTCAGCGAGCTCTCCGTGTCCGGGCTGCTCAAGCACGCGGCCAACTGCGAGCTCGGCTGGCTGCGGATGGCGCAGGGCGACACCGAGTCCCCGGGGGGCGACTGGGCCGACGGCTTCCGGCTGGTCGGGGACGAGACCATGCCGTCGGTGCTGGCCTACTGGGACGGGATCCGCAAGGAGACGGAGGCGTTCATCGCCGCCGTCCCCAGCCTCGACGACAGCTTCCCGCTGCCCCCGGCCCCGTGGTTCCCGCAGGACGCCAAGGTCTCGATGCGCTGGATGCTCCTGCACCTGGTGGAGGAGTTCGCCCGGCACGCGGGCCACGCGGACATCATCCGCGAGTCCATCGACGGCACCCGCGCGATGGGCTAGCCGAGGCGCCACGGGGCCGGGGCCGGGGTGGGGTCCGGCAAGGGGTCAGTAGCCTGGCCCCATGTCAGCGATCCGCCTCCTCGTCCTCGGCGCAGTCCGCCAGCACGGGCGGGCCCACGGCTACCAGGTCCGGGCCGATCTGGAGTTCTGGGGCGCCCACGAGTGGTCGAACACCAAACCCGGGTCGATCTACCACGCGCTCAAGCAGATGGCGAAGCAGGGCGTCCTGCTGGCCCACGAGGTGGCCCCGTCCGCGGCGGGCGGCCCGCCGCGGACCGAGTACGAGCTGACGGAGGCGGGCCGCGCGGAGTACTTCAAGCTGCTCCGCGAGGCGCTGTCCTCCGCCGACCAGAAGGCCGACGTCCTCGCCTCGGCCCTCGGCTTCATGGTCGACCTGCCCCGCGCCGAGGCCCTGGCCCTGCTCCGCGAGCGCCTGGGCCGGCTGGCCGCCTGGCGCTCCGCCGTCACGGACCACTACGTCCCCGAGGAGGGCCCCGAGCCGCTGGGCCACATCGGCGAGATCATGCACCGCTGGATCCACTCGGCGGACGCCGAGGCGGACTGGACCCGGGGCCTGGTCGCCCGCATCGAGGGCGGCGCCTACTCCTTCGCCGACGACCCGGGCGACGCCTTCGCCGGGGTCCTCGCCCCGTCCCCCTGAGCTCCGCCCCCGAGCCCTGCCCCGCTCGCGGGCTTGCACCTCACGCGACGTGAGGGACCAGGCTGGGCGCGTACCCGAGAAGAGGAGCGGAAGCGATGGGCTACTCCGTGGGCCAGGTCGCCGGATTCGCCGGAGTGACGGTGCGCACGCTGCACCACTACGACGAGATCGGGCTGCTCTCCCCGAGCGGCCGCAGCGGGGCGGGGCACCGGCGGTACGACGACGCCGACCTCGACCGGCTGCAGCGGATCCTGTTCTACCGGGAGCTCGGCTTTCCGCTCGAAGAGGTCGCGGTCCTGCTGGACGATCCGGAATCGGACCCGAGGGAGCACCTGCGCCGGCAGCACGCCCTCCTGTCCGAGCGGATCGCCCGGCTCCAGCAGATGGCCGCGGCCGTCGAGCACGCCATGGAGGCGAAGAAGATGGGCATCAACCTCACCCCCGAGGAGAAGTTCGAGGTGTTCGGGGACAAGGACCCCGAGCGGTACGCGGAGGAGGCCCGGCAGCGCTGGGGCGGCACCGAGGCGTACGCACAGTCGCAGCGGCGGGTCGCCACCTACACCAAGGACGACTGGAAGCGGATCCAGGACGAGGTCGCCGACTGGAGCGCCCGGTACGCGGCCCTGATGGAGGCGGGCGAGCCCGCCGACGGGGAGGCGGCCATGGACATGGCCGAGGAGCACCGGGGGCACATCGTGACCTGGTACTACGACTGCTCGTACGAGATGCACACCGGCCTCGGCGAGATGTACGTGGCGGACGAGCGGTTCAAGGAGTTCTACGACTCCGTGCGCCCGGGCCTCGCCGAGCACCTGCGGGACTCGATCACGGCCAACGCGGTCCGCAAGGTCTAGCCGCCGTTCCCTGGAACCAGGCGGGGGTGGTGTGCGTTCATAATTGGACGGACACCCCCCACCTGATCCAGGAGAGCCCGGAACCCGTGAACACGCTTGCGCTCGGTCCTGAGTGGATCTCCCCGGAGTACCTGATCGGCCATTTCGGCCTGATCGGCATCCTGGTCATCGTCTTCGCGGAATCCGGTCTCTTCGCGTTCCTGCCCGGAGACTCCCTGCTCTTCACGGCGGGCCTGTTCGTCGCGAGCGGCACCATCAGCCAGCCGCTGTGGCTGGTGTGCACCCTGATCGTGGCCGCCGCGATCCTCGGTGACCAGGTCGGATACATGATCGGCAAGGTCTTCGGCCCGAAGATCTTCAACAAGCCGAACTCCAAGCTCTTCAAGCGCGAGAACCTCGACGCGGCGCACGAGTTCATGGAGAAGCACGGCCCCAAGGCCATCGTGCTCGCGCGGTTCGTGCCGATCATCCGCACCTTCGCGCCGATGGTCGCGGGCGCGACCGCGATGAAGTACCGCACCTTCCTGACGTTCAACGTCATCGGCGGCGTCCTGTGGGGCGCGGGCGTCACGATCCTGGGCTACCAGCTCGGCCAGTTCGAGGTCATCAAGAACAACGTCGAGCCGATCTTCATCGGCATCGTCCTGATCTCCGTCATCCCGGTGATCTTCGAGGTGCTCAAGTCCCGCAAGCAGAAGAAGGCGGCGGCGGAGGCCGGCGGCACGGAGCCCGGCGCCGGCGAGGACCCGCAGGCCCCGGGCCAGCAGCGCAGCGGCCGCCACGCCAAGCGCTGACGGCTCCCCGAAGCCCCGTACGATGCCCCGCCCACCGGGATTCCCGGTCGGCGGGGCATCGGCGCATCCGGGGGCGTGAAACCGCCCCGGACGGCCCCTAGAACCCGCGGGTGCGCTTCGCCGCGCCGCGCTTGGCCGCACTGGCCGCGCCGGGGATGCGCATGAACAGCCGGGAGGTCTCGGAGCCGAGGTTGACTCCGATCGCGATGGCCAGCGCGATGGCCGCGGCGTTCGTCAGCGAGCCCAGCCCCTCGTTCAGCCGGTCCTCGGCGATCAGCAGGAGCCCGTAGTACGTGGCCGAGCCGGGCAGCAGCGGGCCGATGGCGGCCGTGACGAAGGGGAGGGCCGAGGAGAACCGGTGCCGGGCGAGGAGCTGCCCGAAGAGGCCGACGAGCCCGGCGGCGATCGCGGTGGACGGCACCGGCGGCATCTTGGCGGCGTAGTGCAGGGCCCCGTAGATCACCCAGGCGATCCCGCCGTTCAGCGTCACGAACCACACGGTGGAACGTTCCTGCTGGAGCAGGATCGCGAACGTGAACACCAGAACCATCGAGGCCACGATCTGGAGCAGTGGCCGCTGCTCGATCTGCAGGACGTCCTCCGGCTGCGGATTGGAGCCGAACTGGACGCCGACGAAGAGCACCACCAGCACGCCCATGATGATGCCGATGAAGAGGTACATCACCTCCAGCAGCCGGGCGGAGGCGGTGATGTAGTAGCCGGTCAGACCGTCCTGCACGGCCGCGACCAGGGCCCGCCCCGGCAGCAGCGCGAACAGCCCGCCGGTGATCACGGCGGAGGAGCGCACGTCGATCTCGGTCATCTTCAGGGCCACGCCCATCGCGGCCGGCGGCATCGCCGCGACCACGAACTGGTAGAACTCCGGCAGCCCGCGCCCGGCACACAGCCAGGCCAGCCGGTCGCCGAGCACCGCCCCGAGTGCGGCTGCGAAGAACACCAGCACGCCACCGCCGACCAGGGTGGAGGCCGCGCCGGCGAGCAGGCCGGCCGCTGCGGTGAGCACCCAGCCGGGGTACGGGTGCCGGTTGCGGCGGATCTCGGCGAGCCGCCGGTAGGCGTCCTCCAGCGAGATCTCGACCTCGTGCGCGGTGATGTCGTTGACGAGCCTGAACACGGCCGAGAGCCGGGTGTAGTCCGTGCCGCGGCGGCGGACGGTGCGGTTCGCCGACACCGGGTCGTCCACCAGGGAGGGCTGGTGGGTGATCGACAGCAGGGTGAAGGTGACGGTGGGCTCGCAGCGGTCCAGGCCGTAGCTGCGGGCCACGGCGAACATCGCGGCCTCCACGTCCTCGGCGCCCTCGCCGCCCGAGAGCAGCAGCTCGCCGATGCGCAGGGTCAGGTCGAGCACGCGCCCCACGGCGGGCCCGGTCTCCACGGCGAGGCGCTGCGAGGGCTCCGGCACCGGCCGGACGTCGACCGGCATGCGCAGCACCGTGCGCATGCGGTCCTGCCAGGGGGACTCCTTCATCCGGGTGACGGGGAAGCCCGGAGGGCCGGTGTAGGCCGGCGGGGAGTGGGCGGCGCTGTAGGTGTGCGGGGTGGCGAACGCGGAACCCTCCGGCTCCAGGGACACCGAGGCGAGTCCGTCGGGGACGGCGAACTCCGACGTCGGCTGGTCCTCCTCGACCGCCTCGGGGTCCACCCCGACCCCGTCCGGCACGGAGAACGCACTGCGCGCCTCGTCCGACTTCGGCTTCCGGTCCTCGGTCCCGGATCCTTCGCCTTCCGCCACGCGTCCTCCAGTCCCCGACCCAGCCCGTATCAGTATGCGGAACACCTTGATCCGCGGCGAAAGCGGCACCGGCGCCCGTCCGACCCCGGACACGACAGCGGGCGGCACCCCCGAAGGGATGCCGCCCGTGATGTCACGAGGGCCGACGGGACGTCCCGCCCGCCCGACTCACCGAGCCGGAGCTCAGTGCTGGCCGCCCTGGGCCTCGAGGCGCTTGTACGAGGCCTCGATCTCGGCCTCGGCCTCGGTGCGGCCGACCCAGTTCGCGCCCTCGACCGACTTGCCCGGCTCCAGGTCCTTGTAGACCTCGAAGAAGTGCTGGATCTCCAGGCGGTCGAACTCGGACACGTGGTGGATGTCGCGCAGGTGCTCCACACGCGGGTCGGACGCCGGCACGCACAGCAACTTGGCGTCGCCGCCCGCCTCGTCCGTCATGTTGAACATGCCGATCGCGCGGCACTTGATCAGGCAGCCCGGGAAGGTCGGCTCGTCAAGGATGACCAGCGCGTCCAGCGGGTCGCCGTCCTCGCCGAGGGTGTTCTCGACGAAGCCGTAGTCGGCCGGGTAGCTGGTCGAGGTGAAGAGGCGACGGTCCAGGCGGATCCGGCCGGTCTCGTGGTCCACCTCGTACTTGTTCCGCGAACCCTTGGGGATCTCGATGGTGACGTCGAACTCCACGTCCTGCTCCTCCATGATCAGCTTCATTGCTTCGGGGATGCGCCGTTCACCTGCGTGCGCGGCCCGCCCGGCCCTGCCGGGTGGGGTGCCATGCTCGCGGCAAGACGCAATGGTTAAGTGTCCCTCACGCATATGTGTGATCGCGAAAGGGGCTGGTCCGAGGTGCCATTGGTCAAGACCTGGCAGCTCATCGCGGTGTCGGCCGTTGCCGGCCTCGCCCTGTCGGCCGCGACGGTGGCCGCCGCGGGTCCCTGGGACTCCGGCCAGCGTAAGGCCGAGCGGGACAAGGCCGCCTCTTGGGGCCGTACGGGTGGCGCAGATCACGGTGCCGGCACCGCTGCCGCGCTGCCGCAGGCGGCCCCCAGCGCCCCCGGCGTGCTCGCCGGCGTCGGCCCCGCCGGAGCCGGCTCGGGCACGGGCTCCGGCTCGGGCGACCAGGCCGGAGCCGTGGACTCCGGGGCCCTCGCCGCCGCCCTGCGGCCGCTGCTCGCCGACCCCGCCCTCGGAACCGCCCGCGGCGCCTCCGTGATCGACACCGCCACCGGGAAGGTCCTCTTCGAAACCGGGGCCCGGGACGCCATGACCCCCGCCTCCACCGTCAAGATCGCCACCGCGGCGGCCTCCCTCGCGGCCCTCGGTCCCGACCACCGGATCCGCACCACCGTCACCCCCGGCGCCGGGCCCGGCCAGATCATCCTGGTCGGCGGCGGCGACCCCTCGCTCACCGCCAAGAAGAAGGCCCCGGCCGGCTCCGGCGGCAGCCTCGTCGCCCTCGCCGCGGACACCGCACAGGCCCTCAAGGCCGCCGGCACCGACTCCGTGGCCCTCGGCTACGACGACTCGCTCTACACCGGCCCCGTCCTCCACCCGATCGGCGAGAACCCCAACCTCGCGCCCGTCACGGCCCTGACCGCCGACGAAGGACGCCCCGACGAATCCTTCTCCGGCCCCGTCAAGCGCAGCCAGGACCCCTCCCGCGACACCGCCCGCGCCTTCGCCGCCCTGCTCAAGGAACGCGGGGTCAAGGTCACCGGCGAGCCCGCCAGGGCCAAGGCCGCCACCGGGGCCGTCCCGCTCGCCGCCACCCTCTCGCCGCCGCTCGCCGGACTCGTCGAGCGGATGCTGACCCACAGCGACAACGACATCGCCGAAGCCCTCGCCCGCCAGACCGCCCTCGCCTCCGGAGCACCCGCGAGCTTCGACGGCGTCGCCCAGGCCACCGGCGCGAAGCTCGCCGCCCTCGGCGTCGACACCGCCGGCTCCCGCTTCGCCGACGGCAGCGGCCTCAACCGCGCCGACAGGGTCAGCGCCGGCCTGCTCACCGCCCTCCTCGCCAAGGCCGCCGACCCGCAGCGGCCCGACCTGCGGCCCGTCCTCACCGGACTGCCCGTCGCCGGATTCACCGGCACCCTGCGCACCCGCAACTCCGGCGACTCCCCGGCGGCCGGCCTGCTGCGGGCCAAGACGGGCACCTTGAGCGGCGTCAACTCCCTCGCCGGCACCGTCGTCGACCCCACCGGCCGACTGCTCGCCTTCGCGTTCCTGACCGCGAACACCCCGGAGCCCGGCCCCGCGGAGAAGGGCCTCGACAAGCTCGCGGCGGCCGTGGCCAACGCTTCCTGAGGATCCCGCCCGCCCTTGGGGATCCCGCCCGCGCGCAGGTCCACGTACGGTTGACGCATGACGAGCTTCGGTGGTGCGGAGATGGTCGACTGGAACCTCGCGGTGGCGACCGCGACCAGGCTCGTGCGGCCCGGTCCGGAGGTGAGCCGGGAGGAGGCGCGGGCCGTCGTCGCGGAGCTGCGCAGGCACGCCAAGACCTCCGAACGGCACGTGCGCGAGTTCACGCGGATGATGCCCGAAGGCATGACCCCGGCCGACACGCCCGTCCTCGTCGTGGACCGGGCCGGCTGGGTCAAGGCCAACGTGGCGGGCTTCCGCGAGCTCCTGTCGCCCCTCCTCGGCAAGATGCAGGACCGCCGCGCCGGCACCCCCGGCGGCGCCGTGCTCGGCGCGGTCGGCGGCAAGGTCACCGGCGTCGAGCTGGGCATGCTGCTCAGCTTCCTGGCCTCCCGCGTGCTCGGCCAGTACGAGACCTTCGCGCCCGCGGGCCTCGACCTCCCGGGCTCCGCCACCGGCGGCCGGCTGCTGCTCGTCGCGCCGAACATCGTCCACGTGGAGCGGGAGCTGGAGGTGGACCCGCACGACTTCCGGCTCTGGGTCTGCCTGCACGAGGAGACGCACCGTACCCAGTTCACGGCCGTCCCGTGGCTCCGCGAACATCTGGAGGGCGAAATCCAGACGTTCCTCGGAGCCACCGAAATGGACCCGATGACCGTGCTGGAGCGCCTGCGCGAGGCCGCCCAGTCCTTCGCCGGAGCCCGCCCCGACGCGGAAAGCGGGGACGAGGGCCGCTCCCTCGTCGAGCTCGTGCAGACCCCCGAGCAGCGCGAGGTGCTGGCCCGGCTCACCGCCGTCATGTCCCTCCTGGAGGGCCACGCCGACTTCGTCATGGACGGGGTCGGCCCCGAGGTCGTGCCCTCGGTCGGCGAGATCCGCGAGAAGTTCCAGCAGCGCAGGGCCAGTGGCGCCGGCCGGCTCGACGCCGCCCTGCGCAAGCTCCTCGGCCTCGACGCCAAGCTGCGCCAGTACCGCGACGGGGAACGCTTCGTGCGCGCCGTCGTCGGCCAGGTCGGCATGGACGGCTTCAACCGGGTCTGGACCTCCCCGAACACACTGCCGACCAAGTCCGAGATCGCCAGGCCCGCGGACTGGGTGGCCCGCGTCCACCGCAAGGGGAGCGAGCAGAGCGAGGCGAGCGAAGAGGTGTGACCCAAGAGGCGTGAAGATGTCCCTCTGGGGGAAGCAGCGTCACCCGTCCGAGGGACCGTGGGGCGTGGAAGGGCGTGCGATGCTCGGAGAACGGCTCGGCTCTGTCACCATCGACGCACTCTGAGTGACAACCCCTACGTGCGGGGGAGCCGGGCAGCACACCGGCACACCACCTCCCGCAACGCCTCCCAGCGCCTCCGAGGCATCCGAACTCCACCGAAGGGCACCGGACATGGGTCCCCATCCTGCGGTCGCGGCGATACGCCTGGCGGTCCGCCGCGTACTCCACGACGTCCTCACCGACCTCACCGAACAGGGAGGCCGGCCCGCTCCCGCCCCCGCACCCCGCGTCGGCCGCCCCGGCCGCACCGTCGGATCCTCGGCCGGTGCCGCCCCCCACGACCCCCTCCCCGACACCGCTCCGCTCGTCCTCGTCGCCTGCTCCGGCGGCGCGGACTCCATGGCGCTCGCCTCCGCCCTCGCCTTCGAGGCCCCCAAACTCGGAATCCGGGCCGGCGGCATCACCGTCGACCACGGCCTCCAGGACGGCTCCGCCCTGCGCGCCGCCGAGGTCGTCTCCCGCATGACCGCGCTGCACCTCGACCCCGTCGAGTCCGTCGCCGTGCGCGTCGGCCGCGACGGCGGCCCCGAAGCCGCCGCCCGCGACGCCCGCTACGCGGCCCTGGACGAGGCCGCCGACCGGCTGGGCGCCGTCGCCGTGCTGCTCGGCCACACCCGCGACGACCAAGCCGAAACCGTCCTGCTGGGCCTCGCCCGCGGTTCCGGCATCCGCTCGCTCTCCGGTATGGCGGAAGTCTCCGGAGGCCCCGGCGCCCGGGGCCTGGGCCACCACTACCGCCGGCCCTTCCTCCAGGTCGACCGGCAGACCGCCCGCAAGGCCTGCATGGTCCAGTCCCTCGCCGTCTGGGACGACCCGCACAACATCGACCCCGCCTACACCCGCTCCCGGCTGCGCCACGAAGGGCTGCCCGCCCTGGAGAAGGCGCTCGGCAAGGGGGTCGTGGAGGCGCTCGCCCGCACCGCCCAGCTCTCCCGCGACGACGCCGACGCCCTGGACGCCTGGGCCGCCGAGGCCGAGAGCGGCGTACGCGACGAAGACGGCCGCCTGGAGTGCGCCAAGCTGTACGCGCTTCCCCCCGCGGTCCGCCGCCGCGTACTGCGCCGGGCGGTCGTCGCCGCCGGTTCTCCCGCAGGCTCCCTCTTCGCCCGCCACATCGAGGAAGTCGACCGGCTCATCACCGGATGGCGCGGTCAGGGAGCCATCAACCTGCCCGGCCGGGTGGAGGCCCAGCGGCAGGGTGGCAGACTGGTCATCCGGCAGGGCTGATTGGTGCTGAAACACGGCTGAGTCCTCCGGGGTCACCCCCCGGAGCCCCAGCCGACAACGAAAGTGATGCGGGTGGACGAGAAGGACATGGGCAACGACCTCCAGTCGGTGCTCATCACCAAGGAAGAGATCGACGCGAAGCTGGCCGAGCTGGCCGCGAAGATCGACGCGGAGTACGCGGGCAAGGACCTGCTCATCGTCGGCGTCCTCAAGGGCGCGGTGATGGTGATGGCGGACCTGGCGCGCGCCTTGTCCACCCCGCTCACCATGGACTGGATGGCGGTGTCCTCGTACGGCGCCGGGACCCAGTCCTCGGGCGTGGTGCGGATCCTCAAGGACCTGGACACCGACATCAAGGACAAGCACGTCCTGATCGTCGAGGACATCATCGACTCGGGCCTGACCCTGTCGTGGCTGCTGTCGAACCTCGGCTCCCGCCAGCCGGCCTCCCTGGAGGTCGTCACGCTGCTGCGCAAGCCCGACGCCGCCAAGGTCGCGATCGACGTGAAGTGGGTCGGCTTCGACATCCCGAACGAGTTCGTCGTCGGCTACGGCCTCGACTACGCGGAGAAGTACCGCAACCTGCCGTTCGTCGGCACCCTCGCTCCCCACGTCTACGGCGGCTGATCCAGCGCCCGACAGGGGAACCCTGGAGCGTTTCCCGCCGTTGGAGCATGGAAAGGCGGGTCTGTCAGCCGTCCCATGAGGCCACGGGTGACAATGCAGGGGTACATTCCGAAGAACAGTCTTTACTCACAGCAGCATTTACCTACGGGCAGGAGGGACGGGGTGCCTAGCGCCCCGTATGGATGGACGTGAAGCGATACTTCCGTGGGCCGGTTATGTGGATCGTGCTGGCCGTCCTCGCCGTGGTCGTGTTGATGAACGTCGTCGGCTCCGGCGGCGGCTACAAGTCGGTGGAGACCAGCGAGGTCATCAAGGCGATCAACAGTGGCCAGGTGGACAGCGCCAAGCTCACCACCGGTGACAGCCAGATGATCAAGATCGAGCTGAAGAAGGACCAGAAGCTCGGCGACAACGACGGCACCAAGTTCCAGGCCAACTACATCGGGGACCAGGGCGTACAGCTCGCCCAGAACCTCCAGACCAAGTACGAAGCCGGTCAGATCCCTGACGGATACTCCGTCACGCCGGACAAGACCAGCCCGTTCCTGAGCGTGCTGCTCTCGCTGCTGCCGTTCGTCCTCATCGTCGTGGTCTTCCTGTTCCTGATGAACCAGATGCAGGGCGGCGGCTCCCGAGTCATGAACTTCGGGAAGTCCAAGGCCAAGCTCATCACCAAGGACACCCCGAAGACGACGTTCGCCGATGTCGCGGGCTCCGACGAGGCCGTCGAGGAACTCCACGAGATCAAGGAGTTCCTCCAGGAGCCGGCGAAGTTCCAGGCCGTCGGCGCCAAGATCCCCAAGGGCGTGCTGCTCTACGGCCCGCCCGGCACCGGAAAGACCCTGCTCGCGCGTGCCGTCGCGGGCGAGGCCGGTGTCCCCTTCTACTCGATCTCCGGTTCCGACTTCGTCGAGATGTTCGTCGGTGTCGGTGCCTCGCGTGTCCGCGACCTGTTCGAACAGGCCAAGGCCAACGCCCCGGCGATCGTCTTCGTCGACGAGATCGACGCCGTCGGCCGGCACCGCGGTGCGGGCCTCGGCGGCGGTCACGACGAGCGCGAGCAGACCCTCAACCAGCTGCTCGTCGAGATGGACGGCTTCGACGTGAAGGGCGGGGTCATCCTGATCGCCGCCACGAACCGTCCCGACATCCTCGACCCGGCCCTCCTGCGCCCCGGCCGCTTCGACCGCCAGATCGCGGTCGACCGTCCGGACATGCAGGGCCGTCTGGAGATCCTCAAGGTCCACCAGAAGGGCAAGCCGGTCGCCCCGGACGTGGACCTGGGCGCCGTCGCCCGCCGTACCCCCGGCTTCACGGGTGCCGATCTCGCCAACGTCCTGAACGAGGCCGCGCTGCTCACGGCCCGCTCGGACCAGAAGCTGATCGACAACCACGCGCTGGACGAGGCGATCGACCGCGTCGTGGCGGGTCCGCAGAAGCGGACCCGGATCATGTCGGACCGGGAAAAGAAGATCACCGCGTACCACGAGGGCGGACACGCCCTGGTCGCGGCGGCTTCCCCGAACTCCGACCCGGTCCACAAGATCACGATCCTGTCCCGCGGCCGGGCCCTGGGCTACACCATGGTCCTGCCCGACGAGGACAAGTACTCGACCACGCGCAACGAGATGCTCGACCAGCTGGCGTACATGCTGGGCGGGCGCGCGGCCGAGGAGCTGGTCTTCCACGACCCGACCACGGGCGCCGCGAACGACATCGAGAAGGCCACGGCAACGGCCCGCGCGATGGTCACCCAGTACGGCATGACCGAGCGTCTCGGCGCGATCAAGTTCGGCGGAGACAACACCGAGCCGTTCCTCGGGCGCGAGATGTCGCACCCGCGTGACTACTCGGAAGAAGTCGCCGCGCTGGTCGACGAAGAGGTCAAGAAGCTCATCGAGACCGCGCACAACGAGGCCTGGGAGATCCTGGTCGAGAACCGCGACGTCCTCGACAACCTGGTCCTCGCCCTCCTGGAGAAGGAGACGCTCAACAAGGAGCAGATCGCCGAGGTCTTCTCGACGATCGTGAAGCGCCCGGCCCGCCCGGCGTGGACCGGCTCCTCGCACCGCACGCCGTCCACCCGTCCGCCGGTGCTCTCTCCCAAGGAGCTCCAGCTGACGAACGCGGCGAACGGCACGTCGGCCTCGACCGCCGTGTCGGTGGAGAAGACCCCGGAGCCCTCCCCGGAGGAGCGCCCGGAGGCCTAGTACCTCCCGGAATGGAAGCCGCGCCCCCCAGGTTCTAGCCTGGGGGGCGCGGCACTTTTACGCGCCGGCGAACGCGCAGACAGGAACGAGGAAGACATGACCGACCCAGTGACCCTGACCGGTGGCGAGGGCACGATCGGCGAGTTCGACGAGAAGCGCGCCGAGGCGGCCGTCCGCGAGCTCCTGATCGCGGTCGGCGAGGACCCGGACCGCGAGGGGCTGCTGGCGACTCCGGGGCGGGTCGCGCGGGCGTACAAGGAGATATTCGCCGGCCTGTACCAGAGGCCCGAGGACGTCCTGACGACGACGTTCGACCTCGGCCACGACGAGATGGTCCTGGTGAAGGACATCGAAGTCATGAGTACGTGTGAGCACCACCTGGTTCCGTTCCACGG
The DNA here is from genome assembly GCF_042788835.1 of Streptomyces sp. NPDC056883. Lineage (NCBI taxonomy): Bacteria > Bacillati > Actinomycetota > Actinomycetes > Kitasatosporales > Streptomycetaceae > Streptomyces > Streptomyces sp. NPDC056883. The sequence continues at coordinate 69,559 of NZ_JBHUBS010000009.1, read as the reverse complement.
TGTGGCGCACGTCGGCTACATCCCGTCCGTCGACGGGAAGATCACCGGTCTGTCGAAGCTCGCCCGCCTCGTGGACGTCTTCGCCCGCCGCCCCCAGGTGCAGGAGCGGCTGACGACGCAGATCGCCGAGTCGGTCATGGAGATCCTGGACCCGCGCGGGGTCATCGTGGTCATCGAGTGCGAGCACATGTGCATGACCATGCGCGGCGTCCGCAAGCCCGGCGCGAAGACCATCACCTCGGCCGTCCGCGGCCAGCTCCGCGACCCCGCGACCCGCAACGAGGCGATGAGCCTGATCATGGCCCGCTAGCCGCCCCGCAGGCCGCCCCCGGGGTGCCGGCGAGCCCCGTCCGTGGCCGCAGGCCGCGTGCCGGGGCCAGGTCGTGCCCTGGGGGCCTAGGCCCGGGACGGGGCCTCGGAGGCGGGGTCCTCGTCGTCCGGGAGTTTCAGGACGTGTTCCAGGAAGAGGGCTGCGGCGATGACCGCCGCGCCCGCCAGGACCGAGAAGCCGGCGTACCAGGTCTGGTCGCGGCGGGCGGGGACGTCCATCGCGGTGGTGAGCAGGAAGACGCCGACGCCGCCGTAGGCGCCCGCGACCAGGGCCGCCACCAGGGCGCTGGCCTGGCCGAAGACGACCGCGCGGGCCGCCATGAGCGGCTCCACGCCCTTGGCGCCGGGCACGCGCTCGCGCTGCGCCTTCAGGCGGGAGCGCAGCGACAGGGCCGTTGCCAGCAGGACGACGGCGATGGCGCCCAGCACGATGGGCGCGGCCACCGGGACGCCGGGGAGCGTGCCGTACGCGTTCCACAGCCGGGCTCCGGCCCAGGACAGCACCGCGGCGATCGCGAAAATGCCCGCCAGGACCGCCGGCCTCAGTTGCTTCACGTGCGCCTCTCCCGCTCTCCGTGCGTGCGTACCCGGTGATCCTAAGTGGTCGGCGGACCCGCCCCGCGGGCGCGGCTCACTCGGGGAGGCGCAGTTCCAGGTCCTCGCGCCGGGTGAGCCCGGCGAGGCCGACCGCCGCCAGGAGCGCGCCCACGGGCCCCTGGCCCGGGATCTGCGCCTCGGGGTCGATGTCGTTCCAGGGGGCCAGCACGAAGGCGCGCTGGTGGGCGCGCGGGTGCGGGAGGGTGAGGACGGGGTCGGCGGAGACCACGTCGGCGTAGGTGATGATGTCGACGTCGATCGTGCGGGGCCCCCAGCGCTCCTCGCGGACGCGGTCGAAGGCTTCCTCGATGGCGTGGCCGCGCTCCAGCAGGGAGCTGGGGGGCAGGGTGGTCTTCACCGAGATGACGGCGTTGAGGTACGAGGGCTGCGAGCCCGCGTCCACGCCCCACGGCTCCGTCTCGTAGACGGGGGAGACGGCCTTGACCCGGAGGCCCGGGGTGTCGCCGAGGGCGTCGATGGCGCCCTGGAGGGTCTCCAGGCGGTTGCCCAGGTTCGCGCCCAGCGCGACGACGGCCCACTTGGGGTTGGACAGGGTGACGTCGGCCGCGTCGACGGCTTCGACCACGGAGGCGGGTACCGGCTGGACGGTGGGGTCGCTCTGGGCGTTCATTCCGTTGTTCACGCGCGGCTCCGTGTGATCGTGATGGTCACGTCGTCGAAGGGGACGGTGATCGGCGCGTCCGGTTTGTGGACGACGACCTCCACCTGGGCGACCGCTTCGTGCTTGAGGCACTGCTGGGCGATCCGCTCGGCGAGGGTCTCGATCAGGTCCACGGGCTCGCCCTGGACCACGTCGACGACTTCTTCCGCGACTACCCCGTAGTGCACCGTCTTAGCCAGGTCGTCGCCCGCCGCCGCGGGCCGGGTGTCGAGGTGGAGCACCAGGTCGACGATGAAGGTCTGGCCTTCTTCGCGTTCCCGGGGGAAGACGCCATGGTGCCCGCGAGCCTTGAGGCCGCGCAGCGCGACACGATCCACGCGAATCACTCCTGCTTTTCGTAGGTGCTTCCGGTCCGGGACTCCCCGGATCCATGGCCGGAGCCGAGTGCGGTCGGCGTCGTCCATCTTCGAATTTACCTGCGAAATACCTGGGACCCCGACAGCCCCCCGGCTGAAGGGCTAGGAGGACTCCTCCTCGTCGTCCTCGTCGGAGTCCGTGAGGACGGGAGAACCGTGGTGCGACCAGAGGCGCCAGCCCTCCGGTGTGCGTCGGAACACATTCGTCGCGACGACGAGCTGGCCGACGAGCGGGCCCAGTTCCCCGCCGTCCTCGGCGGGTCCGCCGCTGAGGATGTTCTCGGTACAGGTCACCAGGGCGGTGTCGCCTATGACCGTGACCTTGGTGTCGGTCAGGAAGAACTGGATGTACTCGGTGTGCGACATGATCAGCGCGTAGGAGCGCAGCACCTCGCCGCGTCCGGACAGCACCGGCCAGCCCGGGTGCACGCAGGAGATCTCGTCCTCGAGCCAGAGCGCCGACAGTGCGTCGAAGTCCCCCCGCTCCATGGCCTCGTAGAAGGCCGTGTTGACCTCTTCGACGGATTCGATGTCGGTACGGCTCACCGGGCCCCTTCCTCGTTGCTACGGGTCGTACGCAGTGCCCCTTCCACGGCACGGGCCACCCGAACCGCGTCGGCGCTCGCCCGTACCTCGTGGACGCGTACGGCCCAGGCGCCCCGGGCGGCGGCGATGGCGGTGACGGCGGCGGTGGCGGCGTCGCGTTCGCGGGCGGGCGGCGGGGAGGCGTCGTCGGCGCCGGCCAGCACCCGGCCGAGGAAACGCTTCCGCGAGGCGGCCACCAGCAGCGGGAAGCCCAGTGCGCGCAGCTCGGAGAGGTGGGCGACCAGGGCGAGGTCGTGCTCGGCGTTCTTGGCGAAGCCGAGGCCCGGGTCGACCAGGACCCGTTCGGGGGCGATGCCGCCGGCGACGACGGCGTCGATGCGGGTGCGGAGTTCGGCGGTGACCTCGGCGAGGACGTCCTCGTAGACGGCGAGGCGGTTCATGCCGTCGCTGAAGCCGCGCCAGTGCATGACGACGAAGGGCACTTCGGCGGCGGCGACGGCCGGGATCATGTCCGGGTCGGCGAGGCCGCCGCTGACGTCGTTGACCAGGGTGGCGCCGGCGGCGACGGCCCGGGCGGCGACGGAGGCGCGCATGGTGTCGACGGAGACGACGACGCCTTCGGAGGCTAGGCCGCGGACGACGGGGACGACCCGGCGCAGCTCTTCCTCCTCGTCGACGCGGGAGGCGCCGGGGCGGGTGGACTCGCCGCCGACGTCCACGAGGTCGGCGCCCTGGGCGACGAGGTCGAGCCCGCGCTTGACGGCAGCGGTGGTGTCGAACCAGCGGCCGCCGTCGGAGAAGGAGTCGGGGGTGACGTTGACGACGCCCATGACCGCACAGCGGTCCCAGTCGGGGAGGCCCGTCACCAGGCCCCTGGGGGCGGGACCGCTGTTCGTGTTCATGGTTCCCAGGGTAGGGCCCGTGCCCGTCAGGCGGCCCGGACCTCGCGCTCCGCCTGGGCGGGGACGGTCTGCACCCGGTGGTGGGCGCAGGTGCGGACCGGCTTGGGACGCCGCCGGCCGGCGAACAGGCGGGGCAAGGCGAGCGTGACGAAGCCTTCGGCCTGCATCGCGGCGAAGCCGATGCGGGGCAGGTCCCGGGTGGTGCGGAAGACCACGAAGCGGGGCTCCCAGCGGGGGCGGAACTTCGCGTTGAACTTGTACAGCGACTCGATCTGGAACCAGCGCGAGAGGAACACCAGCAGGCTGCGCCACATCCGCAGGACCGGGCCGGCGCCGATCTTCTCGCCGCGGGCCAGGGCCGAGCGGAACATCGCGAAGTTCAGGGAGACCTTCTCGATGCCGAGCGCCGGGGCGGCCTCCAGGGAGGCGACGATGAGCAGTTCGTTCATGCCGGGGTCGGCGGCGCGGTCGCGGCGCATCAGCTCCAGCGACATGCCGTCCTTGCCCCACGGGACGAAGTGCAGGACGGCCTTGAGGTCGCCGAAGGGGGAGGTGTCGCCCTCCTCGACGCGGTGTGCGGTGGCGATGTAGCAGTCCCCGTCGCCCGGGTCGCCGACGCGGCCCAGCGCCATGGAGAAGCCGCGTTCGGTGTCGGTGCCGCGCCAGGCCTCGGCGGCGCCGCGCACCTGCTCCAGCTCGGTGTCGGTCAGCTCGCTGACCCGGCGGACCTTGGTGGTGTAGCCGTTGCGCTCGATGCGCTTCACCATCTGCCGGACGTTGCGCATCGCCCGCCCGGAGAGGGAGAAGTCTTTGACGTCGACGATCGCCTCGTCCCCGAGCTCCAGGGCGTCGAGGCCGGTCTCGCGGGTCCAGACCTCTCCGCCGGTCTCGCTGCAGCCCATGACGGCGGGGGTCCAGGAGTGGGTCTTGGCCTCCTCCATGAACCGTTCGATGGCGCCGGGCCAGGCCTCGACGTCGCCGACCGGGTCGCCGGAGGCGAGCATCACGCCGGAGACGACGCGGTAGGTGACGGCGGCCTTGCCGCTGGGGGAGAAGACGACGGCCTTGTCGCGGCGGAGCGCGAAGTGCCCCAGCGAGTCGCGGCCGCCGTGCCGGGCGAGCAGCTCGCGGAGCTTGACCTCGTCGTCGGCGGTGAGCCGGGCGGCCGGGTGCTCGGGGCGGAAGGCCAGGTAGATGGTGGTGACGGCGGTCAGCATGCCGAGGGCGCCCAGCGAGTAGCCGACGGTCCAGGACACCCGGCCGGCGTAGTCGACGGGGCCCTCGAAGCCGAAGAGCCCGTAGACGACGTGGCTGATCTGTTCATAAACACCCGGATTGCCTACAACGCGGCCGGGGTGCGAGTTGACGATGACCAGACCGAGGCCGATGGAGCCCGCGCTCATCAGCACGAAGTTGGCGAGCGCCTTCCAGCGGCTGCGCGGGTCGGGCAGCGCCTTGAATTCACTCTGATGGCGGAGCAGGAGGGCCAGGAGCACCGCCGCGATGACCACGCCGATGACCGAGTGGCGGTACGTGAACTGCGCGACGGCGCCGGCCGGCAGCAGTACCACGGCCGCCCGCCAGGCGCGGCGCTTGCGGCGCTTGAGCCCGTGGGCGAGCAGCAGGAGCAGGACGCCGGCGCTGATGGCCAGGGCGGCGGCGAAGGGGCCGACGGAACCGGGCAGCACCTCGGTGACCGCGTGGATGCGGCTGTGCCGGAAGCGCGGGAAGACTCCCGCGGCGATGTCCAGCAGGCCGACGACCGTGACTGCGGTGCCCACGACTCCGGGGACGGACTCCGGTCGGGGGCCTCGGAGGATTCGGCTGACAGGCTTCGGAACCTGTCCCGACTTATCGCCATCTATCCTGCTAGACATCGCTTCCCGTTGCTCCGCGAGAGATCATGTGGCCGAAGGCCGCTGGGGCCCTTCGCTGGGTGGTGCGTCCACTAGGACGACATCGAGGGGGAGCGGGTTCACTCTTCCGTCGAGAAAAAAACTAGTCCTGCCATAGAAAGTCGACTGACTGCTCATGGGTCTCACCAGTAATACGGTTCTGGCGCTGGCCATCCTCGCCGGTGTGCTGCTGTTCGCGGCCACGGTCTGGTTCTGGCCGAAGCTCTCGGGCCGCTCCTGGCGCTCGGTCCTCGGCCGGATCGGCCTCCTCCTGGCGACACAGCTGGCGATGTTCGCGGCGATCGGTCTCGCCGCGAACAAGTCGTTCCTCTTCTACGGGTCCTGGGCCGACCTCTTCGGCCAGGAGACGTCGATCGGCAAGGTCGTCGACCACTCGATGAGCAGTGACGACATCAAGGTGGTCGACAAGCAGCACCTCGACGTGCCCGGCGGTGCCAAGCCCCCGGTGGCCGGACAGATCCTGAAGGTCTCCATAACGGGCCAGAAGTCGAAGATAACGAGCCCCGGGTACGTGTGGCTGCCGCCGGAGTACTTCCAGCCGCAGTACAAGGACCAGAACTTCCCGGCCTCCATCGTCCTCACGGGCTACCCGGGCATGGCGGAGAACCTGATCAAAGGGCTCGACTACCCGATGAAGGCCTTCAGCCTGTCCAAGGCGGGCAAGATGAAGCCGATGATCCTGGTCATGATGCGCCCGACCCCGGGCGCGCGCGACACCGAGTGCGTGGACATACCCGGTGGCCCGCAGACCGAGACCTTCTACGGCCAGGACCTCCCGCAGGCCATCCAGAGCACCTTCCGGGTCGGCAAGAAGCCCGGGAACATGGGCTACATCGGGAACTCCACGGGCGGTTACTGCGCCCTGAAGATGACCGCGCACTACCCGCAGACCTTCGGTGCCGCCGCCGGCCTGTCCGCGTACTACGAGGCCGCGGACGACCCGACGACCGGTGACCTCTTCCAGGGGGACGCCCAGCTGAAGGCGCGCGCGAACGTGCTGGAGTCCATCAAGGCGAAGCAGCCGACCGGTACGTCCTTCCTCGTCACCAGCAGCGAGAAGGGCGAGCCGAACCTCGCCGGCACGAAGAAGTTCATCAAGCTGGTCAAGGGCCCGGACCGGGTCTCCTCGATCATCCTCGACAGCGGCGGCCACAACTTCAACACCTGGCGCCGCGAGATCCCGCCGATGCTGGTGTGGATGAGCGGCAGGATCCAGGCGTAGCGGAACGGGATCCGGGCGCAGCGGGACCGGATCCGGCTCAGGCCTCCTGCAGCCGGGCCCGGCGCAGCGCCCGGTGCACCCCTTCCGGGGTGAGTACGCCGACCAGCGCGCCGGAGTCGGGATCCGTGACCCCGATCCGGCCCGAGTCCTCCTGGAGCAGCAGCGCGAGCGCCTCGCGCAGACTGGCCCCCAGCGCCACACCGGCGGTGGGGGCCTTTCCGTCGGCGGAGGCGAGGCCGGAGAGGCCGGAGAGGTCGGGGAGGTCGGCCAGGTCGGTCAGGTCGGCCTGGGACACGGCGGTGACCGCGAGCCGCTTCAGCCCGCGGTCGGCGCCGACGAAGCCGGCCACGTAGTCGGTCGCCGGGGCGCCCAGCACCTGCGCCGGGCGGGCGAACTGCTCGATGGTGCCCGCTCCGTAGACCGCGATGCGGTCCCCGAGCCGGACGGCCTCCTCCAGATCGTGCGTGACCAGCAGGATCGTTTTGCGCACGGTCCGCTGGAGCGCCAGGAACTCGTTCTGCAGCCGCTCGCGCACCACCGGGTCCACCGCGCCGAACGGCTCGTCCATCAGCAGCACCGGCGGGTCGGCGGCGAGCGCCCTGGCCACGCCGACGCGCTGGCGCTGGCCGCCGGAGAGCTGCTCCGGGTAGCGGCCCCCGTAGACGGCCGGGTCCAGTCCGACCAGGTCGAGGAGTTCCGCGGCCCGCGCGCGGGCCTTGGCCTTCGGGGTGCCGATGAGCTGCGGCACGGTGGCCGTGTTCTCCAGCACCGTCTTGTGCGGGAACAGCCCGACCTGCTGGATGACGTAGCCGATGCGCCGCCGCAGTTCGACCGGGTCGGCGGCGGCGATGTCCTCGCCGTTCAGCAGGATCCGGCCGGAAGTCGGCTCGATGAGCCGGTTGACCATCTTCATGGTGGTCGTCTTGCCGCAGCCGGACGGGCCCACCAGGGTGACCAGTTCGCCCTCGGCGACCTCGAAGGACAGGTCGGCGACGGCCGTGGTCCCGTCGGGGTAGCGCTTGGTCACTTGCTCGAATCGGATCACCCGGCCATCTTTCCCTACCCGCTGGGTCCGTTTGTGAAGGGCGTGTTGCCCGCGTGCGAAGGATTCCGGCCGTTGTCCCCGGCGGGGGTTATGGTCGCTCCTACGTACGGTCGGTAATGGGGGTGAGGGGCGATGGCCGGGCAGAACTGCCTGGTGGCGAACGACTGGATCTGCTGGGAGTACGTCACCTCCCGCTCCCAGGAGCTCACCGACGCCACCCTCGAACACGTCTGGATCACGGGCGTGTCGGTGCTGATCGGCATCGCCGTGTCCGTCCCGCTCGCCCTGCTGGCCCGCCGCGGCCGCCACTGGGCGGCCCCCGTCCTGGGCATCACCACGCTGCTCTACACGGTCCCCTCGCTCGCCATGTTCTCGCTGCTGCTGCCGGTCTTCGGACTCTCGGCGGTGCTGGTGGTGACCGGGCTGGTGCTGTATTCGCTGACCATCCTCGTGCGCAACGTGCTGGCCGGTCTCGAAGCCGTGCCCGAGGACGTACGGGAAGCCGCGCGCGGGATGGGGTACGGCCCGGGCCGGCTGCTGTGGCAGGTCGAGCTGCCACTGGCACTGCCCGCCCTGCTGGCCGGCGTACGGATCGCGACCGTCTCCACGGTGGCGCTGACGACCGTGGGCTCCATCGTGGGCAAGGGCGGCCTCGGCAATCTCATCGCACCCGCCGTGAACAGCTCCTTCAAGGCCCAGGTGCTCACCGCCTCGGTGCTCTGCGTGCTCCTCGCGCTGGTCGCGGACCTGGCCCTGCTCGGCCTCCAGCGGCTGCTGACGCCCTGGACCCGCGCCACCCGCCCGACGCGTGCGACCCGGGCCGCCCGCGCCGCGCGCACCGCCGGCGTCAGCGGGGGAGCGGGCTGATGGGAGTGCTGGGACAGGCCTGGGACTGGCTGGCCGACGGGGCCAACTGGTCCGGGGAGAGCGGGGTCTGGCACCGGCTCGGCGAGCACGTGTACGTCAGCGGGGTCGCCCTGGCCCTGGCCTGTGCGGTGGCCCTTCCGGTCGGACTGTGGCTGGGCCACCTCGGCAAGGGCGGCGGCCTCGCCGTCAACGTCTCCAACATCGGGCGGGCCGTCCCGGTCTTCGCGGTGCTGGCGCTGTTCATGGTCTCCCCGCTGCGCAACGCCGGGTACGTGCCGACCATCGCCGCGCTGGTCCTCTTCGCCATCCCGCCGCTGCTGACCAACGCCTACGTGGGCATGCGCGAGGTCGACCGCTCGGTGGTGGAGGCCGCGCGGGGCATGGGCATGTCCGGCCGCCAGCTGTTCTGGCGGGTGGAACTGCCGCTCGCGCGCAGCCTGGTGATGACGGGGCTGCGCTCGGGAGCCGTCCAGGTCATCGCCACTGCCACCATCGCCGCCATGGTCGGCCAGGGCGGCCTCGGCCGGATCATCACCGCCGGCTTCAACACGTACAACACCCCGCAGGTCGTCGCGGGCGCCCTGCTGGTCGCCGCGCTGGCCCTGCTCGTGGAGGGCGCGCTGGTGGCGGCCGACCGGCTGCTGCCGGGCGCGGCCACCCGCTGAGCGGGCCCCGACACGTCTTTCGTCCACCCCTTGAAGGAGATTCAGATGAGCAAGTCCACGCGCGCCCTCGGCGCGGCCCTGGGCGCAGTCGCCCTGACCGCCTCGCTCGCCGCGTGCGGCGGCGACAGCCTGGAGAAGACCAAGGACGGGGGCTCCTCCGCAGCCGCCTCCGGGTCCTCCGAGGGGGGCAAGGGCGGCAAGCTGGTGATCGGTGCCGCCGGATTCACCGAGTCCAACGTGCTGGCCGAGCTGTACGCGCAGGTCCTCGAGGGCGCCGGATACGACACGTCGATCACCACGGTCAGCAACCGCGAGCTGTACGAACCCTCGCTGGAGAAGGGCGAGATCGACGTCGTCCCGGAGTACGCGGCGACCCTCGCGGAGTTCCTCAACGCCAAGGTGAACGGTTCCAAGGCTCCGGCGGAGAAGCCGGTCGCGTCGAGCGATGTGACGGCGACGGTGGCGGCCCTGGAGAAGCTGGCGGGCCCGCTGGGTCTGAAGGCGCTGCCCGCGGGCTCGGCGGTCGACCAGAACGCCTTCGCGGTGAGCAAGGAATTCGCCACGAAGAACAATCTCAAGACCCTTTCCGATCTGGGCAAGTCCGGTCTGAAGGTGAAGATCGCGGCCGGTGACGAATGCGCGGTGCGGCCCTTCTGCGCACCCGGATTGAAGACGACATACGGAATCGATGTTTCCGGTATCGACCCCAAGGGCGTCGGAACCCCGCAGGCCAAGCAGGCGGTCAAGGACGGCGCGGACCAGCTCGTCCTCACCACCACCACGGACGCCACCCTCGACAGCTTCGGCCTGGTCCTGCTGGAGGACGACAAGAAGCTCCAGAACGCCGACAACGTGCTCCCGGTGGTCAACTCGAAGGACGCCGGTGCCCCCGAGATCGCGGCCGCCCTCGACAAGATCACCAAGGCGCTCACGACGGCCGATCTGGTCGAGCTGAACCGCAAGGTCGACGCCGAGCGCGCCAAGCCGGCGGATGTCGCGAAGGCCTATCTGGAGTCCAAGGGCCTGCTGAAGAAGTAGGAGTTGCGCCTTTCGTGAGACAAGTGCGGTAACTGCTCGGAAACAGATTCCCGGGCGGCTACCCCACACCCTGTCCACGCCCTGTAAATTTCAGGCCATGCCCCGTGGACGCCACCGCAATCCCGAACCTCTTCACCGGCTGCTCACGCCGACGGCCGTCGCCGGTGTGTCCGTTGCCGGCGCCGGCGCCGCCTGGCTGCTCGCGGAACCGATGGCGCTGCGCCTGCTCGTGGCGCTCACCGCGGCCGCCGGGCTGGCCGGCGCCGTCGTCATGCGCTCGTGGGACCTGGCGGCCGGCCGCCGGGTCACCGAGCTGGGGCGCGAGCGGGTCAAGGACGAGTGGCGCACGGACGAGCGGATAGCCGAGCTCGAATCCGACCTCGAAGAGGCCCGGGTGCTGCGCGCCAAGCTCGACGCCAAACTGCGCGCCAAGCGGGTCGAACTCGCGGGCCTGCGCGGGGAGCACGCGTCGCTGCTGCGCCGGTACGCCACCGCCGAGACCGAGCGGGCGAGCGCCCTGGAGGGGCGCCGGCTGCTGGCCATCGAGGCCGCGGCCCCGGCCGCTCCCGCCGCCCCGGAGCCCAAGCAACTTCCCGCCGTGTCCGAGGAGCGCACCAGCGCCGGCGCGGCCACCTCGGTGGGCTTCGCCCGCGCCCACGCCGCGCTGGCGGCGCTGGCCGACAAGACGGCCGCGCAGGCCAGGGCCGCCGAGCGGGCCAAGGCCGCCCCGACCGGCCCCGCCGCGCTGCCCGCGGCCCCCGCCGCTCCCGCGCTCCCCGCCGGCCAGGCTGCTCCCGCCGGCCGGGCGAAGCCCGCCTCCCCGGCGAAGCCCGCCGAGCTGGAGGCGCACGCCCGCCCCGCGCTCACCGGCCCGGTCCCCGCGGGCCCGGCGGCAGCCGTCCCCGCGCGCCGGCTCGCGGCCGCGGTGGCCCCGTACGCCGCCCAGCGCCGACCCGCCTCGCGCGTCGAGGGCGGCTTCGACTTCTTCGGTACGAAGACCGCGGCGCAGGCCCGCGCGGTCATCGAGTCCGTGCAGAACGAGGACCTCGCCGACGTCGTCGGCGCGGAGGCCCTCGCCGTCCACAAGGCGGAGTCCGCCCAGGACGGTGCGGAGCCGGCGGCCCTCGTCGACACCGCCAAGCCGGCCACCGCCGAGACCCGCGCCGTGGGCCAGGTCATCGACCTGACCGCCCACGACGAGACCGAGCCGATCGACGTGGTGCAGCTGCGCACCGCGATTTCCTAGCGCGGCTTCTCAGCGCAGCGAGTCGAACCAGCGGACGGCCTGCGGGGCCGAGCGGATCACCGAGACGAAGTGATCGGCGTCCGGCCCCTGGTCGACGACCTTCGCGCGGACTCCGTGGCGGGCCAGATCCGCCGCGCACGCCTCGGTGTTGGCGAGGGGGACGTCGGTGTCGGCCGAGCCGGCGTAGAGGCGGACCGGCGCGGCGGGCTTCCAGTCGCAGGCGTCGTCGTTGGCCTTCAGGGCCGTCCGCAGGGCCCCGCGCGGGGCCCGGACGTTCTCGTACCACTCCGGGGTGAGCAGCTCCTGCGGTGAGGCGGGGAGCCCGGCCACGATGTCCTCGAACCCGTGGTTCCCGTCGAACAGGGTTTCCACAGCCTGTGCGTAAGGTGCGCGGAACACCTCGGCCGGATCGGCGTAGAGCGGGTGCAGCCGGTTCTGGGCGGTGAGGAAGTAGGAGAGGTAGAAGACGGCGGTGCGCGGGTCGACCCGGCCGTCGGTGATGCCGGGCAGCTCGGAGCCGTCCAGGTCGTACGGACCGGCGACCGGGGCGAGCGCGCGCAGCCGGAAGCCACTGGAGGGGCGGGACAGCTCGCGTCCCAGGGCCATCGCCACCTGGGCTCCCTGCGAGAAGCCGGTGGCGTACACGTCCCGGGTGACGGGGCGCCCCAGCCGGTCGGCCGCCGTCCGGGCGGCCTTCAGCATGTCGACGGAGGCGGTGACCGAGGACCGGGTGTCCATGTACGGATGGGCGCCGGGCCCGCCGCCCAGGCCCAGGTAGTCCGGGGCGGCGACGGCGCGGCCGGCGGAGGCGTGCAGGTACGGAGTGAGCCTGTTGTAGCCCGCGCCCCCCGACGGGGCGTCGTCGCGGGTGGCGACCGTGCCGTGGGTGTCGGAGACCAGGTCGAGCCGGTGCGGGCCCCCGCGGGGGAGCACGAGCAGGCCGGTGGCGGTGGTCGGGCGGCCCTGGGGGTCGACGGTGGCGTAGGTGAGGCGGTAGGCGGAGACGCCGTGCCGGACCGTGGACACGTCGAAGCCGTGGGGTGCGAGGCGGGCGGTGACGTCCGCGGGGGCGAGGCGCTCCAGGGCGGTGAGGGAGATCAGGTGCCCGCGGCCGCCCTGCGCGGTCGCGGCGGCCGCGGGACCCGCCGCCGGGGCCGGGGCGGCGAGCGCCGCGGGCGCGGCGAGCCCGCCGAGAACGGCGGCGAGCGCCACGGCGGCGGCCCCGCGCCGGAGCCACTGGCGGTTGCTGTGCTTCTGCTGCGTCGTCATGCCCCGAAACTACGGAGCCGCGCATTTCCCCAACATCCGGCTACCCCGCGGCCGTTACTGGTGCTGACCCCCTAGAACAGCGGGAGCTGGCCCGGGAGCGGGGACAGGGTGAAGCCGTCCAGGGTGGGGGCGGAGGCGCCGAGGGTCACGCGGGCGCGGGAGCCGGGGCAGGAGACGAGGTCCCCGCGGCCCCGGCCGGCGGGCGGGTCGTGGCGGGCGATCCGGCCGGCGGTGACGGCGCAGTCGCGGCCGCAGGAGGGGCAGGCCCGGCGGGGTGAGAGGGACATCCCCCAAGTCTGCCCTGCCCCGCGGACATCGGCCCGCCCGGCCGTCCCGGGTCAGCTCTCGCCGGAGGCTTCGGAGGAGGCTTCGGCAGCGGCCTCGCGGGTGGCCGCCCAGCTCTCGTGGGCCCGGTTCACCCGGGTCCACAGGGCCGTGCGGTCCGTCGGGCTCAGGTCGTCGAGCGCGCGGCCGAAGACGCCCTCCAGCGCGGCGTAGAACTCCTCGTGGCCGTCGAGCACCCGCTCCGTGTTCCCCTTCACCGGGTCGATCCGGCTCAGCACCCGGCCGCGCAGGGCGTCGATGCCGTCGGCGTCGCGCCGCAGGGCCGCGAAGGTCCGTACGAAACCGGAGTCCGCGGAGGTCGACAGCCGGACGTGCTCGGCCTCGAAGCCGGCCGCTCCCGCCGTCCCGGCGGGCTCCGCGCGGAAGTTCACGAGCGGGGCGGAGCTGCCCGGGTGGCGGTAGAGCCAGCCCGTTCCGGGCAGCCGCTCCAGGGAGTAGGCGAAGGACCCCTGGCGGTACGGGCCTTCGCGCAGCGGCAGCGGCTCGTACGGGCCGTCTCCGAGCCCGGCGTCCACGTAGAAATCGGTCCCGGTGCCCGGCACGCGGACGGTGAGCGCCAGATGGTCTCCGCTGACGCCCCGCAGGGCGTCTTCGGCCTGGGACTCCTTGTACACGCCGCCCACGTGGCGGGTGACCTCGTAGCCGAGGCGGTCGAGGAGCGCGGCGAGGGCCCCGTTGAGGTGGAAGCAGTAGCCGCCGCGTCCGGCGGCGAAGCGGCGTGCCGACAGCTCGGGGTCGATGCCGGGGGCGCGGCCGAGCTGGATGTCGACGTTCTCGTACGGGACGCGCTCCAGGTGCGCCCGCTGGAGGGCGAACAGCCCCTCGACGGAGGGCGCGCCGGGCTCCTCGATGCCGAGCCGCCGCAGGTAGGCGGCGTATATGGCGCCCTGGTCGGAGTGCGGGCCTGCTGCTGTGCCGGAGGTCATGCGGGCAGCCTAGGCGCAGGGTGGGACAGCGGCCCCCGGCCGGGTCATTTGTCGATGTCGCCGACGACGAAGAACAGCGAGCCGAGGATCGAGACCATGTCCGCGACCAGCTGCCCGGGGAGCAGCACCGCGAGCGCCTGGATGTTGTTGTACGAGGCCGAGCGCAGCTTGAGCCGGTACGGGGTCTTCTCGCCCTTGGAGACCAGGTAGTAGCCGTTGATGCCGAGGGGGTTCTCGGTCCACGCGTAGGTCTCGCCCTCGGGAGCCTTCAGCACCTTCGGCAGCCGCTGGTTGATCGGTCCGGGCGCCAGCTCCGCCATCCGGTCCAGGCAGGCGACCGCGAGGTCCAGCGCGTTGTGGGTCTGCTCCAGCAGGACCTCGAAGCGGGCCAGGCAGTCGCCCTCGGTGCGGGTGACGACCTTCAGGACGTCCTGGAGCTCGCCGTAGGCGAGGTACGGCTCGTCGCGGCGCAGGTCGAAGTCGACGCCGGAGGCGCGGGCGATCGGGCCGGAGACCCCGTACGCGTGCACGGCCTCGGCGGACAGGACGCCGACGCCGCGGGTGCGGGCGCGGAAGATCTCGTTGCCGCGCACCAGGTCGTCGTAGACGTGCATGCGCGTGTTGACGTCGGCGATGGCGGCGCGGGCCCGGCCCAGCCAGCCGGCGGGCAGGTCCTCCTTGAGGCCGCCGACGCGGTTGAACATGTAGTGCATGCGGCCGCCGGAGATCTCCTCCATGACGGCCTGGAGCTCCTCGCGCTCGCGGAACGCGTGGAAGATCGGGGTGATCCCGCCCAGCTCCAGGGGGTACGAGCCGAGGAACATCAGGTGGTTCAGGACCCGGTTCAGCTCGGCGAGCAGGGTCCGCATCCACACGGCCCGCTCGGGCACCTCCATGCCGAGCATCCGCTCGACGGCCATGACCACGCCCAGCTCGTTGGAGAACGCGGACAGCCAGTCGTGGCGGTTCGCGAGCATCACGATCTGGCGGTAGTCGCGGGCCTCGAAGAGCTTCTCGGCGCCGCGGTGCATGTAGCCGACCACTGGCTCGGCGCTGACGATGCGCTCGCCGTCCAGGACGAGGCGCAGGCGCAGCACGCCGTGCGTGGAAGGGTGCTGGGGGCCGATGTTGAGCACCATGTCGGTGCTCTCCGCCGCGCCGCCGATGCCGACCGTGGTCTCCGTCATGGCGGCATTGTCTCAGCCGGTGGGGGCGGCTCGCCGCTCGGTCCGGATTCCGGATCGGGAGCGTCGGCCGACGGGCGCGGCAAGCCCGGTCCGATCCGGAAGGCACACCCCTAGGGTGGGGGGATGGACACGGGGACAGAGGGACGGGCGGGTCTGCCCGAGTGGGTGGGCCTGCCGGGTGGGCTGCTGACGCTGCGCAGGCTGGTGCTGGTGCTGTGGATGTCCCTCTTCACGGCGGTGACGGCCGTCGTGCTGGGGCTGACGGCCGGGCCGGGGTGGGCGGCGCTCGGCGGGGTGTGGCTCGTGGTCCTGGCCTGGGGCTGGGTGATGCTCGGGCGGAACTGGCGGTCCTGGCGGTACGCGGAGCGCGCGGACGACCTGCTGATCAGCCGGGGCGTGATGTGGCGGGAGCAGACCGTGGTCCCGTACGGGCGGATGCAGCTGGTGGAGGTCACCTCGGGCCCGCTGGAGCGCCGCTTCGGGCTGGCCTCCGTACAGCTCCACACGGCCGCGGCGGCCACCGACGCACGGATCCCCGGACTCGCGCCCGAGGAGGCGGAACGGCTGCGCGACCGGCTGACGGAGCTCGGTGAGGCAAGGTCGGCGGGACTGTGACGCCGGTGGTGGGAGCGGGGCCGGGGCCCGAGCACGACCCCGGAGCCGGAGCCGGAGCCGATACCGGAGCCGGCAGCGCTGCCGAGGTCGGCACCGCCGCGGTCGGGGCGCCGTCCCGCGAGGCGGACGCCGGGAGGTCCGGACAGGAGCGGCGGCTGCACTTCCTCACCCCGCTGCGCCGGGCCTGGGTGCCGATCGCCGCGACCATCGGCATCGTCGCCCAGCAGGGCGAGAACGTCACCGAGTGGGTGACGGCCGTCTCCACCGCCCTGCGGATCCTCGCGCTGGCCGCGCTGGTCGTCGTCTTCGGCGCGTACGGCTTCCTCAGCTGGTGGTTCACGCACTACGCCGTCACCGACACCGAACTGCGCATCCGCAGCGGCCTCCTCTTCCGCCGCACCGCGCACATCCGCCTGGACCGGATCCAGGCGGTGGACGTCACCCGCCCCCTGCTGGCCCGCCTCGCGGGCGTCGCCAAGCTGCGCCTCGACGTCATCGGCACCGAGGCCAAGGACGAGCTGGCCTTCCTCGCCGAGAAGGACGCCGTCTCGCTCCGCGCCGAGCTGCTGGCCCGCGCGGCCGGTTTCGCCCCGGCCGAGGCCCCGCACCTGGGCGAGGCCCCCGAACGGGAGCTGCTCCGCGTGGGGCCGCGCGATCTGGCGATATCCCTGCTGCTCACCCTGACCACCTGGGCGATCCTCGCCGGCGGGATCGCCGGCCCCTTGCTGGTGGGGTGGTTCAGCTCCAGCCCCTGGGTGGCGATGGCCACCCTGCTCCCGGTGCTGGGCGCGATGTGGGCGGCGAGCGCCGGCCGCTTCCTCGCCGAGTACGACTGGCGGGTCGCCGAGTCCCCCGACGGGCTCCGGCTCGACCACGGAATGCTCGACCGCGCCCACGAGACGGTGCCGCCGGGGCGCGTGCAGACCGTACGGATCGTCGAGCCGCTGCTGTGGCGCCGGCGCGGCTGGGTCCGGGTGGAGCTGGCGGTGGCCGGCTCGAAGAACAACGTCCTGGTCCCGGTGGCCACCCGGGCCGCCGCCCACGCCGTGGTCGCGCGGGTGCTGCCCGGGGTCGACCTCGGGGGGCTCGTCTTCGAGCCGTCGCCCCGGAGCGGATCGCGCTGGGTGGTGCCGGTGTGGTGGAAGGGGTACGGCCTGGCCGTCTCCCCGGACGTGTTCGCGGCCCGCCACGGCCGTCTGTGCCGGCGTACGGAGATCGTCCCGCACGCCAAGGTGCAGAGCGTGCGGCTGTCCCAGGGCCCCTGGGAGCGTGCCCGCGGGGTGGCCGACGTCCGCGTGGACACCGGCGCCAACGGCACGGTCACGGCCCGCCTGCGCGGGGCGGCCGAGGCCGCCGAACTGCTCCACGCCCAGGCGGCCCGCTCCCGCACCTCCCGCGCGACGGCCCGCCCGGACCGCTGGATGACCTGAGGTCCGGTCGGGCATGCGGTCCGGTCGGGGCACGGGGGCCGGTCGGGCATGCGGTCCGCGGGATCCGCACTGGGCCGCTCGGAGGCGTCCGGACGGGGTCTTGCATGCGGCAGTCGAGGTAACTCCGGGTAGATGATATGAAACTGACGGTTGCTCTGGGTAGCGCTCAGGACCGACGGACCCTCGACCCGGTCCGCGCTCGGCAACCGAAGGACAGCACCCGTGAACATCCTCCGTACGGCACGCATCGCCACCCCCGCCCTGGCCGCCCTCACGCTGACGCTGGCCCTCGCCGGCCCCGCGTCGGCGGACCCCGCGTTCGTGATGCGCAACGGCAGTCAGATCAATTTCGCCGCGCTGCCGGGCGAGTCCAACAACGTCACCTTCAGCATCAGCGGCGGTTTCCTCCAGGTGAGCGACGCGGCGAACGCCCTGACCCCGGGGCTGGGCTGTGTCCAGTTCGGCAATCCCAACACCGTCCGCTGCGGTCTGGCGGCCGGGGTGACCCGCATCCAGGCCTCGCTGGGCGACCGCGACGACGTGGCCACCAACAACACCGCGATCCCCAGCGACCTCGTCGGCGGGGAGGGGGACGACGTCCTCGTCGGCGGCAGCGGCGCCGACCGGCTGACCGACGCGGACGGCTGGAACGCCTCGCCGGGTGCCACCCTCACCTTCGACGGGCGGGGCGGCAACGACACCGTCCTCAGCCGCAACGGCGGATTCGACCGGATCAACTGCGGCGAGAACACCGGCGACTTCGACATGCTGCTGGCCGACTCGGCCACCCTCGACGCCGTGGTCCCGAGCACGTGCGAGTTCGTACAGCGCTTCTAGACCGGACCCGCCGGGCGGCGGTGGGGCGAGCCCGCTCCGCCGCCGCCGGGGGCGGGGCTACGCGCCGCCACCGCCCGCGCGGACCAGCCCGGTCTCGTACGCCAGGACCACGACCTGGACGCGGTCGCGCAGGTTCAGCTTGGTCAGGATGCGGCCCACGTGGGTCTTGACCGTGGCCTCCGACAGGACCAGGCGGGCGGCGATCTCGCCGTTCGACAGGCCCTGGGCGACCAGCATCATGACCTCGCGCTCGCGCTCCGTCAGCCTCTCGACGTCCTTGTTCCGGGGCTCCGCCGACGTCGACGGCAGCATCGGTGCGAACCGGTCCAGCAGCCGGCGCGTCGTGGACGGGGCGACGACCGCGTCGCCGCTGTGCACCGAGCGGATCGCGGCCAGCAGCTCGCCCGGCGGCACGTCCTTGAGCATGAACCCGCTCGCGCCCGCCTTCAGGCCCGAGAAGGCGTACTCGTCGAGGTCGAAGGTGGTCAGGATGATGACCTTGGGGTGTTCCTCGGGCTCGCAGATGCGGCGCGTCGCCTCGACCCCGTCGAGCCGGGGCATGCGGACGTCCATCAGCACCACGTCCACCTTGGTGGCCCGCAGCACCTCCAGCGCCTCCAGGCCGTCGCCGGCCTCGGCGACGACCTCCATGTCGGGCTGTGCGGCGAGCACCATCCGGAAACCGGTGCGCAGCAGTACCTGGTCGTCGACCAGCATCACGCGGATGGAGGGGCCGGAGGAGGGGCCGGTGGGGAAGGACATGGTCACCTTTTCTTCAGGGGGAGCAGGGCGCTGATCCGGAAGCCGCCACCAGGCCGGGGGCCCGCGTCGAGGGTGCCTCCGACCATACCGATGCGTTCGCGCATGCCGATCAGCCCGTGTCCGGCGCCGTCCGCGCCGCCGTCCGTGTACAACTCGTGGGCCGCGCCCCGGCCGTCGTCCTCGACGAGCAGGCCGAGCCCGTCGTCGAAGTAGACGAGCCGGACGCTGGCCTTCGCGGCCGGGCCGCCGTGCTTGCGCGTGTTCGTCAGCGCTTCCTGGACGATCCGGTACGCCGTCAGCTCCACGCCGCTGGGCAGCTTGCGCGGGGCGCCCTCGACCTCGAAGTCCACCGCGAGCCCGGCCGCCCGTACCTGCTCGACCAGCACCTCGATCTGCTCCACGTCGGGCTGCGGCACGTAGTCCTCGGACTCCTGCGGCTCGCCGGTGCGCAGGACGCCGAGCAGCCGGCGCATCTCGGCGAGGGCCAGGCGCCCGGTGCCGGAGATGGTCTGCAGGGCTTCCTTGGCCTGTTCGGGGGCCGCGTCCATCACGTAGGCGGCGCCGTCGGCCTGGACCACCATCACCGAGACGTTGTGCGCGACGACGTCGTGCAGCTCGCGGGCGATCCGGGCCCGCTCGGCGGCGACGGCCACCTGGGCCTGGGCCGCGCGCTCCTTCTCCAGGCGCTGGTTCCGCTCGACGAGCTGGGCGTAGTAGGCCCGGCGGGTGCGCAGGGAGTCGCCCATCACCCAGGCCAGCGCGAACGGGACCATCATGAACACGACGAAGAGCAGGTTGTCGACGGCGGAGTTCGACTTGTCCACGCCGTTGCGCAGGAAGAACAGCGACGATGCGCTCAGTCCCCAGCCGAGGGCCGTGCGCGAGACCCAGCGCGGTACGTCGGAGGCGGCGACCGTGTAGAGCACGAGGAGCATCGCGACGTCGTAGAAGTTCGCCTGCGCGCCGATCGCCAGCTGGTAGAGGCCGGTGGCGACGGTGAGCCAGAAGACCGGGACGGTCCACTTGCGGCGCAGCGCGACGGCGCTGCTCAGCGCCACCACACAGGGGGTGGCGAGAAGCGCGGCGGTGGTGCCCTCGTGCATCGAGGCGACGACGGCCATCGAGAACCCGAAGAAGAGGACAGCCCAGAAGCTGTCGACGCCCGTCGGGTGTCTGCGGAGGAAATCGTAGAAGCGCTGCACGTAACCCAGAGTAGGGACAGGCGATAGGTGCTGGAGTCAACCAGAGGGGCGATCCGCGCGAGACGCGCGTACTACCGGAGGTGGAGGCGACCATAGCCTTTCTGCGATGAGCACTCAGGGTGAAGGTACGGCGCAGGTGGGTCCGGTCCGCTGGCGGACGGCGATGGAGCGGGCCCTGTACGGCCCCGACGGCTTCTACGTGCGGCCCGGCGGCCCCGGCCCCGCAGGGCATTTCCGCACGTCCGTGCATGCCTCGCCGCTCTACGCGCAGGCCGTGGCCCGGCTGCTCCTGTGGGTGGACGGGGAGCTCGGCCGCCCGGAGGAGCTGGACCTGGTCGACGTAGGGGCCGGGCGGGGGGAGCTGCTGGCCGGGGTGCTGGCGGCGCTGCCGCCGGAGACGGCCGCGCGGGTGCGTCCGTACGGGGTGGAACGCGCGGAGCGGCCCGCCGGGCTCGACGGGCGGATCCGGTGGGTGGGCGAGCCGCCCCGGGGGACCCGGGGGCTGCTCTTCGCCAACGAATGGCTCGACAACGTACCGCTGGACCTCGCGGAGGACGGGCGCTACGTGGAGGTCGCGCGGGACGGTACGGAGAGCCCGGGCGGCCCCTTGGACGGGCCGGACCGGGCCTGGCTGGAGCGGTGGTGGCCCGGCGCCGGCGCGGGCCGGGCGGAGATCGGCCGGCCGCGCGACGAGGCCTGGGCGGCGGCCGTCGCGACCGTGGAGCACGGGCTCGCGGTCGCCGTGGACTACGCCCACACCCGGGAGGCCCGGCCGCCCTTCGGGACGCTGACCGGATTCCGCGCCGGGCGGGAGACCGCCCCCGTGCCGGACGGGAGCTGCGACGTCACCGCGCACGTCGCGCTCGACGCGTGCGCGGGGCCGGGGGCGGTGCTGCTGACCCAGCGGGACGCGCTGGCCGCCCTCGGCGTCTCGGGGGCCCGGCCCCCGCTGGCCCTGGCCTCCACCGACCCGGCGGCGTACGTCCGCGCCCTGTCGGGCGCGGGGGAGGCCGCGGAACTCACCGCACGGGGCGGCCTGGGCGACTTCGGCTGGCTGGTCCAGCCGGTGGGTGTGGGCGGCTGGCCGGGGTAACGGCGGCCGCTGCGCGGGGCCGGTCCCCTACCCACCCTTCCACCGTTCCCTGGGGCTCCGCCCCAGACCCCGCGCCTCAAACGCCGGCGGGGCTGGAATGGCGCTGCGCGCCATCCAGCCCCGGCCAGCCAAAATCCAGCCCCTCCGGCGTTTGAGGAGCGGGGGTCCGGGGGCTGGCCCCCGGGGAACGGGCGAAGGGCGGGTAGGGGACGTGGCGCAGCGCACCGACCCCGACCCGCCCCCCTTACCGACTACTCCGACGCGTGGTCGTGGCCCTCGTGGAGGCCACCACCGCTGCCCGAACCGTCGGTCGGCTGCGCCGGCACCGGCGTCGACAGCGGCGCCAGGTCGTACGCGTAGTGACCCACCGCGTCCGCGATGACGTCGACGTTGATGTCGAGCGCCTTCTGGTCGATGTTCGCCAGGGTGTCGCCCTTGCCGTGGTAGTTCACGTCGTACGCGACCCCGGCCTGCCCGCCGAACTTCGCCGCCTGCGCCGGCGTCTTGATGCCCTCGGCGCCCGTGAACGTACCGCCCGAGGGGATGCCGACCGCGATGAACGGGCCGTAGTCCGAGCGGCCCGAGAAGTCGGTGCCCTCGCGCGGGATGCTCTTGGAGTCGAGGAAGTCGTTGATCCCCTTCTCCAGCTGCGCCGAGCCCTCGGGGCCGGGGCCAGAGCCGACCTTGTCCGAGTCGTCGCCGTCGTAGACGAAGTACGCGGCGTTCGGCGAGGCGATCATGTCGAAGTTCAAGTAGAGCTTGATCTTCTTCTTCTGCTCCTCCGTCAGCCCGTCGACGTACGCCTCGGAGCCGAGCAGGCCGAACTCCTCCGCCGACCACCAGGCGAACTTGACCTTGTTCTTGATCTTCGTCTGGCTGCTCGCGAGCTTCTGCGCGACCTGGAGGATGCCAGCCGAGCCGGAGCCGTTGTCGTTGATGCCCGGGCCCGCCGCGACGGAGTCGAGGTGCGCGCCGAGGAAGACGGTGTTGTTCTCGTCGCCGCCGCGCGTCTCCGCGACGACGTTGTACGTCTTGCGGTTCTCCCGGAACTCGCGGATGTCGAGGGTGACCTCGACCGGTCCCGCGGCCGCGTCGGCGGCGAGCCGCTGGCCCTCGGCCAGCGTGACGCCACCGGTCGGGATCTTGCCCGCGTCGGCCGAGCCGATGGTGCCGTTGAGGGCGCCCTCGGCGTTGTTGTAGATCACCGCGCCGACCGCACCGGCCGCCGCCGCGTTCTGCTGCTTGACCGCGAAGGCGCAGCCGCCGCGCTTGATCAGCGCGACCTTGCCCGTGAAGGCGCCCGCGGCGAAGTCGGCGGGCTCGCAGCCGTTGGTGCCGTCGGCGTCGACCGGGGCGACGGCGATCTGGGCCGTCACGCCGTTCGCCGGGCCGCTGGCGGTGTACGTCATCAGCTTGATCGGGACGTCGCGGCCGGCCGGGCCGTTGACCTTCAGGGTCTCGGCGACCGTCTCGACGTACACGAACTCGAACTCGTTCTTGGTGACCTTGTATCCGGCCGCGCGCATGACGAGCTCGACGTACTGGGCCGACTGGACGTGGCCCTTGGAACCCGCCACGCGGGTGCCCTTGTTGTAGTCGGCGATGGCCTGGAAGACCTTCAGGTGGTTGTTGGCACCCTTGCCGCTGGAGTCCTTGACCAGCTTTCGGGCCAGTGCGTCGGCCCGGGCGGCGTCGCTCTGCGGGCTGCCGGTGGCTCCGGCCGGCCCGGCGAGGAGCAGCGGCGAGACGAGTGCCGCGGCCGCCAGGGCGGCGGTGGCTGCGGCTATACGGCGTGAGGGCATGAAAGTCCTTCCACGGCAGATGCGAGAGCGCATGCGTATGGCGTTTCGGCGTATGGCACGGGGCGTACGAGGGTGCGGAAAAGCGACGCGGATGCAGACGCAGGTCAGGTGCGTTGCGCCGAGTGGGGGAGCGGGGAGCGGGGAGCGGTGGACGCACGTTAGACATCAAGTGGCGGCCATGGCCAGACTTTTCACTGATTCCGGTTTGTGAAATCCGTATATCGGAGCATCTGAGCCGTCGAATTCAGGCCAGTGCCCGCTTTTGCCCGTTGTCCGTGCACGGAGTGGCCCGCCGAAACTGCCGCAAGACTGCCGCCGAGTCGCCGCAGGGCCCTTCGGGCTAGCGCAGGATGCCCTCGATGAAGTCGGAGCCGATCCGCGCGACCGCCGCCAGATCCAGCTGGTGCTGGACGTACCGCCCTTGGCGGCGGGTCTGGATCAGCCCGGCCTTCTTCAGCACCGTCAGATGACGGGACACCTCCGGGGCGGTGATCCCGTGCGCGGCCGCCAACTCGCCGGTCGTGTACGGGGCGCGCGCCAGATTGCGGCACAGCATCATCCGCATCGGATGGGCCAGTGCCTCCATGCGCCGCTGCAACAGCTCCACCGACCCCGGGGAGGAGGCCAGTTCGGGAGAGCCGAGCGGGTAGTGGATCACCGGACGCCAGCCGGGGGCGTGCAGCACCAGCAGGTGGGGCCAGCCGAAGTTCGTGGGCACGAACAGCAGGCCGTCGCCTATTCGGGGATCGGTCGCGGTCGTGGACCCGTGGACCATCTTGTCCACCGTCACGGTGGTCAGCCCCTCGTCGACGCTCAGCGCCGAGGAGACCTCCTTGAGGGCGGCGGGCAGGCCCTTGCGGCGCAGCAACTCCGTCTTGTGCCGGACGTCCGCGTTCTGGCGGGGTTCGATGCGGCGCCAGGTCTCCGCGAAGAAGGCCTCGTCGCAGTCCTCGATGAGGCGGCGCAGCCAGACCCGGACACCGGCGGTGTCGTCGAGCACCCGCACGGCGAAGGCCAGCTGCTGCGGCCCGCGGGCGGAGGCCGTCTCCAGGGCCTTCGCCCGGGCGAGCGGATCGGCGAGCGGGGACGGCCCGCCGCCCTCGTTGTAGAGGGCCAGCCGGCAGTGCTCCAGGGCGGCCGTCACGAACCGCTCGTCGTCCAGCCGGTCGAGTACGTCGAGCTCGGCGGCCAGGGTGGCGGCGGGCAGCCCGGACCCGCCCGGAATCCCGGCGAAGGCCATGAACAGATCGGCGAAGGAGCTGCGCCACATGAAATCGCCCTCCAGCAGCCGGTCCGCGAGGTCCGGATCGAGGGCGGCGGCGGTGGTGGAGGTCCAGGAGGCGAGCCCGGGGTGGTGGCCGGGCTGGGAGAGCGCGTGCAACGCCATGCAGAGCTCTGCGAGGGGGGACGGCGCGAAGCCGATCCGCTGCGCGGGGAGCCCGGTGATGTCGATGGTGACGCTCATCGGATCATTCTGCCGTCGCGCGGGCCGCCCGACCGCCAGGCCACGCCCCCTTCGCCCACCCGGCGCAGTCGCCGGGGACCAGTCCCCGCACCCCTGCGCCTCAAACGCCGGCGGGGCTGGGGTTGGCCTGGTGTCGGGCGTGCTGCGGGTGGTGGGTCGGGGCCGGGGCCGGGGTGGGGTGTCGGCCTGGACTGCATGATTTAGGCGCCCCCCGCTCTACTCCGACAGGGCGCGGCGTTCTCTAGCGCCACAAATCACGCTCTACGTCCAGGCCAACACCCCACCCCGTCCCCGTCCCCGACCCGGGCGCAGCCCTCCGCCCCCGGCCGGGTGACGATCCGGCGCAGCCATGTCAGCCGTCCGGCGTTTGAGGACCGGGGTCGGAAAATCCAGCCTCGCCGGCGTTTGAGGCGCGGGGTCTGGGGCGGAGCCCCAGGGGGCCGGGCGGAGCCCGGACTCCCTGCTCAGCGCCCGTCCGGCGTTCGAGGCGGCCCGGGTCTTTTCAGCCGTCCGGCGTTTGAGGACCGGGGTCTGGGGCGGAGCCCCAGGGGGTTCGGGCGTAGCCCGGGGGCCTCTTTTTTTAGCCCGTCCGGCGTTTGAGGACCGGGGCAGGGCTGGCCCTGGGAACGGTGGAAGGGCGGGGCGGGGACTTTGCCCCGCGCAGCGGCCGCTGCGCCGCCGACCGGCGGGGTGGAGGCAGTCGGCGCAGCCGGCCCCCGCGGGGGCGATTGACGCCATCGGTCAACCAGCGCGCGCCCCGCACCCCCACAGGTCCAGGGTGGATACATGACCGCGATCGAGCAGTACCTCCTCGACACCTACCGGGCCTCGCAGCACGGCACCCCGATGCCCCCGCCCCCGGGCCACGACGACGTGGCCGTCCTGCGCGCGGCCCGCACCTACGAACAGTTCCGGGCCGTCCTCGACGGCGCCCCGGGCCGCCACCCGTGGCGCTCGGCCCTCCACCGCCGGCTGACCCGCCACCACCTGACCTGAACAGCGGCCCCGGCTACAGGCGGGACACGAAGTCCGCCACCGCCGTGGCTACGTCGGCCTCCGTCCAGGTCAGGCCCGGGCGGGTGACCTCGATCTCCGTCACCGAGAGGCCCGGCGGCCCGTCGGGGGACCAGCGGCGGAACAGGACCGTGCCCGTCTCCTCCGCCAGGCGCAGGCCCGCCTCGGTGAGGCGGTCCGCGTCGTACGGGAGCCACACCTGGAACTGATGGGTGTGCGGCACCTCCGGGTGGACCCGGAACCAGGGCACCTCCGGAGCCGCGGCGAGCGCCGAGGACAGGGCGGACGCCACCGTCCGCGCCTTGGCCACGTAGGAGGGAAGCGCCGGCAGTTCCCGTTCCAGCCCGGCCAGGGCGGACAGCGCGGCCGGGAACTGGCGGAAGATCTGGCCCCCGTACCGGTGCCGCCAGACCTTCGACTCGGCGACGAGCGACGCCGATCCGGCGAGGGCGGCCCCGCTGAGGCCGCCGAGGGACTTGTAGAAGGAGACGTAGACCGAGTCCGCCAGCGCCGCGATCTCCGGCAGCGACCGGCCGAAGTGGACCGTGGACTCCCAGAGCCGGGCGCCGTCGAAGTGCACCACCGCGTCCCGTTCGCGCGCGGCGTCCACCAGGGCCGACAGCTCCTCCCAGGTCGGGAGCAGGAAGCCCGCGTGCCGCAGCGGAAGCTCCAGCATCATCGTCCCGAAGGGCTCCGGCAGCTCGGCGACCTCGGTCGCGGTCGGCTGGCGCGGTTCGCCCGTCGGGTGGACGGTCCGCAGCCCCGAGACGACCGACAGCGCGCCGCCCTCCCACAGCTCCGGATGGCTCATCGGGTGCAGGGCGACCACCGGGTTCCCGGTCCGGCCGGCCCAGCAGCGCAAGGCGATCTGCTGGGCCATGGTCCCGGTCGGGAAGAACGCCGCGTCCTCGGTGCCGAGCAACTCCGCGACCCGCCGCTCCAGCCGCTCCACGACGCCGTTGCCGTAGATGTCGCCCGGCTCGTCGGAGTCCGGGGCCAGCCCGCTCAACTCCGCCAGCAGCTCGCCGACCGTGGCCTCCCGGAGACTGTCCGAAAGCTTCCGCCGCGCCCCCCGCCCGGCTGCCACCATCCGCGCAGACACGTCGTCCGCCGCCGCCGTGTCGTCCGCAGCCACGTCCGGGCCGCGCTCCGCGGGCGGGCCCGTCACCCGACCGGCCGCCTGCTCCCCGGCCCCGTCCGGGACCCGGTCCGCGCCCGCGGCACGTTCGGCTGCCGCGTCCGGTTCCGCGATCCGCTGCGCGCCCGTGTGCCCGCCCGGCTCCGGCTCCGGCGCCGCCCCCGGCCCCCCGTGCCCGCCCGGCTCCGAGCCGGGCCCCGCCGCCGTCCGCTCCGTGTCCTGGTTCATCCCCCGATCATCGCCGACCGGCCCACACGCCAGCAGCTAGCATGGCGGCGTATCGTCCGGTACCCCCCGCGGACCGGAACGGAACGGAAGGCCTCCCCCGCGTGAACACAGCCCCCCAGGCGGAGCGCCCCGCCCGGCTCTCCGTCGGTGTCGTCGGAGCCGGCCGGGTCGGCCCCGCGCTGGCTCGTGCCCTGCAGCAGACCGGGCACCGTCCCGTCGCCGTGTCCGGCGTCTCCGACGCCTCGCGGCGCCGGGCCGAGCGGATGCTGCCGGGTGTGCCCGTCGTGTCTCCCGCGCAGGTGCTGGAGGTCTCCGACCTCGTGCTCCTGACCGTCCCCGACGACGCCCTGCCGTCCCTGGTGGAGGGCCTCGCCGAGACCGGCGCGGTCCGCCCCGGACAGCTCCTCGTCCACACCTCCGGGCGGTACGGGGTCTCCGTGCTGGACCCCGCGCGCCGTGCGGGCGCGCTCCCGCTGGCCCTGCACCCCGCGATGACCTTCACCGGCACCGAGGTGGACGTGCAGCGCCTCGCGGGCTGCTCCTTCGGGGTGACCGCCCCGGACGAGCTGCGGCTCGCCGCCGAGGCCCTGGTCATCGAGATGGGCGGGGAGCCGGAGTGGATCGCCGAGGTGAACCGCCCGCTCTACCACGCGGCCCTCGCCCTCGGCGCGAACCACCTGGTCACCCTGGTCGCCCAGTCGATGGAACTGCTGGCCAAGGCGGGCGTCGAGCACCCGAACCGGATGCTCGGCCCGCTGCTCGGCGCGGCCCTCGACAACGCCCTGCGCTCGGGCGACGCCGCCCTGACGGGCCCGGTGGCCCGCGGTGACGCCGGTACCGTCGCCGCGCACGTCTCGGAGCTGCGCAAGCACGCCCCGGGCACCGTCGCCGGGTACCTCGCGATGGCCCGTACGACCGCCGACCGCGCCCTCGCGCACGGTCTGCTCAAGCCCGAACTGGCCGAGGACCTCCTCGGAGTGCTCGCCGACGGGGCGGCGGATGGCATCGACCCCGGCCCCGGACCCGGCCCCGAGGGACGCGAAGGCGGCGAACTGTGATCCTCCTCGACACCGCAGAGGCCCTGCACGGCCTGGCGCGCGGCACCGGAGGCCGCCGCGCCGTCGTCATGACCATGGGCGCCCTCCACGACGGCCACGCCACCCTGGTCCGCACCGCCCGCGAGCACGTCGGCCCCACCGGCCAGGTCGTGGTCACGGTCTTCGTCAACCCCCTCCAGTTCGGGGCCAACGAGGACCTCGACCGCTACCCCCGCACCCTCGACGCCGACCTCCTCATCGCCGAAGAGGCCGGCGCCGACGCCGTGTTCGCCCCGGCCGTCGACGAGGTCTACCCCGGCGGCGACCCCCAGGTCCGGATCACCGCAGGCCCGATGGGCGGCCGCCTCGAAGGCTCCACCCGCCCCGGCCACTTCGACGGCATGCTGACCGTCGTCGCCAAGCTGCTCCACCTCACCCGCCCCGACCTGGCCTTCTTCGGCCAGAAGGACGCGCAGCAACTGGCGCTGATCCGGCGGATGGTGACCGACCTGAACTTCCCCGTGGAGGTGGTCGGCGTACCGACCGTCCGCGAGCCGGACGGGCTCGCGCTGTCCTCCCGCAACCGCTACCTCTCCGCCAAGGAGCGCGGCACCGCCCTCGCGCTGTCCCGCGCCCTGTTCGCCGGCCGCGACCGCCTCGCCGCCCAGTCCGCGCTGCGCGCCCGCGCCGAGGCGCAGGCGCCCCCGGCCGGCGACGAGCGGGCCACCGGCCTGGCCCGGCTCGGCGAGATCCGCGCCTCCGCCGACGCGCACGCCGTCGCCGCGGCGGGCGCCGGGCTGCCGGAGGCCGTACGGGCCGCCGCGCGGCACGTCCTGGAGGAGGCGGGCCGTCACGATCCGCCGCTCGTCCTGGACTACCTGGCGCTGGTGGACCCCCAGGACTTCACCGAGGCCGGCCACGGCTTCACCGGTCAGGCCGTGCTGGCCGTCGCCGCGAAGGTGGGCGCGACCCGGCTGATCGACAACATCCCATTGGAGTTCGGAGCACAACCGTGAGCACCCCAGGCAGAGGCCCCGCAACCGCGGGCACCAGCACCGGCATACGGCTCCACGCCCCGGCGCCCGGCTGGTCCGTAGACGCCGATGTCGTGGTCGTCGGGTCCGGAGTCGCCGGACTGACGGCCGCACTGCGCTGCGCGGCCGCGGGCCGCCGTACCGTCGTGGTCACCAAGGCACGCCTCGACGACGGCTCCACCCGCTGGGCCCAGGGCGGCATCGCCGCCGCCCTCGGCGACGGGGACACCCCCGAGCAGCACCTCGACGACACCCTCGTCGCCGGCGCCGGCCTGTGCGACGAGGCCGCCGTCCGGCTCCTGGTCACCGAGGGCCCGGACGCCGTACGCCGGCTCATCGCCGAGGGCGCCGTCTTCGACACCTCCGCCGAGACCGGCGAGATCGAGCTGACCCGCGAGGGCGGCCACCACCGCCGCCGCATCGCGCACGCCGGCGGCGACGCCACCGGCGCCGAGATCTCCCGCGCGCTCGTCGAGGCCGTCCAGGCCGCCGGCATCGAGACCGTGGAGAACGCCCTGGTCCTGGACCTGCTCCAGGACGCGCAGGGGCGTACCGCCGGCGTCACCCTGCACGTCATGGGCGAGGGCCAGCACGACGGGGTCGGCGCCGTCCACGCGCCCGCCGTGATCCTCGCGACCGGCGGCATGGGCCAGGTCTTCTCCGCGACCACCAACCCGTCGGTCTCCACCGGCGACGGCGTGGCCCTCGCGCTGCGCGCCGGCGCCGAGGTCTCCGACCTCGAATTCGTCCAGTTCCACCCCACCGTGCTCTTCCTCGGCGCCGACGCCGAGGGCCAGCAGCCCCTGGTGTCGGAGGCCGTCCGCGGCGAGGGCGCGTACCTCGTCGACGCCGACGGCGTGCGCTTCATGCAGGGGCAGCACGAGCTGGCCGAGCTCGCCCCCCGCGACATCGTCGCCAAGGGCATCATGCGCCGCATGCAGGAGCAGGGCACGCAGCACATGTACCTGGACGCCCGGCACTTCGGCGCCGAGATGTGGGAGCAGCGCTTCCCGACCATCCTCGCCGCCTGCCGCTCGCACGGCATCGACCCGGTCACCGAGCCCATCCCGGTCGCCCCGGCCGCGCACTACGCCTCCGGCGGCGTACGGACCGACCTGCACGGCCGCACCACCGTCCCCGGGCTGTACGCCTGCGGCGAGGTCGCCTGCACCGGAGTGCACGGCGCGAACCGGCTGGCCTCCAACTCCCTGCTGGAGGGCCTGGTCTTCGCCGAGCGCATCGCCGACGACATCATCGGGAACCCGCCCGTGGGCAACGGCCCCGGCATCCCCGTCCCGGCCACCGGCCCCCTCCAGCCCGCCGAGGCGCGCTACGAGATCCAGCGCATCATGACCGACGGCGCGGGCGTGCTCCGCTCCGCCGCGTCGCTGCGCCGGGCCGCCGCCGCGCTCGAAGCCCTGTACGCGACGGCTCTGACGGAGCTGGAGACCCGGGGCAAGACGGCCGTCCCCGGCACCGAGACCTGGGAGGCCACCAACCTCCTGTGCGTGGCCCGGGTGCTGGTCGCCGCCGCCCAGCGGCGTGCGGAGACCCGCGGCTGCCACTGGCGCGAGGACCACCCCGACCGGGACGACACCGACTGGCGGCGCCACCTGGTCGTGCGCCTGTCGGAGACCGAGCGGCGCGCCCTGGTCGTCACCACCACGGACTCGGCGGACTTCCCGTCCGTACGGACCCCCTTGAACAGCAAGAGCAGCAACAGCAACAGCAGCACCACCAGTAGCGACAGCACCCGCAGCACCGACAGCCTGGAGCCGTAACCGTGAGCACGCACGAGCACGACCACACCCACCCGCACGAGGAGCTCCCGCTCCTCGACCAGAGCGAGACCGCCGGCGGCTGCGGCGACGACTGCGCCTGCGGCGAGGGCGAGGAGACCGGCCTGGACCCGGCGCTCGCCCAGCTCCTGGTGGACGCGGGCCTGGACCCCATCGAGGTCGAGGACATCGCGCACATGGCGATCTCCGAGGACCTCGACGGAGGGGTCGACGTCACCACCGTCGCCACCGTCCCCGAGGACGCGGTCGCCACGGCCGACTTCACCGCCCGCGAGGCCGGCACGGTCGCCGGCCTGCGCGTCGCCGAGGCCGTGCTCTCGGTCGTGTGCACCGACACCTTCGAGGTCGAGCGGCACGTCGAGGACGGCGAGCGGGTCGAGGCCGGCCAGGTGCTGCTGTCCGTACGGGCCCGCACCCGGGACCTGCTCACCGGCGAGCGCAGCGCGCTGAACCTGCTCTGCCTGATGTCGGGCATCGCCACGGCCACCCGCGCCTGGGCCGACGAGCTGGAGGGCACCAAGGCCAAGGTCCGCGACACCCGCAAGACCACCCCCGGCCTGCGCTGCCTGGAGAAGTACGCGGTCCGCTGCGGCGGCGGCGTCAACCACCGGATGTCGCTGTCCGACGCGGCGCTGGTGAAGGACAACCACGTGATCGCGGCGGGCGGCGTCCGCGAGGCGTTCAAGGCCGTGCGCGAGCAGTTCCCCGACCTGCCCATCGAGGTCGAGGTGGACACCCTCCAGCAGGTCCGCGAGGCCCTGGACGCGGGTGCGGACCTGATCCTGCTCGACAACTTCACGCCCATCGAGACCGAGGAGGCGGTGGCGCTGGTCCACGGCCGCGCCGTCCTGGAGTCCTCGGGCCGTCTCACCATGCACAACGCCCGCGCCTACGCCGAGACCGGCGTCGACTACCTCGCCGTCGGCGGGCTCACCCACTCCTCCCCGATCCTGGACATCGGCCTCGATCTGCGCGAGGCGGTGTAACCGATGCTCCTCACCATCGACGTGGGCAACTCCCATACGGTCCTTGGCCTGTTCGACGGTGACGAGATCGTCGAGCACTGGCGCGTCTCGACCGACCCGCGTCGCACGGCCGACGAGATGGCCGTGCTGATGCAGGGCCTGATGGGCATGCACCCGATGCTCGGCAACGAACTGGGCGACGGCATCCACGGCATCGCGATCTGCTCGACGGTGCCGGCGGTGCTGCACGAGCTCCGCGAGGTGACCCGCCGCTACTACGGGGACGTTCCGGCGGTGATCGTGGAGCCCGGCACCAAGACGGGCGTACCGATCCTGATGGACAACCCGAAGGAGGTCGGCGCGGACCGCATCGTCAACGCCGTCGCCGCCGCCGAGCTCTACGGCGGTCCCGCGATCGTCGTCGACTTCGGTACGGCGACCACCTTCGACGCCGTCTCCGCCAAGGGCGAGTACGTCGGCGGGGTCATCTCCCCGGGCATCGAGATCTCCATGGAGGCCCTCGGCGTACGGGGCGCCCAGCTCCGCAAGATCGAGCTGGCCCGCCCGCGCAACGTCATCGGCAAGTCCACGGTCGAGGCGATGCAGTCGGGCGTGGTCTACGGGTTCGCGGGCCAGGTCGACGGGATCGTGAACCGCATGGCCAAGGAGCTGGCCGGCCCGAACGGCGTCCCGGACGATGTCCGCGTCATCGCCACCGGCGGCCTGGCCCCGATCGTCCTCGGCGAGGCCGAGGCCATCGACGACCACGAGCCCTGGCTCACCCTGATCGGCCTGCGGCTGGTCTACGAGCGCAACGCGCCCTCCTTCGGCTGACCAGCCTGACCCGCCTGACGCGACGGCCCCCGCCCTCCCTCCGGAGGCCGGGGGCCGCTCCGGTCCCCACGGGCCACGGGCCGGGCCCCCGACCGGCTCTCCGGGCCTTTACCGCGTCCTGACGCCCGCCATGACAATTTCCCCGGAAATGGCCGGAGCACGGCCGTCGTGGGGTTACCTTCACCCTGCGAGAAATACCGGGAGCCCGTCCCCGGCGCCACAGCGCCTGTGACCGGAGGAGACGCCATGAACGCTCGGCCCGCCTGGCAGAAGTCCTCGTTCTGCGGCGAGGGGGACAACTGCGTGTACGTCAGCGCCGCCCCCGGCACCCTGGTCCGGGTGGCGGACCGCGCCGACCCCGCCCACTTGGTCCTCGCCACCACCCAGGCCGCCTGGGCCGATTTCCTGCGCGTGGTCAAGCAGTCGGACTAGCCCTCTTCCCGACACGCGCCCTGTACGTGTTCACTCAAGAGTTTTTGTCCGATTAGCGCGTATCTTCGGCCCATGCCCACGCCCTACGGATCCCGCGGCGGCATGGCGTTCGGCGCCGATGAGCTTCACGTGCTCAGGCGCTCGCTCGCTCACGCCCTTCAGTCCTCGACGGCCCCTCTGACGGCCGTCGAGGTCCAGGACTGCCTGCGCCTCGCGGCGTCGGTGGACGACGCGGTCCAGGAGGCGGGGAGACTCAGAGCGTTCCTCCTGGCCGACCTGGCGCGGTACAGAGCCGCCCTGCCCGGCAGCCTCACCGGCTACCTGGAGCTGCTGCAGGACGCCCTGGCCGCCGGCTACGAACCGGTGCCGGACGACCTCGCGGCCCTCCGGGCACTGCGCGCCAACCCGGTCGCCGGCGCCCTGCTGGAGCGGGCCCAGACCATCGCGGAGCGCTCCGTACGCCGCAGGCTGTCCACGGCGCCCGCGCCGCGCACCCGGCTGCTGACCCTCGCGGGCGGCACCGACACGCGCGCCACCGACCCGCGCGGCGCCGAGAAGGGCGGCTCCGGCAAGGAGAGCGACCCCGCCCGCCCGAAGCCCGAACCCCGCCCCGACGACCGCCCGGGCCGGCCCATCCCGACCCCGGGCGAGGTCTTCCCGCCCCGCCGCAAGCCCACCCCGCCCCCGGAGGCCGGGCGCGCGGTCGGGTAGCTAGGCTGGGGGGCATGGACTACGTTTCCGCGCTCGTGCCCCCCTTCGTGATGGCCGTGTTCTTCATCGCGCTCGTCGTGACGATCGTGAAGAGCCAGGGCGGTGCCAACAAGGCCAAGGAGGACGCGGCCGTCGACGCCGTGCTCGCCCGCGCCGAGGCCGCTCAGCAGTCCCAGCCCCAGAAGTAGCCCCCCTCACCGGGGGACGGGCGTACGGCTTCCGCAGCCGTGCGCCCGATTTTGTTGCGCCTTGCCGCCCGGATAGCCGCGCAATTCACCACAACCCGCACTATCGTGCTGCTGTGCCTCGCCCCTTGGGAGAACTCGAAGACGCAGTCATGACGCGGGTGTGGCAGTGGAACCGCCCGGTCACCGTTCGCGAAGTCCTGGAAGACCTCCAGCAGGAACGGTCCATCGCGTACACCACGGTCATGACCGTTATGGACAATCTTCATCAGAAGGGCTGGGTCCGCCGCGAAGCGGAAGGCCGCGCCTATCGATATACGGCGGTCTCCACCCGGGCCGCTTACTCGGCCGCACTGATGAACGAAGCCTGGTCGACGAGCGACAACCCCGCAGCCGCCCTCGTGGCCTTCTTCGGCATGATGTCCGCGGAACAGCGCGAGGCGCTCAGGGACGCCGTGCGCATCGTTCAGCCGGCGGAACCCGAAGTCTCCCCGGAACCCGAAGTCTCCCCGGAGCCCGAAGCCTCCCCGGAGTCCGCCGACTCCCCGGCGCCGCCGCCCGCGGCCGAAGGAGACTCCGCGGCACCGGGCACCGAGCCGGGGCGATAGCGTCCGGGCATGGGTGAGTTTTCCGCTGCACATGCAAAAACAGTGACGATCCGCCGAGCGCGCACCGGTGATGTTCCCGCGCTGCGCCGCCTGCTCGACCAGTACGTACAGCAGCGGATCCTGCTGGACAAAGCGCCGGTCGTCCTTTATGAGGACATCCAGGAGTTCTGGGTCGCGGAACGCGACTCCGATGCCCAGGTGGTCGGCTGCGGTGCGCTCCACGTGATGTGGGAAGACCTGGCCGAAGTCCGCACTCTTGCCGTCGACCGCGACTTGAAGGGCGTTGGAGTCGGCCATCTGGTGCTCGACAAGTTGCTGGAGACCGCCCGGAGGGTAGGTGTCAGCCGGGTTTTCTGCCTGACCTTCGAAGTGGACTTCTTCGCGAAGCACGGCTTCGTCGAGATCGGCGAGACCCCGGTCGAGACCGATGTGTACATGGAGCTGCTGCGTTCCTATGACGAGGGTGTCGCCGAGTTCCTCGGTCTCGAACGAGTGAAGCCGAACACCTTGGGCAACAGTCGGATGCTTCTGCACCTCTGATCGATCACGGCGGGGATTTCACGGGAGCCCCCGGCTCCGTGGCCTATGTCCGAATCGCGCATGTTTCCCGACCCGTTGCGGACCCGAACCCGTGACGGGGGGTTTGTGTTTTCCAGGCAAAAGCGGTTTCCTTTCCGCGTACTGCTTTTCGATGAAAGGAAATCCCGGTGGCACAGAAGGTTCAGGTCCTTCTTGTCGACGACCTCGACGGCGGCGAGGCGGACGAGACGGTGACGTTCGCTCTGGATGGCAAGACCTACGAGATCGACCTCACCACCGCCAACGCTGAAAAGCTCCGCGGCCTCCTCGACCCGTTCACCAAGGGCGGTCGCCGCACCGGTGGCCGTGCCGCGGCGGGTCGGACCAAGGGCGGCCGCGCCGCCGCGACGTCCGGCAACCCGGACACGGCCGAGATCCGCGCCTGGGCCAAGGCCCAGGGCATGAGCGTCAACGATCGCGGCCGCGTGCCGCAGGAGATCCGCGAGGCTTACGAGAACCGGGGCTGACCTCCGGTCGGACTCCCGGTGCCGATGCGATGCGCAGCGGCCGTACGCCGTCGCAGCCGCGCCCGGTGGCATTCCGTCGCCGCCGCCGCGACCAGGCGTACGAGACCGGGCCCGGCGGCGTCTGCGCCACGACCGGGCCCGGAGCCCTGCCCCGCAACGGGCAGGGCGGGCAGCAGTGCCTCACACCCCTGCTCGGGGGGCCGCAGCCACACGGCGGCCCCCTGAGGGCTTTCCCCGGGCCCCACCAGGTGTCCCGGCGGCGCCGGAGCGGTGATCCGGCCACCCGTACCCAGGGCGGCGAGATCCAGGGCCACCCCGCCCCACTCCAGCCAGTCGAGCAGCCCTTCCAGCTCGTCGGCGCTCCCCGGAGCCACCAGGAACCGCATCCTGCGCCCCATCAGTGCCACGGGGCCCGTGGCGGCGCCACAGGGGCCGCGGAGCACCGCGGCGCCGGCATCGGCCGGCAGCTCCAGTACGTCGAACCGCACCCCGGTCACCAGCTGCGCGGGCGGACCGCCGGCCACGGGCCAGCCGAGCAGGCGTTCGTACCAGTACGCCAGGGCCTCGGCTGCTTCGGCCGCACCGGTCGCGGAACCGGTCGGGGGCGACCCGATCGGAACGCGGGGGAGCGGGACGGTGACGGGCGGCGCGGTGAGGGCCATGTCCGGAGCAACTGCGGAAACGCTTCGGAGTTACGCGGGAGGGGACGCGCGATGTGACGCAGGGCACTCGGGTCAATGCGGAACGTAAACGCCCGAGCGGCCGGAGTCTCACATTCAGGACGGAAGCGTGTTCGCCCGTAGCGGAGGGAACAGTCGTCCACCAGCGTGAACTGTCCGCTCTTACGGGTAAGACATTCCTAGTGGATCGGGGCGACACGCTGATTTGCAGGGTCCGAGACCGGCTTCCGTTCGCCATCGGCGTACACGTGTGACGGGTATCTGCCTGGCCTGCGGGAACATCGTCTCGCACCATCGGGTTGGAGCAGTTGTCGGCACTTACAGCCGGGTTTTCCCACGGACGTGAGGGTGAGCCGCGGACGGATGTCGGCAGTTGGAATGAGCTGTCCCGCCCCGCGGGACTAGCATGCGGAAGGACAGGGCGGGGACCGACCCCGAACTGCCCGACCGCTCTGAGGAGCGATAAACGATGTTCGAGAGGTTCACCGACCGCGCGCGGCGGGTTGTCGTCCTGGCTCAGGAAGAAGCCCGGATGCTCAACCACAACTACATCGGCACCGAGCACATCCTCCTGGGCTTGATCCACGAGGGTGAGGGTGTCGCCGCTAAGGCCCTGGAGAGCCTCGGGATTTCGCTCGAGGCTGTTCGCCAGCAGGTTGAGGAGATCATCGGACAGGGGCAGCAGGCCCCTTCCGGCCACATCCCCTTCACCCCGCGGGCGAAGAAGGTCCTGGAGCTTTCGCTCCGAGAGGCCCTCCAGCTCGGCCACAACTACATCGGCACCGAGCACATCCTGCTCGGCCTCATTCGCGAGGGCGAGGGCGTCGCCGCCCAGGTCCTGGTGAAGCTGGGCGCCGATCTCAACCGAGTCCGGCAGCAGGTCATCCAGCTGCTCTCCGGCTACTCCGGCGGAGGCAAGGAGTCGGCCACGGCCGGCGGCCCGGCCGAGGGCACGCCCTCGACCTCGCTCGTCCTGGACCAGTTCGGCCGCAACCTCACGCAGGCTGCTCGCGAATCCAAGCTCGACCCGGTCATCGGGCGCGAGAAGGAGATCGAGCGGGTCATGCAGGTGCTCTCCCGCCGGACCAAGAACAACCCGGTCCTCATCGGCGAGCCCGGCGTCGGCAAGACCGCCGTCGTCGAGGGCCTGGCCCAGGCGATCGTCAAGGGCGAGGTTCCCGAGACCCTCAAGGACAAGCACCTCTACACGCTTGACCTGGGTGCCCTGGTTGCCGGTTCCCGCTACCGCGGTGACTTCGAAGAGCGCCTCAAGAAGGTGCTCAAGGAGATCCGCACCCGCGGCGACATCATCCTGTTCATCGACGAGCTCCACACCCTCGTGGGTGCGGGTGCCGCCGAGGGCGCGATCGACGCCGCCAGCATCCTGAAGCCCATGCTGGCCCGTGGTGAGCTCCAGACCATCGGTGCCACGACGCTGGACGAGTACCGCAAGCACCTTGAGAAGGACGCCGCTCTCGAGCGCCGCTTCCAGCCGATCCAGGTGGCGGAGCCTTCCCTCCAGCACACCATCGAGATCCTCAAGGGCCTGCGCGACCGCTACGAGGCCCACCACCGCGTCTCCATCACGGACGAGGCCCTCGTGCAGGCGGCCACCCTGGCCGACCGGTACATCTCGGACCGCTTCCTCCCGGACAAGGCGATCGACCTGATCGACGAGGCCGGCTCCCGGATGCGCATCCGCCGGATGACCGCGCCGCCGGACCTCCGCGAGTTCGACGAGAAGATCGCGAACGTGCGTCGCGACAAGGAGTCGGCCATCGACTCCCAGGACTTCGAGAAGGCGGCTTCCCTCCGTGATTCGGAGAAGCAGCTGCTGGCGGCGAAGGCCAAGCGCGAGAAGGAATGGAAGGCCGGCGACATGGACGTCGTCGCCGAGGTCGACGGCGAGCTCATCGCCGAAGTCCTGGCGACCGCGACCGGCATTCCGGTGTTCAAGCTGACCGAGGAGGAGTCCTCGCGACTCCTGCGCATGGAGGACGAGCTCCACCGTCGCGTCATCGGCCAGAAGGACGCCATCAAGGCGCTCTCCCAGGCGATCCGCCGCACCCGTGCGGGTCTGAAGGACCCGAAGCGTCCCGGTGGCTCGTTCATCTTCGCCGGCCCGTCCGGTGTCGGTAAGACCGAGCTCTCCAAGACGCTCGCCGAATTCCTCTTCGGCGACGAGGACGCGCTGATCTCCCTCGACATGTCGGAGTTCAGCGAGAAGCACACGGTTTCCCGTCTCTTCGGTTCGCCCCCCGGCTACGTGGGCTACGAAGAGGGCGGCCAGCTGACCGAGAAGGTCCGCCGGAAGCCGTTCTCCGTCGTCCTCTTCGACGAGGTCGAGAAGGCCCACCCGGATATCTTCAATTCCCTTCTCCAGATCCTGGAAGACGGTCGCCTGACCGACTCCCAGGGCCGGGTCGTGGACTTCAAGAACACGGTCATCATCATGACGACCAACCTGGGTACGCGGGACATCTCGAAGGGCTTCAACCTCGGCTTCGCGGCCCAGGGAGACACCAAGACCGGATACGACCGGATGAAGGCGAAGGTCAACGAAGAGCTCAAGCAGCACTTCCGGCCCGAGTTCCTCAACCGCGTCGACGACACGGTCGTCTTCCACCAGCTCACCGAGGAAGACATCGTCCAGATCGTCGACCTGATGATCGCCAAGGTGGACGACCGCCTGAAGGACCGTGACATGGGCATTGAGCTCAGCACGGAAGCGAAGGCACTGCTGGCCAAGCGCGGCTACGACCCGATCATGGGTGCCCGCCCGCTGCGCCGCACGATCCAGCGCGAGATCGAGGACGTCCTGTCGGAGAAGATCCTCTTCGGCGAGCTGCGCCCCGGTCACATCGTGGTCGTCGGCAAGGAGGGTGAGGGCGACGAAGCCAAGTTCACCTTCCGCGGTGAGGAGAAGACTCCGATCTCGGACCTTCCCCCCATCGAGGCGTCGGGCTCCGGCCCGGACCTCACCAAGGGTGCGTAAGCGCTAGCCGCTCACAGCGGTACGAAGGGGCGGCCCCGGGACCGAAAGGTTCCGGGGCCGCCCCTTCGTCGTGGGCGGGGACGGTCAGCCCTCGTATGCCTCCATCACCATGTCGAGCTCGGCGTGCGGGAAGAGGCGGAGCAGCCGGTCCTCGATCCCGTCCTCCCAGGGCTCGGCGTCGTCGTAGTACCTCACGATCCGCAGCGACGGCAGATCCGTGAACTCGGCGAGGCCGGCCAGTACGGCGCAGGACACGGTGATCTCCCGCAGGTCCTTCAGGGCCGAGAGTTCCGCCCAGGCGGCGGCGGTGCCGGGGCGCCAGGAGCGGCCGAGCTCGAGGCGCCGCAGGCTCGTGAGACGGCCCAGGCCGACCAGGTCCGGGTCCGCCACGTCCAGCTCGATCGCCTCCGGCCGGGCTTCGGGGGAGACGTCGGTGAAGGACCAGGCCCCGTCCCGGCCGTGCAGGGTGAGGGTGCGCAGCCGGGGCCAGGACGCGATGGCCTCGCGCAGGGGGAGATCGCTGCCGATGTAGAGGGACACGTCCTCCAGGGGCAGCCCGTGCAGCGGGCTCAGGTCCCCCAGCTGGGACCAGCCGTTGATGACGAGGCGCCGCAGCGAGGTGTGGCCGCGCAGGAACTCCAGGTCCGTCCCGCCGCCGAAGTACCAGAAGGTCAGCCCCGACACCGGCTGGCGGGCCAGGAAGGCTGCCAGGGCCTTGCGGCTGACCTTGCTGCCGATGTGCAGGTCGGGAGGGCCGGTGAAGGAGGCCAGTGCCGCCAGCCGGTCGTCCGAGTCGACGACGAGGTTCCTGGGCGGCGGGTCCATGTGGGCGAGCACGCGGGCGGCGTACCGGCGGGTGTCGAACCCGTCCCATGCGCGGACCAGCCGGTCCCGGACCGCTTCGTCGAGGTGCCGGCAGTAGCCGGCGAGGTAGCCGATGGCCTCCTCGGATCCCGCTGCCACGGCCGCCCTCACCGAAAGGAGGGCATCGCTGCCCCGGGCGTCCCCGCCCCGGGGCAGCAGGTCCAGGACGAGCGGCCCGACCCGGCCGAGGGCTTCGGCGGCGTTCGTGTCCGCGGGCGGAATGAGACGGCGGGCGGCCGTCCGGACGTCTTCACGGAGCTCCGGTTCCAGCTCGGCCGCGTACTCCAGGGAGGCGAGGGCCAGCAGCACCGCCCGGTCGGAGCCGCGGACCAGCAGGTCGCCGATGATCGCCGCGCGTTCACGGGGGCGGCCCTGGGCGACGGCCATGCGGATCACGTCCTCCCACTGGTCGTCTTCCGCGTGCCGGGTCAGTTCGCCGAGGCTGCCCTCGTCCAGGGCCGCCCGGGCGCCCAGGAAGTCCTGGAAGGTGCGGTGGACGAACTCCAGGGTGTCCTCCGTGGGGGCCCGCAGCAGGCCGGTCCGGTCCAGGAGGTGCCGTAGGACGGCCCCGGCGTCGCCCAGCGCCTGCGCGGCCGGTACGGCGGGCAGCGCGGCGGCGATCAGGGCCGTGGCCCGGTCCCGGCCGATCTCCGTGCGGCCGTTGCGGATGAGCCAGGACGCGAGCCGCTGGAGGAGCTGGAGCTGCGGCTCCTCCGCCAGCTCCGTCAGGCGCAGGTCCCGCTCGCGGTCGCGTCGGTGCAGCAGCATCGACAGGGCGGCCGTGTAGAGCTCCTTGCGGCCCGCGGGCAGGAAGCCCCGGCGCTCGCGGTGCAGGGCGCAGATCAGCCCGCACAGCAGCGGGTTGGTGGCGAGCCGGGCCAGCTCCGGTTTGGTGGCCAGGGATTCCAGCAACTGGCCGCGGAGGTGTTCGCCCGCCTCGGCCGCCGTGTGCCAGCGGGTGACGAAGGCGGCTACGGCGGCCTGGTTCATGGGGACGAGGACCAGCTCGGTGAACTGCTCGCCCGCGAGCCAGTCCGGGCGGACCGCCGAGGGCCGGGAGGTGACCAGCCAGCGGTTGTCGGGGTAGGCGGCGAAGAGGTCGACGAGCCAGTCGCGGGCACGAGCCCGCTCGGCCTCCGGGATCTCGTCGATGCCGTCGACCAGAATCAGGCCGCGTCCCGCGCGCAGCACCCGGTCCTCCCAGCCCTCCGGTGCCTGCCCCTTGAGCGCGGTGGCGGCCAGGAAGTCCTTGGCGGCGGGCAGCGGCTCCCCGTGCCGGGTCAGGGTCCGCAGGGGCAGTACGTACGGGACGCGGCCGGCCAAGGCTCCGTCCCCGTCGGCGGAGACGGCGAGCTGCTGGATCAGCGTGGTCTTGCCGGACCCGGCCTCGCCGCGCAGCAGGATGCGAGAGCCGTGGTGGAAGCTCGCGTCCGCGGTACGGGAGCCGTCGTGCAGCCACAGCGGGGCCGCGGGCCAGCGGGCGGGCCCGTCCAGGCGGGGGGAGACCACCTCGAGGCTCACGTACGCCGCGTCCAGCGGCCAGCGCGCCGAGCCGGGCGGCAGGTCGATCCCGAAGATCGTCAGCGTGCTGTGCCGTTGGGCGAGGTACGCCAGGTACCTGCGCTCGAACTCCGCATCGCGGCCGTCCTGGCGGGGGATCCGCGCGAGCAGGGCGTCGATCTTGGCGATCACCTCGGCCTGGCGGCGGGCCTGCTCGACCAGGGCCGCCGGGATGTAGGTGGAGCGGGTCGTGAAGAAGTGCAGGATGTGCAGGCAGGTGGTTTCGAGCAGCCGGTCGTGGAAGAGCTCGGCGTCCCGTCCCAGGCCCGTGGCCGGGGCCGCCTTGCGCAGTTCGGCGGCGAAGGCGCGCGCGCCCATCTCGACCGCCTGGGCGTCCTCCAGGGCCAGGTCCCCCAGGGAGTGCAGGGTGACCGCCAGCGCGGCCGCGA
This sequence comes from Streptomyces sp. NPDC056883, assembly GCF_042788835.1. NCBI lineage: Bacteria > Bacillati > Actinomycetota > Actinomycetes > Kitasatosporales > Streptomycetaceae > Streptomyces > Streptomyces sp. NPDC056883. The sequence continues at coordinate 27,695 of NZ_JBHUBS010000009.1, read as the reverse complement.
CGCCCGCCTCCTCGCCCGGCGGCAGCGGCTGCTCGCCCGGGGCCCGTAAGGCCTCGGCGACCAGCTTGTCCGCGAGCCGGCGCAGGTCGTCCCGGGACAGTACGCGCTGCTCGCGCAGGGAGACGTACGAGGAGATCCGCACGGGCCGGTCGACGAGGCCGGCGCCCGCCCCCTCCCCGCGGAAGAGCTTCTTCACGAGGGGGGTCACGACCCCCGAGGCCAACCGGATCCCCACCACGGATGCGTCCACGAGGCGGAGCGTAGCTCCGGCGTGACGTGGGTCGCAGGCCTTTGGTCCCGGCGATGGGCGGCCGGAGGTCCCGGGCCGGTGACAAGCCGCACAGGGCAAATCGGACCTACTAGGAACATTCGTAGAGATCCACGTCCGATTTGCCCCACCGCCGAGCCAGTGGGGAGGCGGTCAACAGGGCTGATAGCCCCCTCCGCACCTACGAGGCCGGGTAGTAACGGGGAGGTTTGGGGAAGCCGGGGTGCCCGGGTTACCAAAGATGAGCAAGCAAGCCCGGCACCCGCTCAGCGTGCCGGGTCCTTTCTTGCCCGAAGCACCCGCAGCACCCGAAATACCGCAGCACCCGCAGCACCGTCCCCGTCCCCGGCCCGGAGGTCTCCTTCATGTCCGCGAAGCGCGTCAGCACCCGTCGTACCCGTATCGCCATCGGCGCCACCGCCCTGGGCGCGGCCCTGGCACTCGGGGCCGGGACGACCGCCGCCTTCGCCGACGAGGTGCCGCAGGCCGAGCTGACCGGCACGGTCCAGCTCGTCGCCGAGCAGGCCGCCGCCCAGGCCGCGGCCCTCAAGGCGCAGGCCGCCCTGTGGGAGAAGCCGGTGTCGAAGTACACGCTCTCCGCGACCTTCGGCAAGGGCGGCAGCATGTGGTCGCACAAGCACTCCGGCCAGGACTTCGCCGTCCCGGTCGGCACCCCGGTGGACGCCGTCTCCGCGGGCACCGTGGTCAAGGCCGGCCCCAACGGCGGCGGCGACGGCCCGGCCTACGGCAACGCCATCGTGATCAAGCACGCGAACAACACGTACTCCCAGTACGCGCACCTCTCGAAGATCCAGGTCACGGTCGGCGAGAAGGTCTCCAAGGGCGAGCAGATCGCCCTCTCGGGCAACACCGGCAACTCGAGCGGCCCGCACCTCCACTTCGAGATCCGGACCACCCCGAACTACGGCTCGGCCGTGAACCCGGTGTCCTTCCTGCGGACGGTCGGCGTCACCATCTGACCGGCGTCGCCGTCCGGTCGGCGTCACCGCCGTCCGGTCAGCCGGTGATCCAGGCGTGGGTCCCGGCGCCGCGCGTACCGGCGTCCAGTTCGCCCTTGCGGTAGGCGGCGGCCTGGTCCGGGGTGAAGGGTGTCGCGTAGAACCGGATGTAGTTGATGGAGCCCGACCAGGCACCGGCCCAGGCGTTCTGGTGGCGGGCCCGGCCCAGCTGCAAGGCGCCCGGGCCCTGCCAGATCCCCGGGACCGCTGCTTCGCCGATCTTCTTGCCCTCCACGTAGAGGTAGATCTTCTTCATGTCGGCGTCGTGGACGGCCGTCAGCACGGTCCAGGCCTTGACCGTCTTGTGCCCCTCGGCGGCCACGGTCACCATCGTGGGCGTGGCGCCCTCCTGGTTGGTCCGTACGCGGAACACCCAGGCCTGCTTGTTGTTCACCGTGTCGGAGCCCAGCTCGAACGAGAACGTCTCCCCGGTGCCCTGACTCAGGATGACGTGCGAGCCCTTCTCCGCGGACGTGTTCCTGACGCGCACCGAGAGGGAGAAGCTCTTGGTCGTGTCCACGGCAGCCTCGGTGGACTCGGCGTACGAGTTCGCGTTGCCCTTGAGCGTGAGCTCGTAGTGCGCGCCCACCTTGGGCACCGTGGCCTCGGGGCCCATGCGGACGTTGGTCTTGCCGACGCTGTCGCGGAGCAGGGTGGCGTCGCTCGCGACGGTGGGGGAGTAGGACTTCGACGGGGACGCGCCGGGGCCGGGGGAACCGGACGCGGAGGGTGACGTGGAGGGCGCGTTGTCGGCGACGTCCTTCTTGCCGCCCCCGCCCGGCTCGTTGGTCTTCAGCAGCACGAACGCTCCGCCGCCGGCGAGCAGCAGGAGCACGGTCACCGCTCCGCCCACCATCCACAGCCGCTTCTTGCGCCGCTCGCGCGCCGACCGGTCGGCCATCGCCTCCCAGTCCGGCTGCTCGCCGAAGGGCCGGTCGGGCAGGCCCTGGCCGGGTCCGGGCGGGCCGGCCGGACCGGTCGGGGCGCCCGGACCGGGCGGGGCGGAGTCCTCGGGGAACGGCATCGGGGGGCCGAAGGTGCCGGCCACGGGCGGGGCCGGCGGGTAGCCGTAGCCACCGCCCTGCGGGTATCCGTAGCCGTGGCCCTCGCTCGACGCGGCCTGGTCGGGCCGGCCGGGCGGGTAGCCGTAGCCGCCGTCGGGGGCGGGCCGGCCGTACTGGTCGTGCTGCGCGTACGGATCGTGCTGCGGGTTCTGCGGGTTCTGCGGGTGCTGCTCGTGCTGTGCGTGCTGCGCCTGCTGGTCGTACTGGTCCGGCCGGCCGGGCGGGAACCCGTAGCCGCCCGGCGCGGGTATGCCCGGCGGGAACCCGTAGCCACCGTTCTCCGGTGCGGGCTCGGGCTGGGGGCTGTGCGGGCGATCCGTACCGTCAGTCATGGTTCGGATGCTAAAACATCGACGTCCGCATGCGAACAGCCGATGGTCGCGATACGACACCGATCGATCCCGCGCGGTTGCGCTCAGCCCTCCCGGCGCAGGATCGGGAAGCTCCCCGTCGCCGTCGGTGCGTGCTCCGGCAGCCACAGCACCGCCACCGCCCCGGCCGCCGCGCCGCTGTGCACGAACCCGCCGGGTGCCGCCACGTTGCGGAACGTCAGCCGGGCGCCCAGCACCCGCGCCTGCCCCTCCGCGATGGTCAGCCCCAGCCCGTGCCCGACCCCGGCGCGGTCCGTGGACCCGGTCCGGAAGCGGCTCGGGCCCTCCCGGAGCAGGGCCTCGGGGAAGCCCGGCCCGTGGTCCCGGACCCGTACGACCCGGCCTTCGACATCGACCTGGACCGGCGCCCGCCCGTACCTGGCGGCGTTCGCGAGGAGGTTGCCGAGGATCCGCTCCAGGCGGCGCGGATCGGTGCTGACGATCTCGTCCGCGACGATCCGTACGCTCGCCTCCGGCATCAGCGAGTTCACCCGGCGCTGCACGAACTCGCCCAGCGCCACCTCCTGGAGTTCGGCCCGCTCGGACGCGCTGTCCAGCCGGGCCACCTCCAGCACGTCCTCGACCAGCGCCCGCAGCGCCTGCGCGCGGTCCCGTACGAGCTCGGTCGGCCGGCCCGGAGGCAGCAGTTCCGCCGCCGTGAGCAGGCCCGTCACCGGGGTGCGCAGTTCGTGCGCGATATCGGCGGTCACACGCCGCTCCGCCTCCAGCCGCTGCTGGAGCGCGTCCGCCATGGCGTCGACCGCCCGCGCGAGGTCGTCGGTCTCGTCGCGTACGACGCCCCCGACCGCGTCCCGCACCCGTACCTCGGGATCCCCGTGCGCCACGCGCTGCGCGGCGGCCGCGGCCTTGCGCAGCCGGCGCGAGATCTGGCCGCCGATCAGCACGCCGAGCGCCGACCCGCCGACCACCACGGCGACGGAGCCGACGATCAGCGCCCGGTCCAGGTCGCGCAGCATGTTGGCGCTCTCCCGGAACGGGGTGTGCAGGGAGAGCACCTGCCCGTTGCCGAGCGGCAGGGCGGCCCACACCTCGGGGAGTCCGTGCGGGTTCTCCTGGACGAAGGTGCCGCGCCTGCCGGAATGGGCCTTCTCGCGCAGCTCCCTGGGGAGCTCGGGGTCGTTGAGCTTGGCGCCCATCTGCGGCTTGCGGCCTCCCTCGGCGGTGCGGGAGATGAACTGCACGCGGTCGAGCTGCACCTCACGGGCGCTTTCCAGCATCGAGACGCGGGCAGCGCTGTGCACCACCAGGCTCAGGGCGATGGCGGTCAGCGCGCCCACGGACGCGATGGCGAGCGTGATCTTCCAGCGGATCCCGGTCCGCAGGGTGAACCGCTTCATTCAGATTTCATTCCCGCGTTCGTCATTCCCGCGCTCGTCCCCCGTGCTCGTTCCCCTCAAGGAATCAGGCCTTGAGCTTGTATCCGAATCCCCGGACCGTTTCGATCCGGTCCTGCCCGATCTTGGTGCGCAGCCGCTGGACGTGGACGTCCACGACGCGGGTGTCGCCGCCCCAGTCGTAGTCCCAGACCCGCTCCAGCAGCCGGTCGCGCGAGAGGACGGTGCCGGGAGAGGTGGAGAACTCCAGGAGCAGTCGCATCTCGGTGGGGGTCAGTGCCACCGAGGCGCCCGCCTTGCGCACCTCCATGCCCTCCGTGTCGACCTCCAGGTCACCGAAGGCCAGCACCCCGCGCTCGCCGGAGGCGTCCTCCTCGGAGCCGCCGCCCTGCGGACCGCCGGCGTGGCCGAAGCGGCGGAGCACCGCGCGGATGCGGGCGACGAGGACGGAGCCGTCGAAGGGCTTGGTGACGTAGTCGTCGGCACCCGCCTCCAGGCCCAGCACCACGTCGATGGAGTCGGCGCGCGCCGACAGCATGATGACGGGGACGGTGGACTCGTCGCGGATGCGGCGGCACAGGCTCACCCCGTCCATCCCGGGCACCATCACGTCGAGCAGCGCGATGTCGGGCCGGTCCGCCCGGAAGGACTCCAGGCCGGACAGCCCGTCGGGCATGGCGGTGACCACGAACCCGTCGCGTTCCAGCGCCAGGGTCGTGGCCTCACGGATGACGTCGTCGTCCTCCACGAACAGCACATGGGTCTCGGCCATCGGGAGCCTCGCCTCGCCTCGGTACTCGGTGCTTCGGTGTCTCTTCGGTACTCGGTCGGTGGTTCGTCAGTGCTGCGTCGGTCGCCCGGATGCTCAGCTCTTCGGGCTGACGGCCGGGGCGGGGAGCGTCCCGCCGTCGACCACGTTGCTGTAGTCGGTGTGGACCCGGTCCTGCTCGGTGAACCGCTCCCCGTTCCAGCGGTACGTGATCAGGTCCTCGCCCGAGGGATAGGAGAGCGCGTCGCTCTTCCCGTAGACCGGCTTGGTGACGATCAGGTCGCCCCGGTCGATCTCGGCGTAGACGGGCGGCTGCTCGTCCGAGAAGACATTCTCGTACGAGGCCCCGTCCGCGCGGTACACGAACGAACCGCGGCCCAGCGCGTCGGCGCAGGACAGGACGTTGACCACGATGTCGACCTCCGGGCCGCCGGTGACCTTCCCGTAGCTGACGTCCACCGGGTACTCCTTGCCCGAGCAGGGCTTCAGGTCCCGTTTGATCTCGGCGCTGATCTTGGGGTCCGCCTTGATCAGGGCGATCGGGTCGACCTTGGCGGCCGGTTTTCCGGAGGCCTGCGGGACGACGGGGGCAGCAGTGCCCGCATCGTGTCCGGAGGGCGCGGAGGAGGGGGCTCCGGTCTTGGCCACGGTCTCGGTACGGGCCGGGCCGCCGTCCCGCAGACCCGTGCCCCCCGTCGAGCAGCCGACCGCGAACAGCACGGTGCCGACGAGGACGACCGTCCCCGCCGACATCAGTACCACCGAGCTCTTGCCGCTCAGTCTTGGGCCAATCAGGCCGCGCACCGCTCACGCCCCTCGTACCGGATGGTGTGGTCACCGCGCTCCAGCGCGCGCATGTCCAGGTCCCGGCTCTCCAGTTCCTGCCGGAGCCGTGCCAGTGCGCGGTGCAGAGTGCTCTTCACGGTTCCCGCCGACATGCCGAGCGCCGCGGCCGTCTCCTCGGTGCTCATCTGCTCCCAGTGTCGCAGCACCACCACACTGCGCTGCTTGGGCGCGAGCACCTTGAGGATGTCCATGAGCAGGGCGCGGTCGGCACGCTGGTCCGAACCGTCCTCGACGGAGGCGTCGGGGAGCTGCTCGGTGGGAACCTCTTCGAGCTTGCGGGCCCGCCACCATTCGGTGCGGGTGTTGATCATGACACGGCGCAGGTAGGCGTCGGCAAGGGACTTGTCGGCGATGCCGTCCCAGCGGCCGTAGGTGCGGACGAGCGCGGTCTGCAGGAGGTCCTGTGCGTCGGTCGGGTCCGGAACCAGGCGACGGGCACTGCGCAGCAGCGCGTCCTGCCGGGTGCGTACGTACTCTTCGAATTCGAGTACCTCGCCGTGCGCCATCTCAGACCGCCTCCGTTCCGACCAACCGCTCATCCGCTGCCTTACGGATCCGACGGTACGGAGGCGTTGTCACGGCCCTGTGCGGGTCAGCCTTCGGTGGGCGCACGGACACCCATAGGTTGTGTAACAGCGCCCGTGAGCTGCGGTTTCCCCGGACAAGCGGAATCCCTGAGTCAGCCTCAGGGGGTGTCGGAGGAGGGGGCGGACGAGGAATCGGACGAGGCGTCGGACGAGGTGTCGGGGCCGTCCTTCGCGGGGCCGGCCGGAAGGCGGTACATGAGCCCGGGCAGCGGCTCCACGAGCCCGTCCGAGACCAGCCCGTCCAGCGCGCGGGCCCGCTGTACGGGCTCCTCCCAGACGGTGTCCAGGACGGACTGCGGCACGGCGCCGACCGCCTCCCGCAGCACCGCGAGGAGCCGGCCGCGCACCTGCCGGTCCGTCCCGGCGTACGTCTGCCCGCGCCGCGGCGGTCCCTCGTGGGCGGGCTTCCCGGCCAGCCGCCACGCGCACAGCCCGGCCACCGGGCAGCTCCCGCAGTCCGGGCTCTTGGCCGTGCACACCAGTGCCCCGAGCTCCATGGAGGCCGCGGCCCAGCGGGCCGCGGTGTCCTCGTCCTCGGGCAGCAGGGCCCGCGCCAGACGCCGCTCGGCTGCGGTCGTGGCGTTCGGCGGGTACTCGACCCCGGTCGCGGTGCGCGCGAAGACCCGGCGCACGTTCGTGTCGAGCACCGCGTGCCGCTGCCCGTACGCGAAGGAGGCCACGGCCGCCGCCGTGTACTCGCCGATCCCGGGCAGGGCCAGCAACTGGGCGTGCTCGCGGGGTACGTCGCCCCCGTGACGCTCCGTTATGGCGGTGGCCGCGCCGTGCAGGCGCAGGGCCCGGCGCGGGTAACCGAGACGGCCCCAGGCGCGTACGGCCTCACCCGGGGCGTCGGCGGCGAGGTCGGCGGGCCGGGGCCAGCGGGCGAGCCACTGCTCGTAGACCGGCAGGACCCGGTTGACGGGGGTCTGCTGGAGCATGAACTCGCTGACCATCACCCCCCAGGGGCCGGCCTCGGGGCGGCGCCAGGGCAGGTCGCGGGCGTGTGCTTCGAACCACGCGATGACGGGGGAGTGCAGCGCGGTGGCGGGAATGGTTGCAGTCATGGCAGACGGCATCCTGGCACGTTTCGGGCCCGCGGGGTGTCGTGTCGATCCCCGGCCAGGCGCCGGGGAGGGGCCGCGGCGGGGCCGGGGCGGGTGTCAGCGGGCGGGGTCCGCGCCGGTGATCAGGACGGCCGTGCGGCCGCCGCCGGTCCGCACGGCGGCGACGACCCTGGTCGCGGGGCCGGCGAGCGCGAGGACGGCGAGCGCGGCGAGGCTCGCGCCGAGTAGCAGGCCCATGGCCACGTCGTGCGGGTAGTGGACGCCGACGAAGACGCGGGAGAAGGCCATCAGCAGGGCCAGCGGGAGCGTCAGCAGCACGAGCTTGCGCACGGCGATCGCCAGGGCCACGGCCGCGGCTCCCGCGATGGTGGCGTGGTTGCTGGGGAAGGACCAGTCGCCGGTGGCCGGGCACTTGATCAGCGAGGCCGCCGCCCCGGCCACGGCCCGGCAGGGGCGCTCCTCGTCGACGCTGGACTTCACCAGCTCGGAGGCGACGTAGGCCAGGGCGGTGACGAAGGGGGCGAGCACCGCGAGCGCCACCGTGCGGGGGTCGCGGGCGCCGCGCGCACGCCACCACACGGCTACGAAGAGGGCGCCGAAGACGAGCAGCCCGTACTCGGTCCAGAACTCGAACGCCGATTGCACCCAGGCGGGGGTCGAGTGGGCGAAGTCGGTGACGTCGAGGTAGAGGCCGGAGCTGTCCATGGTGACTGAAGGTACCTAAATCGGAATAACGTCCTCATCAGCCTCCCGGCCGATTTCGAGGACCCCGGATCACCCCGCAGGATGATCATCGGCAAAACAAGCCGCCTGCGCGGCATGTGGGCACTGATCGCGCCCCGAACTCTCGTAAGGTTCCGTCCGTGGGATCTCTGCGCAATCCGGTCGGGCCGCTCCCCTCCTCCATCTACTGGCGACGGAGGGCCGTGCTGGCGTCCGTTGCCGCGCTCCTCGCGATGCTCGCCGTATGGACCGTCAGCTCCGGTGCGGGCAAGTCGAGTACCAACGGCAAGGGCCAGGGCGGCTCCGGTCCCGTCACCCAAATCACCCCGGGACCCTCGGGTTCCGGTCCGGCGATCAGTCAGGCCCCGGGCGGGCGCGGCGAGTCGGGCTCGGGCGCCTCCGGCGGTACGAGCGCCGGCACCGGCACGGGCTCCGGCCCCGGTGCGAGCCCCGGCACGGGCAAGAACGGCGAACCGGGCGCCGAGCCCGGCACCGCCGGCCAGGGCGGGGCGGACGGCTCCGGCGGCACCGGCGCGGGCCAGGTCGTCCCGGCGGACTCGCCGGTGCCCACGTGCGCGCCCGGTGCGCTGCAGTGGGAGGTCAAGAGCGTGAAGAACGAGTACGAGGCGAGCGAGAAGCCGCGCCTCGAACTCCTCGCGCGCAATGTCTCGGGCACGACCTGCAAGGTCGATCTCGGCCCGAAGCAGGCGGTGCTGACGATCACTCAGGCGAGCAACGCGAAGCCGGTCTGGTCCTCGGCGGACTGCCCGGCGGGCGCGGGCAACGTGTTCTACCGGGTGCCTTCGCAGGGCGAGACGAAGCAGGCCCTGGAGTGGGACCGGCACTTCAGCGAGGCGACCCAGTGCGGGTCGCCTCCGGCGGGGGTGGCGGCGGCGGACACGTACGTGGTCGAGGTCAAGTCGCCCGGCATGCCGGTGGCTCGAACCTCGTTCGTCCTGAAGCCGGAGTAACGGGCGCGGCACCGTCGCCGGGGGCTCCGCCCCCGGACCCCCGCGCCTCAAACGCCGGCGGGGCTGGATTTTGGCTGGGGCCGGATTGCCCGCAGGGCGATCTCGGCCGTGCACGTTCAGGCTGACGCCGGCCGAAATCCAGCCCCTCCGGCGTTTGAGGAGCGGGTCCGGGGCGGCGCCCCGGGAGCGGCGCTCAGCCACACCCCGCGGAGCCGGCCCGCAGGCTAGACGTACCGCTCCAGGATGGAGGACTCCGCGAGGCGGGACAGGCCCTCGCGCACGCTCCGCGCACGCGCCTCGCCGACACCGTCGACCGTCTGCAGGTCGTCCACGGAGGCGGCCAGCAGCTTCTGCAGACCGCCGAAGTGTTCCACCAGCCGCTCGATGATCGCCCCCGGCAGCCTCGGCACCTTCGCCAGCAGCCGGTACCCGCGCGGGGACACCGCGGAGTCCAGGGTCTCGGGCGAGCCCGTGTACCCCAGGGCCTTCGCCACGATCGCCAGCTCCAGCAGCTCCGGATGCGTCAGTGCGTCCAGCGCGGGCAGCGCCTCGTCCACCGTGCGGGAACGCTTCGCCGTCGGCTCCGGCACGTAGTCCCGGATGACGAGCTCCCGCTCCTGCTCGATCCCGACCGTCAGCTCGTCGAGCTGGAGCGAGAGCAGCCGGCCGTCCGTGCCGAGCTCCACCACGTACTCCGCGATCTCCGTCGCGATGCGCCGCACCATCTCCAGCCGCTGCGCCACCGCCGTGACGTCGCGGACCGTCACCAGGTCCTCGATCTCCAGCGCGGACAGCGTTCCGGCGACCTCGTCCAGGCGGAGCTTGTACCGCTCCAGCGTGGCCAGCGCCTGGTTCGCCCGCGACAGGATCGCCCCGGACTCCTCCAGCACGCGCCGCTCGCCGTCCACGTACAGCGCGATCAGCCGCATCGACTGCGAGACCGACACCACCGGGAAACCGCACTGCTTCGAGACCCGGTCCGCGGTCCGGTGCCGGGTGCCCGTCTCTTCCGTGTGGATCGACGCGTCGGGCACCAGCTGGACGCCCGCCCGCAGGATCTTGGTGATGTCCTTGTCCAGGATCAGCGCGCCGTCGAGCTTGCACAGCTCGCGCAGCCGGGTCGCCGTGAACTCCACGTCCAGGACGAAACCGCCCGTGCACATGGCCTCGACGGACTTGTCCATGCCGAGGACGATGAGCCCTCCGGTGTTGCCGCGAACGATCCGTTCGAGCCCGTCACGCAGGGGCTGACCAGGTGCGACCGCACTCAGCGAGGCGCGCATCATGGCCTCCTGCTTGGAGCTCGCGCCCGACTTTCCGGATGCTGCTGCCCCGTCCTTGGCTGCCACTGCACTCCTCCGGTCGCGGGATGTACCGCCTGCGTACGGCCGGGCGGACCATCCCGAAGTCTACCGGCGCGGCCCCGGCACCCGCCGTGCCTTGACCCGGCCGGGCCGACGAGCACCCCGTCCGGGCCTGCTGACCTGCGTTTCGGAGCCGCGAACGGCCTGCTGGGCCTAGTCGGCGGCCCGCTCCTTCGCCGGCGTACGCGACCGCCCGCGCGGCAGGGCCCGTAGGGCGTCTCCCATGTCGGCGACCTCGGTCACCTTCATGCCCGCCGGCACCTTCCCCGGGTCCACCGGCACCAGCGCGTGCGTGAAGCCCAGCCGGAACGCCTCCGCGAGCCGCCGCTGTACGCCCGTCACGCGCCGGACCTCGCCCGCGAGGCCGACCTCCCCGATGGCGACCAGGTTCTTCGGGAGCGGTACGTCGCTGGCCGCCGAGGCCAGGGCCAGCGCGACGGCCAGGTCCGCGGCCGGCTCGGTGAGCTTCACCCCGCCCACGGTCGCCGTGTAGATGTCCCGCTTGCCGAGCGCCGTGATCCGCCCGCGCTGCTCCAGCACCGCCAGCATCATCGAGACGCGGGAGGTCTCCAGCCCGGAGGTGGTGCGGCGCGGCGAGGGGATCTGCGAGTCCACCGTCAGCGCCTGCACCTCCGCGACCAGGGGCCGCTTGCCCTCCAGGGTCACCGTCAGGCAGGTGCCGGGGACGGCCTCGGTGCGGCGGGTCAGGAACAGCCCGCTCGGGTCGGCGAGGCCGGTGATGCCCTCGTCGTGCAGTTCGAAGCAGCCGACCTCGTCCGTGGCGCCGTACCGGTTCTTCACCCCGCGCACGAGGCGCAGCCGCGCGTGCCGGTCGCCCTCGAAGCTCAGGACGACGTCCACGAGGTGTTCCAGCAGCCGGGGACCGGCGATCGCCCCGTCCTTGGTGACGTGGCCGACGAGCAGCGTGGACATCCCGCGCTCCTTGGAGGCCCGGATCAGCGCCCCGGCCACCTCCCGGACCTGCGCCATGCCGCCGGGCGCGCCGTCGATCTCGGGGGAGGCGACGGTCTGTACGGAGTCCATGATCAGCAGGGAGGGCTTCACGGCGTCCAGGTGCCCGAGCACGGCCGACAGGTCGGTCTCGGCGGCGAGGTAGAGGTGGTCGCTGAGCGCGCCGATGCGCTCGGCCCGCAGCCGCACCTGGCTCGCCGACTCCTCTCCGGTGACGTAGAGGGTGCGGTGCTGGTCGGAGGCCGCCTTCGCCGCGACGTCGAGCAGCAGCGTCGACTTGCCCACGCCCGGCTCGCCCGCGAGCAGCACGACCGCACCGGGGATGAGCCCGCCGCCCAGCACCCGGTCCAGCTCGTCCACGCCGGTGCTGCGCGCGGTCGCGGTCCGGACGTCGACCTGCCCGATCGGCACGGCGGCCGTGGTGACCCGGCCGGCCGCGGTGGTGCGCACGGCGGGCGCGCCGCCGAGCTCCTCTACGGTGCCCCAGGCCTGGCACTCGGGGCACCGGCCGAGCCACTTGGCGGTGGAGTACCCGCACTCGGTACAGCGGTAGGACGGCCGGTCCTTGGCGGATGAACGAGATGTACGGGCAGCCATGCGGCCCACCGTAGCCGCCGCCACCGACAACCCTTCCCCGACGGCCCCCGGACCGCCCCGGCGTGTACGCCGTGGCGTGCACCGTCAGGGGCCCCGTCAGCGCAACGCCGATCTGTTCACCCGTAAGGACTAAAACTGGTGAAGGCTTCCGGAGCGCCACCGGCGCGCCGCCTACGGTCACCGAGTGACCAGCAGCAACCAGGGACGCCCCGCACCGCGCACCGGCGCACACCGGGCGCACGGGCGCACGCCCCCCGAGGGGACCAGGGTGGAGCAGCCGCCACCGTTCCGGTACGAGCCCTACCTGGACGGGCTGTTCACGTACTGCCTCTCGGTCCTGTGCGACCACGACACCGCCACCGACGTGCTCGGCGACGTCCTCGCCGTCGCCGACCGCCATCCCGGCCGCTGCCCCGACGAGGGGGACCGGCGGGCCTGGCTCTACGCCCTCGCCCGCTGGGCCTGCCTGCGCAGGCTCGCCGAGCGGCGGCGTACGCGCTACGGGTACGGGGGAGCGCATTCCGCCCGGCGTGCACCGGAGCACACGGACGCCGGCCGTGCGCCGGATCCCGCGGCGGCGAGCGCCGACGCGAACGCGGTGGCGAACCTGTCGGGTCCCTCGAGCCCCTCGGGCCACGGCGGTCTCGACGTGTACGCCTACCGCCGCACCGAGCTCGCCCGCCTCGCCTGGCCGGAGGCCGCCGGGACCACCCCCGAGCAGCGCGAGGCACTCGAACTCGCCGTCCGCCACCGCCTCGGCGTCCCCGAACTCGCCGCCGTCCTCGGCACGCCCCCGGCCGCCGCCCGCGAGCTGCTGTCCGGTGCCGCCTGCGAGGTGGAGCGCACCCGAGCCGCCCTGGCCGTCGTGGAAACGGGCAACTGCCCGACCGTGTCCCGGCTCACCGGCGACGACGGGGACGACGGGGACGGAGGAGGAGACGGGAACCTCCTCCTCTCCTCCTCCCTGCGCGCCGAACTCGTCCGCCACGTCGACGACTGCCCGCGCTGCCGACGCGTCGCCGAACGCGTGGGCGCCGGCGGCCCCTGGCCCGGCTCGGGCGGCATCAACACCGCCGCCCTCCCGCTGGTCCCGGCCCCGCGCACCGCCGTGCACGCCGCGATGCTCCGCTCCGGCGGCCGCCGCGGCGCCGGGACCGGCCCGCGCTTCGACCGCACCGGCTTCCCGATGGACCCCAAGGACCGCGCGGCCCGCCGCGACCGCCTGCGTGCCCGCGCCGTGACCACCACGGTCGTCGCCACCGTCGTCGCGGCCCCGGTGCTCGCCCTGTGGGCCGCGTACCGGGGCGCCCCGAGCACCGGGGAACCCGTCGGCAACGGCTCCACGCGCATCTCCGCGAGCGAGGAGCTCCCGCAGGCCCGTACCGACGGCCGCCCGCTGACGGCCTACGAGAACGCGGGCAACGCCGCCGTCGTCACCGACGACTCCGGCTTCGCTCCGTCCGCAGCCACCCCCGACGTCTCCGTCGAGGTCATCAGCAGCGGCAGCGGCGTACCGAGCTCCGCACCGGGCGCCCCGGGCCGGCTCACCGCGGCCGCCTCCACCCACGGGGCGACCACCCTGCTCACCCTCACCGCGTCGGGCGGCGCCCCGGTCGACTGGCGGCTCTGGTCCGACGCCCCGTGGCTGCGCGCCAGTACGACCTCGGGCCGGCTGGCGCCAGGAGAATCGGTCACCCTACGGATCACCGTGGACTCCGAAGCCCAGCCCGTAGGGGCCTGGAGCGCCCGGGTCGGGGTGGACCCGGGCGGCGCGGTGATCTCCATCCGGGGCCGGGGCCGCCCGGCACCCACCCCGCCCGGCCCGGAACCCACGCCGACGCCCACCCCGTCCGAGACGCGGTCGACACCCACCCCGACTCCGACGCCGACCCCCACCCCGGAGCCCACCCCGACTCCGACGCCTACCCCGACGCCGACCCCGAGCCCCTCGGACGGAGCCACGCCGGGGCCGACTCCGACCCCGGAGCCGGCCCCGTAGCCGCTTCTACTTCTGCTTCTACTTCTGCTTCTGCTCGGGATCGGCCGGGTGCGGAGCCATCGGCAGCAGCGAGGAGAGCCGCGCCTCGCAGAGCCGTACGAGCTCCTCGTACCCCTCCTTGCCCATCAGCTCCGTCAGCTCGGCGCGGTACGACACGTACACCGGCTTGCCGGCGCCGTGGGCGGACGTGGCCGAGGTGCACCACCAGTGCAGGTCGTGGCCGCCCGGGCCCCAGCCGCGCCGGTCGTACTCGCCGATCGACACCTGGAGGACCCGGGTGTCGTCGGGCCGGTCGATCCACTCGTAGGTCCGCCGGATGGGGAGCTGCCAGCACACGTCCGGCTTGGTCTCCAGCGGCTCCTGGCCGCCGCGCACCGCCAGGATGTGCAGGGAACAGCCGGCGCCCGCCGGGAAACCGGGCCGGTTCAGGAAGATGCAGGCACCGTCCCAGCGGCGGGTCTGCTTCTCCCCGTCGTCGTCGTGCTGCGTCCACCCGGTCTCGCTGCCGACGTCGTGGAACTGCCACAGCTCCGGCGTCAGCCGCGCCACGTTCTCGGCGACCCGCTTCTCGTCGTCCTCGTCGGAGAAGTGCGCGCCGAGCGTGCAGCAGCCGTCGTCCGCGCGGCCCGCCTGAATGCCCTGGCAGCCGCTGCCGAAGATGCAGGTCCAGCGGGAAGTGAGCCAGGTCAGGTCACAGCGGAAGACCTGCTCCTCGTCGGCGGGGTCGGGGAACTCCACCCAGGCCCGCGGAAAGTCGAGTCCCTTCTCGTCCGCCTCGGCGGCGGCCCCGGCACCCTTGGCGGCCTTGCCGACCTTGGTCTTGGACTTGTTGGCCTTCTTCGTATTTGGCACAAACCCCAGCCTAAGCGCCCCTTACTCCACCCCTACGCCTTTGGACCAGTAGCGTTTCCCCTCATGAGACTCGGTGTCCTTGATGTGGGTTCGAACACGATCCATCTGCTGGTGGTGGATGCGCATCCCGGTGCGCGCCCGCTGCCCGCGCACTCGCACAAGGTGGAGCTGCGGCTGGCGGAGCTGCTCGACGAGCACGGCGCGGTGACGCCGGACGGCGTCGAGCGGCTGGTTTCCGTCATCGGGGACGCGGTGCAGGCCGCCGAGGACAAGGGGTGCGAGGACGTACTCCCCTTCGCGACGAGCGCCGTACGGGAAGCCACGAACGCCGACGAGGTCCTGGCCCGCGTCAAGGCGGAGACGGGCGTGGACCTCCCCGTCCTCAGCGGCGACGACGAGGCCCGCCTGACGTTCCTCGCGGCGCGCCGCTGGTTCGGCTGGTCGGCGGGCAAGCTGCTGCTGCTCGACATCGGCGGGGGCTCGCTGGAGATCGCGTACGGCATCGACGAGGACCCGGACGCGGCCGTCTCGCTCCCCCTGGGCGCGGGCCGCCTGACGGCGGGCTGGCTCCCGGGGGACCCGCCGGACCAGGCGGACGTCCGCGCGCTGCGCCGCCACGTCCGGGCGCAGATCGCCCGGACGGTCGGGGAGTTCAGCCGCTTCGGGGCGCCGGACCGGGTGGTGGCGACCTCGAAGACCTTCAAGCAGCTGGCCCGGATCGCGGGTGCGGCCCGCTCCGCGGACGGCCTCTACATCCAGCGGGACCTGACCCGGAAGTCCCTGGAGGAGTGGGTCCCGAGACTGGCGGCGATGACCACCGCCCAGCGGTCCGCCCTCCCGGGCGTCTCGGAGGGCCGCTCCAACCAGCTCCTGGCCGGAGCGCTGGTGGCGGAGGGAGCGATGGATCTCCTCGGAGTCGACTCCCTGGAAGTCTGCCCCTGGGCCCTCCGAGAAGGCGTCATCCTCCGCCGCCTGGACCACCTCGGAAGGTCCACGCCGGTCGGCGCGTGAGCCACGGCGCGGCGCGGCGTCCCCGGACCCCTGCGCCTCAAACGCCGGCGGGGCTGGGTTGTGGTGGTGTCGGGTGGGCTGCGCGGGGTGGGTCGGTGCCGGGGCCGGGGTGGGGTGTCGGCCTGGACTGCATGATTTAGGCGCCCTGCCCCGGACTCCGACAGGGCGCGGCATGTTCTAGCGCCACAAATCACGCTCTACGTCCAGGCCAACACCCCACCCCGTCCCCGTCCCCGACCCTCGCCGCAACCCTTCGCCCCCGGCCGGGTGATGATCCGGCCCCGCGAGCTTTCCAGCCGGACAATCTCAGCCTCGCCGGCGTTTGAGGCGCGGGGTCTGGGGCGGAGCCCCAGGGGGCCGGGCGGAGCCCGGACTCCCTGCTCAGCGCCCGTCCGGCGTTCGAGGTGGCCCGGGTCTTTTCAGCCGTCCGGCGTTTGAGGACCGGGGTCTGGGGCGGAGCCCCAGGGGGTTCGGGCGTAGCCCGGGGGCCTCTTTTTTTAGCCCGTCCGGCGTTTGAGGACCGGGGCAGGGCTGGCCCTGGGAACGGTGGAAGGGCGGGTAGGGGACTTCGCCCCGCAGGGCCGTCCATCGCAGCCCCGGCCAGCCCCGGCCGGCCAGCCCCAGCCCCGGCCAGGCCAGGCCAAGGCTCTGCAGGGCCCTGTATCCCCAGGGCCCGGTCAGGGCACGGCTCCGTAGGGCGACCCGCACCGTGGCCGGGGCCCGGTCAGGGCAAGGCTGCGTAGGTCCTCCCATCGCGGTGACCCCGATACCCTGTCCCCGTGGCAGAACCAGTCCGGATCCCGACCGCGAAAGTCGCCCTCTCCACCGCCTCCGTCTACCCGGAGTCAACGGCGACCGCCTTCGAGATCGCCGCGCGCCTCGGCTACGACGGCGTCGAGGTCATGGTCTGGACGGACCCGGTCAGCCAGGACATCGAGGCCCTGCGCCGCCTCTCCGACCACCACCAGGTCCCGATCCTGGCGATCCACGCCCCCTGCCTCCTCATCACGCAGCGCGTCTGGTCCACCGACCCGTGGACCAAACTCCAGCGCGCCCAGGCGGCAGCCGAGAAGCTCGGCGCGAGCACGGTCGTCGTGCACCCGCCGTTCCGCTGGCAGCGCCAGTACTCCCGCGACTTCGTGACCGGCATCTGGCGGATGGCTGACGAGACCGACGTCCGCTTCGCCGTCGAGAACATGTACCCCTGGCGCTACCGCGACCGCGAGATGCTCGCCTACGCGCCCGAGTGGGACGTCACCAAGGACGACTACCGCCACTTCACGGTCGACCTCTCGCACACCGCGACCGCCCGTACCGACGCCACCGCGATGATCGACCGGATGGGCGACCGCCTCGCCCACATCCACCTCGCCGACGGAAACGGTTCCGCGAAGGACGAGCACCTCGTCCCCGGCCGCGGTACCCAGCCCTGCGCCGAACTGCTGGAGCGGCTCGCCGCCACCTCCTTCGACGGGCACGTCGTCATCGAGGTCAACACCCGCCGCGCGATGTCCTCCGCCGAGCGCGAGGCCGACCTCGCCGAGGCCCTGGCCTTCACCCGCCTGCACCTCGCGACCGCCCCCGGCCCGGTACCGAGGACCCCGCACCCATGACCGAGCCCCAGCCGGACCCCGCCCCGGCGAAGCCCCGCCGCGGCCCCGGCCGCCCCCGCCAGGACGAGGCCGACGACGGTCCCGGCACCCAGGAGCGCATCCGCCTCGCGGCCCGCGCCGAGTTCGCCGCGCGCGGCTACGACAAGACCTCCGTCCGCGGGATCGCCAAGGCCGCCGGCGTGGACCCGGCCCTGGTGCACCACTACTTCGGCAGCAAGGACGAGCTCTTCGCCACCGCGATCGAGCTCAGCATGGAGCCCGCCCTCGTCCTGCCCGCGATCATCGGCGCGGGCCCCGACGGCATCGGCGAGCGCCTGGCCCGCTACTTCCTCGGCGTCTGGGAGAACCCGGTCACCCGGACCCCGCTGCTCGCGGTGATGCGCTCGGCCCTCACCCACGAGGCCGCCGCGAAGGTGCTCCGCCGGCTGATCCTGCACCGGCTGCTGGAGCGGATCGCGGCCGACCTCAACGTCCCCGACCCGACCTTCCGCGCCGAGCTCGCCGCCTCCCACATGGTCGGCATCGCGATCCTGCGCTACGTCGTCCAGGTCGAGCCCCTCGCATCGGCGGACCCGGAGACGATCATCGATCTGGTGGCTCCCACCCTCCAGCGCTACCTCACCGAGGAATGACGCCACCGTGCCCAATTGCTGAGCCGCCCGTCCCGGGATCCGGACAGCGCGTCCGGATCCCGGGCAGGGGGCGTAGCCTCGTAACCGAGCCATATCCACAGTCGCGGCAGGCGCTCGCGTCACCGCACACATGGGGAGAGATCCGATGCCCGAGCTGAGGTCCCGCACCGTCACCCACGGCCGCAACATGGCAGGCGCACGTGCCCTGATGCGCGCCTCGGGCGTAGCGAGCGCGGACATCGGGAAGCCGATCATCGCGGTCGCCAACTCCTTCACCGAGTTCGTCCCCGGCCACACCCACCTGGCCCCGGTCGGCCGCATCGTCTCCGACGCGATCCTGGCCGCCGGCGCCGTCCCCCGCGAGTTCAACACCATCGCGGTCGACGACGGCATCGCCATGGGCCACGGCGGCATGCTGTACTCCCTGCCCTCCCGCGACCTGATCGCGGACTCGGTCGAGTACATGGTGGAGGCGCACTGCGCCGACGCGCTGATCTGCATCTCCAACTGCGACAAGATCACCCCCGGCATGCTGATGGCCGCCATGCGCCTCAACATCCCGGTCGTCTTCGTCTCCGGCGGCCCGATGGAGGCCGGCCAGGCCACCCTCGTCGACGGCACCGTCCGCAAGCTCGACCTGATCGACGCGATGGTGGACGCCTCGAACGACAGCGTCTCCGACGAGGACGTGCTGCGCATCGAGGAGAACGCCTGTCCGACCTGCGGCAGCTGTTCCGGCATGTTCACCGCCAACTCGATGAACTGCCTCGCCGAGGCCATCGGCCTGGCCCTCCCCGGCAACGGCTCGGTCCTGGCGACGCACACCGCCCGCCGCGCCCTGTACGAGGACGCCGGCCGCACGATCGTCGAGATCACCAAGCGCTACTACGAGCAGGGCGACGAGTCGGTCCTGCCCCGCAACATCGCGACCCGCGAGGCCTTCGAGAACGCCATGGCCCTCGACATCGCCATGGGCGGCTCCACGAACACGATCCTGCACCTCCTCGCCGCCGCGCAGGAAGCCGGTCTGAAGTACGACCTCACGGACATCGACGAGGTCTCCCGCCGGGTCCCGTGCCTCGCCAAGGTCGCGCCGAACGTGGCGCCCGGCGGCACGTACTACATGGAGGACATCCACCGGGCCGGCGGCATCCCCGCCCTCCTCGGCGAGCTGCACCGCGGCGGACTCCTCAACAAGGACGTCAACTCGGTCCACTCCGCCAACCTGGAGGAATGGCTCGCGAAGTGGGACGTCCGCTCCGGCACGGCCCCCGAGGAGGTCGTGGAGCTGTGGCACGCGGGCCCCGGCTGCCAGCGCTCCGCCTCCGCCTTCTCCCAGTCCGAGCGCTGGGACACCCTCGACCTCGACGCCGAGGGCGGCTGCATCCGCTCCGTCCAGCACGCGTACTCCAAGGACGGCGGCCTCGCCGTCCTGCGCGGCAACATCGCGCTCGACGGCTGCGTCGTGAAGACCGCCGGCGTCGACGAGTCGATCTGGACCTTCGAGGGCCCGGCCGTGGTCTGCGAATCGCAGGACGAGGCCGTCGACAAGATCCTCCGCAAGGAGATCAAGGCCGGCGACGTGGTCGTCATCCGCTACGAGGGCCCGCGCGGCGGTCCCGGCATGCAGGAGATGCTCTACCCGACGTCCTTCCTCAAGGGCCGCGGCCTCGGCAAGCTCTGCGCCCTGGTCACGGACGGCCGCTTCTCCGGCGGCACCTCGGGCCTCTCCATCGGCCACGCCTCCCCGGAGGCGGCCGCGGGCGGCTCCATCGCGGTCGTGGAGGACGGCGACCGCATCCGCATCGACATCCCGAACCGCTCCATCGAGCTCCTGGTCGACGAAGCCACGCTGGCCGCCCGCCACGAGGCCCTGGGCGGCGTCTACGCCCCGAAGAACCGCGAGCGCAAGGTCTCCGCGGCCCTGCGCGCCTACGCGGCGATGGCCACCAGCGCCGACAAGGGCGCGGTCCGCGACGTCAGCCTCCTGGAGCGCTGACCCCGGCACCCACGGCGAAGGCCCCGCCCGACATCCGTCGGGCGGGGCCTTCCGCGTTCCCGCGCCCTACGGACCGACCCCGCCCGGCGTCACCACCCCGCGGGATCCCCCGCCACCACGGCGAACACGCTCCCGTCCGGCGCCGAGGCGTACACCCGGCCGTCCCCGACGACGGGCGCGGGCAGACTCGCCGCGAAGGTGTCCTTCCCGGTCCCGATCCGGGGCTTGGTCTGCCCCAGCAACTTCCCCGCACGCGCGTCCACGGCGAGCAGCCGCCCGTCTGACGCGCTCAGGTAGACCCGCCCGTCGGCGAACACGGGCCGGGAGGCCACCGCCACGCCGGTCTCCAGCCGCCACTCCTCCTTGGCCGCGCCGATCGCCGCCAGCGCGCCCGTGGCCCCGAACGCGTACACGACGCCGTCCGGCCCCACCGTCGCCTGGGCGTCGTACAGCGGCGAGGCCAGCCGCACCCGCCGTACGGCACGCGTGGCCAGGTCCACCCGTACGACCGCGTCCGTCCTGGTCCGTACGTCGCTGTCCAGCAGGTAGAGTCCGCCGCCCGCCGTCCCCACGGGATGGAGCATTCCCGGAGACCGGACCTGCCAGCGGGGCACCCCGCTCGCCGGGTCCACCACCGAAAGCCGAGTTGTTCTGCCGTCCTCGTCGGGCGTCGACACGTACAGCGCGGCAGGCTCCCCCGACTCCTCCCGTCCGCTCCACCACTCGGAACCGGCCCCGCCGATCTTCTTGGTCCAGCGCGGAGTGCCGGTCGCGGAATCCAGCGCGGTGACGGTTCCATCCGCTGCCGTGATCAGTACCTGCCCGCCGGCGGGCAGGGCGTGCGCGCCACTCGGCAGGGTCCGCTTCCAGCGCTCCGCGCCCGTCGCCGGATCCAGGGCCCGCAGCAGTTCGCTCCCGCTTCCCGGTGTCACCGCGAGGACCAGCCCACCCCCGTGCATCGGCGCACTGTCGGCCACGGGCCGGGAGTGCGGGACAACCGTCCGTACGGACCACAGCGTCGACCCGTCCCCGGGGCTGAGCCGCATCGCGTCCGACCCGGGCCCCGAGCAGTACAGGGCCGAAGCCTGCCAGGAGCATGCCGCGGCGTATGCGCCCAGCGGCACTGACCAGGGCAGGACCTGCTGCGGTGTGGACACCCCCGGGGCGGCGGCCTGTTTCGGAGGCTTGTCGCCGGGCGCGGACCACAGATAGCCGGCTACGGACCCACCCGCCAGCAGCAGCCCCACCGCCGCCGCGACTGCTCCCCGGGTCCGCCGTCGCCGGCCCGGGGGTGACGGGGCCGGGGCGGCGACCTGCTCCCGCCGGTGCGTGACCTCCTCGTCGGGCACCGGTTGCCGCGGCTGCGGGATGAAGGCCTGCGTGTCCAGATCCGTCGGGTACGCCACCGCCCGCAGCGCCACGATCAGCGCGTCCGCGCTCGGCCGCTCCGCAGGATCCTTGGCCAGGCACTGCGCGACCAGCGGCGCCAGCCGCTCGGGCAGCCCGGTGAGGTCCGGCTCGCTGTGCACCACCTGGTACGCCACCAGGTAGTGGCTGTCGGAGTCGAACGGCCCCCGCCCGGTCGCCGCGTAGACGAGCACCGCCCCCAGGGCGAACACATCGGCCGCGGTCCCGACCTCCCGCGGCCGCTGGAACTGCTCCGGCGCCATGAAGGGCGGGGTTCCGATCAGCTTCCCCGTCTCGGTGCGCAGGTCGCTGTCGGCGGGCCGCGAGATCCCGAAGTCGATGACCCGCACCCCGTCCGGGGCCATCAGCACGTTGCTGGGCTTCAGATCCCGGTGCACGACCCCGGCCCGGTGGATGTCCCGCAGGGCCTCGGCCAGCCCGGCGGCGAGCCGGGTCAGCTCCTTGGGTTCCAGTACGCGGTCCCGTACCCGCTCGGAGAGCGTCGGGGAGTCGATGAACAGCGTGGCCATCCAAGGCCGTTCGGCGTCGGGGTCCGCATCCACGACAGGTGCGGTGAACGCTCCGCTCACCCGCCGCGCGGCCGCGACCTCCTGCCGGAAACGGGCCCGGAACTCCGGGTCCACGGCGTGCTGCGGATGCACGATCTTGACGGCGAGTTTCAGCCCCGACTCGGAGGTGGCCAGGTGGACGACGCCCATGCCGCCGGAACCGAGCACGGACTCGAGCCGGTACTGCCCGGCGTACTCCGGAAAACCCGCGTAGTCCGCCCGCACTGAACGCACCGCTCACCACCCCCGCCGGAGCCTAGTCGATGGCCCGTGCGATTCTCCAAGGTCTTGCTACCCTGCGCGGGTTGCGCACGGCAACATCCAAGGGGGGAGTTTCCACATGTCCGTTGAGAGCGATTCAAGCCAAGTGCAGAGCCTCGAGTCGGGGTCGGGTTTCCCGACGTTCCCGGTCGCGCCCGGCTACCGCGTGAACGTCCGCCGCGGTCCCGGCACCAACTACTCGGTCAGCCGGGTCCTGCCGCTCGGCGCCTACGTCTCGATCCGCTGCCAGACCGAGGGCACGAACGTCTCGGGCCCGTACGGCACGTCGAACATCTGGGACTGCGTCGGCAACGGCGAGTTCGTCGCCGACGCCTACGTGAAGACCGGCAGCGACGGCTACGTCGCCACCCACTGCGCCTGACGTCCATCCGGTCCATCCCACGGCCCGCCCCGTGAGACACCCCGGGCCGACGCCGCCCGGCGGGGGATAATCGCTGGTGTGAGCGACGACCAGCGAGACCAGACCCCCGCCGAGCCGGCCGCCGAGGCCCAGCCGCAGCCCGCCGTGCCCGTCGGCCCCGAGCCCGAGCCGATCCGGTTCTTCGGTACCACCTGGGTGAACCACGACGGCGGCTACGGCGCGCGCCGCGTCGGCGTGGCCGCCGGTGCGCTGGTCCTCGCCGTCATCAGCGCCTTCCTGCTGCGCTTCTCCTACGAGGGCCTGGAGATCGGCAACGTCGGCGCCTTCCTCAGCATCTCGGTCGTCATCCTCTTCGCGATCGCCAGCTCCATCGCCTTCGTCAAGACCTGGGAATCCTTCAGCCGCCGGCAGCCCCCGTCCTCCGACGAGACCGCGCTCAAGGGCCTGAAGGCGATCGGTTTCATCGGCAGCCTCATCGCGTACTTCCTGCGCTGCTTCGTCGAGGCCCCCGGCGAGAAGCTGCGCCGCACCGAGTACGAGCGCGCCTCGGCCGAGTTCACCCGGCGGCGCAGCTCCCGTACGGGCAACCCGGCCGCCCGCCGCCCCAAGCGCAAGAAGTAGCCCCGGCACCGCCCCAGCCTTGCGCCGGGGCACCGCCAGGAGCATTATTCATCACATGATGAATAACCAAGCGGCCGCCGCCGTCCACGCCGACGGCCTCACCGTCCGCCGCGGCACCGGCCGCAACCCCCGCACCGTCCTCGACGGCCTCTCCTTCGACGTCCCCCGCGGCCGCATCACCGGCCTCCTCGGCCCCTCCGGCTGCGGAAAGTCCACCCTGATGCGCGCCGTCGTCGGCACCCAGGCCCACGTCACCGGCACCCTCGACGTCCTCGGCCACCCCGCCGGCCACCCCGGACTCCGCTCCCGCATCGGCTACGTCACCCAGGCGCCCTCCGTCTACGACGACCTCACCGTCCGGCAGAACCTCGACTACTTCGCCGCGATCCTCGACCCCGGCCGCGCCGCCGCCGAGCGCCGCCGCGAGACCGTCACCCGGGCCATCGCCGACGTCGACCTCACCACCCACACCACCGCCCTCGCCGGAAACCTCTCCGGCGGCCAGCGCAGCAGGGTCTCCCTCGCGGTCGCCCTCCTCGGCAGCCCCGAGCTCCTCGTCCTCGACGAGCCGACCGTCGGCCTGGACCCGGTGCTGCGCCGCGACCTGTGGAACCTCTTCCACGACCTCGCCGCCACCCGGGGCGCCACCCTCCTCGTCTCCTCCCACGTCATGGACGAAGCCGAGCGCTGCCACGACCTCCTCCTCATGCGCGAGGGCCGCCTCCTCGCGCAGGACACCCCCGAGGCACTGCGCACCCGTACCCACGCGGACACCGTCGAAGAGGGCTTCCTCCGCCTCGTCGACGCCGCGAACGCCGAAGCCGACGCCAACGCCGAAGCCACCCCCGCAGCCCCCCACGGGAGCACCCGATGAGCACCGCCCGCACCCTCGCCACCGCCGCCCGCGTCCTGCGCCAGCTCCGCCACGACCCGCGCTCCATCGCGCTGATGCTGCTGGTCCCTGTACTGATGCTGGTCCTGCTCCGCTACGTCTTCGACGGCAGCCCGCGGACCTTCGACGGCATCGGCGCGTCCCTCCTCGGGATCTTCCCCCTCATCACGATGTTCCTGATCACCTCCATCGCGACCCTGCGCGAGCGCACCTCCGGCACCCTCGAACGCCTCCTCGCCATGCCGCTCGGCAAGGGCGACCTCATCGCCGGCTACGCCCTCGCCTTCGGCGCCATGGCGGTCGTCCAGTCCCTGCTCGCCACCGGCGTCGCCCTCTGGGTCCTCGGCCTCGACGTCGTCGGCTCCCCGTGGCTGCTCCTGCTCGTCGCCCTCCTCGACGCCCTGCTCGGCACCGCACTCGGCCTCTTCGTCTCCGCCTTCGCGGCGTCCGAGTTCCAGGCCGTCCAGTTCATGCCGGCGGTGATCTTCCCGCAGCTCCTGCTGTGCGGCCTCTTCGCCGCCCGCGACACCATGCAGCCCGTCCTGGAAGCGATCTCGAACGTCCTGCCCATGTCCTACGCCGTCGACGGCATGAACCAGGTCCTCACCCACACCGACATGACCGCCGACTTCGTCCGCGACGCCGGCATCGTCGCCGGATGCGCCCTCCTGGTCCTCGCCCTCGGCGCCGCGACCCTCCGCCGCCGCACACCCTGACCGGAACCCCCTGACCGCACTGCGGACAGCCCGCCCCGGTTCCCGGCACGGGTGCAAGGATGAGGACGCAGACGCAAACCATGCACGCGTGCAGGAACAGTTCCGCGAGGTGAATCGGGCATGACCCAGACAGTCGCAGTCCTCGGTACCGGCAAGATCGGCGAGGCCCTGCTCAGCGGGATGATCCGCGGCGGCTGGCCCGCCTCCAAGCTCCTCGTCACCGCCCGCCGCCCGGAACGCGCCGAGGAGCTCCGCACCCGCTACGGCGTCGAGGCCGTCACCAACGCCGAGGCCGCCAAGCGCGCCGACACGCTGATCCTCACCGTGAAGCCGCAGGACATGGGCAAGCTCCTCGAAGAGCTCGCCCCGCACGTCCCCGCGGACCGGCTGGTCATCAGCGGCGCGGCCGGCATCCCGACCTCCTTCTTCGAGGAGCGCCTGGCCCAGGGCACCCCCGTCGTCCGCGTCATGACGAACACCCCGGCCCTCGTCGACGAGGCCATGTCCGTCATCTCGGCCGGCAGCCACGCCACCGCCGCGCACCTCGCGCACACCGAGGAGATCTTCGGCGGCGTCGGCAAGACCCTCCGCGTCCCGGAATCCCAGCAGGACGCGGCCACCGCCCTCTCCGGCTCCGGCCCCGCCTACTTCTACTACCTCGTCGAGGCCATGACCGACGCCGGCATCCTCCTCGGACTGCCCCGCGCCCAGGCCCACGACCTCATCGTCCAGGCCGCCGTCGGCGCCGCCGTCATGCTCCGCGACAGCGGCGAACACCCGGTCAAGCTCCGCGAAGCCGTCACCTCCCCGGCGGGCACCACCATCAACGCGATCGTGGAGCTGGAGAAGCACGGCGTACGGGCAGCCCTGATCGCCGCCCTCGAAGCGGCCCGCGACCGCAGCCGCGAACTCGCCTCCGGCAACAGCTGACACCCGCCGTCCGTTACGGGGCTGCGCGCGCAGCCCCGTAACGACGATGACCAGCCCACCTCCCCTCAGGGCTCCAGCAGCCCGATGGCCCGGTACGCCTCATCGACGACGGGCCGCGCGATCGCCCGCGCCCGCCCGGCCCCCGCACGCAGCACCGCCTCCACCGTGCCCGGATCGGCCGCCAGCTCCGCGTGCCGTACGCGGACCGGCCGCAGCAGCTCCACGACGGCGTCGGCCACGTCCCGCTTGAGCGCCCCGTACCCGGTGTACCCGTCGGCGAGCGCGGCCGGATCGCCCCCGGTGCAGGCGGCGAGGATGTCCAGCAGGTTCGCCACCCCCGGCCGCTCCGCCCGGTCGTAGACGACCCCACCGTCCCCGGTGTCGGTGACGGCCCGCATGACCTTCTTCCGCACCGCCTCGGGCTCGTCGAGGATGAACACCACCCCGGGCCCGGTGTCCCCCGACTTCCCCATCTTCGAGGTCGGGTCCTGCAGGTCCATGACCCGCGCCGCCACCACCGGATGCGTGGCCTTGGGCACGGTGAAGGTGTACCCGTACCGCTGGTTGAACCGCACCGCCAGGTCCCGGGTCAGCTCGACGTGCTGGCGCTGGTCCTCCCCGACGGGCACCTCCCCGGTCCGGTACGCCAGGATGTCGGCGGCCATCAGCACGGGATAGGTGAGCAGCGACAGCCGCACCCCTTCCCCCGAGGCCTGCGCCTTCGCCGTCTTCTCCTTGTACTGCACCATCCGCCGCAGCTCCCCGTCCGAAGCGGTGCACTCCAGCAGGTACGAGAGCCGGGCGTGCTCGTCCACGTGGCTCTGCACGAACAACGTGCACTTCTCGGGAGTCAGCCCGGCGGCGAGCAACAGCGTCGCCGCCTGCCGACTGAGCCGGCGCACCCGGGCCGGATCGTGCTCGACGGTCAGGGCGTGCAGATCGACCACGCAGAACAGCGCCTCGTCGGGCTCCTGCTCGGCGGCGACCCACTGCCGTACGGCTCCCAGGTAGTTCCCCAGCGTCAGATGCCCCGTCGGCTTGACCCCGCTGAAGATCCTCGTCATGTCCCTGCTCCCTGCTCGTGTCGGTGTGGGCGTCGACGCCACCGCGTCGGGCGACCGAGCCACTCCCGGGAGGGGAGAAACAGAAACGGCCGCCGTGATCGGCGGCCGTCGAGCGCGTGCGTGCTCGCGTGGATGGTCGGCCGCCGTCAGGCGGCCCACCAGCGAAGGTCGAGCGTGAGCGCACGCGTAGTCATGGGGGAGAGGCTAGACCCTGAGGGGTGAGGACGGCGTCAGGTTTGTGCGCTCGGTGGGGCGGGTCAGCCTGGGGTTGACACACCCGTGCCGGATCCGTAAGGTTCTTCGAGTTGTCCGAAGTGAGCGCCGACCCCGGTCGGTCCCCGGACAGCCATCCCGCACTACACATTCGAACGAACGACTCACTTTGTCGTCCCGTTTTCATGCGTATTTGCGAATGAGGAATCCGCGTCCACGGACGCAGCCGCCGATTAGGTTCGGGGGCAAGGAATCCGCTACTGTCTCACTCGTCGCAAGGGCCCAACAACCCCAACGACAAAACCCGTTGACTGGGAGTCAGGCCCGAAAGGATCTGATAGAGTCGAACTCGCCGGAAAGGGAAAACGCGAAAGCGGATGACCTGGAAGGCGGAAAACAAGCGAGACGGACTCTGATAGAGTCTGAAACGCAAGAACAGAACAGAACGAAAGCCCGGAGGAAAGCCCGAGAGGG
The DNA here is from genome assembly GCF_042788835.1 of Streptomyces sp. NPDC056883. Classification (NCBI taxonomy): domain Bacteria; kingdom Bacillati; phylum Actinomycetota; class Actinomycetes; order Kitasatosporales; family Streptomycetaceae; genus Streptomyces; species Streptomyces sp. NPDC056883. The sequence goes on along the minus strand of NZ_JBHUBS010000009.1, from coordinate 90 downwards.
TGAGTACAAAGGAAGCGTCCGTTCCTTGAGAACTCAACAGCGTGCCAAAAATCAACGCCAAAAAGTTGATACCCCGTCCACCTCGGTGGA